>JANXMZ010000052.1 GCA_025354385.1 Bacteroidota bacterium
AAAAATCAAATAGCCCTTGCTTTTTTAGAAACAATAATTCTTCAGGATTTAAATTGACTCCTCCTGGAATATGAAGCACTGCAACCGTTTGAGGCAATACTTGTTGACTGTTATTAGCAATGCTAATTTTTAAATAAAGCATATCACCAAGTTTTACTTTTTGAGCACTTAAAACTGCCTCCAATCTTAAATCAGGATCTTTACTGTTTGCAGAGGCTTCCTCAAAATAAGAACTGCTGTTGAGTTCCACCATTAAATTGGAACCATTGTTGGATATTATTGTAATGCCATTTTTTCCTTTTTCTATGAACTCAGAAATATCGATGGAAGAAGTGGTATAAGGACTGAATGGAAATTGATGAATCGCATTGTTGATTTTAACTTCCAAAATATTACCATTATTGGTGGTGTTTAATTTCATGATATGAAACATGGTTTCTATCGCCATGGCCTTGGTTTGCATATTGCCAATATCATAAAAGTTTTTACTTTGGATATAAATACCTATTTGATTGGCCAAGGGCATATAGGCCTCTGCATGATTATTAAAAATTGCATTGGCAATAATACACAAGGTTTCATTAATGGCCGCCTCGTAATAAGAATTTACCAATGTAATTATTGGATACTGCACTTTTTGTTTGCCTAATATATCAGCTACTTTTTTAGACAATTGTTCATACATGGCTTGGGCTTCAGTGGTATCTTTTTGCTTCAAATATATGGCCAATAACAGAGCCTCATTGTATAAATTTGGTGTTCCCTTTAACTGTATTTTTATTTGCGCTATGCTTTTGTCCAAATTTACTTCTCCCAACTCATTCAAAACGTAACAAATGTATGCATGCGCCACCTCCGCACTTGTATTGGCAAAACCATAACGCCCTTGCGATTGAACGAAAATGCCTTCTTTATTTCTGCTACTCAGCAACCATTTTTTACTTCTATCCAACAATGCTTCACTCACTGGCACATTACATTTTTTTAATTGATTAAATTGCAATAATCCCAAAGCCGTCAATGCTTCATTTCCGCTGCCATCACCATACCAGCTAAAGCCACCTGTTTTAGTTTCATAATTCGCCAATTGATTATAGCCTTGAATAAGATATTCCCTTTTTTGAAGCAGTCCCGAATTTAAAATATCTGCAGTACCCATATTTTTGCTCAAATATTGATACGCTAAAATATTGGGATAATTGATAGAGGATACCTGCTCAAAACAACCGTGGGGCATCGCAATCAAGTCTAACAATTTATTATTCAAATTCTCTATCTTGGAAGGATATACAATCAGTTTCGTAGTTACTTTTTGTGCCTTATTATCCAAAATCCATTCATGCTTATTGCCACCGGAAAGATTGGCCATATCATTTTGCTTGAACCATTTTTCGGTAATTTTTATTTCTTGTTCTATTTTTTGAAAAGAATAATGACCCTCGGAATCCTTTAATTCCACTTGAAGAATATGATCGAATGTTGATGTATAAGGTAATAATATTTCTTTATACTGCCCCGCATCTACTTTTACAACCTGTGTCCTTTTCTCATCTGGCATTTCAGTTTTCAAATAAAAACTTTTATGGTTCTTGGTATTGTTATAAATTCGACAAACTATGAGGCGCTTTTATGGTCATGTAAATATCTTGTAAAATACCAATAGTCGTATCAAACTCTGCACACATTCCAGTGGTGCTGATTCCCTCCAAACTTAGATGATACAACATGGTTTTTTCTGGTATGATTAATTCCCTCCTAATCTCTCCATTTTTATCGCTTTCTATGCCTGTTTCCCAATGGTAAGTCGTCATCTTTTTATCCACTAAACGATGGTCATACTTGTAAATATAATTTTGATAACGCGGTAAACTAATCCCATTGGGTCTATATTTTAGAAGAACATAGCGGTGTTGATTAGGTTCATTATAATAATTCTTTCTTGAACTTAAGTACCCGTAATTGCTGCTCATCCCCGGAAATTGCAAATTGGCCAAATAAGGCGAATTTGTTTCATAAGCTGTAATAACCCTTACCCCATCCACATAAATGGCTGTACCATCATCTCTACTGCCCCTATTGCTAAATCCATTGCGGGTAGCGGTTACACCTCCAAGCAAACCAATATAGGGCAGTCGGTTAAACTTGTCAGTTCTGACTAACATTTTATAACTTAGTATGCAACTGGTTGAAGAGGAATAAGAAAAAACCCTTACCCCATCTACAAAATAGGTGGTAGCATCCGCTCTGCTGCCGCGACCCGACAAACCAGCTGGGGTGACTGTAACGCCAGAGGATAAACCTGCCAAAGATTCAAACCCTCTAAGTCCCGTTTTCATCAGACTACTATTGAAGAGTATCTTACTTTGGTCCTTTGTCTCATTCCCTTCCGGAAACGCTACAACTTCCATCATGGTATTTTGGATGAAAGGCAATTGTTTATTCAACGTATAAAAGGAGGTTGGACTTGTATTGCTAGCCAAATCCATTTTGTTTTTCAATGCCAATTTCACATAGGTTTCATCTACATACAATACTTCTCTTACAATGCCATAGATAATAACTTTACATGGAAATGTTATAGAATCAACTGGTACATAAATTTCATTTTTGGGATTAACTTCGGCCAAATAACGGCCCTTTTCAGATTTAAACACCACACACCTTATTGTTTTGTAGTTATAACTATTGTAAGAAGATCCTTCTAAAATAAATTGATAATAGCACTCTGTAATTTCCTTTTTGCGTTTCAATATTTTAGGCAAGTATTGTTGCGTTAATTCACAACCATTTAAAAAAATATCAAGCAAACTATCGTTGTTTGAATTCGAGTTTTTCCAAAGCTTTCCAATGTCTCGTACAGGATATTTCAAATCGCTTTCAAATTGCAGGTTTTCCGAAATTTTCGATTGCTTATCTTCCAGTAATATTTTATTTTTTTCGTCTGTAATGGCCATATTAAAAACCCCTTCCACTGCTTCATTTTTTTCATCCGTTACCCTCAACTTCAACAGGTGCATTTTATTTATTTTATCTGCCTTATCGCTCCATACAGATTCTACTTTCAACTTTTTATACCGATTTACAAAACACAACTTTTGCGCAAGTATTTCATTTTTTTTGTTAAAAATAATGGCCTGCATAACCCCGGGCATTAAATGCGCTATCGGCACTTTTACAAAACCACTATTTGTGCTCATTTGAAGCATCGTATCGATACAAACTTTTCCGCGCACATGGCATACAAATCGTATATTTCTTTGAGTATCCGACTGCAATTGATAAATAATTTCATTGGTGCCCTTTTGTAAAATTTTTAGGCTGGCCATACTTTCTGTATTGGTGGTTAAATGGTAAAAATATTGTCGGTTAGTATTGGCAAAAACTACAAATTGGTGAATAGAATCGCCAAGAGGAATAGCAAAGCGACCAAAGCCATAATCATTGGTTTCCACCATAAAACTATCCTGGGTTTTTATATTATAAACAAGACAGGATGCCTTTATCAAATCACCATCATCATTGGTGGTATATAATAACATATTACAGGGTTTCCCTACTTTGTAAAACCCATTTTCCAGATAGGTCATTATATTTATTTTGCCGGTGTTTAAGGGAATGCGGTGCACCATACTTTCTGATGATCCACCTGCCTCTATTTTGATTAAATACAACAACTTATTTTCATCATAGTCCTTACTTATTCTTGTGTAAAAATGACCATTCCCCTCATAATCCGTTTGCAAATTAAAAGTGTCTATCGGCTCATCACCGTAAATTTTCACCAACAAGATGGCTTGGTTAACAAATGGCAAACCATTGCCCATTTTAACCTTGATGGTCATTTCAAGAGAATCGCCAGGAACATATTGTTCCTTCTGCGTTGTGGCTTCTATGAAGGCATTTTGTTGAATAGTTTGCTGCACTATTACAGTATGATTGATGCCAAGCATTTGGCCATTCACAAGGCACTCCGCACGAAATTTATACTCACCACCATTTCGAAAATAAACGGTATCAAAGCGCATGCTATAGCTACCACTACCAACCTCTAAAACTTGTGAATACGCCCGCTGTCCCCGGCCGTTGTACAAAGACAAACGACAAGGTAAATTATATAAAATGGGCTGAAGTGTCTCTGCGTTGACGAGTAAGATATTGAGCAACACAGGCTCGCCCACATCATAAAAATAACTGCTGCTGCTCAAATGAATTTTAACACCTTTGCTATGCAGCGTATTCGTTAAATAAGGGGTCGAGGCATTTACATCTCCTTGCGGAGAAAGTTGGGTTTGTGAAAATAGAAGAAGAACAAAGAAAACATTAATGAAGGTAAAAACAGAACGTAACATGGTAAAAAACAATTTAGTTTTACGAATTTATGACAAAAAAAACAAGATTCAAATAGTGGAATTAAAATAAATTTCCTATACATTAACGCGAGGAAATTGGAATTTAGACAGAATTATATTTTGGTAAAAAAATAGACTACTCATTATGATTTATCCAAGTGGCTACATCTCTGTCAGAGATTTTCGCTGCGCAAATCACGCCACAGGACAACCCTGAAGGCGTAAAACCCTGAGTAAGATTTACAAAAAAACCCTGAATTCGTTTCAGGGTTTTTCTGCTTCAGGGTAGTGGCAATAGGAAGAATATCGAACATATATTTTGAGGCCTTACAATAAAATTTTAAAGGGTAGCCCTATGGCAGACCTCCTTCGTCGGACGCCACAGGGCAACCCTGAAGGCGTAAAACCCTGATAAAATTACATAAAAAAACCCTGAATTAGTTCCAGGGTTTTTCTGCTTCAGGGTAGCCCCTCCAGGAGTCGAACCTGAATCAAATGTTTAGGAAACATCTATTCTATCCATTGAACTAAAGGGCCGAAAAATGGTTTGCAAAATTAGGCTTAAAATTGAGGATTCAAAATATTAGATAAAAACTATTCTCACCTTAGATAGTGTATAGTCTTTCATCAGCAATTTATGACCAACATATTTTCACTTTACTGCCTATAAACGCCTTAAAATTTTTCTCAATCCATTTTTTTACGTTTACACAAATATAATTTCATATTATGTTATTTTATAACCAAAATATTTAAAAGATTTGCATTTATGCGCTAAAAAGACGTTTTTTGTTAAAATAATAAAATGAAAAATTTATACATAGCATCCTTGTGCTTATTGCTATTCACCTATGGATGTAAGAAAAGCGAATCGAAACCAGATAGCAACACAAATGTGCTTTGTGATGGCAACGGAAGTTCAGATTTATACCCTCTAAATATTGGAAATTATTGGAAATATAAGGTTATTATAACTGGGGTTGTTCAGCCAAAACCTGCTAAAATTGAAATTTTAAAGGACACAATATCTGGAGGTAAAAAATATTTCTTTCTAACAGATTCCTCTAATCAGATGTTTGGTGCTTCACGCTTTTATAGAAAGGATACGGGAAATCATACTTTGTATTTCTTTTCTTCCTATAATGAAGCTGTTGATATAGTAAAATCACCATCTAAAAACCAAACTTGGAATTCAATATTCTATTCAAGGGTTGCAGTGAACCTTAATGCCAGTTTAAAAACCAGTGCCTGTAATTATACAGGACTTATACAGGTTAATGAAATGAATGGAGGTTCAATAAAAACCCGCCTTTATTACAAAAAAGGTTTGGGATTAGTTTATAGTGTATCTCCCAATGCGCCAATGAACGGCGATTCTGTTGAATACATTTTAACAGATGCCAGAATAAAATAAAATAGAATTTAACTTTAAAAAGCCCTAAAATTTTAGGGCTTTTTTTATTTTGTTGATATTATCTTTTTTGAGAAGAAGTTCCTACAATTTGACGAGGTAAATTTAAAATACCTAAACCAAAAAAGATATCTGAAATTTCCGAAAAAGAATTGTGCGAATCAACAATCTATGTACTTAATATATCAAGTTAAAAGAGAGCTACTTTAACAAGGTCAAACTTGCTTTGTGAAACTGTTTTTTACCATTCAACGGTATTACATAAACCTTACACAAATAGACATCCTGTTCACATACCACACCCTTGTAGGTGCCATCCCACCCTCTTGTTATGTCACTAGTTTGAAACACCATTTCGCCCCATCGGTTATATATTTCCATGCTGTATACCCGCACAAATGCGCTAGAAACAGGTTTATAGGTATCATTTATTTCATTGGCATTGGGTGAAAATGAATTGGGTAAATAAAAATAGAAATCTGAGATTAAAGTACCTGTAAACATACTGAAGGTATCTTTACAATTTTCAGCATTGCTTACTATTAAAGATACAAGGCGACTGTTGGTATCTATAAAATCGGCCTCAGGATTTTTCTCTGTGCTACTATTCCCATTCCCGAAATTCCACCAATTTAATTGAACATCCAAAGAGGACAAATTCTTAAATTGCAAGGTCGAAATCTCAAATTTAGTAGAAGGCAAACGAAGAAATTCAAAATTCGAAACAGGTTTATTTTTTACCCTAGCTCCATTTTGTTTCATTAGCGTATCGGCACATCCAAAATCGGATTGGGTTATTAATCTTACTTTATAAACCCCTGGTGATTTATAGTAATGAATGGGACTCTTAATCGCTGAGCTATCTCCATCACCAAAGGCCCAATGATAGGCAACTATTTTACCAGTGATTATTGTAGAAATCTCATTAAACAAAAATGGCTCAGGATAACAAATACTCAAACTACCAAAAAGTGATTGTGGGTGGGGCATTATCCATGTATTCATTTCGGCAGTATCTAAACATCCAATTGCAGAAGCGGTTTCCACACCTACTCTGTGCAAGCCTACCGTTCTAAAATGATAATTTGGAGTGGTGTTAGTTGAAAAACTACCATCATCAAAATTCCATTTCCATGATAACAAACTCACTTTTGGATTGCTTGTATTCGTTCTGAAATTAAACAGATTCCCTTTCAAACATTGTGAATCATTTTCAGTTAAGAATATACTTGTACTTTTAGGTATTTCGAGGTAAACAAATTGCTTAACGGTATCGGTACAATTATGATCCGAATTAACTGTAAGTAAAATTTGATGGGTGTTTCCGGACTTAAATTTTTTACCTAGGTAATTCACACCACTCCCATTGCTAGTGTCATCGAATAACCATCGACTTGAATATTGACCATAGGCAACAGAAGTAGAATTCACAAAATCAAATGTTTGATTATTCAAACATTGTGTACTATCATTTATTTTAAAATTAGCCTTAGGATGAGGCACTAGAACAATTGGATAATTTATAGAATCCTTACATAAATAATTGGTGGTTACCACAAGTTTAACAGCATAATTAGTGCCCCTAAAATAATGTTTACTTGCATCTTTTTGACTACTCATTGCATTATCTCCAAAGTCCCAATTATAATCCATCTGACCAAAAGTAAGTGTGCTCTTATTAATAAAATTATACTGATTGAATCTTAAACATTGAGAATCTAAATTGATTGAAAAATCTGGAATCGCGTGTGGTGCAGGCAAGACTTTGCGATAGATAGTGTCATAACAATTGGTAAGCGTTGAATAAGAAATTAACCTTACATCATAATATTGTGCTTTTGCATAAGTGGCAGTTTGAGCATTCTTTCCCACAGAATTATTGCCATTACCATAATCCCAATAATAGGTAAGGGTATTCATTGCACTGAAAGACGTTGTATTTGAGAAAGAGAATAAATGACTCTTGAAACATTGAACAGAATCATTGATAATAAAATTGGATATAGGCCGTTCTAATAATACAATTCTATGTTTACCAGAATCTATGCAACCTTGGTCGGAAACGGCCTTATACCTCACCCAATAGGCCGCAGATTTATTAGCGTACTGTTTGGTTAGCGGGGTATATGACAAATCTGTTGTGCCATCTCCGAAATCCCAATGATGGGTCATTGTGCCATATTTAATAGTGGTAGAATTTTGAATATCAAAATAATTTTTTTGCCAACACTGACTATCATTTGGAATTATAAATTTAGCATTTGGTTGGGCGAAGGTTATAGCAACTTTATTAATGGTATCAGAACACCCTTTATCGGAGAGAGAAATAAGTTGCACATCAAAGGTATCTTCTGTTTGATACTGATAGTTATTTATTGCGTTATTTACAAATGATTGGCCATCTCCTAATGTCCAATTATTTTTTACAACATTCCCATTATTGATGCTACTGGTACCATTAAAATTAAATACATTATTTTTAAAACATTGCTTGCTCTTATCAATTGTGAATGCTGCAACTGGGCTTGCATTAACAGTTACTTCTTTCATCAAAGTATCAACACAATTTTTGTCCGAAGTAGTTATTAGCATTACTTTATACTGACCATATTGGCTATATTTTTTATTTTTTACATCCTTTGAAGTAGCGGTGCTTCCATCACCAAAGCTCCAATCAAAGTTAGTTAGTAATCCTTTTGAAATTGCACTTGAATTTGTAAAATTAAATTGGTTCCATTCAAAACATTGGGTGTCCTTATCGATTGTAAAACCAATAATCGTTTTTGGATAAATCAATAGCGAAGATTTAACACTATCTCTACACCCCTTGTCCGAAACAGCCAGCAGACTTACAACAATACTATCCGTTCGATTATAATGCTTACTTGAAATATTTATTGCAGAAGAATAAGTACTATCGCCAAAATCCCATAAATAGCTAGAGATACTTCCTGTATGTATTTTAGAGGTATTATTAAAACTTGAATTATTGTAATTAAAACATTGCGTTGGCTTGGCAATTGTAAAAGCCGCCTTAGGGTTTGGATATACAACCACTGTTTGATAAAAAGTATCCTTACAATTTTTATCTGAATTGGCAATTAATCTAACCTTAAAACTACTATCCTTTATGTAGGTTTTATTAGCTATATCTTTCTTATCACTAATACTATCATCACCAAAACTCCAGCTATAATTAGCAATGAAACCGGAAGTGATGGTGGAAGAATTCGTAAAATCATAACTATGACCCTTAAAACATTGCCCTACCTTATTGATTGTAAAACCCATATTTGAACTTGGCAAAACTGTCACTTTTTTAGAAATTGAATCTCTACAATTCAATTTACTTTGCAACACCAATTTTATTTGATAAACGCCTGGTGTATTGTATCTATGATTTGCAACAGTATCTACTTTATTATTACCATCACCAAAATACCATGTACTTTTTAATCTGCTATCATCCTTAAATGTACTGGTATCTTTAATTGCAAAATTATTTTGATTTAAACACAGTAAGGTATCTAATAATTTAAACTTGGCTATTATGCGAGGAAAAGTAACTTTTATGGTATCAGAACTCCAGCAACCTGCACTGTCCAGCACCGTTAAGCGATAATTCCCTGTTTGCATTACGGTTAAAAGTGTATCGTTCGTGGCATTGTTCCATTTATAAATGACATATTTTTTCTTTGCTTTTAGTGTAATAGCATTTGCCTTACAATTACTGGTATCTTTTCCCAATTTGGGGTTAGGATCTTTTACATAAAATTTTAGTTTAAATGTATCTTTTCTAAGCTTAAAATAAGAAATAAGACTGACAGTATAATAGCCTGTTTTATTATAAATATGGTAAATATTACTTTTTTTCTTTGAAGTATTATTCGTTCCCGAACTAGGATCATTAAAATCCCATTTTACAGAATCCAAATCAAACAAATCTGTCACTGTAAAAAAAGTAGTATCCTTTAAGCAGTTCCTTTTTACTTCAAATGCAGGTGCTTGTACAAATGTTTGAGTAAAGGAAGGCAGCCCCAAGGCAGATGATCGTCTTCCAAAATAAATATAATTTTTCTGCGGCCTACATGCCAATTTTGAAGAATCTGGAGAATGTATGACGTTAAGATATGAATTTAAATCACACGCATTATAAATTTTACCATCGGGCCCTAGTTGAAGGGCACCAACAGAAAACTTTATAGAATCCAAGACTACTTTTCTTGAAGAAAGAAAGGCGGAGTTTGAATTTGTACCTAAATCATATTGAACAACTCTTCTATTTGTATATTCACTAAAATATATAAATTTAGCTTTAGGAGAAAATTCTACCCCATAAGCATCGTCAATATAAAACGCGAAAACATTTGAAATTAACCCTGTAGCAGGATCAAAATCTGCAATAACCGCAGAATCGAGTGTCATATTCGCATATGCAATTTTTCTTCCATTGGGTGAAGTTTTCAAATAGCCAATTGAATTTGCCAAATTAAATGCATAAGTAGTTTTAAATCCAGTTTTACTTACTATGGGCGTATTATTCACTCCAGCGCTTGTAACTTTATATGCAAAAAAAGAATCGCTATCAAATTTTGTGCATAGCAACCAAAAATCGTGTCCATTGGCATGTTTAATGGCTGTTAACTTTTCACACATGTATGATCTTAAAAATATATTTTTTTTACTACTTACTATGTCACCCATACCTCCATTCAGTTTCATATTTAATACTGAATATTGTACGCCATTTGTTTGTGCTAAATAATCGACAGTAAATATGTAAAAGAGATGCGCGCTATCGGTATGAGGAACAACAATAGCAGATTGTGTAGACGATTGATGTCCCTTTAACCCAGTGCCATTGGGCATCCTATTATGAGCGCTATCCCAAACAGCTATTCCATTGGTATAAAACAACAAACGCCCTGAAGGTGTGCTAATGGTTGCACATCCTTCATAGGTCCCAAGTTGGCCATTTGTAAGAACTGTTGGGGGTGTAGTATGAAATGCCATACCTAATGTATCTCCAAAATACCAATTAAACGCTTGCTTTTGAGAATATGTCAAGTGGATAATATTAAATATAACAGAAAGCCCCAGTGCATTTAACACCAATTGCTTGCTGAGATATTGTTTTATCCATTTCATTTTGTTTTACTTTTCCTATCGATTAATACAAATTTTGGAAGTGTATATAGCACCATTACAATTTATTTCCAGTAAGTAAATTCCATTTGAGAAATCTGCTACATCTAATTCCAAATGAGAAATTTCTGTTACTGCTTGGTTGATTAATAATTTACCATCCAATGACATCATTTTTATAGTTGTCGTTGAAACTTCTCTTGGCCATTCAATTCTAATAATTTTACTAGCTGGATTAGTGCAAAATTCACCCAAAGGAACCCCCTATTTTCAGAGTAAACTGACCCCTCATTTTTCGATTGCATTTCAGATTCAAAATTGATGACTAGTTTTCATTACAAAAATAGTGTTTAAGTTCTTTAATCTATAACCTTTCT
>JANXMZ010000080.1 GCA_025354385.1 Bacteroidota bacterium
TAAAAAAAACAAATCTTAAAAAATCTTTTTCCTTAGAAAAAGAAGGTTGGTTGCTGCGACTAGCTTTTTTACTCGCTATGCTCGTGAGAGCGCCTTCGGCTTAGTTGGCTACCTTTTTTGGCACCACGGAGTAGCATTGATTCCATAAAAAGGAATTAAAATATCAATAATGAACTTCTCTCATGAAGCGCAGCGGAATAAAAAAAGGTAGAAATAATTTAAAACATTTAATCATGTAAGTTAGGAATAAGAAATAGATTTAATCAAATGTTGGATAATGAGTTGATAAGGATTAACTAATTAATCATCTTCCTTTTAGGTTGATTTGTATTCTAATTTTTATAGAGTGGTCCTTAACATTAAATTTAAAACCCTTTTACCGGGAGATGTTTTAAAATATGACTCCCGATTTCTTGCATCATGTTCAATTAAATAATACTCAGTAAAAATAAATTTGAGTGGTCTTCGGTGTTTGGTGCTTGTTGTACCAGCGGAGTGATGGTCTTTTAAGCGGTTTTCAATATTTTTTGTAAACCCAATATAAAGCAAGTTGTCTTTTTCACTAAAGAGTACATAAATACAAAATGGAAGCATCGATATAGTTTTATGTCAAATATGATATAATTGGGAAAGTTGTTACACATTTCAGGTTGCCATGAAGTAGAGCACCTTACAGGCGCACACTTAATGACTCACCCTGAATGCGTAAAAGTTCGGGACCAAAGCGCATAAAAAAAGTTCGAAACGTTTGTTCCGAACTTTTTCTGCTTAAGGGTGGACCCGGAGGGATTCGAACCCCCAACCTCCTGATCCGTAGTCAGGTGCTATATCCAATTAAGCCACGGGTCCTTTTTTTAATGAGTTGCAAAAGTACATAAAAAAGCCCTTTTGACAAATATTTTTTTTTATAACATTAATCACCTATCTTTGTTCGATATTCCTTTATTCGTAAGGGAATACTATTAAACAAATTTAGATATAATGAACATTTACGTAGGTAATCTTAGCTTCAAAGCGAGCGAGCAAGATGTAGAAAACCTTTTCACTCAGTATGGTGAAGTGAGCTCAGCAAGAATTATTAAAGACAAATTCACAAACCGTTCTCGTGGATTTGCAATTGTAGAAATGAGTGATGATACAGCTGCAAATGCTGCCATTTCAGCTTTACATGAAAAAGAATTTATGGAAAGAGCATTAGTTGTAAACGAAGCCCGTCCTAGAGAAGACAACGGTGGAAACCGTGGTGGTGGAGGTTTTAACCGCGGTGGCGGTGGTGGCAACGGAGGAAACTCTGGTGGTTACAACAAAAGATATTAATCGAAACCAATTTTAACTAAAAACACGATTCAATTTGAATCGTGTTTTTTTTGTGATTGCTTTTTTCAATCTATATTTAAATCAACTGAAATACATGCCTGTAAAGAAAATCAATTAATCCATTAAGAAGTTTAATCAGCGTTTAATAATGTCACCCTTACCATATCGATCGAACTTGCTAGTAATGGTATTAGAAGGAGTATTGCTATAATAAATATTGCCATTACCGTATACCTTTAATCCTAAAATATTTTTAGCATCCACATAACTATCTTCTAAACTATAGCTGTTAAAGTAAGTATCATCTGTAACCAAACCTCTGTTGTCTACAAAACTAATATCATCAGCATTGCCTCTGTAAATATTGCATTTGCCGCTCAATATAATTCCTCCTGTGTTCTCGCCTCTAACATTAATATCATTGGTAATAATAGATAAATTAACATCTTCCAGTCCATTGTGAATTATTTTCAATTCGTTGTGCTGGCGAATGGTATCTTGATTGGTAAATTTAGCAGAACCTCTAACAGACAAACTATCCAAAACTCTAAAATAAATGACCACTTGTTGACGAACCTGTAGTTTTCTAACCCAATTGTATTTGTTGGAATTTTGAATGAGCAACACGCCATTTTTAACCTCGGTTGTATAGCCGTCTATCACATGCCTGCCTGCTGTCATTTTTATAGTACCTGCCAAGGCAGAATCTTGAATGAGTAAAATGTCAAATTTTTCGCCTGCGGAAATGGCTCTGAAATTTCCAACTTGCCTTGTTTGTTCCGTATCTGCGCCATAAGATTTAAATAGATCACCGGTTTTTTTGCAAGAGTTGCAAATAATTACAAGGGTCAATATGAAGTATATTGACCTCATTTTTTGCGTAAAAATTGATCCGAAAAACGATAACCTCCACTCCAATAAAAGAAATCTGCAACGGCCATGTGCGACTTTAATCGGGTTTGTGCTACAATGCCTCGGTTAAAGAAATAATTGAAACCAATAGAGAAGTAAACGGCCTTTTTGTACTTGTTTGGGCGGTACACATATGCGCCTAAATCTGTAACAATGGCCATTCTTCCAAAAATAAATTCATGTCCAAATTTTACAGCTACTTCTGTCATTTTAGCAAGCTTTACACTCTTTAAAGTGCTTGGCTGAAATAATTCATAAGGATAGGTTTTATCGAAGAATACCTCGGGACCTACACGCCAGTTACGCATCTTATTGTGTTGAAAATAATAAAGTAAACTGCTTGATAATATAGTAAACCTTCTGGTATCTGCAACCGCAATTTGTTTGTTGGCAATGCCAATATTGAACTCAAAACCATTAGTAGGGAATAGTTGCGGCAATGGTTTGAAAACAGGCTTATCTATGATGTAAAGTGAGTGATACCAACCTATATTTAAATGCGCAATATTGATTCCCAAATTCGGACGTTTGAAATTGCCATTGCTGTAATGAGTAATACCTGTGCCCAATACAAGTGAATTTTCTTTATCAATTTTGAAATAAGCCTTGTACATGATTTGCATATTGCCATTCAAATGCGAACCAATAGCTTTGTTTTTGCGGTTGCTTTCAAGATTGTAAGGCTTGGTTAAATATCCAACTCCCGAGCCAAAACGCAAAGTACTTTGAAAATGATTTCGTGTTTTTAAATTGGCTTCTACATGCATATGCCAAGCCAGCACATCTCCATTTAAACTTTGATTTCCTAAATTAAAATAGGTTAGCCCTGTTCCCCATCGCAAATGATTATAGTTACTATCTATCTGTTTCCAACCAGTAAAATTGCTGCTGTAAATGGCTTCAAAACCCATGGTATGAGCCTCCATATTGGCCATGTATTCGCGGTGAGCAATTAAAAAGCCAGGCAATAAATTCACTTGAAAACCTCTTTGAAATTGAGCACTAGAAGTTACACTCGTTAACAACAAAAGAGATATAAAGAAATGCTTTTTCAAAAAAGCAAAACTAAATATTTTTCGCAATATTTTCGAAAATATATTGGGTGTAAAAAATTACTTAATAAGTAATTTCTGACTCTTTACTTTTCCAACCATGCAAAAGAATCCGAGTACTTTGGTATTTGGGTTATTAATGCACACAATATTGCTAGGAATATTGCTTGGTGGCACTGCAAACAAACCTGTATTCTGCAATTGCGTTTGAACAAGATTTAGATAATAATACATTTCGGGCGTAATGCTTAAAATCTCAACTTGCGCTGTTTCTCCAATATTCCATGGACGACTTGTAAGGTTGGCACGTATTGGTATAATAAACAAATCGCCATCGCCATTACCCCCTTCGGTAGTGGAATTGTCAATAGCAATATTTATATCTCCTGCTTTGGATTGAATGGAATCGTTACGGTATAATCTCAACCAATAGTAATCACCTTTACCAATTTTATCTTTCGCCCACAGAGTTACATAATTACCTTTATTGCCGCCAAATAAGCCATCTTTTTCGTATTTATAGGTAATAGAATCTATAGTGGTAGCAGCATTCAAATGACTTTGTGAAACATAAGTGTTGCTGCCGTCTCTCGCAATTAATTGGTAGTCCTTTCCAGTATCAAATGTATTGGCAGAAGGTGGAACAAAAAAGTATTTTCCATTGCCCGCATGCTTAAAGGGATAGTAGGTAAAAGTGGAAGTATCTAACAAACCAATTGAATCTAATGCATATCCTGCAGGAACACCGTTTTGAAGGTAGGCTACAGATTTGGAAACGTAAATGTACTGAGTGTCGGCCGAGTTGTTGATAACGGCATCTATCACCAATTGTTCTTTAGCAGGACCTAAATCAAGGTCAATAGGATCCTCGCATGAGGATAAAAACAGGGTAATATTAAGTAATAAAAAAGTATATTTAAATAATGATTTCATGTAGTTTAAAATTTAAAGTTCCAAGATACAGATGGCACAATTGAACCAATAACAGAATAACGAATGAGTTGGGTTGCAAAATTATTTTGCGGATCTGGTTGACTATAGTATGAGAATGGATTTCTGCGTTTGTAGATATTATAGACACCAAACACCCAATTGCTTTCCCATTTGGCTGTTTTCTTATGTGTATATGTAAAAGACATATCCAACCTGTGATAGGGTTTTATCCTTACATTATTTCTCAATTCACTTGCATTTTGAGGAATTCCTTGAATGTTTTGGAAACTGTATTTTGTGTTTGGTAAATTGGTAGGAGTGCCTGTGCCAAATACGAAACTAGCAGCAGCATTCCATTTTTTGCTCAATTCGTAACTACCGGTAATATTCAAATTATGCCTTCTGTCAAAACGGTTAGCATACCATTCATTTTTGCTAATACCATCTACTTTTCTTTCAGATTTTGCCAAAGTATAACTGATCCATCCATTCAATTTTCCAACATTTTTCTTTGCATAAAATTCAATTCCATAAGCTCTTCCTTTGCCTGAAAGCAAGTCGGTTTCAAGTTGTGGGTTCAATAATAAATTAGCGCCATCTACATAATCGATTTGATTTTGTAAAGTTTTATAATACGATTCGATAGACAATTCGTAGTCGATATTTTTGCCAAAATTTTTAAAATAACCCACCGCTACTTGATCCGCAATTTGTGGTTTAATATTATTGGTAGTTGGTGTCCAAACATCCAATGGTACACTGGCGGCTGTATTTGAAATTAAATGGAGGTACTGTGCCATCCTATTATAACTCAATTTTAGGGAGGTTAATTTATTTAGCTTGTAATTCATTGAGAAGCGCGGTTCTGGCACTGTATATGATTTAATAACCTCCATATCTTGGTAAGAAGTAATGCCTATTACATCGGCCCTTTGCCCAGCAAATTCACGCTTTAATTGTAATGCAGTTCCCTTACCTAAGTATTTAAAATTTGAAATCCGAATGCCATAGCGCATGGTTAATTTATCGCTCACTTTTTGCTCATTCTCTGCAAAAATGGCACTCTCCATGGCATATTTTTTTGGTAGGCCAAATTCAACTGTAGAACTGATATCCTTTGAAGTGGCTTTACCCGGACTAAAAATATAGTACGTAGATATGGCTCCAAAATTCAAAGTGTTTTTTGGTGTGATATAATAAGTGAAATCAGGTTTAACACTAAAGTTAATGATATTGGATTGCCAATTGAAACTATTGTTGCCACTGCCAAATCCTAAACGATAATCATATTTACTGTAATAGGTTATAAAATTTGTAAAAAGTTTCTTGGAAAATAAATGATTCCAACGAACAGTAGCAGTTGTATTGCCCCAATCAAATTTTGCATTTGGAACCCCAAAAGCATCTCGGCCTAGATAACCTGACACGAACAATTTATTATTGGGATTAAAGGTGTAGTTGACCTTTGCTGTGAAATCGTAAAAATAAAAAATGGCATCTTTTAAATTGGAATTGTTTTTTGTAAATGGCTTTGCCAATACATCGATGTAACTTCTTCTGCCAGCAACAATATAGGAAGCCTTGTTTTTCAAACGCTTTGGCATTATTGGCCCTTCTATTGAAAGGCGACTAAAAATAACGCCAATGCCACCATTCACTTCTGTTTTTTTACTGTTACCTTCTTTCATTCTTACATCCAAGGTGGAAGATAATCGACCGCCATAAGTAGCAGGCATACCACCTTTTATGAGTTTTACATCCTTTACAGCATCTGGATTAAAAATAGAAAAGAAACCAAATAAGTGCGATGAGTTAAAAACCGGTGCCTCATCTAACAGGATTAAATTCTGGTCAATACTACCGCCTCTAACGTTAAATCCTGTTGCACCTTCACCTACCGTGCTTACCCCTGGCAAAAGTTGCACACTTTTAACAATATCTACCTCACCCAGCAGGGCAGGTATTTTTTTGATTTGAGCAATGCTAAGATTGTTCACACTCATTTCTACTTTTTCTACATTATTGTCTTTTCTTTTACCTTTGAGAGAAACAGTACTAAACAGTGCAGAAACCTTGTTGAGTTCTTGGTTGATGGTAATGTTTTTATTGGCTTCGATAGTAATCGACTTAGTGGTATAGCCAACAAAAGAATAACTTATTGTGTAAGTACCCGGTTCAAGTGAAATAGAATAAAAACCATAAGCATTGGATTGTGTGCCAGTTTTTAAATCATCAATGGAGATATTGCAGCTTGAGAGTGCTTCACCATTTGTAGAATCTTTAATATAACCGCTTATGGTTATTTTATTTTGTGCCGATAATTTAAAAATAAATACAAATAAAATAAACAGAATAAATAGCTTTTTCATAAAGGTGTGCAATTCTAACCAATCAATTTTGTTAAAGTTTTAAATTGAGATTAAATTATTTGAATCTTCGATAAAAAATTTAAATAAGATGGCTTAAGCGTTTAAGATCAGCAACAGTTTTGATACCGAAACAAGATAGCATATCGAACTTAGCAATCCATCTCATTATCAAAAGGAATCAAACCCATTGTTTACAAGATGGCCTAACTCCTTCTAAACTAATTAAATTTGGAAATTCAAATAAAGATGATGATGAATATGGTTACCTCTACTCATACAAATAATTGATTATTCACAATTGTCTGGAGATTTATTTTAATCTTGTGTATGGAACTGAAGTTAGTGGACTTGAGAGACCCTTGCGATGCATATAGTGTCCTAGTATTCCAATCATGCCTGCATTGTCTGTGCAATATTCAAAAGAAGGAATGTAAGTTGACCAATTATTATTTTGTCCCATCTTACTTAATTCTTTTCTTAAAAGCCTATTAGCGCTTACACCGCCTGCAATACCAATATGTTTAATATCGGTATCTTTTGCGGCTCTTTCCAAATTCTTTAAAAGTGTTTTAACGATGGTATACCGAATACTGGCGCAAATATCATTTAAATTTTCGTCAATAAAATGAACATTTCTCGAAGCATTCTTTTGAAGGAAATAAAGTATAGAAGTTTTTAGACCGCTAAAACTGTAGTTATACCCTTCAAGCTTTGAAACTGGAAATACAAAGGCACTTGGGTTACCTTGTTCTGCCAACTCATCAATTATTGGTCCGCCGGGATAGGGCAGGCCCAACATTTTAGCCGCTTTGTCAAAGGCTTCACCTGCAGCATCATCAATGGTGGAGCTAATGATTTCCATTTCAAGATAATCATTTACCTTAACAATTTGTGTATGTCCACCAGAAACTAGTAAACACAAAAATGGAAATTGAGGAGGAGTTTCGTTCAAATAATGCGCGCCAATATGAGCGTGTAAATGATTAACGCCAATGGCTGGTATATTTAACGACAACGCAATACCTTTTGCAAATTGCGATCCTACATGCAGCGATCCAACAAGTCCAGGCCCTTGGGTATAGGCTACAGCCGTAATGTCTTTTATGTTTTTAGCTGCTTTTTTCAGCGCTGCCTCTACCACGGGTACAATGTTTTGCTGATGTGCCCTGCTAGCCAATTCTGGAATTACCCCTCCATATTGTTCATGTATTTTTTGGGTGGCCACAATATTGGCAAGCATTTTGCCATTATAAAGAACAGCTGCTGCAGTATCATCACACGATGTTTCTATGGCCAATATGAGTGGGGTGTCTGAATTTAATGGCATAGTGTTAATATTGGCAATTGCATTGTGGGTATATTTGCAAAAAATGAAAAATTGAGTGCTTGCAAAAATATCTAAAATAGCGCGTTTTATTTTACTATTGTTATTTTTTAGCATAGGCTTGCTCTATATTGTTTTTAAAAGTCGGCCAGTACAAACTTGGTTGGTTCAAAAAGCGACCAATTATTTGAGTGCTGAGCTAGGCACTAAAGTAAAAGTTGGTGCAGTAGATATAGACTTTTTTAAAACAGCGGTTCTTCAAAATATATATATTGAAGACCAGCACCAGGATACCTTGTTCTATTTCAGAAATATTAAAGCAGATTATAAGGACTATGATAATCTAAAACGAATTGTATTATTAAACGAAGTTAATATTGAAGGTGGGAAAATATTGTTTGGTGAACACAAGGGAGATTCTGTAGGTAATTACGAGTTCATTATTGATTATTTTAAAGGAGGACCTCGTGAATCCAATAAACCAAAACAGGTATGGACTATTTACAGTAAAAAAGTAAATCTTTTTAATACCCGTTTTGATTATTTCAACAGGAATGATTCTGCTCCAGACTTTATGGATTTCAATTACAATGATATGAGCTTTCGCGATATCAGTGGGGAATTAGAAGATTTTTATTTGGTAGATGATTCAATGCATTTCAGTTCGAGGCATATGGATTTTAAGGAAAAATGCGGTTTGGTTGTAACCGAACTTTCCGCAGATACTAAAATACACGAAGGTGGTTTAGAGTTTTATGATCTTGTTTTACAAACCCCATACAGCAATATTGGCAACCAATTTATAATGGCTTCAAAAGATTGGAAAGATTACAGTGATTTTAACAATAAAATTTTCATGAAAGCTAATCTTAACAAGGCACAAATAGATACGAAGGATTTAGCTTTCTTTAGTCACTACCTCAAAAATTACAAAACTTCTATTTATGCAACTGGTTATGCAGAAGGCTATGTTAAAAAATTAAAGGGAAAAAAGGCCCGATTAAAAATATTTGATAATACTACTTACGAGGGTGATTGGACTTTAACAGGTTTGCCAAACATTGATAACACTTTGATGGTATTTGATGTCGATAATTTTAAAAGCAATTACAAGGATTTAAACGCCATTAGTCTTGGCAATATCCCAATTAATATGGCTACTCTAGGCACAATTGGTTATAAGGGTAATTTTTCCGGCTATTATAACGATTTTGTTACATTTGGGCATATCACGACATTGCTTGGCGACTTTGATGCGGACATGAATCTTAAGTACAAAGACGGGTTAGACAGTGCTAGTTATTCTGGTAAATTAAAGACTAGTTTATTTAAATTAAAAACATTTTTACCCCAAGCACCCTTTGATGATGCAGCTTTCGATATGAAGATTAAAGGCTTTGGATTAAATGCCGAAAAATATTTGTTAGATGTGGAGGGAGATATCAATCAGATAAGTTATAACAATTATGCCTATCATAATATAAAAGCCAAAGGAAAAATTAGCAAGGAGTTATTTTCAGGTATAGCCGAAATTCGCGATCCTCACTTGAGCCTTGATTTCGATGGGGAATTTAAATCGGGCGGTAAGGTGCCTGAAGCTTTCTTCAATGCTAAAATTATGAAGGCAGATTTGGCTGCTTTGGGTTTTGATACCACTGAACAAAATATAAGGGGTACTTTTATTTTGAATTTCAAAGGCAAGGATCTGGATGATGCAGTAGGAAGCATAAGTGGGCAGGATGTAGTTGTGTATAGAAACAATACAACAGTTGAGATTCCATTTATTAAACTTTCTTCAGAATACATTGCTAACAATCGCAAAGAATTGCATTTAAGTAGCGATTTTGCCGACATTAAAATAGATGGTAGATACACATTAAGTAAGTTAGATATTTCGATGATGCACATGATGCATCAATTGATTCCTGCATATTTCAATAAACCAAAAGAAGATTTGCCAAATGAGGATTTTACTTTTAATATCGATTTAAAAGAGCCTGATAAGCTAACCACTTTATATGCGCCTTTTCTTACAATATCGCCATGTGTTGCCAATGGATTCTATCGCTCTCTCGATCAATCCATTACTTTAAAAACAGATAATAAGAAAATTACTTTTTACGACTTTGAAATCAACAACCTTAAAATTGATGCTCACAAATTGGATAGAACACTGCTTAATATTGAAGTTACTGCAAGTAACTTTACGGATAATGTGAATGTAAAAACCCAAAACATCATATTGAATACAACCGTTCATGATAATGTCATAGATTTTAATATCAGCGGGCGAGATACAGGCTATTCGCTTAATCTGGATGCAGAAGGAAAGATGGTATTTAGCAACGATAGTATAAAATTAAATTTATCAAAAGCGGATATCAAACTAGACAAGGATAAATGGCAACTCAACCAAATGGCCACTTTGCTATTTACAAACGATAAGTTTGAATTAAGTAATTTTACTTTGATGAATAATAATCAAGCACTTTATTTGGTTGGAGAATATGGTAAAAAATCAAGCAATCAATTTAATATTAATGTCAATCAATTTGGTTTAAATAGTATAAACAAATTGCTTAAAGACAATCAACTTCCTATCTTGAACGGTCAGTCCAATGGTCAACTCACTTATCTTATTGTGGATAATAAGGCCATTCTAACTTCAGATTTAAATATCAAAAATTTAAGCATAGGTAAAGATACCATTGGGAATTTATATGTGCTTTCAACGAGTACTGATAATCCTTTCATTCAAGATATTAATATTACTGTTGAAGGTGGAATATTAGATTCATTGCAGATAAGAGGATTGATTGATTTTAAAAGTAAATCTGATAATATGGATTTAAAAATAAATCTACCTCCTTCGGAGTTAAAAGTATTTCAACCTTTTTTAATAGATATGGTCAGCAATATGAACGGTCAATTTTATACCAATAATTTATTATTAAAAGGCAGTTTTGATCATCCTTTGCTTACGGGCGATATACATGTTGAAAATGCAAAAATGCTAATAGATTATTTAAATATTCCAATATCATTTAATGCCACAGTTAGTACAGAGAAAAATAAATTTAAAATCAATGCATTTAGGGTTCAAGATAAAAATGGACACAGTGGCCTGGTGCAAGGAAGTATTAATCACAATGATTTTAATAATTTTAGCTTGGATTTAAGCATTACAAAATTTAAAAACTTTTTAGCGCTTAATACTACCTCTGTAAACAATAGTATTTATTATGGACAGGCCTACGCGAGTGGCAATGCATATTTTAATGGACCATTTGATAATATGGATATTCGAATAGATGCCGTTACAATGCCCGGTACTTATTTTTATTTGCCAATAAGTGATGGGGATGCCAGTGGTTTTCCAGGATATGTTCATTTTAAAACAGCTAAAAAAAGAGTTAAAAAGGCAGAAGATGAATTCCCAATTCATTCGCTTGTTATGGATATAGAAGCCACAACAGATGCCAATGTTGAAATTATTTTCGATGAAAGTTTAGGAGATAAAATTTCGGGTAATGGCTATGGCAATATTAAAATGGAGATGACCAAAAGTGCAGATTTTTATATGTTCGGCACCTATACTGTGGCGAAAGGAAAATACCTTTTTACAGCTTTTGATTTATATAACAAACCTTTCTTCGTAAAATCAGGTGGAACTATCAGTTGGTATGGAGATCCATTAAATGCTCAGTTGAATTTAGTTGCCTATAACTCGGAACGTGCCACCTCCCAACCACTGCTTTCATCTGTAACCCTTAATTCAAACACCACTGCACCTAATATTACAGCAGAAAGTTTATTGTATATAAAAGGGAATTTATTTACACCAGATATTAATTTTGGGCTTAATTTCCCTAAACTCCAATCGGAGGTGCCAAGCAATGTAATGGTGCAACTTTCCTCTATCATCGCGCGCGTAAGGGCAGATAAGGAGGAGGTTAGTAGGCAAGTATTTAGCCTATTGATTATGAAACAATTTATCACGCCTAACTTTGCACAAAATAATGTCGGTTTATCTAATGCTGGCAGCAGTGCATTATCAAGTGCAGGAAGTGATTTGCTTTCGGCTCAGTTAAGTAATTGGTTAAATAAAATTGATCCCAATTGGAAAGTCAATATTATTTATAAAAATGGTAGTATTTATCTACCTGTGGAATATGGACTGGCCTTGAGTAGTAAGTTTTTTAATGAAAAATTAACCTTTGATGGCAGTTTTAGCAATTTAAGCAATAGACCCAATATTAATATTGAATATAAAATGACCCCTAAAGGTAATTTAAAAGTAAAAGCTTATACTAGGTCAAATATTAATTCAGTAAATACAACTGCATTAAATACGCCTATCAACACTACTGGGGTGGGGTTGGTTTACACCAAAGAATTCAATAGAATCAGAAAGAAAAAGAAAAACAAACCAGTTTCTCCGTAATTATTTTTTTTCTTTAAAGGCTTTATCCCGCTTTGAAAACTGATTAAATATCAAATAAAATCCTACCAAGACCAAGGCTGTAATGGCAATTTCTGAAATAATTAAGGTAGTTTTAAAACTGGAAACAGAAATATTATTGGTAAAAGAATCTTTCATTTGGATGTTGTATTTTTAAGAGATTTATTGGAGACACTTTTTAAAACTTTAGTAAAATAATAAATGGTTGCAAAGGTAATAATACCAATAGAAAAAGACATCATGATAAGTGCATCAGTATTCATTTAGCATTGAGTTATTTTGATTTTCGGATTGAAAAATGGCGTTTCTTTTTCGACCCGCAATATACACCAGCCAAGCTATTAATCCAAAAATAATCAAAAGAAACGGTCTGGCCCAATTCTTATAACGCATGGTTTTTTCATGCTCCTTTTTGAAAGTTTCAAGATTGAATTCAGTACTTTTGAATTCATTGTATTTTTTTAAATTTTCGCGGTATAAAAAAATGGCTTTTTTCTCTGCTTTCAGAATGCCATCATTTTCCATAACAGATGTTGCGTTCAGTATAAATGAATCCGTATAAGAATGTAAAATATTTTGTTTTAAAACATTGTTTTGTGTCAATAAAATATGCGGTTTGGAGGCTATTTGAATGGCATATTTATTCTCTTTGTGATTTATTTTATCCCATATATCTGGCAGACTAAAAATAAATACCAAAATTAGAATAAAAGGTGTAATCCATTTAATAATGAATTTGTAAACAATGGGAACTTTAATATCTGCACCATCAGTAATCTCTTTCCATCCCTTATCAATGCCAAATACCCAAGCAAATAAAATAATTTCAAACAAAGCAAATATCACCAAAGCGACTGTACCCGCCCAATAATCAAATTCATCAAAAACACCTTGGTTGAAAAATAAGATGGTTGGCAAACCCAATATCATTATAATTCCTCCGAATAGAAAGGCAGCTTTATTTCTTTTCCAACCAAATTCATCTTCCATAAACCCTATGCATGGCATGCCCATTGCCATTGTAGAAGTAATGCCCGCAAAAAACAAAAGACCAAACCACATGATACCGGCAAATGCCGCCATAATTGGTCCCCATTGCTGAAATAAATAAGGCAATGTTTGAAAACCAAGACCCAATCCGCCTGTTCTAGTCATTTCTACAACTTTATCAATACCCAAATATCCAATTGCAATTGGTATAAGTATTGAACTGCCCAATACAACTTCTACAAATTCATTAATCCACCCTGCGGCTTGAGAATTAAGCGCGATGTCTTCATGTTCTTTAACATAAGAGGCATAACAATGTACAGCACCCATACCAACAGATAGTGTAAAAAAGATTTGACCAGCCGCTGCTAACCAAACTTTCATTTGCCAAATTGAACCGTAATCGGGTGTCCATAAAAAATTTAATCCTTCAGTGCCATCATGTATAGCACCTTCACTGCCTGCTCTAATATTAATGCCTTTAATGGCTAATAATATTCCAAATATTAATAAAAGCGGCATGCCAATCTTTGCTAATTTTTCTATACCTCCTTTCAGTCCTTTGCTCAGAATCCAAGTGTTTAAAATCAAACAAAGTATCCAAAAGAAAATGGGTTCTAGCGTTTGTAATGAAATATAATTGCCAAAAAAAGAGGCCACTTGTATTTGGCTTTGTCCATTAAAAGTGCCTATCAAAGAATGCCATAAATAACCTAGCGTCCAACTTTCTAAATAGCAATAATAAGCAGCAACTGCAATGTTAATAAAAATGCCGAAAGCCCCTACATATTTCCAGAGTTTTCTTTTGTCGTGAACGTCTAAAATAAAAGGAGCGGAGTGGTGACCGAATTTGCCGCCAAAACGGCCCATGGCCCATTCCACATATAAAAGAGGAATTCCCATTAGTAAAAAACAAATCAAGTAAGGAATAATAAAAGCACCCCCACCATTTTGAATAGCCTGCACTGGGAATCTTAAAAAATTACCTAAACCAACAGCATTTCCTGCCATTGCTAGTATAAGTCCAATGCGCGATCCCCATGATTCTTTTGCTAAAGCCACCGTGCAATTATAAGCAGATTCTATTAAAAAGCAGGGCTAAAAAAACTTGCCTAAAATTTTACCAACATGAGAATTTACAAGGTTCAGCATTTTTTTATCGATGTCTAAAAAATTGCAAATGCCATCCAGATCTTTTGTTTGCCCGGAGTTTTGAAATCCAGATTTAAATTGATCAATTAAATAATTGATGGAAAATTCTGCAATATTATTTGTCTGTTCCTTGCTCAATAGTTGTTTGTCTGCAATATCCTTCTCAAAATTTTTAAAACAATAGGTTTGTAACTCACTTCCATTAAATGATTTTTTATTCAGTAATACGGCTTCAATATCTGCAGTTCCTTTTTTTAGAACAAAACTTTTTAAACTGTTAATGATAGAATATTTCCCAGCTTCGCTCACCGCTAAAACCTTGGCATCGTCCATTTGATATTTAGCCTTAATCGCTTTGATTAATTCTTGGTTAATTTGATTTAAAAAATCTTTGTTCATATAGCTTTTATTGAAGGATATTAGTCATTATTAAAACCAACCAGTGGATTTTTTGCGAGTGCCAGATTTAATGCCGAGCACACCCAATAATCCCCTTGTTACCTCGCGAATGACGATTTTTGCAACACCATTGTTTAGTACCTTCTCCACCACAGAAGGCTCATTATCGGCTTTCTTTTCTTCTTTAGCCGCTTCTTTTTCTTGCTTAGCCTCTTGCTCAGCCTTATCGTGAGCTTCTAATTTTTTGGAGAGTATTTCAAAAGCCGATTCTCTATCTATGGTTTCATTGTAGATACGCGTTAATTGAGAGTTAGCAACTATAGCATCCATTTCCTCAGAACTTATAATATCCATTCTGCTTTGAGGTGCAGTAAGATAAGTATGTACCAATGGGGTTGGAATGCCTTTCTCATTTAGAACAGTAACTAGGGCTTCTCCAATACCCAATGCTGTTAGTAAATCGGAGGTTTTATAAAAATCGGAAGGGGGGAAATTTTCAGCGACAGTTTTAATGGCTTTTCTGTCTTTTTCGGTAAATGCTCTTAAAGCATGTTGCATTTTCATACCCAATTGACCCAATACTGCATCTGGCACATCCGTTGGATCTTGAGTAATAAAAAATAAACCAACGCCCTTAGAACGAATTAGTTTTACAATGGTTGTAATCTGATCGAGCAGGGCTTTAGAGGCTTCATTGAAAATCAAATGTGCCTCGTCTATAAAAATACATAGTTGAGGTTTATCCATATCTCCTCGTTCCGGAAAAGTAGCATAGATTTCTGCTAATAAACACAACATAAAAGTTGAAAATAATTTGGGCTTACTCTGCAAGTCGGAGAGCCTTAAAATATTGCAATAACCGTTGCCATTACTATCTTTTCTCAATAGGTCATTAACATCAAAACTTCGCTCTCCAAAGAATACATCGGCACCTTGTTGCTCAATTTCTAATAGGTTTCTGAGTATAGCGCCAACTGAGGCGGGACTTACCAATCCATAGTTTTTTTCAACTTCATCTTTGCCCTCATCTGTTTGTATATATTGACAGATTTTTCGCAAATCTTTTATATCCAACAAGGGTAATTTATTGTCATCACAATATTTAAATATCAAACTTAAAACACCGCTTTGAGTTTCGTTTATCTCTAAAATTTTAGAAAGTAATACTGGGCCAAATTCTGAGATAGTGGCTCTTAAACGAACTCCTTTTTCGCCTGAGATTGAAAGTAATTCGGCAGGAAATCCTTTCGCTTCCCATGGAATTCCAATTTTTGAATGCCTTTCTTCAATCTTTGGATTATTGGTACCTGCTTGGGTAATACCACTTAAATCTCCTTTGATATCCATTAACAAAGTAGGGACGCCGTTGGCGGATAATTTTTCGGCAATATTCTGTAAAGTTTTGGTTTTACCAGTTCCAGTAGCCCCAGCAATCAAACCATGTCTATTAAACGTTTTTAATGGAATTCTTACCAAGGTGTTTTCCAATATTTCGTCTCCTAATTTAGCTGTGCCGAGCACCATGCTGCTTCCACTGAAATTGAATGAACTTTCTACAAGGGTTTTTAAATCTTCTTTTGTTGGCATATTTATGAAAAAGTTTTGCGAAATTAATTTAAAGAAAGGTCACTATTTTGTAAAGTTTTGAACAAAAGAAAGTACAATATCTGGTTTCACAAGAATCGTGAAAACCAGTCCAAAAAGTGCTCCAAATAAATGCGCATCATGTCCAATGTGGTCAAGTTGTTTCTTACTCATGCTGTATGAATACCAAAGATAAAGAATGCCAAACAACCAGCCTGGAATGCAGATAAAATAATAAAGGCAAATGCCATTAGTTGGGTCAAATAATATTTGGCTAAAAAGTATGGCCGATACAGCTCCCGAGGCACCGATGGCAGAATAATTGGGGTCGTTTTGATGTTTGTAATAAGAATACATGCTACTTACTGGTATTGCCAATAAATACAAAGTGCCGTAAAGAAATAGACCATTTAATCCAAAAAGATCAGCGAAATGGTCTTCAAGTTTTGGACCGAAAAAAAATAGAGTAATCATATTCATTCCTAAATGGAAATAGTCAGCATGAATGAATCCATTTGAAATCCATCGCCACCATTCTTTGTGATAGGCTATATCGTACGCGTTAAATTTTGCCTTTTCAAAAAAATTGTGTTGTGCAAATGCGGTGATGCTTAGCAAAACAGTAATAGCGATAATGATGGTGGTTAACATTAATATTTTTTAATGTTACAAATTAAGAAGTATTTTGCGGTGATTTGAAAAAAATATTATTATTGAGTGATACCCATGGCTGTGTTGAAAAAGATATTGTAAAATATTTTGCGGAGGCTGATGAAATTTGGCATGCTGGCGATTGGGGAAATACAGAACTAAGTGATATAATGGAGGAAATTGGCAAGCCTGTTAGAAGTGTTTATGGCAATATCGATGGTCAAGAATTGCGTTCGCGTTATCCTTTGCACAATCGTTTCGAATGCGAAGGAGTGAAGGTGTGGATGACCCATATTGGAGGGTATCCGGGTAATTATAATGCTCAACTTTTATCAGAATTAAAAGCCAATACCCCACATTTGTTTATCTGTGGTCATAGTCATATTTTAAAAGTAATGCGCGATAAAAACAACAAGGATATGTTAGTAATGAATCCTGGAGCTGCTGGTAGACATGGCTTTCATATTATGCGTACCATGTTAAAATTTGAGTTGGATAATGGCGCTGTTAAAAATGTAGCGGTAATAGAATTGGGTAAAAGAGCAGCGGGTATTGTTCCTGAAAAATAATAATTATGACAAGCTTTTATTTTAATTAACAAGGCAGGTCAAAAATTAAAATTAACTAATTTTGGTCGAAAAAATTACTTAAACACAATATATTATGTAACTAATGGGTTATGTTTACCATTTAGTGGAAATGAAAATAGTTTTACCGTATTTATTCTTATCTATTTTATTGCTGTCAACTAACGTTTTGTCAGCACAAAAATCAGTTCGCAGTTTTAAGGGCCGAGTGGTCGACTCTGCTACCCAACTGCCAATCAAGGATGTTTCTGTTTGTATCTATAGAGCCAGTGATACTAGTTTAATTAATTTTGGTTTTACAACACCTAATGGTAATTTTAGTATATCAACATCCAATACTGATTCGTTAATTCTTATTTTTAGTATTGTTGGTTTTGCAGAGAAAATTAAAAGGACACACAATGTTGGTGATGGCGAATTTAACCTTCAAAATTATGGTGATATTAAATTGGCAACCCTGCCATTTCAATTTAAATTGGTTTCTGTAAGAGGAGCAGCCATTAGGATGAAGGGCGATACCATGGAAATTAATGCATCTAGATTCAAAGTATTGCCGGGCAGTGATGTGGCTCAATTGTTTAAAAAAATACCAGGCTTCGAAGTAAATGTAAAAGGGGAAATAAAAGTAGACGGTGCTGCAGTAGATAAAATAATGGTAGATGGATCGGATTTTTTTGGCAATAATCCGGGCATGGTGTCTAAAAATTTAACAGCAGATATGATTGAGACAGTTCAGGTATTTGAAGAGAAAAATGAAGACGGTTCACCGAAAGCAACTCAAACTAAAATTATCAATCTCAAATTAAAGAAAGGCAAACGCAATGGCACTTTTGGCGATATTCTTGTGGGTGGTGGAACAGCTGGTAGATATGAATCGGGTTTAAGATTGAATAGTTTTAAAAATGATAGAAAAATTTCATTCATAAGCAATGCCAATAATATCAATGAAACTGGTTTCGACTTTGGTTTCGATAATTGGCATCGCGCTCAAAACGACGATAAAAACGGAGGAGGTAATAATTTGTATTTTTATACTAGTAGCAGTTTCAATAACGCTAACAACGAGGGTAATATCAACAATACAGCGGAAACTGGTATATCGTATTTTAATGAGTTCTCTCGCAAACGTAAATTCTCTGTCAACCTTTCACTCGATCGAAATAAATTCAACTCTATATCAGCATCAAATAGCAGCAATCCTTTTAATGATTCAATTCGAAGGTTTAATATTGATAGTAACGTAATTAATGGGTTAGCCTATTCTGCCTCAATTCAAGTGAGCTATACCAAACAGCGCGACTCCACACTCAGATTTGAAACTGGTATACGATCTTCTCTTGATTTAAATAATTTACTAACGAGTAAAGATAATATTATTCGCTTTAATAGTTTAGAAATTAATAGAGGCGTGAATGAATTGAAAAGTAATTTTAAAAATTCTTATTTTAGGGTCACCGGTTTTTTTGAAAAACGTTGGAGAAAAGATATACGTTATCGCTATTCACTATCGAGCAATTTTCGAAATTTTACAGATAATAATTTCTTATATCAATATTTAAGAAATACAAATGACACTTTTAATAATTTAAACCACCAATCCATCAATCGTCAAGAGTTTTTGATTAAAGTATTTGGTCAAATGCCCTTAAGCCAACGATGGTTTTTAAATTTGTCTGCCGAACGCTGGTTGCAAACTAATTTGAATAATCAATTAACAAACGGTAATAATCAAATTCAAAAATCGAATTTTACTGAAGCATACACTACAAAAATCGACTCACTATCAATTGATTTTACCAATCGCATTGAACAATATTCGGCTCGTCCTTACATCAGTTATGAAAATAAAGGATTTTATTTTAGCGCTGGATCAACTTTTATGCTTGTTAATATGAGCAATGTAAATAAAGCTATTGGTACTAGTTTGCCTAAACAATATCCTAAGGCATTACCTTCATTCAGATTTAGTTATAATGGATTAAAATTTGGTTACATTTCTTTGCTATTAGAGAAATCAATTCTATTTCCGACCAGTAATGATTTAATGCCCATTTTGAATTTGAATAACAACTACCAACGCTATTCGGGTAATTCAAGTTTACGACCACAAGAAACCTATAAGGCAAGTACATACATAAGTATTCGACAAATAAAATGGTTTAAATCTTTGTACTTCATGGGTGATATAAGCTATTCCGATAATTCAAAAATTTATACCAATTTAACCAATAAAGAAGGTATCGTAGTAAGAACTCCTATTAACGAAACAGGTTTACGCAACTATAATTTCTCCGGTGGTTTTGATAAAAAAATAACCAAAATGCTCATTTTTAATTCGTATATATCGAATATGTATAGTCATATGCCAACCTATTATAACAATCAAAAAACATTTACGAATAATAGCAATTGGGGTATTTATCCAGGCCTAACTTTTTCGGTAAAAGATAGTTTTGAAGCAGGAACGAGTTTGAGTATCAATGCTCAGAATTTTAAAAATAATTTGAATCAAAATTTGAACTATCAACAAACAACCATTGGTTACGATTTTAAAATTAGAACTTTGTTTAAATGGGGAATGGAGTTAAATTCTAATATCAATTTCAATGATCAACGAAAAGTTCCAGGCATAGGAAAAATAGTAACAGTTTGGAATTTGTACTTACAACAACCTCTTGGCAAAAAAGCGAAGTTTAATGTTAAGCTTACAGCTTATGATATTCTTAAACAGAATACATCAATTAGCCGCTACGTAAGCGATAATTATGTTTATATTAATCAAAGCAATCAATTGACCCAGTATTTTATGCTTTCATTGGTTTATAAAATCAAAAAAATGGGTGGTGATGAAGAGGCGTTTGATTACGTACAATAAACATGTACTCCTTTTTATAATAGTCAACTAAGTTGACTATTGTTGGTGCCTAAACCAAGTCAATTGTCGTTTTGCATAATTTCTAGTATGCTGTTTAATCTTTTCAATTACTTCATCTCTTTTTACTTCTCCTCTAAAATAAGGCCACCACTCAGAGTAACCTACAGTTTGCAGAGCATTGAGATGTTGTAAGTGCTCGAGTCCTTTGGCTTCCGCTTCTAATCCATTGGCCACCATACTATCTACTCGCTGATTAATGCGCTCATATAAAACTTCTCGCGGCATATTTAAATGAACATATTCTGTTTCAAAAGCATGTTCAAAGGCTGGTAAATAAGATTGTTCAGGACGAGGAGATTGTTCAATTTCAATTGCGCGCATTAAGCGTTGTGGATTATTAATATCCATACTTTCGAATTTCGATGCATTCAAATTTTTAAGGCGAAGCTGCAAACTCATTAAACCTTCTTTTTCATATATTGTTTGCAACTCAGCTCGCAGTATTTCGTTTCTATCTGGCAATGGATCTAAGCCATTTAACAGAGCATTAATGTATAATCCAGTTCCACCACATAATATAAGTGTGTCATTTGTCAAGAACAATTCATTGATTAATTCTCTCCCTTCTTTTGCATACCTGCCTGCATTGTAATTATCGTGTATGCTTACATGATCTATAAAATAATGATTAACGGTAGCCAATTGTTCGGTATCGGGTTTGGCAACGCCTATTCCTAATTCTTTGTATACTTGTCGCGAGTCGGCCGATATCACTGGACTTCTAAATTGCAATGCCAATTTAATTGCATGTGCTGTTTTGCCCACGGCTGTAGGTCCAGTAACAACAATTAGTTTTTTAGAAGTTTGTAAAGAAACCACTATTTTAATGCTTCCACTTTATACACTAAATTATTTGTTTCCCCTTGCCAAGGCATGGCTTTTATTTTTTGATGATAATACAATTTTACCTCATGGCCCTCTAAGTTCTGCAATGCTTCAATGGTCTCTTTATTGTTGCCAATAACGCTAAAATGCCACATATTGGCGGTTAGTCCCAATACATTTGTATTTAATACACCTGCGTTCATATCGCCTTCATAAGTTTTGAATACATAGCCCTTCTTTGAAAATTTTAAAAGAATACCACTCCTAGTACCTTCGCTATAAGTATAGCTGCAAATGGCAAAGTATAGTAAGAAGGATACAATCAAAAGCGAAGCAGCCCAGATGATAAATTTTTTCATGGTTCAAATTTAAGACTAGCAATTTGAATTTTATTCATTTATGATAGAATACTGATAGATGTTAAAAAAGGTGTGATACTTTTCATATAAAATAGTGGACTTCTAAAAAAAAATATTGTAGGTTTGAACCTTAATTTTATCAAATGAACCATTCAGAATATTTAGAGCAAAACAAAGACCGTTTCCTCAACGAATTACTTGAAATATTGCGCATCCCATCTGTGAGTGCCGACAGCAAATATGCAGAAGATGTGAAAAAAACAGCCGCCTATGTTGCAGAAAAATTAAAAGCAGCAGGAGCTGATAACGTAGAAATTTGTCCAACCGCTGGTCATCCAATAGTATTTGGAGAAAAATTTGTAGATGCCAGTTTGCCAACAATTCTGGTTTACGGTCATTATGATGTGCAACCAGCAGATCCAGTTGAATTATGGCATTCACCACCATTCGAGCCTGTTATTAAAAAACCCGAAGAGCATCCTGAAGGTGCTATTTATGCCCGCGGTGCTTGCGATGATAAGGGTCAGATGTACATGCACTTAAAAGCATTTGAAAGCATGATGCAAACTGGTTCATTAACCTGTAACGTAAAGTTTATGATAGAAGGAGAAGAAGAGGTGGGTTCTGCAAATCTTGGTACTTTTATTAAGGCTAATAAAGAAAAATTGAAAGCAGATGTGGTGTTGGTAAGTGATACCAGTATGATTGCCAATGATACACCAAGCATAGATGTAGGTTTGCGTGGCTTGGCTTATATGGAAGTAGAAGTAGTTGGTCCAAATAGAGACTTGCACTCGGGCGTATATGGTGGTGCAGTTGCAAATCCAGCAACAATTTTATGTCAGATGATTGCAGCCATGCACGATGAAAACAATCATATTACCATTCCAGGTTTTTATGATGATGTAATAACAGTGAGTGATGCAGATAGGGCCGAAATGGCAAAAGCCCCGTTTAATTTAGAGGCTTATAAAAAAGACTTAGGCATTGCAGAAACTTGGGGAGAAAAAGGATACTCAACCGTTGAAAGAACAAGCATTCGACCAACATTAGAAGTCAATGGAATTTGGGGTGGATATATAGGCGAAGGTTCTAAAACAGTTTTGCCTAGTAAGGCAAATGCAAAAATTAGTATGCGTTTAGTACCTGGCCAAAGTTCAAATAAAATTTCAGATTTGTTCAAAGCTTATTTTGAGTCGGCAGCGCCTGCAAATGTAAAAGTGACTGTAACGGCTCATCATGGTGGTGAACCAGTTTTAACACCAACAGATAGTATTGAGTTTCAAGCTGCGGCAATGGCAATGGAAAAAACTTTTGGCAAAAAACCAATTCCAACCAGAGGTGGCGGCAGTATCCCAATCATCGCATTGTTCGAAGCCGAGTTAGGCATTAAGTCTGTCCTTATGGGCTTTGGATTGGATAGCGATTCCTTGCACTCTCCGAATGAAAAATATGGTTTGTTTAATTTTTACAAGGGCATAGAAACCATTCCTTATTTCTATCAATTTTATGCTGAACTGAATAAATAAAATTGGAATAAATAGATTTTAAAATGGTCTCTGATTTAAAAGTCAGAGACCATTTTTATTTTCAATATTTTAATGAGAAACCTCTGCTTCTATAATATCTACATCTATGTTCTGTTTTTTCAAAATGTTTTTAACAAGAACCGCAAATAATGTGAGGTAGGCAAAACAAATGACAGCTAAAATATAGGACTGGTGAATGCCAATAATATCGGATAACTTACCTTGTATAGGCGGAATAATACCGCCACCTAATATCATCATAATTAAAAATGCAGAACCTTGAGATGTGTATTTGCCTAAACCAATTATGGATAAACTGAAAATGGCGGGCCACATAATACTGCAGGCCAAACCGCCTGAAAGGAAAGCATAAATGGCGACGGTGCCACTGCTCATTAAACCAATAAGCATGGCCAATAAACCAAAGCTGCCAAATATCAGGAGTGTTCTGGCCGGTTTATCGTTGCTTAAAAAGAAAGCACCAATTTGGGCCAATACGCAAAAAATATAGTAATAAAGTGGGCGCATATCTTTACCGGAAAGTATATTAACACCAAGTATTACAAAAAATGCGATGAGTGGCACAACTACTAATGCGATTGTTTTAGTGTTGCCTTTTAAGTTGAACACACTTATGGCTCCTGCCCATCGGCCAATCATCAAACTGCCCCAATACATAGAAATGTAAGGTGCAATATCCGAAGACTGCATTTTGCCAAACTCTTCCAATTTTAATAACTCACCCAAATTGCTACCTATGGCTACCTCGACACCCACATAAGTAAAAATAGCCAACATACCCAAAACCAATTGAGGGTATTGCATAGCACCCCAACCTTCGTGTTTCTTTTGGGCTGATGAATAAGATAAAAGCAATCCTCCTACAATAACTAATAAAGCCCCCGAAAGCCAATACATTCTGTACTTTTCTAAACTTTCTTTGATGGGTTTAATTTCTTGTTCAAGGCTGCCTATTTTTATATCTACTTGTTGTTTTATACTTAATAACTGCGGTGTATTTTCAACATCCTTTACAGATTTTTTTAGATTCCTTATTTCAGTGTTAAGTTTTTCAATTTGAATGGCTTCTGCACTCTTGTAACTCCTAAATACTGGCGTGAACATGGCTGTTAAAAGCAATGACATAATTAAGAGCGTTCTCAAAGCCTTATCAGCTTTTTCCATGGGTTCCGAAATAATTCCTGTAGGTACTTTTTTTGAGAAGAAAAACAAAGCTGCTGCCGCAATGAATAAACCACCAACTCCTATATAAAGGTAAATCACTTTGTTGAGTTCGAGTAGTTTAATCTGTTCTTCTGTTACCGAAGTGGCAGTACCAAACAAGGCTAAAGCAACCACTATAGGTCCAATGGTGGTGCCAAATGAATTGATGCCTCCACCCAAGTTCACTCTGCTTGCACCTGTCTTAGGGTCGCCCAATAAAATGGCAAAAGGATTGGCTGCAGTTTGTTGCAATGAAAAACCAAGGGCAACAATAAATAATCCTAATAACATACCTGCGTACAAATTGGCTTCAACAGCAATAATCATAGCACCAGCTCCTAGGGCTGAGAATAACAGTCCGTATACAATACTCCGTTTATAACCCCATTTGCCAACAATATCAGTACCATTCGAATCGCCAATTGCAAATAGCAAAAGCGCACCAACATAATAGGCGGTATAGAAAGCAAAATCTACCAATTGAGATTGGAATTGATCGAGCGAAAAATAGCTCTTACAAAAAGGTATAAATATACTGTTGCCAGCTGCTATGAAACCCCAGAAGAAAAAAACGGTAATTAGGGTATAAAGGGCAGGGTAATTGGTTTTATGGTTGCTCATTTGATTGCTTACGTGTGAATAATTTTAATTTATCTTCTCTAATATTCAATATTAAGGCCTTTTAAACAGAAAAATTTGCATTGTTCCGATTCGGTAAAAAAAATTTGAAATTCGGCTTTTTTATTGATATATTTGCCAAACATAATTATAAGATATTATATGAAAAAATTAATTTATTCTACTTTAGGGCTAATTTTAGTGAGCTCTTTGATTTTAGCTGGTTGCAAAGGTAGCAGCAGTGGGGGTGGTACAACACCAACAACTCCAAAGCCAACGGTTACATTCATCAACACTTCAGGCTATACATTCTCTAACCAAAGTGTATTAAATACAGGTGCAACTGCGAAATTGCAATTCGGTATGGTTGTTTCTAGTACAATTGATTTAAAATCAATTACTGTTACAAGAAATTATGAAGGATCAGGTGCTGTTGTTATTTTAACAAAAACCTTAGCTAGTAATTTAAAAACATATACCATTGATGTTTTTGATACTTTATCAAGTACATTAAAAGGTAAATATGTATATACATTCAGTGCTATAGATAAAGATGCAACTACTGGTTCAAGTTCAATTGAAATAACTGCAACAGGTGCTTTGATTGAAATAACTGATCAAAAAATTTATAACAATTTTGGTACTGGTTTTGGCGGTTACGATTTAATCAACGGTGAAACAATCTCTAATGCAGATGCTTCAAACGTAGCAAGAAGAGATATCAGAGACAATTCAACAAGTTCTGTTATTTCTAAATCATGGACTTCTAGCAATGGTACTTCTTTCATCAAAAACCCTCCAACAATTACTTGGGCTCAAATGGACAGCGAAGCTAAATTAAAATCTGCTTTTGATTTAAATTCTGGCAGTGCAGTTACCACTGTAACAGGTTTAGATGGAGTTACTGGTACTTTGATTCTTGCTAAAGTTACCAGAGCAGCTTCTACAAAATATTTCATGATAAGAATTACAGATGTAGTAGACGATCCAGGAGCTAATACGGATTGGGTTGTTTTTGATTACAAATTCTAGTTAAACTATATAAAAATATTAAAGCCGACCTTTAAAAGTCGGCTTTTTTTATGCAACTTTGCGAGTAATGAAAAAGATTGGGGTGTTTACATCTGGAGGCGATGCACCAGGGATGAATGCATGTATAAGAGCAGTCGTTAGATCTGCAGCCTATCGTCAGGTAGAAGTTGTAGGTATTAAGCGCGGTTATCAAGGGATGATAGACAATGAATTTGTAGAATTACAAAAAAGTGATGTTGCTAATATTATTCAAAATGGAGGCACTATTCTGAAGACAGCGCGCAGTAAAGATTTTATGACCGCAGAGGGGCGTAAAATTGCATTCGAAAATATTCTAAAGCAAGGCATAGAAGGTTTGGTTTGTATTGGTGGTAATGGCACCTATACTGGAGCTGGTATCTTTTTCGAAGAATACGGTATTCCAAGTATTGGGGCGCCCGGAACAATAGACAATGATTTGTATGGAACCGACTACACCATTGGATTTGATACCGCAGTCAATACAGCCCTAGATGCTATCGATAAAATCAGAGATACCGCAGATGCCCACAACAGAGTTTTTTTTATTGAGGTAATGGGGCGCGACAGTGGTTTTATTGCTTTAAATGCAGGTATAGCTGGCGGAGCAGAAGGTATTTTATTGCCCGAAGTGATGAATGATTATGAAGCATTAAAAGACCATTTTGCCAGTAATAATAGAAGGAATAAGGAGTTTAGTATAGTAATAGTGGCAGAAGGCGAAACAGAGGGTAATACCTTTCAATTGGCAGATAAATTTAGAGCAGAATTTCCTGAATGTGATTTAAGAGTAACAGTGCTTGGGCATATCCAAAGAGGTGGGCGACCAACTGCCAACGATCGCATATTGGCGAGTTTTTTGGGTAATGCAGCTGTAGAAAGTTTATTAGCCGGTAAAACCAATTTATGTGTAGGTGTTATCAATCACGAACTAGCGCTTGTTTCCTTTAAAGATGCCATCAATAATAAAAAAACGATAGACCATTCATTGTGGCATCTTTCAAAAATACTCAGTTGTTAAATTTATGTTACTAAAACTAAGCATATCTAATTTTGCCATTATCAAATCAATGGTATTTGAACCTTCAAAAGGACTCAATATTATTACTGGAGAAACGGGTGCCGGTAAATCCATTGTACTTGATGCGCTATCACTTATATTAGGGAACCGAGCTGATATAAAAACTAAAAATGAACAAGATGTTAAGGCAGATAAATGCGTAATTGAAGGCGTATTTAAACTTGATAAGAGTAAGTACCAGCACTTATTTGATGGTTTAGAACTAGACTTTGAAGAAGAAACAATCATACGCAGGGAATTCAATGATAGTGGAAAATCTCGGAGTTTTATAAATGATACCCCCGTCAACTTACAACAAATTAAGGCCATTGCTAAAAACCTTATCAGTATTCATTCTCAACATGAGAATACCCAATTAACCGACCGTGATTTTCAGTTTGGTTTGATGGATGCCTATGCAGGGTTGAACGAAGAAGTTATATCCTATAAGAAAAAATTCAATAAATTTAAATTGCGTTCAGCACATTTGAAAACCTGTATTGAACAGCAGCAAACTTGGCTTAAAGAGAAGGATTATTTGAATTACTTGATTACCGAATTTGAACAGGCAGGCTTAAAAGAAAATGAAGAAGTATTGCTAGAGGACGAATTGAAATTATTGAGCAACGCGGAGTCTATTGAGGTTGTTGCAGATGCTATAACACAAATGATATTAGATAATGATAATGCTATTGCAGATGCTTTAGGGCAATTAAAATCTCAGTTAAGAGGGATTGTTAATGTAAGTACAATTGCAAAAGATCTTTATGAACGCATAGATTCTGCCATCATAGAACTTAAGGATATTGCCAGTGAGGCTGATCATTTAAAACAATCTGCCTTGCCTGATGGTGCTAGACTTGAAGAAGTAAATGCTCGTTTACAATTAATACAAAATTTAAAACGCAAGCACGGTATTACAGAATATACTGATTTGTTAAATGAGCAAAATATTATTTCCGATAAATTATTTACAATTGGTAACATAGACCAAGAGATTGAAGGTTTAGAATTGGAACTTTCTAATTTGACTAAAGATATGAACCTTAGTTCGGCAGTTATTCACCAAGCAAGATTGACAGCCTGCCTCAAAATAGAAACTGAAATCAAACATATTTTGGGGGAATTGGAAATGCCAAAAGCCAATATTCATTTTGATTTATCAGAAAAAGATCAATTTGATGAATTTGGTAAATCTGAACTTACGATACTTTTTACTGCGAATGTTGGAATGCAATTACAAGCTCTCAATAAAGTAGCTTCTGGAGGTGAATTGAGTCGCTTAGCGCTGTGTTTCCGGAGCATAGAGGCTGGCTATTCTGATTTGAGCACGCTAATATTTGATGAAATAGACACTGGTGTATCTGGAAAAGTTGCCGATACCATTGGTTCTCTTTTTGATAAATTATCGCATAAACATCAAATTATTGCAATTACACATTTGCCTCAGGTAGCCAGTTATGGCGATACACATTTTATGATAGGCAAATATGAGGAGAATAACAGAACGGTTTCTTATTTACAATTACTCAATAAATCCGATAGAGTTAATGAGTTAGCCAAAATGCTGAGTGGTAATGCCCCAACAGAGATAGCAAAAAGGAATGCTTTAGAACTTCTCAAAAGCAATTAATATTCTTATTAAGGATGTAAGCTCTAATAATGAGAAAGGCAGACAAACCTTTTGTCCACCTTTCTCGGCTGTATGTTAGACTAAAACCATTATCTATATAACAGCTTTACTGTTAAAACCATCGGTAAATAATGTGTTCTAATGCGGTAATTAAACTGGTTTCTATCTTGAAACCAATTGGTGATGTATAAAAATTCTAAGGGTCGATTTATTAATTGTATAAATACAAATAAACCTTGAAGGTTTGCAGAGGATTTTAAACAATACAATCTCAATTTTGCGTTTTTTGGTTTTAAATTAGGTATTTATACTTAAAAATAAAATTGAGTATAAATACTTAATTTTTGCTTTGCAATATTATATTTTAAAATTTTAATTAACAAATTCAATTATGTATAATTTTGACAAAAAAATATAAACATCAGATATACAATATTATAAAACTAGTTTATTTAATTTATTGCTTCATAAATGTTAATAATAATCAAAAAAAATAGGCATTTGAGGCTTACTTTTGGAGTAAAAGGTACTTTTTTATTCATTTAATTAACAAATAATAGTGATGTTAATTATTCCTTATTAATGTAAAAATTTGATAAAAAACTAAGTATAAATACTCATAAAATATTGTAAATTTAATAATTGTGACATGTTAATTACTTAAATACTAATATAATATGCTATTAATATAAAATTGCAAAAAATATTTGAAATTTAAAGCCAATCATTTTGCTTGAATAGAAGTACTTTTTATGACTCTTTTTTTTAAGGGTGCCGAATTTAATTGATACGGGATTTCAAAGACGATTTAAAAAATTTAGGTGAAATGCTATTGTCCGTTTTTAATACCAGTAACATAGAAAGAACATAGGAATATCAGCATTATAGCAATATTTGCGATGGCAGTTATACAAGGGTAAAATTAGAACACAGTATTTAAGACGTTTAAGCTAAAAATTAACCTAATTGAGCTAAATTCTGGTAATCTTAAGCAACTTTACTAAATTTTAATAGCTTGAAAATAAGTATATTAGGTTATAATAGTGATTTTATGTTAGAAGGCTATTGCATTTTACAAAAATGGACTTAAGTTTGAATATAAGGTGCTGATAATCATGAGTATATATACCTAATAAGTCTTTATACTTACTTTTTGAAGTCCTTTTTGAAGCATAAGATATATTAATTAATAAAGTGAAATACCAATTAAAAAGCGTCACCTAAACACTACACTATAAAATATGGAAAACAACAAGATTCTATACAAATTGAGCAACCTAATGACACGCAATACAAAAAGGTCATTAAGATTAGAAAAGTTAAGGACTCACACAGTATACTATCGTGTACTTATACTATCATAAAAACTAAACAAGGGAATAATAGTAATAATTTAAAAACTAAAACTAAAAATTAAACTAAAAACTAAAACTTGAACAAATGCTAAAACTATGGAGCACATTCCATATTTTATTATTATTCCCCTTGTTTTGTTTTCAGGAAGTTCAACCTGAAAACATAAAATAAAAATCAACAACTATAACAAATTAAAAACACTACAAATTATGAAAAATTCAATCTTTAAGTACTATTATGTTGCTATCCTACTATTGGTATTATCAATGGTTCAAATGGCTTGCTTGCAAGCTTAGTATTAAAAAAAATACAAATCTTTACACACACTATGAAATAGCCTTAGCAATTGCTGAGGCTTTTTTTATTTCAAAAAGTAAACAAACCCTTTGCCTTGAGCATGCACTCTTCAAATTCTTGTTCTGGGTCAGAATCATAGGTTATAGCGCTGCCAACATGAATAGAAATTTCTTTTTTTTGTTTATCTTCCACCAAAGAACGAATTATTACATTAAAATCGAAATCACCATTAGGCATTATATATCCAATACAACCACTGTAAATACCACGGGTTGTGCTTTCGTATTGCATAATATTTTTCATCACTTCTATTTTAGGAGCTCCTGTCATGCTGCCCATCGGAAATAACGATTTAAATATTGCTGAAATGGTAATACCCTCCAATAATTCCCCCTTTACGGTAGATATCATTTGATTTACCAAAGCAAATGGATATGTGCCGCACAATTCAATTACTTCTACACTACCACTTTTGCAAATTTTTGACAGGTCGTTGCGCACCAAATCTACAATCATTACATTTTCTGCCAGTTCCTTTATATTGTTTTTCAAAGCACTTAGTTGTTGTTCATTTTCGATGCCTTGTAATCGTTTGTTGGTGCCTTTTATAGGTTGCGATACCAAAGTTTTTTCTGCTTTATAAATGAAACGTTCTGGACTGGTGCATAAAATATTATAATCAGAATTTTTTACGAATGAGGAAAATGGTGTTGGTGATTTTTTATTCAATGCATTAAATGTTCCAATGGCATTAGAAAGCAACCCAGAATAGTTGAATTTCTGACAATAATTAAGTTCATAATAGTCACCATCCACAATATTTTTTTTGATGCGCTCCACATTTTTTAAATAATTATTCTTTAACGTGCAGGCTTTAAATTGAAACGGCTCCTCTTTGGCTATAATGGCCACATCTTCTGTTGCATTGAAAATCATCTTGTGAGATTCAAACTCAATATCTGAAATACCATTGCTTTCTATTATTAAAAAATCACTATCAGGTACAATGTATGCGATGATTTTAGGAAGATAAAAATGGGCATCTGCCTCGTTCAATTGCTGTGAAGTATTAAATTTTAAGTGAGCATCGTAAGACATATAACCCATTATCCATTGTTTGCTTTGATGCATTCTTTCGGTAATTTCCTGAAAGGTGCCTTCCAGTTTTTGTAAACAACCAAAACTCACCAGAAGTTCGAATCTCCCGTAATCCAAAGGAGATTTTAAACCATTTGAATCGTAAAAGTTGCAAGTTTCAAAATGAGCCGAGAAATTCAGCAATCGCTGTTTAATAGCAGATAGATTTTTAAATTTGTGTATGATTCTTTGATTCATTGTGATAAAAATCTAGGATGGCTTTGGCTGTTTTTTCTGAAACGACTTCCATTAGTTTTTCCTTACCAGCTTCTTTTATTTTTTTTACAGATTTGAAATAGGAGAGCAATGTATTTGCCGTTACACTGCCAATACCATCAATTTCTTCCAAACTAGTTATAGTAAAATTCTTACTTCTTCTATTGCGGTGATGAGTAATTCCAAAGCGATGGGCTTCGTCTCGCATTTGTTGAATGATTCTTAATGTTTCAGATTTTTTATCGAGATACAAAGGCAGTGGGTCGTTTGGATAATACAATTCTTCTAAACGTTTGGCAATGCCAATTACTGGTATTTTTCCATAGATACCTAATGATTGCAATGCATCTACGGCCGCACTTAATTGGCCTTTACCACCATCAATTATAATAAGGTCGGGCAAAGCTTGTTTCTCGTTTAATAACCTGCTGTATCTGCGGGTTAACACTTCGGTCATAGTAGCAAAATCATCAGGACCTATTACTGTTTTTACATTAAAATGACGGTAATCACTTTTACTGGGTTTAGCATCTTTAAAAACCACGCATGCGGATACCGGATTAGTGCCTTGAATATTTGAATTGTCAAAACATTCCATATGCCTAGGGGGCACTTTTAGTCGCAAGTCTATCATCATGGTGTTTAAAATTCTATCTGTTTTTAATCCAGGATCTAGTTTATCTGAGGCTTGCTGTTTTTCATGCTTCAAATACAAAGCATTTTTTATGCTAAGGTCGAGCAACTTCTTTTTATCGCCACCTAAAGGCACTGTGATATTGAATTCTGTCTCAATGCTAAGTTCAAATGGCAATATCAATTCTTCAGTTTCTATGAATTGGGTATTTCTTATTTCTGCAATGGCTTCTAATAATAACTCCTCATCGGTTTCATCAATTTTCTTTTTATATTCTAAATTATGGGTTTGAATGATCATTCCATTTACAACTCTTAAATAATTAATATAGGCGGAAGTTGGAGTTGATACAATACCGAATACATCCACGTTGTTAATATTGTTATTGACGATGGTAGACTTGGCTTGATATTTTTCAAGCATTTCTAATTTTTCTTTATACTGCTGTGCTTCTTCAAAATGAAGCGCTTCTGCAGCTTCGGACATTTGCAGTTTGAAATGTTTTTTAGCCTCGCTTAAATTACCTTTTAATATGTGTTTGATATTGGCAATATTTTTACTGTAATCATCTAACGATTGCAAACCTTGACAGGGTCCTTTGCAATTGCCGATTTGATACTCCAAACACAATTTTACTTTTTTATCGCGTATGTTTTTTTCGGATAAATCATAATTACAATTGCGTGTCGGATATAATTTTTTTGCAAAATCTAAAACCATGTACATCAACTTTGCATTGCTATAGGGGCCAAAATATTCGCTTCCATCTTTTACAGGGTTGCGCATGGCATATACTTTAGAAAAACGCTCTTTTGAAATTTTTATCAGCGGATAACTTTTATCATCTTTTAAACTGATGTTATACCGTGGCATGAATTCCTTAATCAAACTATTTTCTAATAGGAGTGCATCGTATTCGGAATCTACCACCGTGTATTGAATGTCTCGAATTTTAGAAACCAATACCGTTGTTTTACGATTGTCGTGTACTTTGTTGAAGTAAGAATTGACTCTTTTCTTCAGGCTTTTTGCCTTTCCAATATAAATGATTTCGCCTGCCTCATCGAAATATTTGTAAACTCCTGGCTGGTCGGGCAGGTTAGTTAAAAGGATTTTTAAATCTTTGTTTTCACTCATTTAGTGCAAGTCAAAAGTAAGTTTTACGTAGAAATAAACCGATTTATTTTTTTAATGCTTCTGCCAATTCTTCAATCTCCTGCTGTCTTCTGGTGAAAACCGACTCAGCTTCTACACATAACTTAAGCGTGTTTTGCGCAGCTTTATGTAGTTGCAGCACTTCTTCTTTCTCCTTATTGAAATAGGTTTTAAAAACTTCTTTGTTGTAGTCCTTAGCATTGGCAGATTCCTTTAATGTTTTTAATTCAAGATAAAGTTCTTCGAGTTTCATAACAATGCCCGGATAAGTAGCAATGGTATTGCTGTAGAGTCTTTCTAAAGCACGATATTCTTGTAGTAAACGTGCCATTTCTTCATCTGGTTCAATGGCCTTCTCCTTCAGTTTTAATTCACAGAACTGATAATTATTTTGAATGATATCTTGTCTATCTTTAATATCTGCAAGATCTACTTTATCCAATAAATTTTTAACGCCATTTAATCTGGACCCTAAAGTATCTAAATATTGCAGTTCCGCTTGTTTTTCAAAATCGTTAGCAGGACCGCTGCAACTGACAATTAAACAGAGTAGAATAAATAAATATGCGAAAAGTTTGAACATCTGCACAAATTTCAGCATTTTCGTATCAATTTCCACAATTAAAATATTCAGTGTTATTAAAAGCAGACTTTAAGCGAGTAAGGGATATCGTCTTTTTAAAAGATGTGCTAAGTTTGTCTCTTTCTGCCGTTGGCGGACCAGAAATGCATATTCCACTTTTTATGAAAAAGTTGGTTCATGAAAAGAAATACATTACCGAAACTGATTTATTGGAATTAAATAGTTTGTGCCAGATTTTACCTGGCCCTTCCACCACACAAACTTTAACGGCAGTAGCTCATAAAATGGGTGGTCCGCGTTTAGCTTTTATATCACTGTTGATATGGATTATGCCTGCCACTTTATTGATGACTTTTTTTGCCATCTCTACCAATTATATTAATCCGTATTACTTCCGGTATATTGGTCCTATGGCTTTGGGATTTGTAATTATGGCTGCTATAAAAATGACTGGTATAATGAAGAAAACCAATATCAGTGTCTTTTTGGCAATTATGGCTTGTATTCTATCAGCGCTCTTTCATTCGCCAGTATCTTTCCCCATTCTACTGATATTTGGTGCCTTTGTAACCGTTCAATTTGGTAACAAGGATTTTATTCCCAATGATAAACCTTTGATTAATATTAAATGGGCCAATTTATCATTACTGCTATTGATTTTAATAACGGCTGCTTTGCTGGGTGCTTTTACTAAAAATAATTTTCCATATTTATCGGAACCCGTCCGTTTATTCGAGAATACTTACAGGATGGGCACCATGACTTTTGGTGGTGGAAATGTATTGTTTTCGATGATATTGACCGAGTTTGTAGAATTTAAACAGAAGCAATATTTAACTTTAGAAGAGTTTAATACTGGATTAGGTTTGTTACAGGCTGTTCCCGGACCTACCTTTACTATCGCAACTTTTGCCAATGGTATTGCAATGAAAAAAATGGGGTACGGTGTTATGGGCCAATTACTCGGTTGTGGCATAGGTACCATTGCCATATTTTTACCAGGCACGCTTTTAATTTTCTTTGTATATCCGTTGTGGAGTCAAATCAAATTATATCCTATTGTTTACCGCTCTTTAGATGGCATAATAGCGGTTGCAATTGGGTTTGTATGGGCGGCAGCCTATTTTATGATGAAGCCTTATTTTGATTATGTAGCTGGCAACGGTAAACCTATGTCCATTAATTTAACGGAAACAATTATCGTTTTAATATTTACTATTGTATATTTGCATTTCACAAAATGGCCATCATTTATTTTAGTGGCTGTAACTATTTTGGCTGGAATTTTGTTATAAAAGTAATCTAACATGAAAAAGTTTTTTTTAGGGATTCTGTTTGTTTCCTGTTTCTGCTTATCCGCTCAAAACAACAGAGACAGTAATTTGATTCAATTCTCTGGTATTTTGTTATCCGCAGATAGTATTTATCCTATTCCTTTTGCTAATATCTCGGTACTTGGGAAGCCATATGGCACCTACTCAAGTTTAGAAGGCTATTTTTCATTCGTAGCCCGCAAAGGTGATACCATTGCATTTTCGCACGTTGAATTTAAAACATCTTATTTTAAAATACCGGATAGTTTGAAAGGGTATAAATATTCAATCGTTAAGCTTATGAATCAGGATACTTTCCATTTGCCAGGTGTGCTAGTAATGCCAATGCCCAACAGGTCAACATTTGATTATGCATTTGTAACCAAAGACATTCCAGATGATGATTACGTAAGAGCAAAAAACAATCTTGAATTAGAAGCCATGAAAGAGCAGGCCTCGAAAATGGACAATGATGCCTCTGAAGCATATAGAGCAGTGTTGAGAAATCAAATGCAAAAATCGTATTATGCTGGTGGACAAATCCCTCCTATGAATATCCTAAATCCATTTGCTTGGGCGCAGTTCTTTGAAGCATGGAAACGCGGTGATTTTAAGGCAAAAAAGAAGGCCAGATAAAAAGATGGGTTTTCTTGTATTCTGCTTTTAGTAGACGTAAACCATTCAAATTATTTTATATTATTCTGTTTGGAATAATGAGTGTGCATTGAATTATGCATCTATAAGTAAGCACCAAAAATGTGTGGATTGAGTTTTCGAAATGACTCTATAACAATGGCAACAAAAGAGCCAATTTTCATTGACTCTTTTGTTGAATTTATTTCTATTACTTAGTCAATCCTTACTAACTTTGTAATAAACATATTTTCAAATCATTGTATTTTTTATACTGGTAAAAATGATCATTTAATATGCAAGTATTTCATAAATTACATTGTTTCTTTGGCAAATTTATTGGAATCATGCAACTACTTCAACAATGGCTAAATATTATTTATTTTAAGAGTAACATATTTGACATTATAACAAAGTTCGATGTTTGAGGGACGTCGCATGAACCGGCCGGTTTTTTGAGATGTAGTTTTTTTTGGTACCTCAAGGGAAGTTC
>JANXMZ010000066.1 GCA_025354385.1 Bacteroidota bacterium
TTCATATTAATTGATTATCAAGGTGTTATATTAAGATAAAATTTCAAACTTTTCAAATCGTGTTAGGCTACAAAACCGCTGAAACACAATACAGACAAGACTTTCAAAGAACTTATATTTATAACATCAAAACACTAGTGATTCTGTATATAAATCAAATGGGACGCATGTATTTGAACTCACAGATGAACAAACTAATATAGTTGCAGGTATCTATGAACGTATGTATCAGGAAATCAATTCTGAATATGTTCATAAATACGATGCATTAAGAAATCTGGTTTTTGAATTACTACATTTTGCTATGAAAATGGAGCCCAGTTCCAGATTAGATAAACAACAGATTAATGCATCACAAAGAATTTCCACATTATTTTTAGAATTGCTCGAAAGGCAATTTCCTATTGATGAAGTGCACCCTAAAATACAATTCAGAACTGCATCAGATTTTGCTAGTCAGCTTAACGTTCATGTAAATCATCTCAACCGTTCCGTAAAAGACACTACAGAAAAAACAACTTCACATATAATCGCTGAACGAATCCTACAAGAGTCAAAGATTCTTTTAAAACATAGCGCATGGACGGTTTCAGAGATTGCTTATGCATTAGGATTTACAGAAGTAACGCATTTCAATAATTTCTTCAAAAAACATACACAAACAAGTCCTTTGAAATTTAGGAATGTTTGATTAAAATAAGTACTTCTTTGGTTTTAGTTAATAAGGTAAGATATCCAGCAATAAATTTGTTCTATTAAAATGAAACAATTATGCAATTAAGAAAATTAGGAAATAGCGGGTTAGAAGTTTCATCAATCGGATTGGGATGTATGGGAATGAGTTTCGGTCTTGGGCCTGCAGCCGATAAAACAGAAATGATTAGCCTTATGCGAAAAGCATATGAACTTGGTGTAACATTTTTTGATACGGCTGAAGTTTATGGTCCATATATAAATGAAGAATTGGTGGGTGAAGCATTAGAACCCTTCAAAGGAAAAGTTTCTATCGCCACAAAATTTGGCTTCGAAATGGACCCAAATGGTGGACCAAAATATATCGGACTTAATAGCAGACCTGAACAAATCAAAAAAGTTGCAGAAGCATCTCTCAAAAGATTAAGGGTAGAAGTGATTGATTTGTTTTATCAGCATCGTGTGGATCCTTCGGTTCCAATTGAAGACGTGGCTGGTGCTGTGAAAGATCTCATACTAGAAGGTAAGGTGAAATATTTTGGTTTGTCTGAAGCAGGTGCTGGAACCATTCGTAAAGCCCATGCTGTTCATCCAGTATCTGCTTTACAAAGTGAATATTCTTTATGGACCAGAACCCCTGAACTCGAGATCATTCCAACATTAGAAGAATTGGGAATTGGTTTTGTGCCTTTTAGTCCGCTCGGTAAAGGATTTTTAACCGGAGCCATCAACGATCAAACACAATTTGCCGCAAACGATATTCGCAGTGGATTGCCCAGGTTTACAAAAGAAGCGATTGAAGCAAACCAATCTTTAATAGACTTATTATCACATTTTGCAAAACAAAAAAATGGCAGCACAGCACAAATTGCATTGGCATGGTTACTGGCGCAAAAATCTTGGATCGTTCCAATACCGGGTACTACTAAAACACATAGACTATTCGAAAATTTAGGAGGGGCAACCATTGAATTAAGTAGCAATGAATTAAAGGAAATTCAAAATGCTGCATCCAAAATACAAGTTCATGGTAGCAGATATACAGAAGCTATGGAAAAAATGACAGGCCTTTAAAATAGTGGGTTTGAAAATATTACCAGTATCCTATTAAAATAAAAAAGGGTCTCCAAAATTGGAGGGCACTGAAAAAGCCTCTGATTTTTGAATAGAAAAATTAAAAGCGATTAAGTTAAAAGAGATTTTAGCTTGATCGCTTTTTTTATTGGTAATTATTTAGTGTAGGATTTTGCTCAGTAATTCGGTGCTAAGTGGCTT
>JANXMZ010000017.1 GCA_025354385.1 Bacteroidota bacterium
TGGTTGCTGCGACTAGCTTTTTTACTCGCTATGCTCGTGAGAGCGCCTTCGGCTTAGTTGGCTACCTTTTTTGGCAATGAACTTCTCTCATGAAGCGCAGCGGAATAAAAAAAGGTAGAAATAATTTAAAACGTTTAATCATTTAAATTAGGAATAAGAAATAGATTTAATCAAATTTTGGATAATGAGTTGATAAGGATTAACTAATTAACCAACCATTTTCTGTACAGGTTTTTTTCAACCAATTTGGAAAATTAGATAATAGTTGGTTCAGGAATGATAAATGAAGAAGCTAGAATAGACCATTTAAGATGAGGCAATTGCTTAATTTTTTGAGTAAAGTTATTTTGATTGACCAGATGGCCTTCAACCATACCAATCTTGATCAATTCCTGCATGGTATTCATCATGTAAAATTGCATTAATTGCATTTTCTGAAAAAATAAAAAGCCTACGAGAAATTAATTCTCTTTATTTTGATCCTTTTGACCTCACAACAGGCGAGCATAATAGTGCACACATCGTCTTCACAAGCTTTGAACTTTCCTAGCATAAATTACCCCTAACCAGTCTTGTAGTGGTAGTTATAATTTAATGCTTCATCATTTGAAATAAAAAAAACGCCAAGAGATACAAAATCCAATGGCGTTTTAATTTGCTGTATATTATTTTTCCTATTCGTTAATCACCAATAAAGGTGATTTTGTAAATTTAAATAATTGTCGAGAAAAACGCTTGTGAAATACGCTTTGCCAGAGGTTGTAATGATGGGCATAAACCGCTACCATATTGGGTTCCATTTGTCTTAAAACTTTTTCAAATTCTCCAATTTTATCCAACCCTTGTACCTGCTTTAAATCAGTGGTTTGATGCGTAAATAATTTTTTCATTCCATTCTTAAACGCATTGATTTTTTTGTCTGTATCCTCGTCGTAATGAGTAATATTTAAAGCTGTAATAGTAGCTGGTTTTCTACCAAGTATTTCTTTAATAACACCCAAGTAATCTACATCACTTGTTTTTCCGTCCCATGCATAAACCCATTTGCCAAGTTTAAGCTTTTTATAATTAAGCGGTATTACCAACATTGGACTTTTTATTTTACCTACTAAATTAGCACAAACATCTCCAAAAACTACTTTGTCTAAACCAGTTCGCTTTTTAACGCCCACAACGGTCAACCAAGGCTCAATTTCCTCTACCTTTTTCGCAATATTGGGAATTAAAAATCCATAATCAACAGATAATGCAATGTTAACACCTCTTACGCGTTTCCTTAGATAGGTGACCCCTCTTCTTAACAAAGCACCCGCTGCCTTAATATCCTCTTCGGGAGAATAAACGCTCGCACTGGCACCTTCCATTTCTAACATGACAGGAGCTGACACAACGTGATAAACATAAATGGTAGAATTGGTTTGTTGAGCAATCATGGTTGCCAACTCTAGAGCGTTTCTGGAAGCCACACTAAAATCGTGGGCAACCAATATTATTTTAGTAGGTTTCATTGGTTAAAATATTCTTGAACAATTGTTAGACATTTAGACAAAATACATGCAATCTTAACAATATATTACTGACAATTGTCAGTTTTTATCTTCATTTTTTTTAACTCTATAAAAATCAAGTCAATAGATTTGTATTGCACGTTAATATATTTGAATATTAATGGCTTATGAATATATGCAACGCTTATAAACTTGATACTAAAATTAATATTTTTGCAACATTTTCGATTTTCAAATACCTATAGGATACCTATTATAACTTTGAATATCTCACCTATAAAAATGAATAGCTTGAAAATTTTCAACCCCCTTTATTCTCTAATTATCAAGATTCATATTCACCATCAAAGGGTGCATAAAAACTCAGATCATTGGGCTCTAAAATGAAACAATAATTTTCATCATCTTTTATAAAGCCATACTCAAATTCATCTATGGAAACCGAAAAAGGTTGTATCCGAATATCAGTAAATACCCCATGACCCATGCCTACCATCAAATTTTCAATATCAGTGTTTAATTCACGCCCATCAATATCCGCAGTAATGCCAACAAATTGGTGTTTAGATGAAAGGTGCTTTCCATCCTTATCAAACAAATGAAAAACAACAAACTCTTTTCTCGTCCTTTGCCAGTCGGATGTAATTGGAAGCTTATGAAAAAATGCTTCAAGTGCCATAAATTGATTGCCATTGTCTAATTGTCCTATGTAATGCGTGTGGTCATTGGGCTTTCGTTTTATTTTAATGGCGATGGCTTCTGTCATTGTTATACCTTTTAATCTTTTGAAGACTTCAAAAGTAAGCCATGTAGCGCAACTTCTCCATACCGATTCTGCATTTTCTAACTAAAATCCATTGCCAATCAAAATTCATCCACCCTTTGTGTAATTTTATCGATTTAAAATTTTAATTTATTGTTATTCGATAATAATTTACCGTATTTTGAAATAACTATTTTTATTATGTCCAATCAAAATAACACCCAAAACATTAAAAAAGGCTACGTAGCAAACATGCATAACGCCTTTTTCCAATTAAAGCCACATCAAACGATGGCCTCATTAATCAATTTCTCTAGAATATTTTTTGCATTCAGCATTTTATTTTTAGGTGCTTACCTTTTCAAATTATTTAACATCCATTCAGATGCCATAAAGCACTTTAATCTTGTATTTGCAAAAATCAATATTCTGCCCTTGTACAGTAATAATTTAATTGGATTCATTTTTATTGCCGCTTATGAAGCCATCAAAATAACTCTTGTTGCAATTACATTATTCTATTTTACAAAATTTTTAAAGTCTTTAGATATTTCTGATCCGTTTAAAAATTTTGAATCTAAAAAATACATACAAAGGGTTGCCTTATTAAGTATGATTTTCTTTGCGATAGATGCATTAAGCGCCATCCATTTGAATTATTATGAAAGCTTATTAAGCGAAGGAACACCTATCCATATTTTTCATTTTGAATATCTATTTCTTGCCTATTTTATAAATGTTTTCGCAGTTATTTTTAATAGAGGTGTTGACTTAAAAAATGAAATTGATTTAGTCATTTAATATGGGATTAATTGTTAATTTAGACGTGATGATGGCAAAACGCAAAATGAGTTTGAATGAACTCTCTGCCAAAGTCGATATTACCATTGCCAATTTATCTGTTCTCAAAACGGGTAAAGCAAAAGCCATCCGCTTTTCAACGCTCGAGGCCATTTGCGATGCATTAGATTGCCAGCCTGGCGACCTATTGGAATACCGCAAATAACAGCCACTTAAGATCAATGTTCATTTATTAAACTGTAAGTCCTTTGCATTGCGAAAACCTTTCCTTTCTTTAAGTGTTTAATATTTGCAAATTTTATGTAGGTTTGTAAATTATAATCATGGAAATAAATCTTGAAGAAGCTTTTCAAAAGAGAATTGACGAGGAGATAAAAATTGAACCCCGCGATTGGATGCCTGAAAAATATCGCAAAACCCTTTTGCGACAAATTTCTCAACATGCACATAGCGAAATTGTTGGCATGCTTCCCGAAGGCAATTGGATTACTAGAGCGCCTAATTTGCGTAGAAAAGTAGCCTTGTTAGCCAAGGTACAAGACGAAGCTGGACATGGTTTATATTTATATTCTGCGGCAGAAACACTTGGCATGACGCGCGATGAAATGTTGGCCGAGTTGCATTCTGGCAAAGCCAAATACAGCAGTATATTTAATTACCCAACCCTAACATGGGCAGATATGGGTGCTATAGGTTGGTTAGTAGATGGCGCTGCTATCATGAATCAAGTACCTTTGTGCAGGGCAAGTTATGGACCATATGCACGAGCAATGGTGAGAGTATGCAAAGAAGAAAGTTTTCACCAACGTCAAGGTTATGAAATTATGTTAACCCTATGCCAAGGTACACCTGAACAAAAGGCCATGGCGCAAGATGCTTTGAACCGCTGGTGGTGGCCTAGCATGATGATGTTTGGACCAAATGACGACAATTCACCCAATAGTGCACAAAGTACCAAATGGAAAATAAAGCGTTTCAGCAATGACGAATTGCGCCAAAAATTTGTAGATGTATCCGTACCTCAAGCAGAGATATTGGGCATTACCATTCCCGATGCTGATTTAAAATGGAATGAGGCACGCGGTCACTACGATTTTGGTGTTATCAATTGGGACGAATTCAATCAAGTAGTAGCAGGCAACGGGCCATGCAACAAACAAAGATTAAAAGCAAGAGTAGATGCTTGGGAAAATGGTGCTTGGGTGCGTGAAGCTGCAGTGGCTTATGCAGAAAAAAGAGAAAAGCGCAAACAGAATACAGAAAATACAAACGCAGCTTAATACAAAAATATGAGTAACAAAGAATGGCCTCTTTGGGAGGTTTTTATTAGAGCCAAACAAGGATTAAACCATAAACATGTTGGCAGTTTGCATGCCGCAGATGTAAAAATGGCGATAGAAAATGCCCGTGATGTTTATACAAGAAGAATGGAAGGCGTTAGTATTTGGGTAGTCGAAAGCAAAAACCTACATGCCAGCGAACCTTCCGAACAAGAAGAATTTTTTGATCCAGCCAATGATAAAATATACCGTCACCCAACTTTCTATATTTTACCAGAAGAATTAAACCACATGTAATGGCTGATAAGGATCTACTTTATAATTACACATTGCATCTGGCTGATAACAGCATGATTTTAGGACAACGTTGTGGAGAATGGTGCGGTCATGGCCCTGTTTTAGAGCAAGATATTGCCCTTACCAATATCGCCCTCGATTTGATTGGCGAAGCCCGCAGTCTCTATCAATTGGCCGCCAGTTTAAAAGGCGGTACTGCCACTGAAGATACCGTAGCTTTTTTAAGAGATGTGTTAGCTTACAGAAATGTTTTACTAGTTGAACAACCCAATACCGATTGGGCTTATACCATTGTAAGGCAATTTTTTTATGATGTTTTTCATTTCTACCTTCATTCAGAATTGATGAATAGTAGCGAAGAGCGCTTGAAAAACATTGCAACAAAAACAATAAAAGAAGTTACTTACCACTTAAAGTGGAGCAGTGAATGGATGATTCGCCTAGGCGATGGCACCGATTTAAGTAGAGAGAAAATGCAAGATGCTGTCAATGGATTATGGGAGTTCACTGGCGAATTATTTATGTCTTCGGCAATTGAACAAAAAGCTTTCGAAGCTGGATTTGCACCCGATTTAAATATTTTAAAACCACTTTGGCAAGAAAAAGTAGAAGATGTATTGGCTGAGTCTACTTTGTTTATTCCCGAAAAAAACTATCAGCAAAAAGGTGGTAAAACAGGTGTACATTCTGAACACATGGGCTTTATTTTAGCGGATATGCAGTTCCTTCAAAGAGCTTATCCAGGTGCTAATTGGTAAACTTTGTTGACTAATTTTATTTCATAATTTTATTTCAATTCGAAATAAGATACGATGAAAGTTGTTAATTATAATTGTAAAATTACCTTCCTATTTATTACTTAAACTTACAATATTACAATTCTGTGACTTTTTATTCCTAACGAATTAGAATTGAGGGCTTACCTTCGTTCTTATCATGAAAAAAATACTGTTTTTTTTAAGCATTATTATTGGCACCATACATGGGTTTTCTCAACGTAAAGCCGATTTGTCATTCGAATTATTGGAACCTAAAAGTGGCGCCTTTGTTGAAGCGGGTGTTAATTTTAAATTTACCGTAAAAATCAAAAACTTATCGGCCTACCAGGTTGAAAAAACAGATACTTTAAGAATTTATTTAATGATAGATGGTGATACAGTTTTGTTTAATCCAGTAAGAAGTGGAGAAAGAAATAAGTATATGATTTTTGACAATAAATTAATTGCAAATGGCGATTCAATTACTTTTTGGAACATCATGCAATTGCCAATGGAAAAACAAAATAAAACGGTTAGCATGTGTTTTAGTTTGCAACCACACAATGGCACCACCTTGGAAGATACAATAATCAGCAACAACAGCAGTTGTGTTCAGGTAATTGCTAAAAAAGATCCTGCCAGTATCCAACAATTGAATAGCAATCAGTCAATTATTTGCTACCCTAATCCCGCTAATCAATTATTGTATTTTAATAAAGACCTTCATACTCAATCTGCTACCTTACTAGATATGAGCGGCAATACAATAAGCACTATGGTTGCCAGTACGAATACTATTGATTGTACCAACATTGCCAATGGCATGTATATTATTCGTAGTATCAGTGCAGATGGTGTCCATTCGCAGGTCGTTCATATTCTGCACAATTAAAGCATGGTTTCTTTTTTATTCTTGTAGATGCGAAACATCACACGCCTTGATAACATCAAAGTAATCTCCGTTAAACACCAATTCATATAAACATAAATTCGTGTGCTCCCATTGCTCCATCTGTTGCAAAGGGGTATTGGTAAGTAAACACAAAAAACTGCGCATAGCCCTGCCATGCATACTAACTAGAATCAAATCCTCATCAGTTTTTTGCGTGATGTGCTCTAATGCCTTGGTTTGTTTATCAAATAACTCCAGAGGAGTTTCACCATTCTCTACAGCAATATCAAGATGGCCGTTGGTCCAATTTTCTATGATGCGCTGATAAATTTGATGGCGTTCGGGTGAACTTGGTTTACCCTCCATAACGCCCCAGTTAATCTCATTCAAACCAGCGTGAGTGGTATGTGGAATACCCTTTTGAATAAACGCATCAACACTTTGAATGGCGCGGTTAAGCTCCGAAGTATAAATTCTATTATATGGTTGATTTTGATTGGCTTTAAAAAACTGTGCGGCCTGCCACCTGCCCTTTTCATTTAAATCGCTATTAACCCCACTGCCTTGTATGATACCTTGTTGATTAAAATCTGTTTCACCATGTCTGATGAGATGAATTGTTTTACCTATTTTTGAATCTTTATTCATACATGGAATCTATATTTTTTGAGCCCGCAAATATAAAGCTGGAATGGTTAAATGAATTCTGTAAAAATACAATGAGCGATTTTTTAGGAATTGAATACATAGAATTAGGCCCCGATTACTTAAAAGCCCGCATGCCTGTTAATGCAAACACGATTCAACCACTGCGAATGCTAAATGGTGGCGCTAGCTTGGCACTTGCAGAATGTGTTGGTAGTTTAGCCGCTAATCTGGTATTCGATCGCAAAAAATATGTGGCCCTTGGCCTCGATCTCAATGGCAATCATCTTAAACCAGTAATGGAAGGCGGGGTTGTTTATGGCATTGCCAAACCTTTGCACATTGGCAACTCTACACAAGTTTGGGAAATTAGAATTGAAAATGAAGAAGGCAAATTAGTGCATATCAGTAGACTTACAATGGCCGTTAAACCGCGCGAATGAATTCTTTAAACGTGATTGGCAAAGCCATATGGCGAAAACCAGGTGAACAAAATATTCATGGCATTTCTAGCCACCAAGGATTGGATGAATTTTTAATAGCACCATACGAAAAACAAGGCGAAGTATTATGCTTAAAAGGACTTATTCAATTGCTCACGCCAACTGAAATTATTGAGTTCCTTCAACCAACCGCATTACAAAAATCAACAAAAACAATAAGCACTTCAAAAGATCATTACATCGATATTGTTAACAAAGCCGTATCCGCCATTCAAAACAAGCAATTCGAAAAAGTAGTTTTAGCAAGACAATTATTGATTGAGAATAAAATAAATCTGCCACAACTCTTTTTAAAACTAAGCAATTTGTATCCAAATGCTTTTGTATATGCATTCGTATTGAACGATGGCTTCTCAATGATAGGGGCCACACCCGAAACACTCTTAGAACGGAAAGAAAACGCACTTAAAACCGAAGCCTTGGGTGGCACCGAACAGAGTTATGGATACAGTGAAAAGGAATATACAGAGCATACCCAAATCATAGATGACATACAAACAAAATTAAATGCTTTGGATTATCGCTTTACTATCGGAAAAACCGCTCCCAAAAAAGCAGGCAATGTATCGCACCTTTCCACAGAATTTACAATACTTTGCAAATCCATGGAGGCCGATTTAAATTTATTGCAAAAACTACATCCAACTGCTGCTATAGCTGGATTACCCTACGAAAATGCCAATCAGTTTTTGCTTCAAAATGAAGATTTTAAAAGGCAATATTACGCGGGCTATTTGGGCATTAAGCAAAACAATCATTTTAGTTTTTATGTGAATTTGCGATGCGCACAGGTATTCGATGATGGCGCTATTTTGTATGCAGGAGCCGGTATTAACAAAGATTCAAATGCAGAAAATGAGTGGATGGAAACTACCCAAAAAATAAATACTTTATTATCTCAAATTAACTAATGATTCGTGCGACTTAATTTACTTTTATCGGAATTTTAAGCAGGCAATGTATTTTATTCTTTAATTTTGCATTAAATTTATACTTCACTTGTTAAAGTTACTTTTTAATATCTTTATTATTTATGCCATCTGGCAGTTGCTTAAAATGATTTTTGCGGTTAAGAAAGTATCGAATGATTTTCAAAGAAACATGAACGATATGCACGATAAAATGAATCAACAGCAATCGCAACAGACTTCGCCACCAAAGAAAAAAAACTTGGACAACGAAGGCGAATATGTCGATTATGAAGAAATAAAATAGGGTCAATACCCCTTAAAAATATGGACAGTAGCGATACTGCATTTGTTTTTTTTCTATTATGAAGGCATACTTTATCATATGGTTTGCTTTGCTTTTTGTTCCGAATTTATCCGGTCAGAGGAGTTATTTTACTATTAATTTTAGTGCTCCTCAGGTAGGACAGATGATTTACATGCCGATTTTTTTTGATTTGGATGGAGGCCGTATAAGACCTGATGGGCTAGTATTCTTAGATTCAATTACAAGAAAACTATTCAACATAGATAGTTTTTCTTTCACCATAGAATGCTATACTGATTGCCGTTCAAGCAAAACATTTAATGCCGACATAAGCCAGCGAAGGGCCGACTCGATAGTGGCATATATTAAACGCAAAGCCATTAGAAAACTTGAAATCAAAGCCATTGGCATGGGCGAATCAAAACCTTTGAATGATTGCATTTGTGAGGACAAGATAAAAGCCTATTATACACGCTATTTCGAAGATACAGTTAACTGCGTAATAACACCTACCGTCATTGAGGTATTCGACAGCAATACCATGCAATACAAAACTGTTTCATACAGCGAAGTTTCAGATAAGATTAAAAGGAGTGAGTCATTTATTCCTTGCAAGGAACACCATCATCATATCAACAGACGAACCATATTGAGAATTACGGGTAAAAGAAGACGTTACTAATATTAATTTTCCTTCACCTCTTCTGTACCATCCGCATGCTTGGCAAATCTACTTTTTGCTCTATCGTGCACTTGGTCGTAGCGCTGCCATGGCCAGCCTCCAAATTGTGTTTGATGATAATCTTCGAACGCCTGATTAATTTCTTCTTTGGTATTCATTACAAAAGGTCCGTATGCAATAACAGGTTCGCTAATGGGCCTGCCTTGCAGCATTAAAATACTGACCTCCGTATCGCCTGCCTGAATATTCACATCCATGTTCGGAATCAATTCAATGGCATTGTATTTTGTAACAGGATTACTTTCCACATTCAAGTTTTCTCCTTCGTAAAAATAAAGCGTGCGATTAATTCCCTCCGAAGCTTTTGGCAATAACCAAGTACCACCAGCATTCATTTTTATATTCCAAATAGCAACTTCATTGTTGGCATCTGCTGCCCAAGAATCAGGCGGTGGTGCAGGCGCCAAAGTGGTATCTATTTTACCTGCTATTACTTCTATCACTGTTTTTTTACCTTCTGTATCTGTAAATGTATAATTCGGAATACTCTCGCGCCACATCATTTTAAAATGAGGTGCTACCATTTTATTTTTCTTTGGCAGGTTCAACCAGATTTGAAACAGTTCCATAGGATTGTCCTTTTCTTTGCTTAACAATGGGAACATTTCTGAATGTTGAACTCCTTTACCCGCTGTCATCCATTGCACATCACCATCGCCATAACGACCGGCGGCACCCATGGAATCTGCATGGTCTACCAAACCTTTTCTCACCACTGTGATGGTTTCAAACCCACGGTGTGGATGTCCAGGAAAACCCGGAACTGTTTTGCCATGGTACATTCTATATCCATTTTTAATAATAAAATCATCACCCAAACTCCTGCCTTCCATGGAATCTGCAGGCCCCATCATATCATTGCCTTTTGGAAACTGGTCCTCGTGATGCACACAAAATAAAAAAGGATCGGCACTTTCCCATTGAAAGCCTAAAGGTTTAATGCTAATAATTGGATTGATATTCATTTTAGAAGTACTCATGGATTGTTTGAATTTATTGGAGAAACTGGTGATAGGCAAGGCCAATGCAGAAACAAAAGCCATGGAAACACGGGTTATAAAATTGCGTCTTTTTAATTTATTATCCATACTCATTTAACAAACGAACCTCAGTTTTTGCTTATTTAATGAGTGCAATTTAATTAATATAATTTAAAACATACGCATCGCTTTCCAGGCGAATAGCTAGTACTTTATTATTAATAATTTGAAAATAGGTAGTTCCCAAATTGACTTCCGATGTAAGGGCTTTCATTTCAATATGCTTACCAATAATACTTACAATGGCCAATTTGTTTTTTTGAGTGTGATAATTGCCAACCAATAGCTGTAAGGTATCCTTGTTAGTATAATACGAAAGCACAAGTTCCCTTACAGGAGTTAAATTCATTAAATTCCCTAAAGAGGATAATTTCAAATCAGGATTAAGATGGTATTTTATGCTATCTAAGTTATAACTTGTATGGTGAAAAGGGTCCATCACTTTTACCCCATTATAATTCCTTACAATGCTGTATGGAAAACAAAAATATGCAGGACTATTTGTAAAATTGATTGGAATAAACATGGGATAAACAATGTATCCAAATGGATAGAGTGAAAACTCATAACTAAACAATTCCTTTATTGGCTTGGGCACATTGAGCAATCTGTTAAACCGTAAGTCACCATTTTTTGCATTCATTTTATAAACCGCAAAACATCCCATACTGTCTTTTGAATTCGATGGTATTCGATGTCGCGTAGCAAACATTACTTCATTCTGTTGGTTGAATAGGAGTCTAAAGCGAGGATATATAAGAGCCATACCATCATTAATTCTGGAATTTCGCATCAGGTATAATCTTTTAAATTTTAAATTTGACGAATACTCAATTAAAAGATACTCCATTCCTCCGTCTCTTGTCGTATCTAAACTTAAAAACCTTGCTGTCACATATATTCTATCATCATAACAATTAATATTATCGTATTTTGCTATGCTCAATCGCCGTTTCACAACTTCACTTTTTAGTTTGTACGAGCATTTATACATTCTGTAAAATGAATTCATTAAAGCCGTATCATTTAATAAATCCAATTTATTTTGAAACTTCAATTCAACTAAATCGTATTTATTAATTTTTGATTTATCCAGAAAAAAAACACTCTTGCCATTGTTGTCAATAGATTCCACAGCCTTCATTCTCGATGGAACAATGCAAATTAGCAATATTACAAAAGCAATTCTATTCGAGTTCATATAAATAATTGTTGTTACTTTTCAAATTAATTGGAATAAAATAAGGCTTCCCCTCATTGCTCAATATCATCCTTAATTCCGATTGTCGAATATCCTTGTATTGTTTTATTAGAGTAAATTTTTTCTTTACTAAATTCATCGCACCATAATAAAAATGGTTGTTGTGTATGTAACTTATATAAATAATATTTTTTGATATTTTCACGCATTGATCAATAATTAAGTCCGGAAAATCAAGAGGGAAATTTATGGAATTATACAAGGAATCATCCAATAAATTACAATACATATTTTCATTTTGGTAATATATACCGGGTAAAGGATACATAGTCCAAACTGGATCCTCTGTCGTCCCTAAATTTTCAAACTTTCCAGTAATATTACTTTGAAACAACCCAAAAAAACGATCATTAATAATTAAAGAGTCTATCCTATACCGCTCAATAAGATTTTTGCCCAATTTAAAATACATGATATGCTTGGTTTTTAATGGGGTATTAAAATCGTAAATGCATTGAGCCGATAGAAGAGTATCTTGAATAAAAAAAGAATTATAGGCCAACATAGGATACATCTTCCTGTAGGACACATCATGGCAGATAAAATACCCTACAAAATTTAAAAGAGAATCATATTTCAAAATAATGTCATGATTGAAATTATAAAAATTTCCATCTTTAGAAGAAAATGTAAATATTTGATAGGTTCCAAAACAATATATCATTCCTTTATCCCACATTATACTTAATATCTCAGTCCTTTCTTTTGGCCGATTGTAGGCACTATCATTCCTCATCATGGAGTCCATTCCGAATAAATCACCGTATAATGTTTTATACATTTTAGAAGGTTCCAAATCTTTCCAATATTCTCTTTTGAGTATGGTTTCGCCTATATTTATATCAATTTTATTTAGCGTATGACTGAATAAATCATCTGTTGCGTACAAAAATTTATCGTGAATAATATAAGATGAGGTATTCCCATTTCTAAAGTCGTTAAGAGGCACTTTACGCTTATATTTAAAACTGACGGAATCTGACATTGCCTTTTTCCCATTTGGTGTAAAACTGAGTGAAGTTTTGCAGGCATAATTGATTACAAAATCTACTTTATCTTCCAACTCATCAATACCAAATGTGGTCACTCTGGCATCGTTACAAATGAGGGTCAAAAAGCCTGGTTGCAGATTTTCTAAATTCAAGTCTTCAATTTCGCTTTCGCTTAAAACTACAGAGGAGTCTATCTTCCTACCGAATATCAGTTTTGAATATTTATCCAATTCATCAAACCCAATGCCAATGAGTTTGAACTTATGGTTGATGTTATGGCTAGCAAAAGTGGAATCAAATTGCCTATCAAAAAACATGAAATTTTTACAATCTCCAGCAGAATAGCAACTAACCAAACATTTTTTTTGGGCATGAATTTTGGGAATCGAAAGTATGAAAATCATCCATAAAAAAAACCATTTACGAGGTACATATAAACCAAGGCTTACTGCAAAACTATCAGATTTAATAAATGGTTTGGTTTTCATTTCTGCTTCACAAAGAACAACAATATAAATGGTACTTAAAAGTCAAATAGTTGAGTCCCAAAAAGAATAAAAACAAAAAAGGGCATGAATAAATTCACGCCCTTTCAAAAATATTTATTTAAGTTTAAGGCTTAAACACAAAATCATTCATAAAGGCAGTTGTGAAATTACCCTCTCTAAAATTTTTGTCGTTCATAATCTGTCTTTGCAAAGGAATAGATGTAAATACCCCTTCTATTACAAATTCATCCAAAGCCCTTTCCATTTTTACAATGCACTCTTCGCGCGTTTGAGCACTCACAATAAGTTTAGCAATCATGCTATCGTAATTGGCAGGAATCTGATACCCAGCATAAGCATGCGTATCTACACGAATACCATGACCACCTGGAATATGAAAATTGGTTATTTTACCAGGACTTGGTCTGAAATTATGAGCAGGATCCTCCGCATTAATTCTGCACTCTATGGCATGTTTCAATGGCTCATAATCTTTGCCCGAAATAGGCTGACCCGCAGCTATCATTATTTGCTCCTTTACAAGATCATAGTTTATTACTTCTTCAGTTACTGGATGTTCCACCTGAATACGGGTATTCATCTCCATAAAATAGAAATTGCGGTGTTTATCCACCAAAAATTCTACTGTACCCACACCTTCGTAGTTAATACACTGTGCAGCTTTCTTAGCAGCCTCACCCATTTTCTTGCGTAATTCTGGTGTCATAAATGGTGAAGGACTCTCCTCAATTAATTTCTGATGTCGTCTTTGAATACTGCAATCGCGCTCGCTTAAATGACATACTTTTCCATACTGATCGCCTGCAATTTGAATTTCTATATGCCTTGGCTCTTCAATGTATTTCTCCATGTAAATACCATCGTTGCCAAATGCAGCAGCAGCTTCTGTTTTAGCAGAATCCCAAGCTTTTTCAAACTCATCGTCTTTCCAAATAATACGCATACCCCTACCACCTCCACCTGCGGTAGCTTTAATAATCACAGGATAGCCAATAGTTTGGGCCAATTTTACGCCTTCTTCGAAGGTTTCTAATAGGCCATCACTTCCTGGAATGGTTGGTACACCGGCTTTCTTCATACTATCCTTGGCATTGCTTTTATCGCCCATACCATTTATTTGCTCAGGAGTGGCGCCAATAAATTTAATACCATGGTCTTTGCAAACCTGACTGAATTTGGCGTTCTCACTTAAGAAACCATAACCTGGATGAATGGCATCTGCATTGGTAATTTCTGCAGCGGCAATGATGTTTGGAATTTTTAAATACGATTGATTACTTGGTGGAGGGCCGATACAAACCGCTTCGTCGGCAAAACGCACGTGCAAACTTTCTTTATCTGCTGTGCTATAAACCGCTACTGTTTTAATCCCCATTTCTTTACATGTGCGGATAACGCGCAATGCAATTTCTCCCCTGTTGGCTATTAATATTTTTTTAAACATTGATATAATATGATGGTATAAGAATTATTTTGAATCTTATTTACTGAACTAGTGGTAGTAAATTAATGTGATGATTAAATCAGATTATAAATTTTCAAATTAATTAGGTTCAACTAAAAATAGTGGTTGGTCATATTCAACAGGTGTTGCATTATCAACCAATACTTTTACAATTTTACCACTGATTTCAGATTCAATTTCATTGAACAATTTCATTGCCTCAATGATACAAACTGCTTTACCAGGTTTAATTTCATCGCCCACATTTACAAAAAGCGGTTTATCAGGCGAAGATGAACGGTAAAATGTACCAATCATTGGTGATTTAATTGTAATCAAATTATCTGCAACCACCGGCTTTTCTGCAACAGGCGCTGCTGCAATAGGTGCCGCAGGCAAAGCAGGGGCAGCCGAAGGCGCTGCCATTGGCGCAGGGGAAGCTTGAATGTACTGAGGTGCTGAAACCACAGTATTGATAGGCTTTCTGATAACAATCTTAAAATCTTTTTTCTCGATTTCTACCTCACCCACATTTTTTTGGGCTGATACAAACTTGATTAAGTTTTCTATTTCTTTAATATCCATAATATACTTGTTTATTTAATAGTGTTGAATTGTTTGTATTTAAATCGTTTAACTGTTATAAGCCCACTTAATATAAATGCTGCCCCAGGTAAATCCTCCGCCAAAAGTTGCTAAAATAAGATTATCGCCTTTTTTAAACAATTTTTCAAAATCCCAGAAAAGTAAAGGCAAGGTACCACTGGTAGTGTTACCATATTTTTCAATATTCATTAATACCTTTTCGGGCGCTAGATTCATCTTCTCTGCTGTGTAATCTATAATTCTTTTATTGGCTTGGTGGGCTAATAAATAATCTACATCATCTGGTGTAAGATTATTTCTTTCCATAATTTGTGTAGAAACATCTGCCATATTGGTGGTGGCGTATTTAAACACTGTTTTACCCTCTTGGTAAACATAATGCTCACGTGCATCAATGGTTTCGTGTGTTGGTGGTTTCAAAGACCCACCAGCTTTTTGATGCAGGAATTCACGACCGCTTCCATCGGATTTTAAAATTGAATCCAAAATACCATAACCGTCAGTGTTAGGTTCAAGCAATACTGCTCCTCCTCCATCGCCAAAAATAATGCATGTATTGCGATCCGTATAATCGATGATAGCACTCATTTTATCAAATCCGCAGACAACCACTTTTTTGTGCTTACCAGATTCAATAAATTTCGCACCTGTATCAAGTGCATATAAAAAACCACTGCAAGCAGCGGCCAAATCAAATCCCCAGGCATTCTTCGCGCCTAATTTATCACATACAATATTTGCGCACGATGGGAATACTAAATCTCCTGTAATAGTCGCTACAATCAGCAAATCAATATCCATGGCACTAATTCCTCTTTTCGTTAACAACTCATTCACTGCAGCAACAGCCATATCAGAAGTGGCTTTGCCAGGTTCCTTCAGAATCCTTCTTTCTTTAATACCTGTTCTTGAGGTAATCCATTCATCATTGGTATCAACCAATTTTTCTAAATCAAAATTTGTTAACTTAGTTTCGGGGACATACCCACCAATTGCGGTAATAGCTGCAGTAATTTTACTCATTAAAATGAAATGTTGACCAGTTTGAGGGGTGCAAAGTAAAAAATATCTGTAAATTTTTTACTAAAAAGATTGTTTTATTTTTTCGATTAATTTAGAATCAACCACATCTTTGGCATGTTTGAACATACTTACAAAGGTATCTGCTTTAGATATTCCATGGCCAATGATGACAGGTTCATTGACTCCAAGGATAGCTGTTCCTCCATAATATTTAAAATTAAATCTATCGAGGTAGTCATTTTGAACACCCAATTTAACTAAATTGTAATACATCCCTTCGCATACTTTAAGTACAATATTGCCAGTATATCCATCGCATACTACAACATCTGCTTTATCACTAAATATATCGCGACCCTCCACATTACCAATAAACGATATTCTGTCGTTCATTTCTAGAAGTGGGTGTGCCGCTTGAATTAAAAGATTGCCTTTCTCTTTTTCTTCTCCAATGCTTAGTAAACCAACTTTTGGATTTTTGATACCATACACATATTGTGCATATAAAGAACCTAATATTGCAAATTGGTTTAATACTTCGGGCTTACAATCGGCATTAGCACCAACATCCATTAATACACCAAATCCCCCTTTTACTTTTGGCAATATGGAGGTAATTGTTGGGCGTTGGACACCATTAATAGCCTTTACCGAAAACATAGAGCCTACTAACATAGCTCCGGTGTTGCCGGCTCCAATAAAGGCCTCTATTTGTTTCTCTAATAAATATCTGTAAGCAATATTAATACTCGAATTCTTTTTGTGAGAGATGGCTTTAGTAGCATGCTCGCTCATTTCTATGAACTCCTCTGCATGTACTATTTCAAAAGTGTTCTCAGGAATATTTAACTCGTTAAGAACAGCCACAATTTGGGCTTTATGGCCAAATAAAACAGGTACAATTTCGGGCATAGCAACTTTAGCAGCCACACAGCCTTTTACAGCTTCTAGTGGTGCAAAATCACCTCCCATGGCATCAATACCAATGCGCATTTTCTTATTTTTAATTAATCGTTACGACCCTTCATCACCTTTACACCTCTGTACATGCCTGTCTCCAGGTTCACACGGTGATAAATTGATACTTCGCCTGTTGAAGGATCTGCAATAAACTGTTTGTTACCCAATTTGTCGTGAGTTCTACGTTTATCTCTTCTGGTTCTGGAAATCTTTCGTTTTGGATTTGGCATAATCTATATATTTATATTGTTAATCTTCTTCTTCTTCAAAATCTGTGGCTCTCTCTCCTTCCGTTTCTTGCATCTCTATGTCTATTACTTGGGTAATTTTACCAACAATAGCTGGATCGCAATCTTTTCCTACTATATCACATGTTTTTTTGATTGGTAGGGAAAGTAAAATAAAGTCGTAAAGAGGTTGGGCTATATTTAGTTTATATTCTGTAGGCAAAATATAAATAATATCATCCTGATCTTCCAATAAGTTTTCCGTCACTTTTACCATCAGCGTATTATTACTGCTGATTGGCAAATTTATTGGCGTTAAACATCTGTCGCATTCTACATTCACTATACCTTCAATCAAAAACTGAAGTGTAAAAGTATTACTGCCTTTGGTAAAACCTAATCTCAACTTTAAATTCTCGGCTCTTAAAGAACTCTCAAACGTTTCAAAAAAATCATTATTTATGTCGAAATCAAACCAATGTTCGCCAAAGCTTAGCTTTACAAATTCTACATCAAAGGCTCTTAAAGGCTTGCTCATAAATTAATAATTTTAAAAAACGGACTGCAAAAGTAATTGAATTGCGCTAAATTTCCAAAAACCATTCTAATTTAGGTTTTTAAGCCCTAAAATTGTTGTCCAATGAAGAAGTGAAATTGCCCTGGCTTTTGGGTTAATCCGCTTCTCAAAGTTTTCCAATCAAAGCCATAAGCGTAGTCAAGTCCTAATAAACCAAACATCGGCAAAAACAATCTAACACCCACACCAGCACTTCTTTTTAAGTCGAATGGATTATAGGTTCTGGGATCTACCCAGGCATTACCTGCCTCGGCAAAGGTATGAAAGTAGACAGAGGCACTGGGAGAATTAGTAAGTGGATAACGCAATTCGCAGGTAAATTTATTGAAAATAGCAGCACCCGCGCTAGAACCCGAACCAACTGCATTCTGCGTAATGGTTCTGTCTGGATAGCCTCTCAAAGAAATAATCTCTGTTCCCAATTGTCCAAAGCTGTTCAAACCACTGCCACCAACCATAAATCTTTCAAAAGGCGATAAACCCAGAGCTTTATTGTAATAACCTAAATATCCAAATCTCATTTTTGTTGCCAAAACGAATTTACCAAATAATTGGGTATAATTTTCTGCATCGAATTTCCATTTGTGGTATTCAATAAACTTAAATTTTTCTTCCTTGGAAATCGAACTGTAATCCTTACCACTAAAACTTGAAAATGGTGGCGTAACTGCCAAACTAAAATTATAGGAAGAGCCACCAGTAGGATAAATTGGCTCTGTTGTTGAACTCCGAGACAAGGCAAACTTAAACTCTATGTTATTACTCTTTCCTGTATTAATCTGCAATCCATAAGCACCATTTGCATTTTGCAAATTATATTGAGAGTAACTCAATGAGTAAAAAGCAGAGAAGAAATCATCCGGCCAACGCAAACGCTTGCCTAATGATAAAGATGCCCCAGTAATTCTTATAAATTGTTTTAAAGGGTCAGTTCTCGGTTTATTGTCAAAGGATTGATTGGTTCTATAAATACTGGTTGTGAAAGCATTTGGTTTTTTGCCCCCTAACCATGGTTCTGTAAACGAGAAATTGTAGGATTGATAAAATAAGCCGTTGGATTGGGCACGAAGACTTAATCTTTGTCCATCTCCAGAAGGTAAAGGATTCCAAGAACTTGGTTTTAATAATTTGCGAGTTGAGAAATTATTGAGGGTTAATCCCAAGGTTCCTACTAAACCACCATATCCGTAACTTTGCTGCCCATAACCTTGATTTGCTTGATTTCTATTGCCGCCCCAACCACCTGATAATTCAATCTGATCGTTCGCCTTTTCCGCTACTTTATATTCTATATCAACGGTACCTGCTCCAGGATTAGGCACAGGATTAACACCCATAGCTTGAGGATCAAAATATCCAAGTTGAGATAATTCTCTAATAGATCTTTGAATATCACTTCTCGAAAATTTCTGTCCCGGACGAGTTCTCAATTCCCTTAAGATAACATGATCGCTGGTTTTGGTATTTCCAATGATTTTTATTTTGTCATAAACAGCCTGTGCTCGCTCTACAATTCTTATTTCAAAATCAATGCTATCATTTTCAACTTTAGTCTCAACAGGTGTAACACCAAAAAATAAATAGCCGTCATCCATATATAAACTTGAAATATCAGAACCGTTTTGACTGTAAATGAGACGTTCTTCCAACACAGATAAATCGTAGATATCGCCCTTTTTTATGCCCAATATTCGCGTTAAATCTTCGCTGCTGTATTTATTGTTTCCCGTAAATACAATGTTTCTGAAGTAATACTTACGGCCTTCATTCACTCCAATTTTAATAGCCACTCTATTATCGCTCAATCGCACAACCGAATCGAAGGTTAATGTGGCATCGCGGTAGCCTTTACTGTTGTATTTTTTTACAATTTCATCTTTCTCCTCTACATAGGTTTCTTCTATGAATTTAGAGGATTTCAAAAGATTAATTTTACCTTTTTTGCGCTTTGTTTTAGCCAGCGTTTTGCGCAAGTCTTTATCAGTTAGAGCATCGTTCCCTACAAATTCGATATCATAAACTTTTACCTTTTTACCCTTATCAATGGCGATGCGGAGAATATCTTTGTTGGGGAATGTATCTGGATCCTGACGAACATCTATCTTAACACCGTAATAACCCTTTTTGTAGTAATGATTGGTAATCTCGCGTTTGGTTTTATTGATAAGGTTTTCATTAATCAACATACCTGCTTTAATACTCAACTCCTCCCTCAAATTTTTCGATTCGCTCTTGCCAAGTCCTCTCAATGAAAACTTAGACAAACGCGGTCGCTCTTTAATTGAAATGACAAGATAAATTTTATCCCCTTCAATTTTTTTTGCATAGATAATAACACTTGAAAAATAATCCTGCTTCCACAAATTTTCTATGGCAGAGGATATTTCATTACCGGGTATTTTGATGGTTTGATTGATGGAAAGATTTGAATTAAAAATAATGGCATTTTTATCAATGTATTTATTACCCATGGTTTCAATACCAGCAATGATATACTCTTCAGGCTTATTGTAATCCAATGGCAAGTATAAGCGCACACTGTCTATTTGAGCTTTCGACACCAATCCCTGTATCAGCAACAATGCCAATGTTAAAAATTTGAGAATATTACGCATTGTGATGATCTGTTATTTGTTCGCTGGTTTTGCCAAATCTTCTTTCTCTTTTTTGATAATCGATAATGGCTTTATAGAATGATTCCTTATCAAATTCGGGCCAATAGGCATCTGTAAAATAAAACTCGCCATAGGCCATTTCCCATAGCATAAAATTACTAATACGAAATTCACCGCTGGTGCGAATTAATAATTCTGGTTCAGGAAAATGACCAGTATCCAAAGCATTAGAAATTTCTGTTTCATTAATATCTTTGGTATCCAGAACACCTGATTTCACTTTTTCTGCAATGGCTTTGGTAGCCTGAATAATATCCCATCTAGCGCTATAATTAAGTGCCAATATTAAATCCATTTTAGTATTGTTTTCCGTTAATTTCATAGCTTCCAATAATTCGTTGTAAGCATCTGCAGGCAATGCTTTTATATCACCTATAGTTCTTAATCTTATATTATTTTTTTGCAAGGTGGCAACTTCCTTTCTTATGGTCCTTACTAATAAAGTCATAATGGCATTTACCTCCAATTTTGGACGGTTCCAATTCTCCGTACTAAAGGTATAAAGTGTTAAATATTGAATACCCAATGCGGCTGCTGCTTCTGTAACATTTCTGACAGATTTAACACCATACTCATGACCAACAACTCTTGGAAGCGCTCTCTTTTTGGCCCATCTACCATTACCATCCATAATGATAGCAACATGCTTTGGTAATTTATCTATGTTGATTTCTGTAAGAAGGCTTTTTGAGGCCATTGCGTAATTAACTGTTAGCATGCAAAAGTAAGGTAAAATATCCGTATGCTTAAAACGGATGATTACAAAAAGTTGTTACAAAACGATAAGAAATAGTTACCCCTGCTATAAAATACCAATCTTTCAGATGCTTATCTCCTCTCATAGTATTGGCTTGAATGGCTGGATTGCCATTGACTGTTTGTGGTTGAGACAAGTCCACGGCAGTACCGCCCTGCTTGGCATTCAGCGCATTGTAATCGGTATAAACGTCCTTTGTATCATCTAAATAATCTGTAAATGTTTTGCGAAAACCTAACTCTGTGCCAATAACCCAATTATCATTTATATTCAACTTATAGCCCAACCCTAAAGTTATTGCGGGTTGAATAAGTGAATATTTTCTTTTGCTATCTAAAACCTGACCTTCTGTTCCAAAGTCTCTCAAACTAACTTTGTCTCCATTTCGCAATTTCGTTTTTGGATTGAAGAGGAACATATTGAATCCAGCAAAAACAAATGCTGATGCATCTTTCTCAAGGACGTTCATCCCAAAGGGTAAAAAATTAAATTCGAGATTGTATCCTAGTTCATAAATATTACTAAAAAAAGATAGATTCCTGTATTGATTGGCCGCAAAGTTTTTATCTGACGCTGCAATTTTAGCATAAGCAAATTGGTAACGACTACTGAAATATTTGGTATGATTTTGTTTAAAAAAAACGCCTGCAGAAAACTTGGTTTCCTTTACTTTAATCTCTGGAGCAAGGTCACCGAAATAATTACTTCCCCCAATTAGCAAACCGATTTCGGTCTTACCATTGCGGTATTGAGCAAGAGATACGAAATTCAACAACAGACAGAAACTGACTGTTAAAAAAAATTTAAAATATGACACTTGGTAAGGTTTCTACTCTATAAGCTAGAAATTAAAGCATTGGGTGCGACCGCCTAAGATTCTGTAGGTTAAAGTTACACCTCCTATTAAATACCAATCTTTGGTTTTAGGATTACCTCTGGGATCGTTGTTATCAAATCTAACTGTTGGATCTCCTGATACTTCTGCACTTCTATCTTTTAAAGCCAAAGCCATTGGCCCACTTGCACCTAGTACAATTGCATCATCCACATAAATAGAGGAAACATCATCCAAGTAATCGGTAAAGGTTTTGCGTACACCAAATTCAACTCCAATGGCCCAATGGTCGTCTAGTTGCCATTTGGAACCTACTCCTATTGGAATACTAAGTTGGGTTAAAGAATATCTTCGTTTGTCATTGAATTTAGTGGTCTCTTGACCTTCTGTTCCCAAAGGTTGTAATTCTATCCATTCTCCATTTTGAGATTGAAGAGAAGGATCGTGAAGACCCGCAATATAATTGAACTTGGCTTTAGGATTAAATCTATAAACTGATATACCAGTGAATAAATATGGTGACCATCCATAACTGGTTCTGGTATTCTCGTACCCTAAAATATTCCATTCAACCTGACCAGAAAACTCAACTATATCAGATTTGAAACTTAAATTTCTTCTGCTTCTATAAGGGTCATTACTGAAATTTTTATCAGAACCTTGAATCTGACCATATAAAGCAGAACCTTTAAAAGTGATATAAGGACTGATGTTGTATCTGATTAATAAACCACCTGCAACCTTGGTTTTATTCCATAATGGCTGGTAATCCTTGGTTAAATCGCCCCAATAATTGGAGCCCCCAAGGTATAAACCAAAATCAAGCGAACTCGTTTTCTTCTTTTCCACAGCATTAGCATTGAGGATAAATATTAGTGAGAGCGCAAGGAAACAGATTTTTTTCATACGATAATTGCTTACGGAAATACGAAATTAAGGGTTTATAATGGAAAACGCAAAATTAGTTAAAATTATTGTGCCTTGGCGTAAAATTAGAACGGTACTCAACCATAGGGTTAAATACCGTCCTAAATTATCTGTTATATATAGAAAATCTTATCTCTTCTCCTTAGGCTTCATATAAAGTGTTTTACCTTTCACTACAGCAAACATCTTTTTAAGTATTCCGCTCATACCACCTATAGTAGGAACAGTTACTTTGCTACTAACGGTAACTTTCACATTTTCCAGCGTCACATCGCCAATTTGTAGAGTCGCTATGATGAATGAATTACTTGGCAATTTGGTTCCATCTTGTAATTTAATAGATTCACCATCTTCAAAGTCTTTCTTAGTTATGGTTTTATTCTCTAACAATTGTTTTACCATGTCTTCAGAAATTTCAACCTTTCTGCTGGCAGGATCGTAACACCAATTCACATTTTCTTTATCATTGGCCATCGTTGGAATCATCATACAACCATTTTCATCTATAAGGGTTACAGATTTGTAATCGTCCATAGAGACAGTATCTGCTTTTGGCGCAGCAGGAGTTGAAGGCGTATTACCTGTATTGCCTGTGGTTGGAGTACCAGATGGTTTAGTTCCATTGCTTTCGATGGCTCCATTCGGCATTGCACCCGCATTTACATTTTTGAAAGTAATTTCACCTTCATCTGTATTTACAGTACCATCTAATTTTTTCAATGCATCAAATCCAAATACATAAGGTGTACCCATGCTGGCAATTTTTACAACGATGTTAGTAAGTGTTTTACCACCATCTTTGCCGCCAAGTCTCAACATATTCAATTTAACTGTTGCGTTGGGCTTAATTTTACCTGCTGTAATATCAGCCACTGTAATACCAACCAAATCTTCTGGTTTAATTACTTTCTTATCCAATAAATTTTTCAACTCTGTCATGGAAATTGAAATATCTGCACCTGGAACTACCAATGCCTTTGTGGCACTTTCAATATTATTACCTGCAGCTGTCACAAGATATTTGTTATCCTTATTCTCCATCTTAACGATGATAGGTTTTACATTGGTATTGTTCTTATCGTTATTGATAACATCCTTTACTTTAGGATCAAAGTTAACATCCAATGTTTTGATGGTAGTTCTTCTGTTTTGTTGATGTTGATCTTCAGTACACGGCACTTTCACGGCACCTTCGCATTGACAATCATTCACCAATTGAGATTCACCATAACCTTTGGCCACCAATCTTCGGGCATCTATACCAGCCCTTACCAAATAAGCAACGGCACTATCGGCTCTTCGTTGAGAAAGATCTTCGTTATATGCATAAGAGGAACGACAATCTGTATGGGATCCTAATTCCAAACGCAATTTTGGATATTTTTTAAGCAAAACAACAATTTTTTCATCTAATACTTTAGCGGCATCCGGACGAATATTGGCCTTATCTAAATCATAATAAATTGGAACAACCTCTTCGATAATTTGGGAGTAAAGACAGAAATCTTGTCTTAAAACTGTAGATATTTTGATGCCTTTGGTCGTTTTTTGTTTGATCTCTGCATCAAAATAATACAATTCTAGATTTTGACATAAAATTTCATAATTTGTTTTCTCTTTCAAAGTCACTCTGTAATATCCTTTAGCATCTGTTTTTACAATCATCTTTGTAGAATCGATGTTGTTAGAGATAGTAATAGTAGAATTTGCCAATGGTTTAGATAGATTGTATTTATCAGGATTGGTTTTTGGCAAAACACATTCATAAACATATCCTTCCAGTTCAATAACCAATGGTTCTACTCTAAATTCATAAATATCATCGCTGCCTTTACCACCATCTCTATTAGAGGTAAAGTAACCATGGTCGCGGTTATTAATATCGTAAGTAATACCAAAATCATCACCACCACTATTTAATGGTGCTCTTAAATTTTCGGGTTCGGTCCAATCTGTTCCACTGCCCTCGCTTCTGAATAAATCCAAACCACCCATGCCCATATGGCCGGTAGATGAAAAATACAAAGTAGCTTCGTGACTATTCCAATAAGGATACATTTCATTCTGATCTGTATTGATGGCTTCACCTAAATTAATTGGCTCACTCCATCCTTTTGCTCTTTGGTTGTATGAACAAACCCAAATATCATATCCGCCATAACCATCCGCTCTATCACTTGCAAAATAAAGTTTTTTACCATCATCGCTAAGTGTTGGGTGACCGTAGTTGAAAGAATCGTTGATACAGAACTCCAACATTTGTTCTTCACCCCACTGATCGCCAGTTAACTTGGCTTGAAACAATTTACAGGTTTTAGATTTTCCATCTGTTCCATTACATTGTGTATAATAGATAGTGGTAAATTTCCTGTCAAAACAACAAGTACCATCATTAAATTTAGTATTAATTGTACCAAGGGCCAAAACTGGTTTTTCAAATACGACTGGTGGATTGGGATTCTTGGAAGTCTTTTTAACTTTTTTGGCACCTGCAAACCACATATCATGAAATCCAAATCCTAAATATCCATCCACTTTCTTTTTAGTTACACCACCTTCTCTATCTGAAGTAAAAAAAATTTTATCATCCTTTTTACTGGCTATCATTGGACAATAATCATTAGCCTTGGTGTTTAAAGCCTTCACATTAGAAACTTTAAATCTATTTTTTGTTGCACCTTCTCTCCAACTTTCTACACTATCAATAGCGGCTACCTTATTCAAAACTCTTTCATCATTAGGAACTTCTTCCAAATAACGTTTGAAGTAAGCTCTTGCTTCTCTTAAGGCATCGGCATTACCATCGGCAGTTTTCATTTTTAAGGTACCTGCTTGATAAAGTGCTTCTGTGTTTTTTGGATCTTTTTTAAGTACTTTGTCATAAGCTTTAATGGCCTTATCGTATTCATTGGCCATTCTATAACAGAACGCAGCATCCATTCGCACTCTTTGAGCAGTATCCTTATCTTTAATTTTTGGTGCAATTTGTGAATACAAATCGGCAGCATACTTATACTGGAATCTGGCTTTGGCTCCATCTGGTTTTGAAAGATTAACCGGACATCCACATAACAAAATAAGGGAGACAGCGAAAATGCTGGTTCTTAAAAATATTGTAGTTTTACTCATGTTTATTTAAAATACTATAACTCTGACTAGAATTTACAAACCTACACGAAATTATCAATTTACCAAAATCTTAAATGAATAGTTTGCAATTTTTTTATTCTTACAACGCAAATAAGACATTTTTATTGTAAAACGGGCGTATTTACAATGATTTTAAGTTTTTGGAAATGCCAATTACAAATCGAATTTGATACCTTGGGCTAAAGGTAAGGTATTGGCATAATTGATAGTATTGGTTTGCCTGCGCATATACGCTTTCCAACTATCGCTTCCACTTTCTCTGCCTCCACCAGTTTCTTTTTCCCCACCAAAAGCACCGCCAATTTCGGCTCCACTAGTGCCAATATTAACATTGGCAATACCACAATCGCTGCCACTTGCCGAAAGAAAATATTCAGTTTCGCGCATATTATTGGAGAAAATGGCCGAACTCAACCCTTGCTTAACATCGTTTTGCATGGCCAAAGCTTCTTCAATTTTACTGAATTTCATGAGGTATAAGATAGGTGCGAATGTTTCGTGCTGAACAATTTTGTAGTGATTTTGAGCTTCACAAATTGCTGGCTCTACATAGCAACCACTTTCAAAACCTTTACCTTTAAGCACCTTCCCACCAAGGAGAATTTTTCCACCTTGTTTTTTCAGTTGCTCCAATGCAGATACAAAATTATTAACGGCTTCTTTATCAATTAGAGGACCCACGTGGTTATTTTGATCTAAAGGATTTCCAATTTTTAACTGTTTGTATGCGGCCGTTAATTTTTTCAATAAAGAATCGTAAATTTTTTCGTGAATAATCAGTCTTCTGGTAGTGGTGCATCGCTGACCTGCTGTTCCAACAGAACCAAAAACGATGGCCCTTAAAGCCATGTCCAAATCCGCATTTTCTGTTACGATGATGGCATTATTTCCTCCAAGCTCTAGCAAGCTTCTGCCCAAACGCTCACCTACTGTTTTGCCTACTTCTTTTCCCATCCTTGTACTGCCTGTTGCGGAAATTAAAGGAATTCTATTATCTGCTGCTAACATTTTTCCAATGTGATAATCCCCATTTATAAGGGTAAATAATCCTTCTTGCAATTTATTTTCCGCCAACACTGGCACCAATAAATTCATGCAAGCAATAGCAGATAAAGGTGTTTTTTCTGAAGGTTTCCAAATGCTAACATCCCCACAAACACAGGCAATCATGGCATTCCACGACCAAACAGCAACCGGAAAATTAAATGCAGAAATAATACCGACAATGCCCAGTGGATGCCATTGCTCATACATGCGATGGTTAGGACGTTCGCTGTGCATAGTAAGGCCGTATAATTGACGACTTAAACCAACAGCAAAGTCGCATATATCAATCATCTCTTGCACTTCGCCTAAACCCTCTTGCAAACTTTTACCCATTTCGTAACTCACCAAAGTGCCCAAGGCATTTTTATTGTCTCTTAAGACATTGCCATATTGACGAACAATTTCGCCACGCTTAGGTGCCGGCACTTGTTTCCAATAAAGGGCTGCAGCGCTTGCTCTTTTCAAAATGGCTTCGTATTCTGTTTCACTTGCGTATATAACAGATCCAATCAACTTTCCATCTACAGGAGAATTAATTTCTTTTGTTTGACTACCCACTGCACTGATCCAACTACCCCCTGTAAATACACTTTCATTAATTTTCTTAATCCCTAATTGTTTTAAAACCTGAGCGATATTTTGCATAAGGCAAATATAAGAATAAAATAAATGATTGTAAATGTCCACGCGCAGCGGATTTTAACAAATGTTGATTAAAGGAATATAGATTAAACAGTTTCTTCAAAAACTATCAGTGGACCAATTGGCGGATAGTCAAAACATTTATGACAAATAAAGTTTTAAGCTTCTATTTTCAAAATTTTACCCTGTAACTTATTAGATTAAAAGAATACAAAAACAAAATACAGCAAGTAAAGCACTATAATACTGATTTAGGCTATTGTTATTGCTAGCAAAACACTTACCAACAACCTCAGATAATTGGGATCAAGACCAAAAGTTGTGGGCTAGGCATATAATTTGGCCAATCGGAAGAGGAAGAAATTGATATTCCTTACCCCTCTATGCTGTGCTCTAAAAGCTTTAATCTTAGCATTAAAAGATTCAG
>JANXMZ010000025.1 GCA_025354385.1 Bacteroidota bacterium
TGGTTGCTGCGACTAGCTTTTTTACTCGCTATGCTCGTGAGAGCGCCTTCGGCTTAGTTGGCTACCTTTTTTGGCAATGAACTTCTCTCATGAAGCGCAGCGGAATAAAAAAAGGTAGAAATAATTTAAAACGTTTAATCAAAAGTTAGGAATAAGAAATAGATTTAATCAAATTTTGGATAATGAGTTGATAAGGATTAACTAAATAATCATCAGCTGTTAAACAATTTTATTAAACAATTTAAGTTAATGAGGAGTATGACTTAAAAGTACAAAAACACATGAAAAATTTTTACTTCATCATTATGTTTTGTCTGTTGTGCTGTTCTTCAATGGCCGCTCAATCAGATTTTTTCGGTCGCTTGGCCGATTCAGCAATTGCGCTCACCAAGCATCATGTAGAATGCGATCCTACCTATTATAAAATTCCTTATCCCAATGGCGATGTGCCAGCGGGTAAAGGAGTTTGTACAGATGTAATAATACGCACTTACAGGAAACTAGGAACAGATTTGCAAAAAGAGGTGCACGAGGATATGCAAGCCAATTTTAGCCTTTATCCTAAAATATGGGGCATGACCCACACCGATAAAAATATTGATCATAGAAGAGTGCCCAATCTTATGACTTTTTTTTCGCGCAAGGGTACTTCAAAACCGATGAGTACAAAACCCGAAGATTATTTGCCGGGAGATATCATCTGTTGGAATTTAGGAGGTGCCATTACCCATATTGGCATGGTTGTAAACCGCAAATCCACTGATGGCAAAAGATATTGCATTGTTCACAATATTGGGGCAGGGCAGGTGCTTGAAGATTGCATGTTTAATTACACCATTATAGGTCATTACCGTTATCAGAAATAAATTCAGTTTTTAATAATACTAATGCCAATACGGCCTTGGTTATTGTCTATTAATTGTAAATAATAAATACCATTGGCAAAATCTGTTAGCGCAATTTCATTTTTAGTATTTAACTTGCATTCTGTTTTTATGATTTGCCCTTGGGAATTATAGATGGAGTATGATGAAAATTTTTCTGGATGATTTAAATAAAAGTAATAATGGCCCTTGCTAGGGTTTGGAAATACTTGAATTTCAGAAACAATATTATTTGTATGGATACTATTGATTCCAATTGTTACACAATCGCTGGTATCGGTACAGTGACCCTTGGTAATAACAACGGCATAACTCCCATCCATTAATGCATTAAAATTTTTATTTATTTCGCCCATAATAGGTTGCATGCCATTCTTACAATCTAACCACTTGTATGTTGTTGCATTGGTTTCTCGAGAAGTAATAAGATGATTAGCAACGGTTATTCCTAAATTAATTGGATCGCATTGAGTTAATTTTAACAGAAAAGCATCATAAGCAGCCCCAGTTAATATTTGCGGTGAAACATTCGGATTAAAATCTACGGCACCATTAAAATAACCAGTGCAATACAAATCGTCATTTTTATTTAAAGCAATGTAGGTGGCTACATCTGTTGAACTGTTGCCATATCCTTTGGCCCAAACATATTCAAATTGACTGTTTAATTTTGAAATAAAAATATCTTGTTTTCCATTAGATAGCAGAGCATTTTTGGTGTTGCTTGGGTCAAAATCGCAAGCATTCCAAAAATAACCACATGTATATACATTGTCGAATTCGTCTAGTGCAATCGCAATGCCAACATCTTCAGAAATGCCTCCCATGCTTTTAGCATTCACATATGCGCCATTGGCATCGAGTTCTAAAACAAAAATATCGTGATTGCCAATACTTTTTAATGAATTAACTGGAACCCCTGGATTGAAATCCACTATGTCATAATAATATCCGGTAATATAACTGTTGCCAATACCGTTAACAACAATGGCCAACCCCGCATCAGAATAACTCCCTCCTACATTTTTTGCCCAAGCAAAGTCACCATTAACATCCAATTTAGAAATAAATATATCCGAAGAACCATTAGATATCAATTGGCTGTTACCAACACCTGGATCAAAATCAGCTTGGTCTTGAAATATGCCTGTGGTATAAACACTGCCATTATTATCGAGGTCTAATCCAAAAGCTTCGTCATTCTTGATGCCTCCCATGTTATGCGCCCACAAAAATTGCCCATTATCATCTATTTTTAAAATAAAAACATCATCTGTATGGGTTGTATCATTGGTACCCGTTGCAATTAATTGGTAAACATTATTGCCTGCATCAAAATCAACCGTATCTCTAAAATAACCAGCAGTATATATATCCCCATTGCCATCTGTTTTAATTGCAGAACTTGCATCAAAATAATTGCCACCAATACACTTTGCCCATTTAAAAAATCCATTATTATCGAGCTTCAAAATGAAAATATCCGCATCCTTTTTTGGACTTAGGTTATATGCCCCCGTAGCATCTGCATTGAAATCAGCAGTGCCAGAAAAATAACCTGTAACGATAATGTCTCCAGAAATATCTACAGCAATCGCAACCCCTTCATCAAATCCAGTACTTCCTATTTTTTGCGCCCATATCAATTGTCCATTCGCATTGGTTTTGGTAATAAAAATATCTTTTTGTCCGCTGGAATTTAAAATTTTTCCGGCAGATGAGGGGTCAAAATCAACACTTCCGTAAAAGGTACCTGTGGTGAATAGATTGCCGTTGTTGTCTATTGCAATTGAATTGCCAATGACATCATTGGCCCCTTTATATTGTCTTACCCATTCAAAATGAGAAGTTGTTTGCGAAATAAGAATGGAAGTCAATAAAATAAAACAAAAACTTAAGACTATTTTTTTCATACAAAGTGGATTATGGTGTCTCAAAATTAAATAAAAAATTTAAAAATAAGTACTTCAATGTTAAAGTCTTTTCCACCCAAGCTTCAAAAACACAGCAAGGCGGCCTTACCTTACATGGCAAGTGATTGAGGCATTACATCCTCATTCTGTTCACTGTCTAATATTTCTGATCGGTGGGCCACCTGTTTTAAAAGATGCGAAAAAATGAATTCTGATTTAATGTTTGTTTGTGATTTGAAAATTATTTGACCATCTAAACATATTTCCGAAATCAATTCGAACAATTGATTATTAATATCTATTTTTTGAGCAGTTTGTTCTTTAGCTCTTATTTCTGATTGTTGAAAAATGAATAAATATTTAGAGAAATTAGAATGCGCAATCGAAAATAATGCGGGATATTCACTAGGCATATTTTCATTGGCCATTAATTCATCTTTGTGAAGGTTAAGAAAATTTTGAGCGCTAATTAATAATAGTCTGGCCGATTCCCAATGTTTAAGATTGGCCTTTTTATAAAATTGTATCCCAGCTTTTTCAAAAAGTGCTTCGTGGAAATTTTCAGGATAACAGGCAATAATATACCGCTTAAGTGTTTGCCAATGGGTGGCGCACGAGAGGAAAGCTTTTTTCATTTCGATATGCTCCCCGCTCGACTTTGAATTTCTGTTCTGAAAATCGGGCATGTTCATCGCTTTGTCCAATGTTAAATAAACCTTATCTGTAAATTGATTGTTATAACGGGTTTTAAAGCGACTAAATTCTTTCAATTCACGGTTCAAAGAAACCAGAACTAACTTACTGGTTTCATACAAAACGCTTTGAGAACAACGGTAGGCAGGTTTAAGCATGTAATGAAGAGTTTTTAATAATAACTGTTCTCAAATGCCTAGTTTATACAAACTTAGTCCAAAAAATAGAATAAGCAAATTATTTTTTGGCAAATTGGTTGAGAATACATGATTTGTGGAATAGTTTATTGGAATTGTCGATAAGGTTGACTTTGAACTTGATTTTTCGACAAATTTATTTGAACAATGCAAAGTGTTAAACTAAAAACCCCGCAATAATTGCAGGGTTTAATATTATTGGAATTAGGTTTAACTTAAGCAATTACCATAGTTTTGTGATAAGTGCGGTAAGATATAATTAAAATCGCAAGAAATACGATAGGACTGATAACCATAGCCACGCCATCACCATTGCTGAGGTGAGCAATAAATGCCGATACGAATACAATACCAAAACCTGCAAAGGACCAATCTTTAAGTTTGGTAGGTAAACCTGGAATCAATAATACAATGGCTCCAATAATCTTGGCAACAGCTAACTCAATTCTGAAAAAGCTAGGGAAGCCCATGTGGGTAAAGGCCGCTGCCATTTGCGGATTTAATAGGTACTGCGATGCACTGAACAACATCATTAAACTTAATATGCCAGTACTGATCCAAAAGATAATTTTATTTCTTTTCATTTTTATTTTTTTATGGTGCAAACTTAACGACATATGCTTTCTATTGTATAGTACTTTCTTTTTAGAAAGCGATAACCTTTTGGATAGTATCAGCATTTTGCTATATTTGTAGATGTATGGAATTAGAACATTCACAAGCTAAATGCACTAAAAAGTTGCTCCCGGTAATGGATGCACTGGAGGTATTGAATGGTAAATGGAAATTGCCTGTCATTATTGCATTGTCATTTGGTGCAAGAAGATTCAAAGAAATTGTGAGACAGGTAGGCATCACAGATAAAATGCTTTCAAAGGAGTTAAAAGAACTTGAAATGAACCAACTGGTGCAACGCAGTGTTTATGACACCTTCCCCCCAACAGTAGAATATGAATTAACAGAATACGGTAGAACCCTCCACAAAGTCATTAGGGCTTTGGGCGAATGGGGCGAAAAGCACAGAGAGAGAATTATGCGGAAAAAATAATATTTTTAGATTTTTTAAATTGCGCTTCCCATGTCAACTGCCAATTCACCCACTGAAGTCTGATTTTAGCCTACCGTTGCCTTGCCTCCTGCCTGTAAAATTTCATAGATTGCTAAAAAAACTAGCCATACTATTTAAATATATTTCATTTATTTGCACCCATGGCACAGCAAGGTCAACTCGTGGTATATTATGGATGTATGTTTGCAGGAAAAACAACAGCATTAATAGATTATATCAGCCGTGCAAATCTAAAACCCAATGAATTGCTTGTGTTTAAACCCGGTATTGATAATAGGGCTGCTAAAAATATGATTACGACCCATGATGGTAAAAAACATGAATGCCTTAGCATGGATCATGAAACAGTTCTGAATGATTTTATTACCCCATACACCAAACTCATTGCGTTAGACGAAGCTCAGTTTTTTAATAAAATTATTTTTTCTGAACTCAAACGACTTTTGCTAAAAGGTATAAATGTTGTAGCTGCGGGACTGGATAAGGATTACTTGGCTCGCCCTTTTGGATTAATGCCCTTGTTAATGGAGCATGCCAGCGAACTCAATGCTTTAAATGCCACTTGTAATAACTGTGGCAATGCCGCTACACATACTTACAGAAAGGAAGGCAATAAGGTTTTGGTGCTAATAGGAAGTGAAAATTATTATGAAGCCCGATGCGAAAAATGTTATACCGAAGGAATGTCTGCTAAGTCGGTTTAATTAAAGCAATAAAAGAGGAAACATAAACGCCATGTCCGCAAGAATATGCATCAGTTCTCCTGAAATATCTTTTCGTTTCCAAACGAGTAGACTATAAAATAACACATAAAAAATAGCCCAATATTTAAACCCAGTTGTAACGGGTGTTATTAATACTAACAGCAATAAAAATAAAATAGTGATGAGCAATTTTACGATACTTTTATTAGGTAATCTTGCCGAAATCGCATTGAATTGATGCTTTTTATCATAAGCTTCATCAGTCAAAACCAATAGCAACATATTGCCGTATATCATCAGAAAGAAAAATGCAACTATGAAATAGGTGTCTATCACATTGTTAATTTTTATCGGAAAAAAACAAACAGACAATGTAATGATGATGGAGGATACAATTTCTTTGACTGTCTTTAATCCAGCGTTAACCAATACAATATACGTGATGCTTATAACGAAAAGTACACAAAATAGACAGGCAATATTAAAATTGATTGGATGGTATTGTAAAGCTGTGCAAGCAAATAGCGAAACACCAATTGTGAGTTGAATAATTTGATCTGGCTTGGATAGATAATGTCTCTCAGTCTTTTCAAATGTTTGTCCTCTGTTATCCCTTATTTTATCAATGTAGTAAAAAAGCCAACAAAAAAAGGAAGCACCAATTGCTAAAAAATAATCTAAAGCAGAATTTTCAAGGGTGTTGAAATATGAAAAACAAATAAAGGTAATGGAAATAGGAACCAAATTGTGCGCTGCAATAAAACGAACAATTGTCTTCATAGAAGAATGAGTTAATCGATAGCGATTACTGAAGTAATTTCTGGTAATACTTTTTTAATGGCCTCTTCAATACCTGCTTTCATAGTCATGTGACTCATTTCGCAACCACTGCAGGCGCCTAGCAATTTTAGAGTTACTACGTTGTTATTATCAATATTTAACAATTCAACATTGCCACCATCCATTTTTAAAAAAGGACGAACGGTCTCCAAGGCTTGCTCAATCTTAATTTGTCTTTCGGTTTGCATGTATTTATTTTAAAGAATTATTAATGGCGAGCTGTCTTGCTAACTGTTGCGCAATTTCGGTAAAATTTTTCAAACTATCAGTATCCTTCATTAGTCCTTTATCAGAATCGCTCATTAATTGCACTGAGATTGGCAGAGAGCCTAATATTTGTGTATTGAATTGGGTGGCCAACTGTCTTGCACCGCCTTCTCCAAAAATAAAATATTTTTTATCTGGCGCATCTTCTGGAATAAAGTAGGCCATATTTTCTATTATGCCCAAAATGGGAATACCAATAGGCTGCATGCTAAACATGGCACAAGCCTTTCGCGCATCGGCTATCGCCACATTTTGAGGTGTAGTAACAATTACGGCACCAGAAATAGGTAAAGTTTGCGCAAGTGTTAATTGAATATCGCCAGTTCCGGGAGGTAAGTCTATAATTAAATAATCCAATTGTCCCCAATTTACACCTGTAATAAATTGTTGCAGCGCCTTCGAAATCATTGGTCCACGCCATACTACAGCCTCATTAGGATTAGAGAGAAAGCCAATGGAAAAAAGTTTAATATTATCGGCCATTACGGGCTTCATTAATTCTACCCCATTTACTACTTCCATTTCTATGGCCTGGTTTTGTACACCAAATAAAATAGGAATGGATGGTCCGTATATATCTGCATCCAATATCCCGACATTAGCCCCCATTTTACTAAGCACGCTTCCTAAAGCTGCTGCTACTGTAGATTTTCCTACACCGCCTTTACCGCTTCCAACCGCAATAATATTTCTAACATTGGGTAAGGCAGCATTGGTTTTTTTATCAGCTGTTACCTCTGCTGTCATGTTTATTTTCACGTCTACCTCTGGGCCAATAAAATGCGAAATGGCTGTTCTGCAGGCATTCTCTATTAAATCTTTCAAAGGGCAGGCAGGTGTGGTAAGATAAACTGAAAACGATAGTTGATTGCCATTAATTGCAATATTTCTGACCATGTTTAAGGTTACCAAGTCTTTGTGAAGATCGGGATCGTCTACATGACTGAGTGCTTTTAAAACATCTTGTTCTGTAAAATTCATTATTCTTTATTTTTAACAAATAGGTTGTAAATACATATGAAAAACTTCTTTTCAAAATTCAGAAAAAATCTGAATTGTCCAAATATAAATCCATAACCTAAAAGCATTACATTGTATATTGGCAATACACCTATATAAAACAAGATTCTTGCTCCAACCGAACTATGGTTGCTAATGCCTAATATATGTTTTACTGGAATAATGGATGAACCGGTGCAAGTAAAAACGAGCAAGATTAAAATCACTTGGAGAGCCGATTTTACTTGCCATCTCTTTTTTAATTTTTCTATAAAAGACACTAATTTTGGGGGTAAATGGGCTGCAAATATAGGATTATCAAAGTTTATTTTAATGCAATTCGTCTTATATAACAATTTACAGGGGAGCTATGTTTTATAAAATGCGTGAGCAAATAAATAAGCGATTTATTGTTACTTTTGCCATCTTCCTAAAATGCGATTTGCAAAAGGGATTATTAAATATGAAAAGCACAGTAGGAAAGCATCCTGAAATTAAGTATCTTGAGGGTCCTCGTTCAAGAACAGATGAATTAATTTTTACAATTAAAGTTGTATTTCAGTTTATCAAAGGTTTTCGAGCATTGCATTTTGTAGGTCCTTGCATTACCGTTTTTGGTTCGGCCAGATACAAAGAAGACCACGAATATTATCAAAAAACAAGGGCATTATCGGCAAAAATAGCCCAATTGGGATTTACAATCATGACAGGAGGTGGCCCAGGTATTATGGAAGCGGCCAATAGAGGAGCTAAAGATGTTGGTGGGCGTTCTGTTGGTTGCAATATAGAATTGCCGTTCGAACAAAAACCAAATCCTTATTTGGATAAGTGGACGAGTATTAAATTCTTCTTTGTTAGAAAAGTATTGTTATTAAAGTATTCTTATGGATTCGTAGTAATGCCTGGCGGATTTGGTACCATGGATGAATTTTTTGAAGCCTTGACTCTCATTCAAACAGGCATGATGCAAAAATTTCCTATCATCATTGTTGGCAAAAAATACCATGAAAATCTAATCAAATACATCGATGATTTAAAAAATGCAGGAACCATTAGCCAAGAAGATGAGCATCTTTTTTTGGTTACAGATAATATAGATGAGGCAACAGAACATATTAGTTTGCATTGCATCAGACCCTTTGGATTAAAACCAAAAATGAAATTCAAATGGTTGGGAGAGTAGCTTGCTCAATATTTATATTGGCTTGTTCTATAAAATTTAAACGACCATTTATTTATCAGAACAGATTGTATATTCGCACCATATTTTAATTCAGGTAATGCGATATATATTCACCCTTATTTTTTCCGTGTTTATTTCTTTTCTTTCAGCTCAAAATGAAAAGGAAGTAACGACTAATTTTAAAAATGATATTTCATTTTTGGCCTCGGATTTAACCGAAGGTAGGTTAACAGCTTCTTCAGGCGAATTGCGTTCTTCGCTCTACATCGCAGATGCTTTTAAAACCTTTAATCTAAAGCCTTATGGCGATTCCGGAAAGTATATGCAGACTTTTCAGATTGTAAAAATAAGAATTTCGCAATGTCAAAAACATTTAGCTTGGTTTCAAGAAAACCGCAAAATTGATATTTTAGAACCCAATACTGGTTTCTACCCTCTGTCATGGAGTTGTAATAACGATACTGTTTCTGCATCAATTTTTCAGGCTGGCTATGGCATAAAAGCAGCAGATCTCAATCACAACGATTATAAAGATTCTATAAATTGTCGTGGAAAAATTTTCATCATTCAATTAGGAAGTCCAGAAAATGGTGTAGCTCACTCAAAATATGAGCCCTTTGAAAGTATTGGTTACAAAGTGGAGCAAGCCATTAAAATGGGAGCTAAAGGGGTTGTATTCATTAGAGTTGATACCTTCACAAAAATACCTTCAGGTCACTTAGATAGAAATATAAGAGCCTCTAACATACCTGTCATCTATGCCATGTCTAAAGTGGAGACCTTAAAAACAGCAGTTGAAATGCGATTGCAAGTAAACATTGCACAACTTAATGGCGATGCACATAATGTAGTTGGTTTCATGGATAATAAAAAGAAAAATACCATTATTATTGGCGCTCATCAAGATCATTTAGGTTACAATGAATATGGTGGTAGCCGTTCAAAAGTTGAAGGGCAAATACACAATGGTGCAGATGATAATGCGAGTGGTGTAGCGATGATGTTGGAGTTAATGAGGAAAATTAAAAAGTCAAAAAAGTTGAGAAAAAATAATTACTTGTTCATTGCTTTTAGTGGAGAAGAACAAGGCTTGCTAGGGTCTAATTACTATTCAAAGCATCCTACACTCGATTTAAAAACCGTGAAGTATATGTTGAATTTTGACATGGTTGGTCGCTTGGATTCTAATAAAAAAGTACTGACCATTTTTGGTGTTGGAACTTCACCTGTTTGGAAAGATAAAATGTTGCCCAAATTAAACAATGATACCAATCAGATAAAAATAAAAACAACGGAAAGCGGCACGGGTAGTAGTGATCATACGAGTTTTTATTTGCAAAAAATTCCTGTATTACATTACTTTACTGGTCAACACAAAGATTACCACATGCCTTCGGACGATGAATCAAAAATAAATTACCATGGCATGTTTCTGTGTTACCAAATTATTTTGCAAAATATGATGATCGTTAATAAAGTAAAAAGTTTTCCTTTCACAGCTACTAAAAATGAAGAGTCCAGTCGCATGAGTTTTAAGGTTACTTTGGGTGTTATGCTCGATTATGCATTCGATGGAGCAGGTGCCAAAATTGATGGTGTTACCGAAGATCGCCCAGCGCAGAAAGCGGGTTTGCTAGCGGGTGATATTATTGTAAAATTAGGCAACTATCCTATCGGTAGTGTGCAAGATTACAGCAAGGCTTTGGGTAATTTTAATAAAGGAGAAACTGTCCAAGTAGTTGTCAAAAGAGGCGCTGAAGAAAAAATATTCAATATCACCTTTTAATTAATCGCAATGAAAATTATTGAACACATTTCAAGTGCATCAAAAACACTTTTTTCTTTTGAAATATTGCCTCCCTTAAAGGGAGATAGTATTGAAAGTATTTACAAGGGCATAGATCCTCTGATGGAATTCAAACCATCTTTTATAGATGTTACCTACCACAGAGAAGAATTTGTATTGAAGAAAAGAACAGATGGTTTGTTTTCAAAAGTGGCTACTAAAAAACGTCCTGGGACAGTGGCCATTTGCGCAGCAGTGATGCACAAATATAAAATTGATGCAGTACCTCATATTATTTGTGGAGGATTTACCAAAGAGGATACTGAAAATGCTTTGATAGATTTGAACTTTTTAGGGATAGACAATGTGCTAGCTCTAAGAGGGGATAATATGAAGAATGAAACTTTGTTTTCTCAGGAAGCAGGTGGTAACGCCAATTCATTAGAATTAATTCATCAAGTCAAAAATATGAACAGTGGCATTTATTTGGACGAGGAATTAAGTAATGCCAATATCACAGGTTTTTGTATTGGTGCAGCTTGTTATCCAGAGAAACACCACGATGCCCCCAATTTAAGCGCAGATTTAAAATTCTTAAAACGCAAAGTTGATATAGGTGCCGAATTTCTTGTAACCCAAATGTTTTTCGATAATCAAAAATATTTCGAATTTATTGAAAAATGTAGAATGGAAAATATCAATGTGCCGATCATTCCTGGAATCAAACCATTGGCCAATAAAAAACAACTCAGTATATTACCTAAATTATTTAATATTGATATTCCATTCGAATTGAGTGAAGCCATGGAGAAGGCTACAACACCAGAAGCAGAGCGTCAGGTGGGCATTGAATGGGCCATCGCCCAATGCAAGGAACTAGTGAAGGCAAAAGTTCCTGTTTTGCATTTCTACACCATGGGTAAAAGCGAAGCCACCAAGAAAATTGGAGAACAAATTTTTTAAAATTAAGTGCAAGGTCTTGTCATTAAATCTACTGGAAGCTGGTACAAATTAAAGCTTGAAGATGGCACAGGTCTCGATGCCAGGGCCAAAGGTAAAATACGTTTACAGGACATTAAAACGACTAATCCTATTGCGGTAGGGGATAAAGTAGACTATGAGCTCGAGTCGGGTGGAGATAAGGTTTATGGTGTTATTCGTTCTGTTTCGAAACGCCACAATTATATCATTCGCAAAAGCAACAAATTAAGTAAGCAAAGTCAAATAATTGCAGCTAATTTGGATTTGGCATTGTTGGTAGTTACACTATCTTCTCCCAAAACATCGCTTGGATTTATAGATAGATTTTTGGTAATGGCCGGCGCTTATCATATTCCGGTAACTTTGGTTTTTAACAAAGCAGATACGCACACAGAAATAGAAACGAAATATTACGAAAATCTTAAAAATTTATACGAAGGACTCGGTTATCCTTGCATCTTAACATCGGTTATCAATCAAGAAAATAACCCATTAAAACAATTATCTGAAACAATTCTCAATAAAACAGTTTTGATTGCAGGGCATTCTGGTGTTGGTAAATCAAGTATTTTAAATGCCTTATTACCCTCTGCATTTCAAAGAGTTGATAAAATTAGTGTGATGCATCAAAAAGGGAAGCATACCACCACTTTTGCTGAAATGTTTTTTTTAGATGAACAAACAGCCATCATAGATACGCCCGGTATTCGTGATTTTGGTATCATTGATATTGCCGAAACAGAAATTGGACACTATTTTCCGGAAATTAGATTGTGGATGCAAAAATGCAAATTCAATGATTGTAAACACTTGAATGAGCCCGAATGTTCGGTTATGAAAGCATATGAAGACGGAATTATTGCCGCATCCAGATATTATAATTATTTGAGTATTTTGGAGAATAAGGACATTTTCGACTGATAAAAATTGGATAAATAAGGCCAAATTATTTTTGAAATACACAGAAAAAGTGTTAAAATTGCAATTATATAGTAAAATATTATTAAATAAATTTAATTGTTACAATGAAAAAATTATTAACCCTAGCCTTCGTTGGCTTACTTTGTTTTTCTACCAATGCGCAGTGTTTAACCGATCAGTACAATCTTGAGATCCTTAAAAAGGATTCTAATCTTATGAAATTGTACAAAGAATTTTACACGAATGTTTCGAACCAACCCGCTTCAAGTACTACCAAACGTTCTGGAAAAATTATTATTCCAGTTGTGTTTCACGTTATTCACACCAATGGTCCAGAAAATATTTCAAGAGACCAAATTGTGGATCAAATCAGAATTTTAAATGAGGATTATAGCTATACAAATCCAAACAAAAGTGCTATCAGAAATATTTTTAAAGGTGTTGCCGCTACAATGGATATTGAATTTCGTTTGGCTACAATCGACCCCAATGGCAATTGCACAGATGGTGTGAACCGAGTTTACAATTCTGGTCATATCAATGCATACAACAATCCTAAATCTATACCATTGGCCCGCTGGCCAAATGATATGTACCTAAATATTTGGGTGGTTAGTTCCATCAATTCGGCTGGTGCTCCCGGTACAGTATTGGGTTTTGCCCAATTTCCAAGTACTTCAGCAGGAACATCTTTTAACAGTACTGATGGTATTGTCGTTAGGTCTGATTATGTTGGTTCTATTGGTACCAGTGATAATGTTACAAAAGGTGGTAGGGTTTTAACCCATGAAATTGGTCACTATCTAGGTTTGTTACATCCTTTCACAGACAGTTGTACAAGTCCTGGCGATTATTGCGATGATACCCCTCCAGTAGCGGGTACATTTACCAATGCCAATTGCAATCCAAATGTAAATTCTTGCCACAATGATACCAATCCTGATTTGCCAGATATGTTCGAAAATTATATGGATTATTCTGCAGGTGCTTGTCAAGCCTTATTTACATTGGATCAGAAAAAGATTGTTGATTATACATTTGCTAATTATGATTTCCGTAAAAAATTAGTTTCTGCAGAGAATTTGAAAGCAACTGGTACTGATATACCATCTGCTCCACCAGTTGCAGGTTTCACCGCTTCTACCCGCAGAGTTTGTATGTATAAAAATGTGTCCTTTACAGACATTTCATGTCAAACGCCGTCTACATCTAGAACATGGACTTTTGAAGGAGGCAATATTTCAACCTCAACATCAGCAACTCCTAATGTTTATTACACCAAACCTGGATTGTATTCAGTTTCGCTAACAGTGAGTAATGCCAACGGCACCAATACTAAAACTGAAACTGGATTCATTGAAGTTTTAAGAAGCAATGCATTTGATAAAGGATTCCTTGCACAAGGTTTTGAAAATCCAAACTTTGAAGGTGATGAAGGTTGGAAAGTTTTAAAAGACAATGGAAGTACAGAATTCTTTAAACTTGCGCCTAATGTATCTTTTGGAGGAAATAATTCTTTAGTAGCAGATATTAAATATTATACCCGTGCTGGAAAGTTATTCAGAATAATGTCACCAGCGGTCGATTTGAGACCTTTGTCTGGACAAAGTCCTAAATTGTCTTTCATGTCTGCATATGCTAAGCCAAATACCAGTTCTGTTGAAATCCTAAGAGTACTAAGCTCTAGAGATTGTGGCAATACCTGGACCCAACGTTATGCAAAACAAGGAACAGATATTTACAGCGTATCAGGTGGAGCACAAAATTTTGTTCCTACAAATCAGTCTATGTGGAGACAACATTCTATAGCACTTAACTTTGCTCAAAATGATTCAAACATTATGTTTATCATAGAGGTTCAAAGCGGCAGTGGTGGACCATTATACATCGATAATATTAATATCAGTCAGTTTAATACTAACGTAAATTCAGTTACAATCAATAGAGATTTGAACGTATTCCCAGTTCCTGCAAAAAGTGAAATAAATCTTGAGTTTGAATCATTTGAAAGTGGATTAGGTCAGATTGAAATTACCAATGCACTTGGTCAATTGATATACAACAATACTACAGATATTAAAGAAGGTAATCAAATTATCAATGTTGGCCTAAATGATCAATTCAAAACAGGTATCTATTTTGTATCTGTGAAAATTGGCAATCAGGTTATCATCAACAAATTTATCGTAGAATAAGCTTTATTTTCTATATTCAGAAATGAAAAAAATAGTTATATATCTAGTATGTATAACTATTTTTTTGCAATTTGGTTTTCAATCATTGCAGCTAGCATACCAAATGGTTCAACATAAAATAATGGTTGAAGCCAATATCCGCAATGGTATTTATCAGGATTTTTTAATAAGCTTTAATAAATTCGATTTGAAAGATGCTAAATGGGAATCAGAAATGGAATTTGAACTAAATTGCCAAAAGTTTGATGTTGCTTATCTGAAAAATATTAATGGCGATATTTATTATTATTGTTTGAATGATGAAGTTGAAAAAATAATATTATTTGACCTTGAAAAAGCAAACGAGAAATCTAAGACAGATACGGAACAGTCTCTAAAGATAGATTATTTTTGTGCTCCTATTTTTGAGTTGTCATACAAAACAATTTCGTTGGCCTGTCAAAATTGGGATGGCTACTTAACACAACATCTTTTGTTTGGTTATCCCACTAAAATAGAACAACCACCTACCTCCATTATTTAATTGATATTGAAGAATTCAATTGTGCAGATTCAATACCCTGCATGGAATTCTAATTACTCAACCTAAGGTTTGAGTGAACCCTTTTTTATGGGCAATGGTATTGATGTTAAATAAGATGAGAAAAAATGTAATATTCATATTTGTATTCTTTATTTGGATACAGTTATCTGCTCAATTAGATTCAATTGGGTTGAATGATAGTGCCTATCTCATTGGTAAGGGCATTGTCTCAGGTTTTCAGCAAGGGAGCAGTAAAAAAACTTCTCTAAATATGGAAGCCTATACGCTTAAGCAAATGAATGAGAGGGCTCCATTTAATCTTTCAGACGCACTTGCTAAACTTCCAGGCATATCTCAAATGACAACGGGTAATTCTATTTCAAAACCTGTTATCAGAGGCTTGTACGGTAATCGCATTCTTGTTCTACTTTCTGGTTTGCGTTTTGATAACCAACAATGGCAAGATGAGCATGGTCTTGGTCTCTCTCAAATTGGTATAGAGCGGGTGGAGATCATTAGGGGACCTGCTTCTCTTTTATATGGATCCGATGCCATTGGAGGGGTCATTAATATCATTGAAGAAAAGCCAATCAAAAATGGAAAAAAAACCGATGCGGGAATGCAACTTTACAGCAATACTTTGGGAGCTCTAGCTGACATTGGATTTAGCAATAAAACAGACAAGCACTGGTGGCGTTTGCGATTGGGTTTGGAAAATCATGCAGATTACAGCGATGGTAAAAATAACCGAGTCCTAAACTCGCGCAACAGAGGCTACTATTTAAAAACTGGTTTTGGGTTTGATAGAAAAAAATGGAAACAGGAAAACAGTTGTAATTTTTCATACAATGAATACGGATTTATAATGGACGACCTCCGCTCATCATTTACTGGAGATGGGCGTTGGGTAAGAAGCATGAACGGCCCACACCACATTGTGATGCTCAGCCTTCTGAACTCTCAAAATACAATTCCACTTAAAAAGTCCTTGCTTAAACTGAACGCAGGTTTTCAAAGTAATTTGAGAAGAGAAGATGAGGGTGGCGGACAAATTAGTTTGAGCATGCATTTAATGTCATTTTTACAAAACGCTAAATGGGAAAAATCTTTGAACCAACATACTGTAATAGTAGTTAACCAACAACTATCTTTAACCAATAATACCAATTATGGCGGCCGAATTATAATTCCCGATGCCACTATGATTGAGTCTAATTTAACAGCCTATTTAAAGTTTCAGAAAAATAAATGGATTATTGAGGCGGGGGCAGGTATCAATGATAAAAACATTAAAACTTTTTTAACCCGAAGTTTGAATAATTACAACCAACCTATACTTTCATATGCCAAGCCTGTTTTACCCTTTGTTAAAAATAATTTGACAGCTAATGGCATGATAGGTTTTGTGTTTCAACCTAAGAAATGGCTCATTGTTAAACAGAATAATGCGACTGGATTCCGAGCTCCAAATCTTGCAGAACTTTCATCCAATGGGGTTCACGAAGGTGTGTATCGCTATGAAATAGGCAATAGAGATTTAAAAACAGAACAGAATTTTAATTCTGATCTAAGTTTCGAAATAGATAAGAAGCAATTATTTATGAGTTTTTCAGTTTATCATAATTACTTCAACAATTATATCTATTTAACACCTACTGCTGCACATGATTCGTTTTATACATTCCCGGTATATCTTTATCAGCAGCAAAATGCTAGGATAGTTGGTGGGGAATACTTTTTGATTTACAAACCAGAGAAATTAAAGGGCCTCCAATTGAAGGAGACCGTGAGTGTTACAAGTGGTAAATTGCAGAAAGGTGGTTACCTCCCTTTTATTCCTGCATATAAAACCATAAGTGCTGTTCGTTGGGAAACATACAATAGTAATAAAACAAAAAACTTTTTTATTGAACCTGAATTCGTATACGTTTTTTCTCAAGATAAACCTGCGCTTTTTGAAACGTCCACTCTTGCCTATTATTTGATTAATGCAAGTGCAGGCGTGAATATATTACAACCTGGTAATTCAAAAAGTTTAAGGATAAGTTTAAACATCAACAATATGACGAATACTAACTATTTTGATCATTTGTCGCGATTAAAATATTATGGATTAAACAATCAAGGCAGAAATATTGCCTTGGCAATTAGACAACAATTTTAAAAAATAAACAAACAAAAAATAACAAATCAATCATGAAAAGAAAAACAATTTCAATTCTAGCGATGGCCGCAGTTGCCGCCACTTTCTTTTTTACTTCTTGCGAAAAAGACGAAGGTAAACTACCTAACATCTCTTTTAAAACAGGCTCAGGATACCTCAGTTCCAACGACTCTATTCAGCAAGGTGATACTGTTGTAGTTGGAATCAATGCTTCTAAAGCAGAAGATAAAGATGTTCTGAAATCTTTTGACGCTTCTAAAAGCTATGACAATGGCGCCAGTGCAAGTTTCTTATCTGAATCACTTTCTGGTGGTAATCAAGATAATTATAGCAAAGATATGACCATCATTGCTCGTAAACAGGCTGGTCAAGAAAGTTACACCTTTACAGTTGTTAATAAAGATGGACTTAAGAATTCTATAAGTCTCACACTTTTTGTAAAGTAAAAAAAGTATAAATTAAATTGTGCCCGGAGTAATTCCCGGGCATTTTTTTTGAATAAAATTAATTCAATTGTTTTACAGCCAATTCTGCAATGGCTTTACCAATAGATAATGAACTTGTGGCAGCAGGGCTAGGCGCATTCAAAACATGTATTTGACCCGGCAATTCTTTGATGTAAAAATCATCTATTAATCCACCTTCCTTATCGCAAGCTTGTGCACGAACACCTGCACCTCCGGGTATTAAATCTTCTTTTTTAATTTCTGGTAATAATTTCTGCAGCGCATGTGTGAATGCATTTTTATTATATGAACGATAAAACTCCCCCAAACCAGTTTTCCAATATTTAACTGCCACTTTTCTGAACCCCTTCCAGCCCAATGTTTCAAATAATTCTGATAAATTAATTTGCGATTTTTTATAACCCTCTCTTTGAAATGCCAATACAGCATTTGGTCCAGCTTCTATTTCACCATCAATTCTTCTAGTAAAATGCACGCCCAAGAAAGGAAAATTTGGATCGGGTACCGGATAAATTAAATTGTTAACCAAACTTCGTTTTTCTTTTTTTAATGAGTAATACTCACCGCGAAAGGGTACAATTTTAACTTGTAAATCATCAATGGTGTATGCGGCAATTTTATCACAATAAAGGCCTGCACAATTAATTAATAATTCGCAATTGTAGTCACCATTATTGGTTTCTACTTTAATTTTTTTATTCTTATCATCAACCCCTATAACCTTGGTATTCAATTGTAGAATTCCACCCATGGCTTGAAATACCTCTGCATATTTTTGAGCAACCACCTTGTAATCTACAATGCCAGTTTGGGGTACCACAATGCCTTTTATACCCGAGGTATGAGGCTCCATTGTTTTAATTTCACTTTCATTAATATATCGCAATCCATCCAAACCATTTTCAATACCTCTTTGATAAATAGTGTCCAAAGCGCTTAATTCTGCCTTACTGGTTGCTACTATAATTTTACCACAAAGGTCATAAGGGATGTTATTTTCTTTACAAAAATCAATAAGCATATGGTAGCCATCTATACAATTTTTGGCTTTAAGACTGCCTGGTTTGTAATAAATGCCGCTGTGTATAACACCGCTATTATTACCAGTTTGATGAGACGCTACCTCATGCTCTTTTTCTAAGATACAAATATTTATTTCTGGCTTAATTTTTTTCAATTGAAGCGCTGTAGCCAGTCCTACAATTCCTCCACCAACAACTATTACATCGCAATTCATCAGTTTATTTTATTTTTTCTTTTTCTAAAAAATCAATTCTTTCTTTCAATTCGTCAATCAATTTGCTCTTGTGTTTGGAATGTTTGAAGATAGGAGCGAAGGCTAATAAAGCAAAAAATAACCCTGCCAAAAAGCAAAACAAAATAATGATAATTAAAGGAGAATTGGCAGTCCAAAACCACAGCTTAATTTCAGTATTGGTATTGTTCTGTAATGAAAAGGTGACAATTAATACCAAAATGATAACAGCAGTTAAAATTTTGAATAAAGATCTGTTAGACTTGTTCTCCATAATAGATTATTTTTGTGCAAATATATGATAAACAGATATGAATTCAGAGTCAATCACATTGCACAAACTCAATGCGTATAATCTTCAGGTGAATATTGATATGATTAATCATTTGCAAATGAACCATGCATTAAATAGTAGAATATATTCATTGATGGCACATATTGTCAATGCACATATAATCTGGTTAGAGAGAATACAAAATATCAAAAATTCCATTAGTCCATTTGATGAACAACCAATTGATAAGTTGGAGGTTTTGAATCGAAAAAATTATACTATCACCAATGAAATTTTAAATAATAATATGTTGGATGAAATCGTTCTCTATACCAATATGAAGGGACAAAAGTTTAAAAATACAATACATGATATTTTAATACATACGTTGAATCATTCTAATTATCACCGAGCCCAAATAAATCAATTATTGGTACAGGAAGGCAAGAATGCATTGGTTACAGATTACATAGTTTACAACAGAGAAGAAATTTTATAAAGGTGTGCAATGCAATACAAAAGTATTGTTTAAAAAAGGATAAATAAACAGGAAGTCCTCACCTCCTTCTTTTATTCCTAGCAACTTGAAAAGAGCATTGCCATTTACTTTTACCCCTCTCGTTTTAATATTAATTTGTTCTACCCCTAGCGATTTGATGTATAATTTGAGTTGCTTTTGATTAAATGGGAACGTATTCTTTACCCGCATACATTTCCCAATAAATGTGTCATCTGCTTTATTTCCAAAATAGAATGGCACCAACTGATTAATTAATTTCAAATGCTCTTTTGCCGCATAAGCGTGGTGTTTTCGGGCCTTAACCAGGGTTGCCCCTGCTTCATAAAAGTATTCACCTGCACTGGTAGCTAGTTCGGGGATAGTTTGACCCTCCACTTCAACTTTTTTTATACTACTACTACTGCCAATATCTACACAAATTATTTTTGGGTTTATGGTCTGTTCACGCTCAAGCTTTAGGAGCATTTCCTTTACTTCGCCTTTAAGGCTAATGACATATATTTCACTTATTTTTTCTACTTCTTTCAAGGCCATATCTATATCATATAACGGTGAACATTTGATCCAAATAGCAGGGGTTATTCTAAAAAGTGTGGGCAATAAGTTCAAAATATTGGGTTGATGTTCGGCCAATAATATTTGCCTTTGCTGGCCATCTCTTCTATCAGGGTCAACATAAACAGCATCAAAATGCAGCTTATTTTCCGCCAAAAATGATTCAGCCTTCATATCCTTTCTTTCAATATTTGTGATTCCTAATAATTTGAAATTGAACCTGGCTATTATATTCAATTCTTCATTATTATCAATTGAAATAATTTTTTTAGCCCTTTTAGAAAATGCAATATCATCTATTCCGAGTCCAGAGGCCAAGGTTAGCACATTATCTCCTTTTATGAGAGTCGATTTATAAACAGCAACAGCTTCTGCAGTGCACTGTTCTAAGCTTCTTGTATTTATAATGCCTCCAACCTTATATAATTGAGGAACTTTATTTTTTAATTTAACAGATAATTGGTTTTGTTCTGCGATAAAGGAAGCAAAATCGCCTAAAATCGCCTTGTATTTTAAAATAAAGGTCTGGTTGCCAACAATCATAGCGAGGTTCAAATACTCCCTAAGTTTATTATTTGCTAAATATTCCGTAATTTTGTAACTATTAATCAAATTATTAATGAAAAAAATTAAAATTGTGCTTGTATTGGCTTTTGTGGTAACAGCGGTTTCATCTTGTGGTAGAAAAGACAGATGTCCTTCTGTTGGCAAAGTTAATACTGTTAGTCATACAGTGATTGCTTAATTCTTTATGAATTGGAAAATTCTAGATTCGGTCGAGCAATTAAATCAAATTATAGCATCTTCTGAGCAACAACCATTCGCTATTTTTAAGCACAGTACTCGCTGCAATATAAGCAGTATGGCAAAGAATAGGATCGAAAGAAACTGGGAATTGCTTCCGGATAATATTGTTATGTATTATTTAGATTTATTAACATATCGTCCAATATCTAATGCAATTGAAAGTGTTTTAGGCATAGAACATCAGTCACCACAACTACTATTAATCGAAAACGGGAAATGCACTTACCATGCCAGTCACACTGAAATTAGCATTGCAGAATTAATTCCGCTGCTTAAAGCGTCTTAAATTCAAACACAATATTTTGTACAATCTCTGGATGCAAACTTTTTGCAACCGGACAAGTATCGGCAATATTTTTAAAGATTGTTTGTAGCTTTTCACTCAATGGTTCTGTCGTGCAAAATTGTATTTTTACATCTATCCCAACAATGCGTCTTGGCCCTTCAGTATTCATAATCTTGGTGACTTCTGCATGACTACCCGTCATATTAATCTGATTGTTTTGAGCATAAATCCCCATAACAGTAAGCATACAAGCTCCCAGCGAAGTGGCAGCTAAATCAGTAGGTGAGAATGCTTCACCTTTGCCATGGTTATCTTTCGGTGCATCAGTCGTTATTTCATTTTGTGAAGCTAAATGAATTGCGTTGGTTCTTAATTCATTTAAATATATTACTTTTGAAGTAGTCATAAAAAGTGTTATTTATTACCCACAAACATACTGTACATTTCTTTAAAATTACATTCCTAATTCTTGGATTTAATTTGTTTACCTTGCAAGGACAGAATCCCAACGACATTACTTTTGAAGATGCTTCCATGAAAATTGGTTTTAAACAAACAACCAATGGTTCAGGTATCTTTTATCGTAATGCCCGCCCCCTGCGAGATAATTGGAGTAAAGCTTTTGACATTGATTTATCCTCAATACGCCATCCAAAAGAAAAGGATATTATTAATACCCGAATGGGGAATACCCGTCCCTATATTTTCAATAAAATAAACAGAGTTTATAACTTAAGATTATTAGGGGGCTTGCAATATAAATTCGCTGATCGCAATACCAAAAATAGTGTAGGAATTGCAGCATTTGCGGGCGTTGGGCCAGCAATAACATTTATTAAACCTGTTTTTTTAGATATTCAAATTATTGATCCGAACGCGCCAAATACCTTAATAAATGTTTCAAGAAGATATGAACCTGAAAAGTTTCAACATTCTCAAATTGTTGGTAACTCCTCATATCTCACAGGGATTAATGAAACCAAATTGGGTGTTGGACTTTCATTTAAGTGCGGTGTTGAATTTAATTGGGGCAGTTTTAGTTCGGAGTATAAATCATTGGAATTAGGAATAGTTGTGGATTGCCTTACTGCGCGACCTGAAATTATATATAAAGAGAAAAACAAAATGTTCTATTCTGGGTTTTATCTTAGTTTTGCATTCGGAAAAAATCGTTAAATATGTTACTTGAAGAACCTGAAAAAATAAGGCAAACCAAACGTATAAAACCAGATTGGTTGAAAATACAATTGCCTACCGGAACTAATTATGCTGAAGTGAAACAAATTGTTAAAGACAATCGTCTGCATACGATTTGCGAAGATGGAAAATGTCCTAATATGGGTGAATGTTGGGGAGCGGGTACAGCCACCTTTATGATACTTGGAAATATTTGCACCAGAAGTTGCTCCTTTTGTGCCGTTGCTACTGGCAGGCCAACAGAATACGATTTAGATGAACCCCAACGTGTTGCGGAAGCCGTTAAATTAATGAAGCTTAAACACTGCGTTGTTACATCGGTTAATCGCGATGAGTTAAAGGATAAAGGCGCTAGCGTATGGGCTGCTACAATTCGTGAAATAAAAATACAAAATCCGGGGGTTACATTGGAAACACTTATTCCCGATTTTAAGGCGAATTGGGATTTGTTAGAAATGGTTCTAAATGAAGGTCCTGAAGTAGTAAGCCACAATATGGAAACTGTAGAAAGGTTGTACAAAATTGTGCGTCCTCAAGCTAAATACGAAAGAAGTTTGGAGCAAATTAAAAGAACAAAGGAATATGGTCGCAGAACCAAAAGTGGTATAATGCTAGGTCTTGGTGAAACAGAGGAGGAAGTGCTAAAAGCTATGGATGATTTAGTAGCCCATGGTTGCGATGTTTTAACTCTTGGTCAATATCTACAGCCTACCAAAATGCACCTGGAGGTTAAGGAATATGTAACACCTCAACAATTTAAATTTTACAAAGAAATTGGGGAAGCAAAGGGCTTTAAAATTGTGGAGAGTGGCCCAATGGTAAGATCATCCTACCACGCAGAAAAACACTTGTAAAAAAATCTTCAATAAAAATTTGTTTATCGGAAAATTTAGTATATTTGTAGAAGTAATATCTTTATTATGGAAAATAAAACTGCTAAAAAAATCGCTTTAACACTTGTAGTGTCATCGTTTTTGAGTGTTGCTTTTATGTTTAGTCATGTAAATGCTAATACCAGAAGCCAATCAGCTTTCTTGAATGAGGATGGTATTGCTCCGCAATTGTCGGCAAGCCCTCTCAATTTAGTAGTTACTATTTTTCCTAATCCAGCAAATGAAGAAGTGAATTTGGTATTCACTCTGCCAGAAACAGACCATCTCACGTTTTCAGTTACTGATGTGATAGGCAAAACAACCAAATTAAAATATTCAGGAACATTTTACCAAGGAGAGAATAGCATCAAACTTGAAACTTCTAACTTAGCCACTGGAACATACATTGTTACTGTATCTGGAGTCAAGGTAAAAGGCAACGTTAAATTAATACTTACACATTAATACCTTTAAATTATTTAATATCCCGATTGAACCAAAGTTCGATCGGGTTTTTTTTTTACCATGAAATCGCTGTTAGAAAAAAGCCGTTCAAGAAAGAATATAGAAGAGGTTGCCATTATCGCATCAACAGATAATAATGCCTTTAAAGAATTGATCCGATTAATGAAGGATGATACTGAAGTTTATCTTGCTGGTATGGCGGCATGGGCAGCAAGTCATGCAGTAGAAAAAAATAAATTACTTGCACCTATTTACATAAAGGATTTGCTCGCTTTGGTTTCTAAAACGCATTCGGATGGTATAAAGCGCAACATTGTTAGGATATGGCAAATGACTAAGATACCAGAAAAGTACAGTTGGGAAGTGGCGGATATTTGTTTTAATTTTCTTAAATCTAATAAAGAATCAGTAGCTGTCAAGGCTTTTTCAATTACAGTATTTCAACATCTCATAAAAGATATTCCGGAACTGAAAAATGAAGTAATGTTTGAACTCGAAAAGCAATTGCCTCACAGTCCGGCAGCATTTAAAGTGAGGGCCAGAGACTTTTTCAATAACTGTAATTGAAATTCTTTATTTTTGCAATCTTAAAATCAATTTATGAGCAACCAATTTTCATTGACAGAAGAAGATATCCAAAACGAACAGGCTCGTTTCATGACCAAAGTTTATGGTTGGATGAGTTTAGCTTTATTAGTAACAGGTTTTGTAGCCCTCTATGTGGCTTCAAGTCCAGATATATTTACGGCTATTTTTAGCAACAGTTTGGTATTTTGGGGTTTAATAATTGGGGAAATATTCTTGGTTGGTTATTTGGCAGTGGCTGTTCAGCGCATGTCTGCAACAATGGCAACTGCGGTATTCTTGCTTTATGCTGCGATTAACGGACTTACCTTATCGGTTATATTTTTAAAGTATACCAAAGCATCCATTGAGTCAACTTTTTTTATAACCGCGGCAACTTTTGCTATTATGAGTATCTATGGTTATGTCACAAAAAAGGACTTGACCAAAATTGGCAATCTTCTGATGATGGCCTTTGTTGGTTTGATTTTAGCCACCTTGGTGAATTTTTTCATCAAAAATGAAATGCTGTATTGGATTACCACTTACATAGGAATACTTATTTTTGTTGGTTTAATTGCTTATGATACTCAAAAAATTAAAGAAATGAATATCATTGGTAACGAAGGTACCGATGAGGATAGAAAAGAAGCCATTATGGGTGCCCTTTCATTGTATCTAGATTTTATCAATTTGTTTCTTTTGTTGCTGCGCTTATTTGGTCGCACCAAAGACTAAAAATGCAACTCAACTTCTTATTCTATGATTATTAGTTAATAATCATGTCAACGCTTTGTCATATTCTATTAATGCAGCATACTTTGTAATAAAATAAATTATATTTGTTTAGGTGCCTGTTTTTATGAAAAAAAATCTATTGATTATTGGTGTTTTTGCGTGCGTATTTTTTAATTTTAAATTGTGCGCACAGGTAATTGCTGGTGGTGAAATTTATTACGAATTAATTTCTTCGAAAAAATACAAAGTAACGGCTCATTTATACCGTATGTGCGACCAGTCGCCTTTAAATGCGGTTAACGGAAATGTTTATGGAGGTACTACTATGGTAGCAATGAATTTTAAACGAATTGCCATTGTTAGAATAAATGATACTTGCGGTAATCCCTGCAATAAGCAAAATACTGCCTCCAACCCAGGATTTGAAAAACATACTTATACAGATACCATCGATTTTAATTCGTCACCCTACAATGTATTTGCAAGCAAAGGTATTTGTGTGGTAAATTTTGGTATTCGACAATCAGGAAGATCATCTGGTTTAACAACATTACCTTCGGGTGTTTTTTACATAGATGCCTCGGTTGATATATGTCTAACCAATATTAATAGAAACACATCCCCGGAGTTCAGCATGGAGCCAAAATTCAAGTTGACCTGCAATATGCCAACAACTTATTCTCCCGGTCCTTTAGATACGATGGATAATGACTCATTTGATTTTTCTTTGGTGGATGTGCAATCTAATTATAAAACAAATGTTGTTTATACTGGGTCCTTTTCTGCACAGCTACCATTGACACCTTTTTGTTTGCCTCCTGGTATTATTAACTGTAAAGCATTGCCCAATGCTAAACCACCCAGAGGTTTTTATTTTGATAAAAACAATTCCGTATTTTCATGTACCCCAAGTAATTGTGGAGAGTTAGGAATCATAAAATACAGAATTGATGAATTTCGGTTTAATAAAACATTGCAAAAACATGAATGGATTGGTTATGTTACTAGAGAAATGTTAGTAGAAGTTGTAATTAACACATCGAACAATGCACCAGTAATAACTACTACATCAACTTTATTAAAACTATGCGAAGGGGATAAGTTATGCTATACTATTAAAACCGCAGACACAAAGACCCTTAGCCAAAAGGTGGACGATTCAACAACTTTATACTGGGATTCGGGTATTAAAAATGCGACATTTAAAATTCTTAATCCTACAGCCAGAGAGAAGGAAGGGGAGTTTTGTTGGCAAACACAAAAAAACAATGTTAGAACAGAACCCAAATATTTTACGGTGGCAACTTATGATAAGCAATGTAATATTAACCTATGCTCCAGAACTTTTAGGGTTGATGTAATTACATCGCCAAAATACTTTTACAAAAACACAACGGGAGCTTGTGGGTTGGTAAAATGGAATGTTTATGTTTCAGATAGTTTTTATCCGAATTTTAATGCTACCAATAAAACAGTTATTAAATCTTTTCCGGGCAATCAGATTTTATATTCGGGAAATGGACTTAAGGATTCTGTCAATATTCACCAAGATGGGAAAGTTATAGTTGAACATATTTTCAATACCTATTGTCCAATTGTTGTGCAGGATACTTTAACCTTAAGCGGAACACTAATTATGCCCGATATCAATGACAATCTTGATGTCATAGTTTGTAAAAACAAGTCCGTAATGTTCAATTTTAAGGCAAGTCGAATTCCGAGTCTAAAAACTTTTAATTGGTATCTAAATGATAGTCTTATTAATCAGTCGGACACTATCATTTCAATTGCGATTACAAAGGCCTCGGCAGTAAGCGTATTGATTGAAGATAATAGCGGTTGTAAAGCTGAGCGGAATGTTAGCTATAGTTTGAAAACACATCAAGCCATTGCTACAATTGCACAGATTTTATGTCCTAACACACTTGTAACTGTAAACGCTAATATTAAAACCCTCAGTAGACCAGTTAATTATTCATGGAAATTAAATGGAATGGATACGGCCACCAATGACAGTGTTCTTAATTTTAAAATTAATGCAGGTTCGAAAATAATATTAGTGGTGAAAGATGCCAATCAATGCGAATTCAAGGATAGTATTAATGATAGAATGTGGCCTGCTGTGAAATTTAATTTTGGTTATCTAAATGAGGTGTGCAAGGATTCATTAGCATCGGCCAAAGCATTTAATATTGTTGCCACTAAACCTTATACTTACTCATGGCAAATTAATAATAAAAGTGTGGTTAATATGGACTCTATACTGATATTAAAGTTGGTGAATCACACAGGATTTAGCTTAAACATTCAAGATGCAAATGGTTGTAGTCTACAAAAAACAGGTTTGACCATAGCCGTTAAAACACCAGAGGTTAGTTTAAAAGATAGTAATTATTCTTGCTTTAATGATCTTATCAATATTATTCCCAACATTATTAATCGTACTGCAAAAATAAATTATCAATGGAGTATAAATAAGACCAATGTAAGTTCAGATTCAGTGCTCACTAGGAAATTATTTGCCAAGACAATCATTGGTCTAAAGGTGAGTAATAATTTGAATTGTTCTACAGAAGACACTGCAATTTTTTTTATTTATCCTCAGGTGCCTTTAGTCATTAAGAGCAAAGTAAATTATCATCCAAGTAGTTTTATTTTATTAAGCACCACAAAAAACTATATATCTTATCAATGGTTCAATGGGAGAACGACCGCTATCGATTCTTTCTCGGCAAGCGATTTAGGGGCTCCAAGCAAATACAAGGTATGGTGTAGAACTACAGACTTGAATGGTTGTGAATACAATGATACCATTGAAATTAATACCAATGCATTTTTAGGATTAAATGGAATATTAGATGGAGGCATCAAGATTTACCCTAACCCAGTTTCTCAGAGTTTAAATATTGATTTGGCTGAAAATGCAAATTTAAGCCTATTGTCGATTGATGGAAAAACAATCGGAGCCTATGATTTGTACAAAGGCGTGAATACCATTAACCTAAGTCAATATAGCTCTGGTATATATTTTTTAAGAATCGAATTGTTAGGTGCACATAGAATTTTTAAGATAATTAAGCAATAGCATTTAAAGTTTTACAAAAATATTCGTCAACTCAATTGACTATTTTATTTGTAATAAACATGTAAAAATATTGTCATTCGTTAGTCATTTCTTATTGATGTTAATTTTAAATCTCAGTTATTATTTACCTTTGATTTAGTTACTTACTACTATGAATAGACCAATATTGCTTTTCTCCTTGTTGTTTTCAAGTTTTTTTGCTCCATTCCTATGCGCACAACAACTGGCTGGGGGTGAAATTTATTATGATTTGATTTCGCCTAATAAATATAAGGTAACAGCCCACATATACAGGCTTTGTAGCGAGGCTGCTTTGAACAGCTTGCCGGCCAATGTTTACGGTGATATTTACAAAGTGCCTATGACATTTAATCGCATATCGATTGGTAAGATTAATGATACTTGCAATAACCCTTGTAATAAGCAAAATGCGATTTCTAATCCCGGTTTTGAAAAACACACCTTTACTTCAATAGTAGATTTTAATGTTTCGCCATTTGATACGTTTGTTAAAAACAATGTTTGTAAAGTTAATTTTGGTGTAAGACTGGCAAGCCGCTCGAATTCGCTCACTACCTCAAAAATTGGTATATTTTATTTAGATGCTTCTGTCAATTTATGCCTACCACTTATTACAAAAAACACTTCTCCGCAATTCAGCATGGAACCAAAATTCAGGGCCAATTTCAACAAGCCTTTTGTCTATTCGCCTGGTCCATTAGATTCAACTGATAATGATTCGTTTGTTTTTACACTGGTGGATGCTCAAAATGATTATAATTCTTTTGTATCCCATTTTGGAGGTTCATTTACCGCAGATACTCCCATGACGCCTTATTGTCCTTTAAATAATTGCAATCCATTGCCCAATGCCACCCCCCCGCGAGGATTTTATTTTGATAAGAAAAACTGTACCATCATTTTTACGCCTTCCTATCGTTACGAAGTTGGGCTAATTAAATACAAAGTTGATGAATACCGTTTTAATAAAAAGCTTCAAAAGCACGAGTGGATGGGATATGTTACAAGGGAAATGTTGGTGGAGGTGAAATCGCAATTGTATAATAATCCTCCTGCACTTGTTTCAACTTCAACATTAAACTTATGTGTCGGTAATAAAATTTGTTCCACTATTAAAACAACCGATATAAAGGCTACTGGGCAAATTGCCGATGATACAACCATTCTTTTTTGGGACCATGGTGTCAAGGATGCAAAATTTGTTATTGTAAACCCAACAGCAAGAGAGAAAGCAGGCGAATTCTGTTGGACGGATTCCAAAAAATTGGAAAGAGTTGAAACTAGATTTTTTACCGTTGCCACCAATGACAGGCAATGCAATATTGACCTAACTAGTAAAACCGTTGATGTAAACGTAAAAATAAAACCTTTGTACACTTACAAAAATACATTGGGTAAATGCGGGTTTGTGAAATGGGAGGTATCTGCTTTTGATAGTTTGTATCCAAAGTTTAAAGCATCGAATACTACCGTGATAAGATCTTTATCTACCAATGGCATATTGTACACAGGCAATGGGTTAATAGACTCCACTATTATTTATGAAAATGGAAAGGCCGTTATAGAACATGTATTAAATGATTCCTGTCCAATAATAGTAAGAGATACGGTGATGATAAATGCAGATATTGCAATGCCAAATATTAATGATAATGCAGATAAGATTGTATGCAAGAATAGCCTCCAACCTTTTAGTTTTAAAGCTTCCGCTATTAACGGACTAAGCACTTTTAAATGGTATAGCAATGGCAATTTAATTAATCAGATTGATACTATTATTAAACTTAATATGTCCATGAATATGAAAATTAGGTTAAGAGTTGAGAATAGCAAAGGGTGTTTTGCGGAAAGAAATGTTAATTACAATATTTTGGAGCACAAGGCCATTGAGAGTAACGATACGTTTGCATGTCCAGGCGATTTAATAAATGTGTTAGCAGATACTAAATCCTTGAAACAACCCCTTAATTTTACTTGGAAAATTAATGGCATTGATACCGCAGAATACACAAATACATTATCATTAAAATCAAGACAATCGGCCGAAGTAGTTCTTATTTTAGAAGATGGCAATCATTGTCAATTCATGGATACTGTTCAAGTTAGTCGATTTCCAGATGCGCAATATGAATTTGCAAATAGTATCCTTACTTGCCGGGATTCATTAACCTTAGTAAAAATAAACAATTTAAAGGTGGCTCAACCATTTATCGTGAATTGGTTTTTAGATAATACAATGGTGTCAGGCAAGGATACTATTTTCGGTTTTAAACCTTCAAAGGAGAGTAAAGTGAAATTTGTAATACAAGATTTTAATACTTGTAGTTTTTCCAATGAAGTTACTGTTGAAGTTTTAAAAACACCAGTGGTGAAACTTCCTTCAGGGTTTTCTGTATGCGAAAATTCAATAGTGAATATTAAACCAGTGATTTCAAACAGACCGGCAATTGTTAAATGGCAATGGTCCATTAATAGTAACATTGTAAGCACTGATTCTATCTATAAAGGAAAAATTGCCAAGGATGTGCAATTGAATTTAAAAGTGAGCAATCAATTAAAATGCTCAACAGAAGATTTTATCACCGTTAATTTATATCCTAAAACTGAACTCGTTATTAACCACAATTCAAGTTATCTTCAAGATGAATTGGTGGAATTAAGCACTACCCAAACTTTTAGAACATGGCAATGGTTCAATGGTGTTACTTTTCCTCTAAATCAATTCCGTGCCAAAGATCTCGGTCCACCTGGTAAATACAAAGTATGGTGTAAAGTCACAGATAATTATGGTTGTATGTATGCAGATACAGTTGAAATTATTACGATTGCCAATCCTAATTCAGGCATCAGTAAATTAACTGAAAATGTGATTAGTATTTATCCGAATCCAGTAACCCAAGACTTTTTTAATATAGTACTTCCGAAGAATGCCGAAATAGTATTGTATTCTTTGGATGGTAAAATAATATTGGAAGCAGAAGCACATGTAGGAAAAAATATAGTTTCAATTCAATATTTTTCTGCTGGGATGTATTTGTTAAAAATAAAAATGGAAGGGGAAGAAAGGGTTTATAGATTGGTGAAAGAATAAGTTACACTATTTGCTGCACAAATAAATTAAATTGTCATACCCTTTCGCTTTTGTGCAATTAATTCTGGTGAACAAGGATTGCAAATATGTTTCATAAGTCAATCTCAAATTCTCTTTTATATTCATCATATTTCTGAAATAAATGCCATTTTCTGAAAGTAGATGACTCATGTATTCTAAGTATTTTTTTTCAAAACAAGTTTCGGGTACTTGATCATCCAAAAATAAATCATCAATGATTAAATCAAATTTACAGTCTTGGTTATTTTTAACCCATTCAAATGCATCATCGATAACAATCTCTAATGCGGGGTAGGTATTCATTTTAAATTCTTCTTTTGCAAATTGTGCAAGGTCTTCATCAAATTCTATGGCCTTTATTGTAATGGGCCAATCACATTTTTTATGAAGAATTTCTACAGCGCTACCACCACCCAGACCTAGCATCAAAATGCGGGTTGGTTTAATTTTTTTCAGAACTTCGAAAATGCCTTTCTGCATAATTTGATGCAAACTACCATAACTATAGTTGGCATTCTGGCTGTTTAGTACTTTGTATCCATTTTCAAAATTAATTTCATAAGACTGCCCTTTACTTGTAACCCCAGTTTTAACGGTAGTAGGAAATAAATAGCTAATGGCTTTTTTTGAATTCAAAAGTTTTAAAATAAAAATTGAAATCCAAGTTGTAATCCAATGCTGCTGTATGATTGAGAGTAGGAGAGTTGGTCGGTAGCTTGATCTTTGCGGAAGGCATTGGGCAATAACAGAGCATTGTTGCGAATATTACTAACATCTTTTTGATAAATAGTTTCTCTATCAGAAGTAGTTGGATAAATATCTGTCAATGTTTTGGAATTGGAACTTTGGTAACCGGTGATAGTTTTCTTCCTGACTTTGCTATTGAGAATAATTTGATCCAACATAACAAAGAAATGAATTTTTCTATTAATTTTATAGGTTACATGTAAACTACTTTTAAATCCAATTGAAAAATAGTTTTTCATCACGGAGGTTTCAGTGGAATTTTTAGAAGAATCGCGATAACTTATCTCACCTTTTAGCTGTGTACTTGCAGGAATAATTAAACCAGCATTCAATTGAAAGTTAAACTTTTTATACGACCACAAATAGCCCAATTGAAGTGTCATTCTTAAACTGTTAGAGGTTGCTGTAGCGGTTTTGAATGTGTCAGATGGTCCACCTTGGGTGCGCACAATATTCCGGTTGCCTATTAAAAAATTAAAGCCAAATCCTATCATCCAATTGCTACTATCTGGCTGGTGTTGAAAAAATATTTGTGTGCTAGTGCCGCTTCCAAGGGTATAGTTTTGCGCTTTACCCCAGGTCATTTCTGTTAAACTCTTCGCTTTGGCATCACCGTAATGATATCCTGAGCTAACCCACAAACTGTTTTTTTGAGACATTAGTGGAAGGCCAATGATAATAAATAATATGGAGAAATGTATTTTCAATTTCTGTGCGAAAATAGGGTAAACCAAATAAATTTGCCATGTTTATGACCTCAAATTCGGATATTTCAGCTTTATATTTATTATTATCTGCATTAAATCTTTGATTTATTAATTCATTTCATTACTTTTGCACCCCTAAATATAAAAAAATAAGTATGAGTTTAGTTAATTATGAATCTGCAATCATTTTAACACCCGTACTGTCTGAAGCGCAAATGCAAGAAGCGGTAAAAAGCTACAGACAGTTGGTTGCGGAGCACGGTGGCGTTATGGTAGGAGAGACCAATTGGGGTCTTACCAAACTAGCGTATCCGATTAAAAAGAAAAGTACCGGCTTCTATCACTTTTTTGAATTTCAAGCAAATTCAGATTTTCAGGCATTATTAGAAACTGCCTACAGCAGAGACGAAAGAGTACTTCGTTTTCTGAACCTTAAATTAGATAAACACGCTGTTGTTTATAACGAACGCAAACGCAAAGGAGAAATTGCTCCAGCAAAAAAATACGAAAGTAAAGAAGGAGGATCATCAATATGAGTGGTAAATCAGCACAAGATAGCTACAATTTCAATAGTCAGCAAAATCAGGTGATTATTAAAAAGAAGTATTGCCGTTTCAAAAAACACAACATAAAATACATCGATTACAAAGATTCAAATTTCTTGTTGAAGTTCATGAATGAACAAGGTAAAATATTGCCGGGAAGAATAACCGGAACATCAGATAAATATCAGCGTAAAGTTGGTACTGCTATTAAACGTGCGCGTTTCATGGCGATACTTCCATATGTTGCCGATGGTTTAAAATAAAATAAAGGAGGAAAAGAAGTATGTCAAACATGAAATTAATTTTAACCCAAGATGTTCGTAACCTCGGACATAAGGATGATGTGGTAGCAGTTAAAGCTGGATACGGTCGCAATTTTTTAATTCCAAAAGGAATGGGTAAATTAGCTACTGAATCTTCTTTGAAAATGTTAGCCGAAGATATTAAGCAACGCGCTTTCAAACAAGATAAAGTGAAGAAAGATGCCGAAGCATTAGCAACTAAACTAGAAGGTGTAAAAGTAACCATCAAAGCAAAAACAGGAACCAGTGGAAAAATATTTGGAGCTGTTACCGTATTGCAAGTGGCCAATACCCTTAAAGAAATGGGTTTTGAAGTTGATCGCAGAAAAATTGTATTTAACGATGAACCTAAAATGTTAGGTGAGTACAAAGCAACTATAACCTTACATAAAGAGATATCAAAAACAATTGATATTGAAGTTGTAAGTGAATAAAACCTAAAATAATTCAATTTTTTGAAAAAGGGATGATTTAAATCATCCCTTTTTTGTTTTCTTTGTACTTTGTTTATACCCCTAACATTCTACAATGAAATTATCAATTTTTAAAAGTGTTTCAACACTTGTGTGTCTTCTGTTTTTTATTTTTAATGCTAATGCCCAGGTCAATACCAAGCAAAAAGGATTACTCTGGGAAATCACAGGCAATGGACTTAAAAAACCTAGCTACGTATATGGCACCATGCACATTAGCCAAAAACTAGCCTTTCACCTCGGTGATTCTTTCTACCTTTCGTTGCTTAAATGCGATATGGTTGCCTTAGAACAAAATTTAGACAGTGTTATTCACAAATGGATTTCCGAAGATGGTGATGCAAAACCTGAAGATGCTAACAAAGTTAATAAACGCAATACCAATGAGTATTTGAATCTCAATAATTTTACACTCAATAATTACGATAAAGATATAATTAAGCGCAAACTTAGTGCAGAAGTTAGAGAGGTAAACTATCTTTTGAAACGTGGAAATGAAGACGATTTCGAAGAAGATGCTTGGCTAGATTTATACATTTACCAGTTGGGTAAAAGATTGGGTAAAGAAATTACGGGTGTTGAGGGTTTTGAAGAAAGTCGCGATCTTGTCGAGAAATCCAGAAAGGAACCAGAAGGGAAAAAGGATACCAAAAAGAAATTAAAAAATTACAGTTATAAAATGCGAGATCAGGTATCCGAAGCCTATCGCAAAGGCAATATTTACATGATTGATTCGATAGATCGCATGACCGAAAGTGATCATTACTTAGAATACATGCTTTATAAACGAAATGAAAACATGGTAAGACGCATGGATTCAATTGTGAAATTAGGAAAGACCTTATTTACAGGGGTAGGATGCGCCCACTTACCTGGTAAAAGAGGTGTCTTACAATTGCTGATAGACAAAGGTTATAAAGTGCGTGCTGTGCAAAGTTTGGCCAATGAGAAAAGTAAACTAGCAGAGAAATATGAAAATATGACCTATGCTCATAAATACAAACAAGTAAAATCGGATGACGATTTAATCTCTGCGAATCTACCTTCAAAACTAACCAAAGTAAGAGACAATAGTTCCTATGCCTCTTACCTTAGTCCGGATTTGGCGAATGGTTACTATTATCAAATCGAAAAAATTACCTGTAATACAGCCTTCTCCGGCAAGAGTCAAGAAGATATTTTACTGGAAATTGATACTATGATTTTTGAAAATATCCCTGGAGATGTTAAAGATAAGAAAATGATAAATTCCAATGGTTTTCCGGGTATAGAGATAGTTACGGAATTGAAAACAGGTGATTTAAACAGATTTCAAATATTGGCATCGCCTTTCAATGTTTACATTGTTAGAATGTCCGGCAAAAAGAAATTTGCCACATCTTCCGAGGCCGATGGCTTTTTCAAATCACTTAAAATTAACGAAGGCAATGCTTCTGTTTGGAAATCCATATCCTCCGGTGACAGTGTATTTACCTTGCAATTACCATCAAATGACAATAGCAATAAATTGGCATTGAGTAGTAAGGTAGATCCGACTTTTGAGCACTTGGTATTTGAAAAAAAATCAGGAAATACCTATCTCATTAAACAAATAGATTTCTTGAATGACGGTTATATGGAAGAAGATACTTTCGAATTAAGTGTTATGGCTAAAAGTTTTTCATTAACCAATGACTACAATATCAAGAGCCGCAAGCAATTTGCATGGCAAGGTTATCATGCACTAGATGCCGCTTTTGAAGGTAAAAAGAAAGAAAAGCTTTACGCGCGCTTTGTCATTTGTGGCACACGCTATATCATGTTCCTTCTAAAACCAGGAAGCAACACGGCCTCCTTTGATGATAAATATTTTACGTCCATTAAATTTAATGGTAAACCTAATTATCAATTTTTTAATTACAAGGATACCAATATTTATTTTTCTGTTTCAACCCCAGCAAAACCGCTTCTAATGAAAAATGATAATCAACAATTTTACTACGATGATTTTCAGGAAGCCGAAAGTACACCAAGTAAATATGACGGCAAGTATCAGGAAATGTATTTTAAAACGGATAACGCCAATGAATTTATAGTTGTGGGCGCATACCGCTTTGGATATTATGAAAAACAAACCAAGCGCAGCGATGAGTATTATAAAGATTGGGAAAAAACAACTTCTTGCAAAATAACAGGAAAAGCAAAAATCAGCAGAAATAAAATTGATTATTTTCTTTACAATTACACAGACACAAATACGAACAAGCGCATTAAAATGATGACGGTTCAAAACGGTCTAACACGCTACTATATATCTGCCTTTATAGACACTTTAGCAGGCAAAAGTTCTTTTGTAGATCAGTTTTTTAATTCATTTGATGTTTCGGATACTGTCATTAGTGGCGATGTTATGGCGCCAAAAGGGCCTTTGTTTTTTAGCGATTTCACAAGCAAGGATAGTTTAACGCGCAAGAACGCTATCAAATATTTTAAGGATGTGGAATTTAATAAAAAGGATATTAAAGATATCAAAAATATGATTGATACTATTTCATCAAAAAGTGCAGCCTCTCGTTTAAAAGTATCGCTAATTTTCAAACTGGGATATATAGATAGTGCCGATTCAGAGATAGTGCCATATTTACAAAAACTTTACACCAAAGTTGGCGATACGGCTTATTTGCAAATGGAAATTTTGCAAGCCATGGCTCATCAAAGGTCAGATATTGGGTATAAATCAATTAAGCCGATATTATCTACTGATATTCCAATTTCGGATAATAAATATGATATGGAAAGTTTATTATTTGCTTTTAATGATACCCTAAAGCTAACAAAAGCAATTTTGCCAGAATTAATGGAACTTACAACCATTGCCGAGTATCGCAATCCTGCTTATGGTATTATTTCTCAGATGAAGGATAGTGGAATTATTACCTACCCAGACTATGCAGCCATACACAATCGGTTAGTAACAGAGGCAAGGATAGAATATAAGCGTACAATGGCATCTCTGACTAAAGATGTGCCCGTAGATCCGCCGGCTTATGGATATTATGAAAGTGATTATTCAGATTATGGCAACGATTATAGCAAAACCTCTCCTGTATTTGCTTCCATTCTGAATTTGGCATTGCCGTTAAGAACTTCTAATAAAGTAATGCAAGGATTGACGGATAAATTATTGGAGATTACAGATAATAATATGCGTTTGGAATTATTGCCAGTTTTACTGCACAATGGGGTCGATTTTAAAGATAGCGTATATGAGCGTCTGGCCAAAACGGAAGCCACTCGTTTAAAATTCTATCAGGTGCTATCCGAAGCCAAGCAAATAAAAAAATATCCAAAAGCCTACCGTTCTCAAAAATTATTTATTATTGCCGCGATTAAGCAAAGTGCTTATGGTGCGGTCATAGATTCCACGATTTTAGTGGATATTAAAACAATTAAATTGGGCAAGAAATCCTATTTAATGTATATCTATAAATACCATTTGGAGGAAGATGAAGATTGGAATTTATATACCTCTGCTCCGATGCCAACGGATACATCTAAATTATTTGATGCCAATGATCCTATGCCATTTTATCCAGACAATCAAACCATTACTGAAAATAATACCGAAGAGAAAATAATCAATGAATTGCTTTTCGATACATACATTCGCTATGTGAGAGAGCGTAATGGCGGATATTACGAGGGTTATTATGGCAGAAGGTCTGAATCGGCTTATGGATATGGGGATTATTAAGATATCGTTAAATGCTTGCTTTTAAAAGAGGTATTTAGCCATTATTACAAATTAAATGCTTACCTTTGCACACTTTTTTAAAAGGAGTGACCCTCTATTTATATGCAACAACCTATCAGAAACATCGCCATTATTGCTCACGTTGACCACGGTAAAACTACCTTGGTTGATAAAATCCTTCACCATTGCAACCTGTTCAGAGACAACGAGGAATCGGGAGATTTAATTCTTGACAGCAATGATCTTGAAAGAGAGCGCGGCATTACCATATTTTCAAAAAATGTATCCGTACAATACAAAGGCATAAAAATCAATATCATTGACACCCCAGGTCACGCTGACTTTGGTGGTGAAGTTGAAAGGGTTTTGAAAATGGCCGATGGTGTTGTACTTTTAGTGGATGCATTTGAAGGTCCAATGCCGCAAACACGTTTCGTATTGCAAAAAGCTTTGGCACTAGGTTTAAAACCAATTTTATTAGTGAATAAAGTTGACAAAGACAATTGCCGTCCTGATGAAGTACACGAATCAGTTTTTGATTTGTTCTTTAATTTAGATGCTACCGAAGAACAATTAAACTTCCCAACTATATACGGCAGCAGTAAGCAAGGTTGGATGAGTACAGACTACAAAGTTAAGACCGATAATATCAGTCCGCTATTGGATTGTATTTTGGATTATGTGCCTGCACCACCAGTTCATGAAGGTACATTGCAAATGCAAATTACCTCACTGGATTATAGCAACTACTTAGGTAGAATTGCAGTTGGTAAAATTCACAGGGGAACCATGAAAGATAACCAGCCTGTTACATTGGTTAAAAACGATGGAAGTATGCAGAAAATGCGTATCAAAGAACTTTACACCTTCGAAGGTTTGGGTAAAAAGAAGGTAACCAATTTGATTAATGGTGATATTTGTGCCATTGTTGGTATAGAAAATTTCTCTATTGGTGATGTGGTTGCAGATTTTGACAACCCAGAAGGTATGGAATCAATTAAAATTGACGAGCCAACCATGAGCATGTTTTTTACCATTAATAATTCACCATTTTTTGGAAAAGAAGGAAAATTTGTAACATCAAGACACTTGAGAGACCGCTTGTTTAAAGAAGTGGAAAAAAACTTAGCAATGAGGATTGAGGAAACGGAGAGCCCAGATAGTTTATTGGTATACGGTCGTGGAGTGCTGCACTTATCCATTTTGATTGAAACCATGAGAAGAGAAGGCTATGAATTACAAGTGGGTATGCCACGTGTCATTATTAAAGAAATAGATGGCGTTAAACACGAACCAATTGAAATGTTGGTGGTGGACGTGCCAGAAGAGTTTTCAGGTAAAGTAATCGAATTAGCAACCCAAAGAAAGGGTGAGTTACAAATAATGCAGCCAAAAGGTGATATGTTGCATTTAGAGTTCAAAATTCCTTCAAGAGGTTTAATGGGTCTTAGAAGCAATATGCTGACAGCAACACAAGGAGAGGCCATTATGGCGCATAGATTTGTTGAATATGAACCTTGGAAAGGTGAAATTGGCGGACGTTCTAATGGTTCTTTGGTGAGCATGGAAACTGGTGCAAGTACAGCCTATTCAATCGAGAAAATGCAGGACAGAGGAAGCTTCTTTGTAGATCCTGGTGAAGAAATTTATGAAGGACAGGTTGTAGGTGAAAATTCACGTCAAGACGATATGGTTCTTAATCTAGTGCGAGCTAAGCAATTAACCAACTTCAGAGCAGCAGGCAAAGATGATAATTCTAGAATGATTCCTAAGAGACAATTTTCTTTAGAAGAGGCTTTGGAATATATTCAGAAAGATGAATATGTTGAAATTACACCTAAGTCATTGCGTTTAAGGAAAATATATTTAAAACAAAACGAGAGAGATCGCTTATCTAAATCAATAATGTCATAAATAATGAACATTAAGTGGATATATATTCTTTTTAATGTTTGTAAATACTAAATAAACGTATATTTTTGCACCCAATTTTAATTAAAAATCAATAAGAAATGAAAAAATTATTTGTAATCGCAATCGCTGCATTAGCTTTCACAGCTTGCAACAATTCTGCTAAACCAGAAGAAACAACAACAACTGATTCTGCTACTGCTACTGAAACTCCAGCAGCACCTGCTGAAACTCCAGCTGCTCCAGCTGACACTACTGCTCCTGCACCTGCAGAAACTCCAGCAAAGTAATTAACAGTTAAAAACTATTAAAAGCAGTTATTTTCGATAACTGCTTTTTTTATGTCATTTTTTTATTATAATTTTGTACTAATGAATAAACTATACGCATTATTGTTTTCTTTATTTATATCCTTGTCTGCCTTTAATATCAATGCAGGCCCGGTGCCAGTTGCCTATAAAATGTACCCGAATCCTTTGTCAGGATCTGAGTTGCAAATCAAATTCGATTTTGAATTTAAAACTGGTCAAACCTATGTTTTTACAATCACCAATATCATTGGTCAGTCCATTTATACACATATTTTGACAGAAGATGAAGTAAAAAAAGGACTATTTACCTTGGATACCGAAGAAATTAAATTGGACAAAGGTATATACCTTACCAAAATGGTGAATGGTGACCACAGTTCTGTTCAAAAGCTGGTGGTGCGTTAATGAAAGAAATTTCATTTCAACTGAAAGAAGATTTTATTCCCCTTATTCAACTACTTAAGTATACAGGTGTGGCCGATTCTGGTGCGCATGCCTCTAAAATGGTTCAAAGTGGCGATGTGCTTAGTAATGGGCATTTGGAAACCCGAAAGCGCTATAAGGTCGTTAAAGGTGATACCATTCAAATCGACCAAATTATTATTAAAATTTCTTAATTTATATGTCTGTAATGATACGTTCTGCCCTGAAGGAAGATTGCAGTGCTATTTACGATTTAATTATGGAGCTGGCCATTTACGAAAAGGCCCCAGAGAAAATGGTTAATACCCCAGAAAGGCTTTTGGAGGATGGTTTTGGTGCTATACCACTTTATACCTGTTTTGTGGCCGAATTAGAAGGTGAGGTAGTAGGTATGTCGTTTTGTTACATTCGATACTCCACGTGGGTAGGAAAGGTGCTGTATCTGGAAGATCTTATTGTTAAGGAAGATAAAAGGCGACAGGGTATAGGTAAATTGCTTATTGACCAGACACTAACCTACGCCCGCAATCATAATTTTGCTCGCCTTAGTTGGCAGGTTTTAGACTGGAATACACCCGCCATTGAATTCTATAAACAATGGGAAACGGGTTTTGATAGCGAATGGCTAAATGCATGGATAGAATTGAAATAATATTTAACTTTCTAATTCAGCACATTCAATTTATCTTTTAAATTAAAATACAGTACTTTCGAAGTTGTTAATTGCAATTGTTCAAAATGCTGTCTGGAATTAAAATCAAATTTGTTTTACATTATTATCCGAATTGATGCGCAGAATAATTTTAATGTTAATATTTGTGCTTTTTCAATTCAAAGCATTTTCACAAACACCTTTATTAAAGGAACTGAAGATTATTTATAATGGCAAAGCACTTCAAGTAACCTGTATTATCATGGATAATGAAGGAATACTTTGGTTAGGTAGCCAGCAAGGTGTATTTACTTACAACGGTTATTCTTTAAAGCAATTGTACAATGCCAACCGCATGTCCAAGGCCATAGTATCGCTTTATCAAGATGCTGAAGGTAAAATATGGGCTGGATCTAAAGGTGGTAATATTCTCGAGTTTTACAATTATAAAGCCGTTGTATTTGCACCTAAACAAGGGTTCCCAAAAACAGAAATATCGGCCATAACCGAAGATACAAGTGGTCATGTTTGGTTTGCAACAAAAGGCGAGGGTATTTATATGCTAAAAGATGAAAATCTTGTCAATTTGAGGGCCAATGCAGGGTTATCTAGCAACCAAATTAATTATATAATTAAAAACCAAAAAGGTGAAATTTTATGCGCAACAGATAATGGTATTAGCTATTTGAAGTATCATAATAATCAAATTAAAATACAAAGAAAATTAGATGTTAGCAATGGTTTACATAGTAATAGTGTTAAAACATTAGCGTATTACAACCCCAATGTTTTGGTAATTGGATATGAAACAATTGGAGCTGCTTTTTATACTGAGAGTGTAAACTTAATTGATAAATGTTGCACAAATGCAGCTTCTATCACTTCTATTGGGGTGTTTGAAAACGAATTGTGGTTGGGTACCGAAGATCAAGGTATCATCGATTGTGAATTCAGCCCGAAGTATATTATTCGCAATATGCAAATTTTAGAAAATTACGGGGTTATTAAAATTCAAAAGATCATCCACACCCCTTTTTATTTTGAAATTTTATTGGCCGACAACAAAGTTTTTGTAACCCAAGGCGAATGGTTTCAAAAAATTACAATTCCAGAGGAAATAAATAATTTACAACCTAAAGCAATTAATGTTAACAATGGGCATATTTTGGCCATGTACGGGAATGGTTTATTTAAAAAATCGATTGAAGATAATTCGGAATGGAAAGCAATCGTTTTATTGTATAAAATAAGTTACAAAGATGTGAGTGCTTTGGCATCCGATTTAAATGGTAATTTATGGATAGGAAGTAAGACAGAGGGTCTGTTTTGTTTTGGTGCTAATAATAAATTACTTAAACATTACGACCAAAGTAATGGCCTACTGGATGATTGTGTATATACATTAAAATTAGTGAATAATGAACTCTTTTACGGCTGCAAAAATGGTATGGGCTATATTAATACGGATGATTTTGAATCGCAAATAAGTCAATCTGATTTAATGTCCGTATATGATATTTGTACTGCCAAAGATAATACCATGTGGCTTGCCACAGATGGTAATGGTATTATCAGATATGCTGAAAATGGTACCAGATACTTTCTGGATAAAGTGGCTAAGGACAAAAAAATTATACATAGTATAGCCATTGATAGCAAAAGCAAAATTTGGTATTCTTCCATGTACTATGGACTTTATCAGTTGGATGACAACAAATCAGAATCTATTAATTTTCTTAAAAATATAAATTATTCTGTAATTAATGCTTTGTTTATTGATAAGAACGATAACGTGGTAACCATTCACGATGATTATATTTCGATTTTAAATGCAGTGTCAAAACAACAATATGCACTTATAGGTGATTTTGGTTTTAGTTCTGTCAATTATTCAAACAGCATGGTTGCTAATTATGAAGGTAATTATTATTTAATGAGCCGTGATGGAATTTATGTGTATCAACCGAATCGATTTAGGTTTATGCAATCTTTACCAGCGTATATTAAAAATATCAATGTGAATTTGCAAGAAATAGAAAGCTATAATATCAAAGAATTTTCTTTGAAGTACGATGAAAATCATTTGAACATTCAATTGTTTACACCTTGGTATGTCGACTATGAAAAAATTAAGTACATGTATGTTTTAGACGGCTTAAGTCAAGATACAGTTGTAACTTCAGATAATAATATATATTTACCCAATTTGCCCACCGGAACTTATACCTTAAAAGTGAGACCTATACTAGCTAGTTCTAATATGGACACGCAATGGACTCAGAAAAAATTTACAATTAACAAGCCTTGGTTCAAGAGCATTTGGTTTATAGTTTTATGTGTCGTTTTGGGTTCGATTATTTTATACAGTATCAATAATAATTATCTTAAAAATAGAAATAGAAGCAACGAAATTGAAAGGCAAAGATTGAGACAGGAAATTAAAATTCTGAACAATCAAATCAATCCTCATTTTCTTTTTAATAGTTTAAATAATCTAATTTCTATTATTGATATAGATACAGTAAATGCCAAAATATATACGGCTCATTTAGCGGATTTTTACCGATTAATTGTAGCCTATAAGGACAATTATGTTATTACACTTGAAGAGGATTTAAAAATATCACGCATTTATATCGCATTGCAGAACATTAGATTTTCGGATGCTATTATTTATGAAGTCGAAGTGCCTGCCTATTACATGAAATGTTATTTGCCTCCTTTAACATTGCAAATATTAGTGGAGAATGCCATAAAGCACAATAAGGTTTCACGTTCTCAACCTTTGCATATCAACATAAGTATTGAAAAGGATTTTCTTATTATTCGAAATAAAATTAGTCCAAAAGAGCACTTGGAAACCTCAACTAAATCGGGCATAAAGTTCATTATCGATCGTTTTAATTTTGTGACCAAAGCTACTCCTGAAATACTGCAGACATCTTCAGAATTTATTGTAAAAGTACCCCTTATTTACAATGAACCACTTCCTGTTTAAGTGGAAATTTATCCGGTTCAACTTTTATTTATCCGTTCCCGGTTTTAATAATTCAGATTATTATTTGTTTTAAGTTAAACTTGTGTTAGCGTTCTTACTAAAACTACTTAACTATGAAACTAAAACTTACGATCACCCTTATGGGCATGGTGGCTTTATGGCCTTTCATGTCTGTAAATGCATGCACGGTTACTCCAGCATTTAGCTTTTCGAGTACACATACTTGTGGTTTGCCAACCATTGTTAATGCTCATAATACTTCGAGCGGTAATTATAAGAACAAGGCCAGGTATTACTGGAAAGTAAATAATGTTATAATTGATTCAACCACAGGTATAGATTCAATTGTTATTTTATTAAGACAAACGGGAATTAACAAAGTAAAATTAATTGTTAAAGATTCCACGGGTTGCATAGATTCTTCAGCGGTCCAGAATATTACAGTAAGCACCAATGCCAAAACCATATTAGATCAAAATGGACTTTATACGTTGAATCCTACATGGGTCAATTGCATTCAATATATTACAAGTCCAGATACTTTTAGCATTCGTTTCGAATCTGGAGATACCTTAAAAAAGTTAAAAATATTATGGGGCGATGGTACTATAGATACAGGAAGTGGTAATCTTTCTCCCAATACCGTTAAGTCTCATCTTTACAATACATTGGGTATTTTTACTGTTAAAATAATTACACAAAATGGGGCTTGTACGGATACCGTTTACGGTACAGTATTTAGTCAAAGGCAACCTACAGCAGGTATAATAGGGCCAACTGCAGGAAGTAATAGAGGCTGTGTGCCACATACGCTCAGAATCGTTAATAATTCTTATAATATTTCTAACAATACCAATTTTGAAATTGACTGGGGTGTTGGTCCAGTATTGAAATTGCCTTATACGAGTGCCAACGATACTTTATATAATACCTACAGAACTGGTATTTGCGGTGCATCCATAAAAATTACAGCCAGCAATGTTTGCGGTAATTCAGTTGCCACATGGAATCCTATAGATATCAGCGATAAGGACATTGCCCGCTGGACGGTTGCCACTACATGCGATCCTGTTAAACCTCATTTGTTTATCAATGCTTGTGTAGACAGGTATTGCTTATTGCCGGATTTAAAGGAATATTTCTGGGATTTTGGCGATAGTACTACTGTGGGCTGGACGACTAGCAAAGCAAGTCAGAATCATATTTTTAAAACAGAAAAAGATTATGTTATTACCATTATTGTACGAAATGGTTGTGGTTATGATACTTTCAAAGATATTGTAAGGGTTTATTACAATCCAATAGCTGGATTTAAGTTTAATTCCAATCGTGGGTGTAAGCCTTTGGCTGTTGTATTTACTGATACTTCTAAGGGAAGAGGTCATGCCCGATTGTGGACAGTGAAAGAAAATAGCATTACGAAAACTTTTACAGACTCTGTATTTAATTATACCTTTACCCAAGCGGGTATTCACAGTGTAACACTTAAAGTGACGAATCCATGTGGAACTTCTTCAGTCACAAAAACATTTACAGTGAATGATAAACCAACTGCAAAGTTTGGGAATATTCCAGATAATTGCGCACCCGCAAAAGTAAATTTCAATAATACCTCAACTTCGTATTTTAAAAATCCTTCATATACTTGGGACTTTGGGGATAGTACCACCAGTAATTTAAAAAGTCCAGGCAGTAAAATTTATTCTCAAACGGGTACATATATTGTGCGCTTATTTGTTTCGGATAGTTGTGGTTCTGACACTTTTCAGCAAAGTTTTAGAGTTTTTGGTTTGCCAAAAGCAATTTTGAGTGGTGATACTGTTGGTTGTACTTTCGACTCATTGATGTTTAATAACCAATCTACCAATGCCAATAATTTTAGTTGGGTTTGGGGCGATGGAAATAGTCTCAATAATACTTCAATAGGGATCGTTAAACACATGTATGCGCAACCCGGTAATTTTAATTTGCGATTAATTGCATCCGCCGGATCAGGTTGCAAAGATACCATCTACCACTCCGTAAGGATTAAACCTGGAGCAAAAGCTGCTTTCGATATCAATCAGCCATTTGCCTGTGCCCCAGCTACTTTTAAATTCAGTAACCAATCCGTTTTCGGAAAGGATTTTAATTGGTATGCCAATGGAAAGCTTCTATCAAATCAATTTAATTTACCCGATTCAATGTTGATTGCAGATAGTAGTATTGTGCACTTGAAATTAGTTGTTACTAGTAATTCTTCTTGTCAAACTGACTCGGTTGAAAAAATTTATTTTACACCTAAAAATCCCCAAGCCATTATCAATAATCGCGATTCGGGATGTACTTTACTAACAGTTAATTTTAGACAAGGGTCTGCTTACGCTATAAAGAGTTATTGGGATTTTGGCAATGGATTAACTTCAAATTTAACAATGCCTAGTACTACTTATAAAGGTGCCAAAGTTAGAGATACTTTTTATTACCCTCAGTTGAAGGTAAGTAACTGGGCGGGTTGTTTGGATTCTGTGAAAGCAAAAATAAAAGTATATCCTTCGCCAACAGCCATGTTTGTGATGGATAAATCCAATGGTTGCGGACCCTTAAGCGTCAATTTTACCAGCCAATCTAAAACGAATAATCTGGATTCATTTAGTACATTGAAACACCAATGGCTTTTTGGAAATGGCGGTTCATCTAATTATGCAAGTACTACATCCATCTTTCAAGCAAGCAAAAAAAGAGATTCATTTTATAATATAAAACTCGTGATTGTTTCCTTGAATGCTTGCACAGATACAACACAAAATACTGTTCAGGTGTTTCCTTTGCCAGGGGTTGAATTTACACCAGATAGGAGAGAAGGTTGTGCTTTATTGCCAGTGAATTTTTTAAACACATCCACTCCTCATGACACGGGATCCATAAAAATCATGAGTTTCTTATGGCAATCCGGGAATGGTGTTTCAAATAATTCGCAAAATTTTAAAGGTACTTATGGAAGTTCAATATACAGCGATACCAATTACCGGGTAAAATTAATTGGATGGAGTGAGCACGGATGTGAAGATAGCGCCATTGATGTGATTACAGTGCATCCAAATCCAATTGCTAACTTCACATTAAATCGTTTGAGTGGTTGTACTCCATTGCAAGTATCTACTAATAATCTATCGGTTTCTAAAGATTATAAGCCTCTGACGCATATTTGGAATTTTGGAAATACTTATACATCTACCGCAAGTAATGATAATACTGTATATACCAATAATAGCAATTCGGATATAAGTTTTAAAATATGGTATGAAGCCCAAACTTATTATGCTTGCAAGGATACTGCCGAAATGATAATTACAGTGCATCCCAAACCAATTGCGAAGTTTAATCCTTCAGTCAAGAAAGCTTGCGCACCAATGGTATTAACTGTTACTGATGCATCCATCAATGCTGCACATTATTATTGGGGATTGAATCAACCCTCAGATTCAGGAAGTCTATCTGAAAAAATACATTTAAAAGGTTTGAAATTGTTTGACACTTCCTATATCATTGCGCATCAAGTGGCATCTGTATATGGTTGTTGGAGCGATACGGTGTTTGATGATGTGTTGGTGCTCGGGCGCCCTCAGGCCGACTTTGAATTTGGCAAGGATTCAATCTGCTATAACAATAGCATTAGTATTAATAATACTTCTTTGGGCGGATTTAAGTATTTATGGAAATTTAGCGATAATACAACTTCGGCCTTTATCAATCCCAAACACAAATTTCCAATCAATCCTAATAATGGAAAGGATTCCATATTCAGTGTAACAGTGGAAGTAACTTCCTCTACAAGTTGCAAGGATACAGCTACCAGGTCGGTCTACATTGTTAATAAACCAACAGAAAAAATGACAATTGGCAATGGTATCGGTTGTACGGATTTACTTGTCACCCTTTCACAAAATTCGAAAAGATATAAAACCATGTTTTGGGATTTTGGGGATAATTCTGCATTCCAGGCAGGTGATACAGTTGTACATACTTATGTAAATGCTTTGAATAATATGACGTTGCAACCAAAAATTATTTTATACCGTCAACGATTTAATTGTAATGATACCAGCACAGGTTATGCATTTGTTTATCCTAAACCTACTGCTAATTTTAATTCTTTGAGAAATGACCCATGCGATAAAGGTGTTTTTCAATTTGTGAACCAATCCAAAAATAATAAAACCAATGCTTGGGTTTTTGAAAATGGAGTTACCTCATCTGCTTCAGATTTAACCACTGTTTTAACACCTTCGAAAGTAAAAGATACTTTTTATACGGTTAAATTATACATTACCAATAATTACAATTGTAAGGATAGTATTCTGAAAGTAATTAAAGTAAAACCAATGTTGCAGGTTAAATTTAGCAATGTGCCTGTTTCAAGTTGTCAAAAAGGTTTGGTAAATTTTACCAATAGTTCTGTCAATACTTTGCGCTATCTATGGACTTTCGGGGATGGCGGGATTTCGACAGAAACGAATCCTTCATATATCTATAATACTTTTGGAAATTATCAAGTAAAGCTATATGGGTACGATGCCGATGGTTGTGTAGATAGTAGTTTTGGGTCTAATTTTATTAAAGTACTAGAGCAGCCCAAAGCAGATTTTACATACTTGCCATTACAACCGAAGTTGCCGAATGCAAGAGTAGATTTTACGGCCCGACCTATTATGCTAATCAACAGTATTAATAACCTAACGTACGAGTGGGATTTTGGCGATAAATCTTTCCCTACAAAAAATAAAAATGAACAGAATCCTTTTCATATTTACACCAACTCTGGCACATTAAATATTAAGTTAACGGTATGGAATCAGCAGTGTTCTGATTTTGTGATTAAACCTTTGTATGTTGAATATCCGAAGCCAATTGTTGATTTCACAGCAGATACAAGCGAAGGTTGCGTGCCATTAACTGTGAAGTTTAATAATAAAACACAAAATGTTATCAGTTATCGTTGGGTATTTAGCGACGGTTCGCCAGATGCCACAGATATAGAACCCGTGCATGTATTTGAAAGGGCTGGTACATGGGACGTTACCCTAATTGCAACGGGTAGCGGAGGTACAATAAGTAAAACAATGAAATACTTAATACATACTTTCCCAAAACCAATAGTAGATTTTTATAGTACCATTCGTTTTATGAATTTGCCAAATGCAGTATTTAGTTTTCAGAATACCAGTGATAATACGGTAAAAAATGATTGGTATGTTTACGACAGTTCTGGGGCGCAAATTGGAGGATCCACATTGCGCAATCCATCATTTAATATCACAGAAACGGGTTCTTTCTCTGTAAAACTAATTGGTACCAATTCTTATGGGTGCACAGATACCTTGATAAAACCAGATTATTTAAGCACCTTAAAGCCCGGTTATGTTTTTGTGCCTAACGCCTTCTCGCCTAATGACAACGGCAAGAACGATGGTTTCAAACCTTCGGTATTCAATGTTAAGGACGACCATTATATTTTCAGAATATACAACCGCTGGGGTGAAAAACTGTTCGAAACATTTGACCGTGATGCGCTATGGGATGGCACCTTTAAAGGTAATAATTGCGAACAAGATGTATATGTATGGACCGTTAATGGCCTTTATGAAAACGGGGATAATTTTGGGTTGAGGGGTACCTTAAGTTTGCTGAGGTAAGGAATACTTTAATAAAAAAGAATATTATATGCGTTTTGTGATTCGATCGACTTTATAGTAGGTGTAAAATGAAGGGCCCGGATCTAATCGTAGTGTGTCGGTTGCATAACCATCATTATTGATATAAAGATGCTTGGTCTTTACTTTTCTTGTCTTTGCGGGCTGATTGAAAATAATACAAAATGCGACTGCCGCTAGCAATAATAGCGAGGTGATTTTTTTATTTTTCATAAAATCTTGTTGTAAATAATTCTATCGTTTAAAGTTTGATTTTCATCCTTACTTTATTAGGTAGGGTAACAACGTTCAAATCTTTATATTCTATGAGTGTAGGAATTGTAAATAAGTGGATAGCTGCTTCTCAGTATTAGGTATACTAATTCTCCAATTTGAGTCAATATTGTCAAGATTATGAAGAACCTAGTTTTGCATAGAATCTTTAAAATTCTTATAGTCATAAATAACCCTAATTAAATATAGAACCAATATTACGATAATTTATTTTGCAGAAAATTGAATTTTAATATTCAGGTAATACCAATTCTAAGCCAGTTTCTCTAAAAAAAATATTTTGTAACCTGTGTACCGCAGAAATTGTTTGTTGAAATGAACCAATTTTAACTAAAAATAAATCTTCGGGAAGTGGTGTTATCCAACAGCCATTTAATACAAACTGATTTCCAATTTGTGTAAAGTGAAATTTTCGCAATCGCAAGGGCGTTATGGGAATAGGAGCCATCGCTAAATTGTGGCAATTGATTAATTTATCATTTTTTTCAAGTTTTATTTTTCGAAGTTGTACCCCTGTATCATGCATGGAATGAATGATAAATGGAACTCCTTTATACATGGGTAAGTCATAGCCCACTATGTTTCCTATTCTAATCTCATTGCGCATTGCACAAAAATATAGCAATTTATTAAAATATATTACTAATAATTTTAGTATTTATAAAAAATATCCAAATGTAATTTGTAATGTATGGAAGAACTCAGTTTTGATAAATAATCTACAGGGTAACCCAATTGTGCCTTTAACAAGGTGTTCATTTTGACAAGTTATTTTTATATATATTCGCAACTTCAATCATGAGTATGCCAAATACAAAGTTTAAAATATTATTAGTAGAGGATGAAGCCCTATCGGCCAAGAGGATTGAACAATTGGTAAACAATTATGGCGATGAATTTGAAGTGGTAAGGGTTTCTGATAGTATTGAAGATGCTTTACAATGGCTAAAAACTAATGAACCAGATTTAGGATTGTTTGATATTCAAATTGCTGATGGCTTATCTTTTGAAATTTTACGTAATATATCATTTCATTTACCTGTTATTTTTATTACGGCCTATGATGAACACGCTTTACAGGCATTAAAATTAAATGCCATTGATTATTTGCTGAAACCTATTAAAGAAGAAGAATTGCAGGCTGGGTTGGAAAAATTTAAAAAGCAAAAACAGGTATTTTCAGAAAGCCAGTTGTACAATCTAATGAATGCGATGAATGTAAATGGTCCCACAAAGTATGTAGAACGCCTGAGGGTGAATTTGGGTCAGCAAATACGCGTGGTACAAGTGGAAGAAATTGCCTATTTCTATATTTGGAACAAAGGTGTTTATTTGATGACATTAGTAGCCGAAAAATTCTTACTTGATATGACCTTAGACGAGATTGAACACATGGTGAATCCATCTAAATTTTTTAGAATTAACAGACAAATAATTATCAGTTTAACCTCTATCAACAAAATGGTCAACTATAGTAAATCGCGCGTTAAAATTACCCTTAAACCCGAAGCGCCAATTGAAACCATTACAAGTGTTGAACGCTCGGGTGAGTTTAAGAAATGGTTGGCAGGGAATTAACAATTCTATACCTCGACAAGCTCAGTGTGAAGGGGAGGGCTTCGTGTGTTGGAAACAATTCGACAAGTTCAGTGTGCAATGAAAAATTACAAAGTCAAGTCTTTGATGCATTGAATAAAGCATCAATTTTTAATTTAGGGTGAGCTTGTTAAAGTCTAACCCTCATAGGTCTTGGGGATCTTTGGGTCGGTAATAATAATATAATCTCCTTGGCTCTTATATTTACTCCAATCAATATTGGGGAAATTATCATCGGAACTTGTAGAGATGATTAAGGGTTTTAATTTCTTGTTATATTTTTTCAATTGGGTTACCACTGCAAAGCCTTCATCACTGTGAAAGCGACCGTTAACCTGCATTACCTTTTTGCCTTTATGGGTTTTTAAATATTCAAAAATCGAATAAGCCATGGTAGCATCCCAGAGTGATTGGGCCATCACTAAATTAAAACCGCCCATGCCCATCATAGGAGGAGCTGCTACTTTTTTTGCAGTATCATTCACCGATGGACTAGGAGTATGATTGGTTAAGCCCATCAGTTTGTTGTAATAAGCGCCCGAAGCTGTGTCGTAGGGCAGCGGAGCAAAGAAACGTTTGGATGCTTGTGTTAATGCCATCAAGGCACTTTGACCTTTTCTTCCTACTATATTGGTGTATCTGCTAGCAGCATTTGCGCATACCACATCTATTTTATTTTTCTTTGCAAACTCTACCATGGGACGATAATCTCTGTAATTGCTCCATACACGCGCATCTTTTTTAAAGTTCTTTTCTCGAATATCAGATGTCAAATATTCATTCATTACTGTTTGCACATCGCGGTCGAACATTTCCATAGAGAGGGCCAATTCACTGGAAAATTGGGTGTACATTAATTCCAACATTTTGTTTTCAAGATAATGGGTTACAGAGTCATTGTGCTCTTCACCAAAAAACAAGACATCGTAATTTTTCATATCATCAGCAATGTCTTTTAAATTAACTTCCTTACCCAATTTAACGGAATAAATTTTATAATGTGTTTCATTTAACTGAGCCCATGTTGGCATGCATAGTATGCATATTATAGCAAGCAAGCTAATTTTAAGTAATTTCATTTTAGAAATAATATTGGGTCGAAATTAAATAATTTTAATTGCAATAAAACTAAAATATCAATGAATGGTAAAAAGGCGCAATTAACTTACTCTTCCCCAAAAATTATCTTGTTGATGCTGCTTTAAATATTCTAATAAGGGTGCATTCTCTGAAGCCTCTAGTGTAGGGTCATTTTTTAAAACGAATGCAGCAGCCCGTTTGGCAATATCTATAATCTCATCATCATGCACGAGGTCGAGTAATTTAAAATCAGGAAGCCCACTTTGCCTTGTGCCCATCAAATCACCCGGACCTCTTAATTCTAAATCCACCTGAGAAATTTCAAAGCCATTATTGGTTTTACACATAGTATTGATTCGTTTTTTAGAGGTAAAATTCATATCGTCCTTGGTCATCAGTATACAATAACTTTGATCGCCACCACGGCCTACTCTGCCACGTAATTGGTGCAGTTGGGACAAGCCAAAGCGATTGGCATTTTCAATCACCATGACGCTGGCATTGGGCACATTCACACCAACTTCAATCACCGTGGTAGAAATCATAATTTGTGTATGTCCTTCTTTAAAACGTTTCATTTCAAAATCTTTCACTTCGGGTTTCATGCGCCCGTGCATTAAACTAATCTGGTACTTTGGTACTGGGAAAAAATTATTGACCATTTCATAACCATTCATCAAATCATTTAAGTCTAGTTTTTTTGATTCCTCTATGAGCGGATAAACGATATAGGCCTGTCTGCCTTTTTCAATTTGATTGCGAATAAACTCCATCACCTCAGCTCTGTAATTTTCTGTACGATAAATGGTTTTAATAGGTTTTCTGTCTTTAGGTAATTCATTAATGGTAGAAACATCTAATTCGCCATGAACAGTCATTGCCAATGTGCGGGGAATTGGCGTTGCAGTCATTACCAATACATGTGGAATTAAGGTTGATTTGTTCCATAATTTAGCGCGTTGCGCTACACCAAATCTATGTTGTTCATCTATGACTACAAACCCTAATTTTTGATAACTAACATCGTCTTCTATCAAGGCATGTGTACCTATCAAAATTTGAATTTCACCCTGCTGCAATTGTTGTTTTAATATTTCTTTATTTTTTTTTGTTGTTGAACCCGTTAATAAAGCAACACACACTGGCATTTCAGAAAGCAAATCTTTTACAGTTAAATAATGTTGTGTGGCCAAAATTTCAGTTGGTGCCATCATGCAAGTTTGATAGCCATTATCTATGGCAATTAGCATACACAAAACGGCAACAATGGTTTTACCGCTGCCTACATCGCCTTGTAACAATCTGTTCATTTGTTTACCGCTACCAATGTCGTCCTTTATTTCTTTAATAACCTGTTTCTGTGCATTGGTAAGTTCAAATTGCAGATACTTTTTAAAAAAAGTGTTAAATAAATCGCCAACTTTAGGCATGCGAATGCCGCGTTGTTCAAGTAAACGATTGGCTTTGTTTTTTTCGGCTCGCATAGCCAAAGTAAACATTTCATCAAATTTTATTCTGCGCGTGGCGGCCAATTGTATGGCATTGTTCTGCGGTAAATGTATTTGCTGATAAGCAGATTTTCTATTGATTAGTTTTAAAGGTTTATAGACCGATTCTGGAATGTATTCAGGGATATCAAAATCTGGATGGTACAACACCTGCTTTATAAGACTCATAAAAAATTTTGAATCCATAAAACGGGCTTTAAGTTTTTCAGTCAAAGGATATACTGGCTCCAATGGTAATCCCTTGTCGTTGTCGTCTTTCGAGTAAATTTTTATTTCTGGATGTGCGATGGAGAGCTTGCCTTTAAAATCATTCACCTTGCCATATACAGTATAAACGGCATCTTCTTTTAGCGCTTTTAAAACATAGTTGTAATTTTTAAACCATATAAGTTCAATGCTGCCGCTACTATCGATTAAAATAGCTGTGAGCCTTTTAGATTGTAGATTTCCGGTGGTTGTAATTTGTTTTAGTTGCCCTCGAAGTTGCACGCTTCCCATTTCTTCGCTCAATTCCTTTATTTGACTTAATGCTGATTTGTCTACGTGTTTGGTAGGGAAGTATTGGATTAAATCAAAGTAATTAAATAAGCCAATTTCTGAAGCTATGAGTTCTGCTTTTTGCGGGCCAACACCTTTCAAATAAGCAATACCAGTATTGAGTAATTTATTTTCCAAATGCCCTAATTTTTTAGGAAACAAATCTATATAGAAAAATCAGAACATTTTATTTGATTTCAGATTTGCATTTAATTTTGTAATTTTATTTTTTACAATTCATAATTTAATCTATATCAAATAGTGAATTGTGAATTGTACAAAACTTGTGCATTTCAGACAATACTTAATTGTATATTTTTGAATACACTTAAAATATGCCGAAAATATTAGTTATAGATGACGAAAAGCCAATCAGAGATGCGCTTCAAAATATTCTGACTGCCGAACAATATCAAGTTGATTTGGCCGAGAATGGTAAGAAAGGTCTTGAATTATTGAACGAAAATGGATATGATGTTGTTTTGTGCGATATCAAAATGCCAAATATGGATGGTTTAGAAGTAATGAGTAAAGCCATTGAAATTGCTCCCGAGGTTCCCTTTATATTAATTTCAGGTCATGGTACCATCGATATTGCTGTTGAAGCGGTTCGAAAAGGAGCCTATGACTTTATTGCTAAGCCGCCAGATTTAAACCGCTTGCTAATTACCATTCGCAACGCAGTTGATAAAAATAATTTGGTTGTAGAAACCAAGGTATTGCGAAGAAAGGTTACCAAAACCAGAGATATTATTGGAGATACCCCTGCCGTTAATAAAATAAAAGATACCATAGAAAAAGTAGCTCCAACAGATGCCCGTGTATTAATTACTGGTGAAAACGGAACTGGTAAAGAGCTTGTTGCGCGTTGGATTCACGAGAAAAGCAACAGAGCCAATTCACCTTTAATTGAAGTGAATTGTGCGGCTATTCCTACCGAATTAATTGAAAGCGAATTGTTCGGTCATGAGAAAGGCGCCTTTACTACAGCCATTAAACAACGCATTGGAAAATTCGAACAAGCCCATGGTGGCACCTTGTTTTTAGATGAAATAGGCGATATGAGTTTAGCCGCACAAGCTAAAGTATTGCGCGTTATTCAAGAAGGTGTATTGCAACGTGTAGGTGGCGATAAATCTGTGAATGTCGATGTGCGCGTATTGGCAGCAACAAATAAAAATTTATTAGAGGAAGTAGAGAAAGGGACTTTTCGTTTAGACCTTTATCACCGCCTCAGTGTAATCATGATTCATGTGCCAACCTTGAACGAAAGAGTAGATGATATACCAGTTATTGCAGAAAAATTCTTGAAAGAAATTTGTGAAGATGCTGGTGTTAAAAAGAATTTTGCAGCAGGTGCTTTAGATGAATTGAAGAATGTAACCTGGACCGGAAATATTCGAGAATTAAGAAATGTTGTGGAGCGCTTGGTAATTCTATCGGATGCCAAAATAACAGTTGAAGACGTTATTGCTTATAGCAACCCATCCTCTCCTGTTTCTAAAACTCAAAATGTACTGTTAGATAAGTTCGATAAGTTCCAAGATTTTAAAGACTATGCTGAGACCATTTTCTTAGAATCGAAATTGAAAAAGAACAATTGGAATGTCGCTAAAACAGCTGTTGAAGTGGATATTCAAAGAAGTCACCTTTACAACAAAATTGAAAAATATAAATTAAAAAGAAGCTAATATGATAGGCGTAGATATCGACCATGCAGTAGAGCTTTTAGAGCAGAATTTGCCAGTAGCTATTCCCACCGAAACCGTATATGGTTTAGCTGCCAATGCATTGAATGAAGATGCAATCGTTTCTGTATTTAAAGCGAAGAATCGTCCTTTTTTCGATCCTCTTATTTTGCATGTTGTCAATATTTTTGAGGCCTATAATTATGTTGAGTCCATTAACGAAACAGCTTTGAAACTTGCTAATGCTTTTTGGCCTGGGCCACTCACATTATTGCTTAAAAAGAAATCAAATATTCCTTACATTGCTACAGCCGGGAGTGATTATGTAGCAGTGCGAGTTCCTAATCATCCCATGACCTTGTCGTTACTCAGTCAATTGGAATTTCCTTTGGTAGCGCCAAGTGCCAATCCATTCGGTTTTATTAGCCCAACTACTGCAGAGCATGTAGAAGCCCAGTTAGGTAAATTAATTCCTTATATTTTAGATGGTGATGAGTGTGCAGTTGGAATCGAAAGTACCATTGTAGATTGCTCGGGAGATGATGTGGTGATCTTGCGTTTAGGTGGACTTGATATTGCCCATATAGAAAATGTGATAGGCAAAAAGGTAGTGTTGAATATTAGTCAGAACAGCAATCCGAATGCACCTGGACAATTAGATAAGCATTATTCTCCCGCCAAACCATTTAAAATAGTAGATAATATTGAGCAACACATTGCGGAGTTTGCGGATCAAAAAATTAGCGTATTGAGCTTTGGCGAAGTGCATTTGCCTTCTCATATTATCCAATTTAATTTAAGTGAGAAGGGTAGCTTGGAAGAAGCTGCCAAGAATTTATTCAGCATGATGCACCTATTAGATCAAAGCAATTCTGACATGATAATCACTGATTTGGTGCCTCCAGAGGGTTTAGGTTTGGCGATTAATGATAGATTGATGCGGGCTGCTCATATGGCTTAATCAATATTTGAAGCACCAATATTTTCAATAGGTATATCGCTAAAACCTATTGCAATAAAAATAATAGCTTGTAACAATTCCTTAATTTTGTATCTCTAATTCAACGTGAATTCAATTCAATTTCATAAAGCAAAAATTACCAATTTAATTCAAGAAACACCAAATGTCAAAAGATTTGTGTTGACATTTCCTTTTGAAATTTCATTTAAAGCGGGACAATTTGTAATGTTGAAATTTGAAGGATTAAATCATCAGTTTGATACACGTAGTTATTCAATCGCAGGCCAGATTAATGCAAGTAGTATTGAATTGTGCGTGGTATATAAAGAAGATGGGGCCGCAACGCCTTTGTTATTTAATAATAAAATTGGAGATGAATTGCTGTCTTCCTCCCCCGAAGGACGTTTTGTTTTACCTGAAGAACCAATCAATAAAAATTTGTTTTTTATCTGCACTGGAACGGGAGTGGCCCCTTTTCGATGTATGATAAAAGAGTTGCTTCTTGAAAGAAATCACAAATTACCTGTACGTCTATTTTTTGGGTGCAGAAAAAGAGAAGATTTACTTTATCAATCAGAATTTGAACAATTGCAAATGGATTATCCTAATTTTTCCTATCTTCCAGTTCTCAGTCGAGAGTCATGGGATGGACTTACAGGATATGTTCATCCTCATTATCAAAAAGTTTTGGAAACAACTGCTGATGCCTTGTTTTACCTTTGTGGATGGACAGAAATGATAAAAGAAACCAGAGATAATATTAAGAATTTAGGATATACAAGGCAAGATATAAAAGTTGAATTTTACGATTAATAAAATTGAATAAAAACTACAAAGACATACGCAATTTATTAAGTAAAAATTTAACCTATAAAAGGGTGCTTAATGCTACCAAAGTAATAAGCAGTTATTACGTTTCCAAAATAATAAGGAAGCCAGTACAATGGGGACAACCCATCGCATTTTCTGTTGAGCCAACCACATCTTGTAATCTGCGCTGTCCGCAGTGCCCAAGCGGTTTGCGCAGTTTCTCACGACCGACAGGTATGTTGCTTCAACCAGTGTTCGAGCGCATTATTGATGAGTTACACCCAACCACTGGATATATTACTCTTTATTTTCAAGGTGAACCTTATTTGAATACAAAATTTTTAGACATGGTAGAATATGCCAATCGACATAAAATTTACACAGCTACTAGTACCAATGCCCATTATTTAAATAAAGAAAATTCTATTAAAACCATTAGGAGTGGTTTAGACAGGTTAATTATTTCAATTGATGGAACTACACAAGATACATACGGGAAATACAGACTAGGTGGAAAACTTGACAAGGTATTGGAAGGCACTAAAAATTTAGTAACAGCCAAAAAGGAATTGAAATCCTCAACACCACATATTATTTGGCAATTCATTGTTTTTAAACATAATGAACATCAACTTGAGGAAGTAAAACAATTGGCAAAAGAATATCAAGTAGATGAATTAGCAATTAAATCGGCACAAATTTATGATTATGAAAATGGAAGTGAACTGATACCAGAAAATGAAGCTTTTAGCAGATACCAAAAAGACGATAATGATTACAAGATTAAAAATAAATTATTGAATCATTGTTGGCGTTTATGGCACAGTTGTGTGATAACTTGGGACGGCAAAGTAGTGCCTTGTTGTTTCGACAAAGATGGTACTTACCAGCTGGGAAATTTAAGTGAAAAAACATTTGAAGAAATATGGCAGAGTGATAACTATAACCATTTCAGAAGTCAGATTTTAAAAGGCAGACAATACATTGATATTTGTAAAAATTGCAGTGAAGGCGCTGCTGTTTGGCAAAATTAAACTAACGTACTACAAAAAAAGTACCCCGCAGTTCATACCATTTTTTATCATTATCCAGATAATTTATTTTATAGACATAAACATCCTGTTGCACCAAAGCGCCATTTACTTTGCAATCCCATCCTGCATTGATATCCTTGGTTTCAAATAACAATTCACCCCATCTATTGTAGATGCTAAAGGTGTATTCTTTGGGTGTAAAATTCCATAATTTCACAAATACATCATTCAATAAATCGGCATTGGGACTTACCGCATTTGGAATAAACACTAGGTGAGGACAGCTATCTATTAATTCAATTTGATCGGTAGCAGTGCAGTTGTCGGGAGTAGTAACTTGCACCGTGTATGTGCCGGGTAAAGTGGCCGTTATCTGTTTAGTTACTTCCCCTGTTGGGGTCCATAAATATTGATATCCAGCGCCGCCTTGAGCTACAAGTACAATGCTCTGATTCTGACACATGGTTTTGTCTTGACCAAGGTTCACTGTCGGACTGGGGTATTGGGTAATATTAACTTCCTTATATACGCTATCGCAGGTTCTCGTTTTACTATCGCTTGGAATGGTGATTTTTACCCAATATTTTCCAATGTTATTGGCAACAATGGAGGGCGTAACTTCACCAGTGCTCCATTCGTATTTTATTCCTGTAAATGAAGTTGTATTGAGGGTTAATGCAAAAGTATTTCCACTGCAATATCCAGTGTCTTTTGGAAAATAAAAGGCAGGTATTGGCCAATCTCTAACAATTATAGTAAATGTATCGTATTGGGTTTGACCAGTACTAGTAAAAGTAGATACATTGTAAGTTTTAAATTGCCCTGCCGTATGATAATATACAGGATTTGTTGTCAATAGATTACTAGAAGTAATATCGCCACCTAATATCGACCACAAAACAACATCTGGATAAGCACCGGTTGTTGGATCGGGGTAGGTTATAAATCTGACCCCATCATCTTTACAAATAGTCACTGTTTTTCCAGCAAATGAATTATTCAATCCAATAAAAGTTAGTAAAAATAATATTGGCAATTTTAACTTATTGGCTATTGTATCAAAAAAAATCAAATTCATTTAATTGTTAATGACTTTTAAATATTCAGTTTTCAATAAACTACAAATTTTATATCTTTCATCGTGTGTGTCCAATGCCATTGCATTTAGTATTTCATAAACATTTTGAATGCCTATTAATTCGCACCATTCAAATGGACCATAAGGATAAGCGGTGCCAAGTTTCATGCCTTTGTCGATATCAATTTTACTAGCCGTACTTTCTTGTAAAGTAAAAAATCCTTCATTGATAATCATGCAAATAATTCTCGCACTTACCATGCCAATTCTGCTTTCCACCAAACTTATTGTTTGCCAACCTAAAGATTTAATAAAATCTATATTCAATTCATCGTTAATAATACAGGCCTCCAACAATGGTCGTTTTAAAAAAGTAGGTAAGGCATTGATACCAATTACCTGTTGTTGCAAACTTTTAGGAATAGCTTGGTGCAATTGAATTTTTACAGAACTAAGGCATACAATAGTAATAGGGTTTATGCCAATATAATCTTGAATTGAGTTGGGCCTATTATCAAAATCCAAATCAAAAATAACATCGTAAGAGGAGGATGAAATATTTTTTGTATTTTCGAGCACTGAATAATGACAGGCAGCCAATGAAAGTACTGAATTTAATTCTTCTAATTGTTTTGGCGAGCCTATTGCAGCAATGTTCATCAAGACGCAAAAATAACACTACTCTCATGGAAAAAAAAATCATTTTAACAACAAAGGCTCCAGCGCCAATTGGGCCTTATTCACAGGCTGTATACATAGGTAATACACTTTATTGTAGCGGTCAAATTGCACTTAAACCCGATAGTACTCTTGCAATCGAGAATATAGAAGCAGAAACAAATCAAGTAATGCACAACATAGGAGAAGTATTAAAGGCTGCTCATATGGATTATTCGCACATTGTGAAAACATCTATTTTTTTGACGGATATGAATGATTTTGCGAAAATAAATACGGCTTATTCAAGCTATTTTAAAAATGATTTCCCCGCACGCGAAACCGTTCAAGTAAGTGCTTTGCCAAAAGGGGTTCACGTGGAAATTTCTGTTATAGCAGTTAAGTAAAAAGCGTAATAATAAATAAAGCCTGTCTATTATAATATTAGACAGGCTTTTTTTTATTTGAACTTGCTCAATTAAGAATGCAAAACTTCGGGATTGTCATTATTGATGGCACCAACACCATTTGGACCTATGTATTTAGCACTACCAAACGCTAATATAGCTTGGAAAATAATGCCCAGAATAATAAGTCCTGCAGTAAAACCAGGACCTTTTCCAAAACTTTTGCTTAAGCGATTGGTATCAATAATAGCAATAATAAGTATTGCCAAACCGCCAATACCCGATAATAAACCACCCATTGCAGAACCTTTAACTGCCATTGCAATACCAATTCCATATAGCACTCCGCAAACAAGGTAAACTAATAGCCAAGAAGCTGGTCTTCCAATGATTCTTAAATAAACAATAGCATTGTAAATTGGGATTATGCAAGCCCAACCTGGTTGATTAGCTTTTGTAAAGATCTTCCATTGAATAACAATGGCAAATACAATGAATACGAGCAGAAAAATCATGAATCCTGCTCCCATTTGCATAAGAGCGGCAGAAGAAGGTTGTGTAATTGTTGGTTCCATATTAAATATATATATTAAACAATATTGGAAAATATATTTTACAAATCCAAATATATTAAAACTAATCAAAGTTAAATTGATTAATAACTCATAAATGATTGATAGTTAATGAATAATATCTTTACTAATTTTGTACACACTGCGCCAAAAGGAATGAATTTTAACATATTTTTGCGTCCAATTGAAGTTTAAAGAAATATACGGTCAATCAGAAATAAAAGGTAAATTAATTAGCGCAACAAAATCTGGAAGAGTGCCTCATGCTCAATTATTTACATCTAAAGAAGGGGCGATGAGCTTGCCTTTAGCAATTGCCTATGCCCAATATTTATCATGCACCAATAAACAAGAAGAGGATAGTTGCGGGGTGTGCAGTAGTTGTCGAAAATATGAATTGTTGGCTCATCCTGATTTACATTTTACTTTTCCATTTTATGGGGATAACAAAACAAGTTCAAATGATTTTATAGTTGAATTTCGCAAAACTATTTTAGAAAATCCTTTGATGAGTTACAGTGATTGGGTAGAGGCTATAGTTGGAGAAGGTAAAAATTTAAACATTAATATTTTCGAAATTCGAAGTATTTTCAAAAGGTTATCGCTAAGGGCTTATGAAAGCGAATATAAAGTGCTCATTATTTGGTTGCCTGAATTTCTTAAAAAAGAAGGTAATGTATTGTTAAAATTGGTGGAAGAGCCTCCCGATAATACCATTTTTTTATTTGTTACTGAGAATCAAAGTGAGATATTACCTACCATTATTTCCAGAACACAAATTTTAACAATTCCTAACTACAATCATACAGAAATTGAAACCTACCTTGTTGAGAATAATATTATTGTTGATAGTGGATTAGCGCGAAATATTGCGGTAATGGCAGAAGGTAATCTTAATAAAGCAGTGAAACTTGCGGGAGGGATGGAAAGTCCAATGTTTGATGTGTTTCGTCAATGGTTACTGAATTGCCATGCTGGTAATATGGAAGGCATCTTTGCCTTTACCGAAAAATTATCAGAAGAGGGAAAGGATTTTTTTAAGATATTTTTGATTTATGGGTTGCACATTGTGAGGGCCACATTGCTTTCTAATCATCAATCGGCTAATGGTTGGTTAACGGCGAATGAAAATGAATTTGTAGGAAAATTATCTAAATTTATTCATATTGGCAATGCTCAAGAAATTTATAAAGCCTTTAACGACAGTATATTCGAAACTGAAAGATATGGCAATGTTAAATTAATCTATATTAACCTATCTTTGAAACTTAAAAATAGTATGAAACCTTTGAATCAAAAGGCTGCTGTTTAAATAAATAACAATTTTTAAAATTAAATAAATAAAAAATAATGGGATGTGGAAGTTGTGGTACAACTACAGGTAAGGCTCCGGGTGGTTGCAAAAGCAATGGCACTTGTGGCACCAGTGGTTGTAATAAATTAAATGTGTATGATTGGTTGAGTGATGTGGCATTGCCAGATGATTATCAACCTTTCAATATTATAGAAATAAGATTTAAAGGCAGTAGAAAGGAGTTTTTTAAAAACACCTCCAACCTTGAACTGTATTCCGGTGATCCGGTAATAGTAGATTCCGACACAGGTTATGATTTAGGGCATGTATCTGTTAGCGGAGAATTGGTTCGATTGCAATTAAAGAAAAGAGGCATCGCAGAAAATTCAGATCAAATTAGAAATATTCAGCGTAAGGCTGTTGACAAGGATGTCGAAAAATATCAAGAAGCTAAATTTCGCGAAGCCAAAGTTTTGGAAAGAGCTAGGACGCTTGCCTTGGAATTAAGATTAGAAATGAAGCTTAGCGATATAGAAATTCAAGGGGATAATCGCAAGGTTATATTCTTTTATACTGCAGAAAACCGTGTGGATTTTAGGGAACTTATTCGTAAATATGCAGATGAGTTTAAATTGAGAATTGAGATGCGTCAGATTGGTTATAGACAGGAAGCGGCCCGTTTGGGTGGCATAGGAAGTTGTGGTAGAGAATTGTGTTGTAGCACCTGGTTAACAGATTTTAAGATGGTCAATACTTCTGCAGCGCGTTACCAAAATTTATCCATCAATATGCTTAAATTATCGGGTCAGTGTGGCAAACTAAAATGTTGCTTAAATTATGAATTGGATACCTACATGGATGCACTTGAAGAATTTCCTAAAGCAAAAACGGTTAAATTGGATACAGTTTCAGGAACAGCCATCATGTTGAAAACAGATATTCTTAAAAGACTTACCTGGTTTGCGTATGACGACAGGCCGAATTGGATTTGTTTGCCATTAGAGACGGTCAATCAGTATTTAAAGATGAATGAAAAAGGGGAGAAAGCACCTGAATTGATACCGATGCCGGTGGAAGAAAAAACGAATGCATTGGCTTCTACAAGTATCAGTGCTACCATTGATCTTGCTGGAGATGATATAACCAGAATGGACAATAAGCGAGGTAAAAATAATCGCCCGAATAATAGTTTCAAATCAAAGGGAAATAATAGACCAAGTGGTAATAATTCTCAAAATAACAGACTTGAAGCTAAAGCGCCTGAGAGACCTTCTAATTCCAATAACAATCGTCCGAATAACAATCCTCGCCCTAATGGTGATAGACCAAGCAACAACAGAAATAACAACAATAGAAATTCAGGAAATAAAGGACCTTCTAATAATAAAACCAATAGTGGTGGCCCTATCGATCCGAATAAAAACAAACCTGTTTAGTTTTATTCTATAACAATTCCACTGGTGATAAAGCTTGTCTCACCTTTATCATCTTTTATAAAGTGACCTTGAGCGATGGCTTTATGCCCTTTTGAATTAGAGGGTATGACAAACTTCTCATCATTGTTTATATAAACTTCTTTGCCTTGTGCATCTTTAAAACTCACCCAACAGCCTTTGTGCTGACAAGCGTTTTCAATGGTACCATTGATGGTATAGGTGGTATCTTTTCCGTTGTTATAAGCAGTCATTGCATCGTTTAAAGTAAGGCTATTTTTTGTTTCAAATGCAGTGCCATAGGTTCCGGTAGCGGGTTTATTGTCTTTACAGGAAAACAAAAAGAGGGTGAGTGTCAAAAGGATGATTTTAATATTCATATGAATCGATTTTTATTAACAACAAAAGTATTCAAATTATATTAAAATAATCGTCAAGGTTTTATTATTTTTGAATTTCTAATATGGCAAACAATAAAGAAGAAATCGTAGAGCAACCGATAGACATAGAATTATCGGAAGAAATTGCAGAGGGAATTTATAGCAATCTTGCAATTATTACACATAGTCAGGCAGAATTTATACTGGATTTTGTGCGCATTTTACCGGGGGTTCCTAAAGGAAAGGTAAAGAGTAGAATTATCATGACTCCTCAGCATGTTAAACGTTTATTATTTGCATTAGGAGATAATATGCAAAAATTCGAAGCTAATTTTGGGGAAGTAGATATTGAAAATGGTGGCGGTAATCAAGGATTTCCAATTAATTTTGGAGGCATGACTGGACAGGCATAAAAGAAATTAGAATTTCCTATTTAAAATAAAGTCTTAGCCCTGCAATATTTGCAGGGCTTTTTTTATGTGGTTGACTAAAATAATAAAAATAATTACCGTTAATCATCAGTTTAAGTTTTAAATTACGGTAAAAATTATTAATTTTGTGATATGATTAATAGGCTTTATGACTTCAAAATTGAAAAGCTTTTGAAGCAATTTCCTGTTGTTTGTTTGCTTGGTCCTAGGCAATCAGGTAAAACAACTGCAGCAAAGCTTTTTGTCAAACGCAGTAAAAAGAAAATTCTTTATCTGGATATGGAAAGCCCTTCGGATATTAATAAAATGGGTGATCCTGAATATTTTCTTGAGCAGCATGCCTCTTATCTTGTTATTATTGATGAGATACAGTTTAAGCCTGAATTATTTACACTTATAAGGCATTTGGTTGATGACAATAGAAAAGCGGGAAGGTTTATGATACTTGGTTCAGCCAGTCCAGAATTAATGAAAAATGCCCCCGAATCCTTGGCTGGCAGGGTCTTCTATATTGATACTTTTCCATTTAATTTAGCAGAATTACCAGTGCATAAGCATACGATTAATAAGCATTGGTTTCGCGGAGGTTTTCCCGATGCATGGTTGGCCAAAAATGAAACCCTTTGGTTGAATTGGATGGATGGTTTTGCCCGTACCTTTATAGAAAGGGATTTAAATCAAATGTTTGGAGTTAGCTTTTCACCTCAATTAATGTATAAGCTATGGAGAATGATGGCACATCAACAAGGTGGGATATGGAACGCACAATCATTCGCAAAAGGATTGGAGGTAAGTCCAACCACCATTAATCGCTATGTTGATTATTTGGTTGGTGCTTTTATGATACGTAAGTTGAATCCCTATTATGTTAATACGCGCAAACGCCTATTAAAAACGCCTAAAATTTACTTTAGAGATAGTGGTATTCTGCACTATCTTTTGGATATTCATACTGCCAAGGATTTATTGTATCATCCCATTGTTGGTTATTCTTGGGAAGGCTACGTTATAGAACAAATTTGCCAATTACTTAATCAACGAATTCAACCTTATTATTATAAGACACACGATGGCAGCGAAATGGATCTTGTATTAGTAAAGGGCATTTTGCCTATAGCATGCATAGAAATTAAATACACGCTTTCTCCAGGCATTGGCAAAGGAATGAGAGAGAGTATGAAGGATCTTAATTGTAAAAGGAATTATTTTATTACCCCTTCTGATAACAATTCATATTTACTTGAACCTAATTTGAAAGTATGCGGTCTTCGCTATTTTTTAGAAAAAGAATTGCCTAAAATAATTAAATAAAAAATACCGTAATTCGGCAGTATAACTGATGAATTACGGTATTTAAAAAAAGTAAAAAATTTGTTTTTACGGGGCTTTGTTTTTTTGTAAAATTAGTTCTTTTAGTCGAATTTCGATTTTAGTAACCTCTATACTATTCCCAGTTGTTTGAAATAGTAATTTTAAATTTTCCAATGCAATTTGTAAATCAGGGTCTAATAATAATGATTTATTAAAATACTGCTGCGCGATGTTGTACTCACTTTTCTTTAAATAAATAATTCCCATGTATGCCCAACTCTCTGCATTTTTACTATATAACTTATTCAAATGTTGAAAGCTCTCCAATGCTTCAGCATCTTGATTGATTTTGATAAGCAGAATGCCACTCTGTAAAATAAAGTCAAGATTGCTTGGCTGAATGGCTAGGCAAGCATTCATCCACTTCTTGGCTTCTTCATATTTCTGGGTGTTCTCGAATGCTTTTGCAACCCTATAATTAGTCCACGCATCTTCAAATGAAGTTTTATTGATGACCAATTTTTTAATAGCGTCATAATTTTTAGTAATGTAATAATAATGGATAATCGTTCTTATTTCATTTGTATTACTCTCGTCTAATTGAGCTGTACTTATTTGGGCCTTTTGAAGATATAACTTGTTGTTATCAAATTTTTCAAAGTAAGAAATATAGGCTTCTGCAATGGTATTTCTATCTGGATTCTTATTGGTAATACATCTCAATCCCTTAAGTTTTAATTCTTTCTTATTTGCCAGTTTATCGGGTATTCTAATATAATGATCATGCACAGATACATGCGGGATATCTGCCGTTCCTGAACTCGGCATATGACATTTTATACAATTATTAGCAACCATGTCTATGGTCTTCTGATTTTCAGTACAATGGATTTGTTCATTAGTGGAATGACAACTTTTGCAAGTGGAATTAAACTTATTTGTATTTGTTTTTCTGACAGAAATATGTGGGTTGTGACAACTGATACAGGTGAATCCCACCTTCACCTTCTCATTTGCTAAATCACCTTTAACCGAGCTGAGAAAACACTTGCTTTTTTGAAATCTTTCGGCATGCGCAGCCATAATAAATTTATCGCCACCTTCGTATTCTGGAGAGAATTGGTCGAATGTTTCGGATAAAACCATGCCCGGTTTAAAATCTTTAAAGCTCTTACCCGGCTTCAAAACGGCATTGCCTTGAAGATGGCAGCGCTGACATATATCAATCTGTCTTTGCCACGAAAGGCGCCTAGGATTAACAATTGTATAGTCGGCATAACGCGAAGTATCAATCAAATGTCCTTTTGATTTTTCGGCAACATGAATTTGTCCAGGTCCATGGCATCTTTCGCAGCTAATGCCGTGTGGTAATTGCAAATATCTATTCTCGCTTTTTAAATCTACAGTGGGTAAACTATTATGGCAACTAATACATTCCATTCCTATTTGTCTATTAAAGCGCGTGTTATGTCCACCTTCAAAACCGGGTGGTAAATCCCATTGCCCCTTTTGTGTGTAAAAAGTAATAGGCGCTTGATATAAATAACCGTTTTCTTCGGTAAAATGGGAGTTTGTATGGTGTCCTGAACCTATAATATACGAGATTTTCTCTATTCTTTTATAAACTGTATCCCTACCTTTTAAGCGGTATTCCATCAACATGAATTCACTCCCTTTCCAATATGGATAATAAAATAAATTCCGAAAGGTGTCGTATACAGGTCTATTGTTATTGAATTTGGCAGATGTTTTAAAAAGCGATGCAACATCAAAACTTTTACCCATACCAGTCTCTAAAAATGTCTCCGCTTTATCCTGATGGCATTGAGCACATTTTTCTGTGCCCACATATTGCACAGAATCATGGTGATTAAGGTAAGGTGAGGTCAATAACTGATTCTTGGCTTGTGGATTGTTGCAAACAGAGAGCACAATCAATAAAACTATGCCTAACACAATTGCAACCACCTTTTTCATGGTAAATACCAATTAAATTTTAATCCAATTTTTGATAGGCCATAGCGCCACCAATTAAATTTCGCACATTGGTGAAACCATTTTGAATCATAAAAGCTTGGGCTGCGGCACTTCTGCTACCAGCTTTACAATGAACGATTACTTCCAAATTTTTTAAATCTTCCAAATCATCGATTTTACCTTGCAAATCGCCTAGCGGAATTAAGGTGCCCCCCATATTAAATTCATCGTATTCATATTGCTCGCGCACATCAATTAAATTTAATTTTTCGCCATTGCTAATGCGCTCTTTTAATTCTTCTGCTGTAATATCTGCCATATTATTCTGTTTTAATATATTTATGAAAAGTTTGTTTGTTGTTAATATCTGTTAGTATAATGGTGTAAATGCCATTGTTTAGCATGGCTACATTAATCGAATTTATATCCATTTCATTTAAGCTGGTTACAACTTTACCAGTAATATCAATTAAGCTTACCTTCTTAATTAACACGTCCGACTGAATATTTAAAATGTTTTGACCATGGCTTGGATTAGGATAAATAACCACCGTATTTAATTTTGAAATTTCTTTAACTGCCCCTGGAATGTTAGTTTTTACAACACCTCCCATTATTGGTCTAATCATTGGAACGCCGGTAATACTTGCCCCTACTTTATCCCAATAGCCTAACAAATTGTAAAATAAATTTGGATTTCTGTAATTACTCTGTTTGTTATAATGATAATTATTGTCGTAGCCAATGTTCAATATGAAATTACTATTTTGTTTCCAACCAACATAAAAATTGCCCTTTGGCAAAACAATTGACGTATCGAAAACATAATTTACAAAACCATTAATGGTATCTATGTATGTAGGAAAATTAATAGGGATATTTTTTAAAATAACATCATTGTTCATATTGTTTGCAGGTGGTTCACTAATCGTTTTCCATACCATTAAACTAAATGGTTTGGTAGAAACGTCTGCTACAGATCTATTAAAAAATATTGATAGCCCCCTTAAGGTATCGGCTTTATAATTTACGAATTTTACAGCTGCATAGCCTGGTCCAGGAGGCAATGCTGAGTAATCTAGTCCGTATCCACCTTCCGCACTTCCATCATCATAAGCTAGGTAATTATTAAATTCAATTGTTTTAGTATAATCGTTGTTTCTGTTAAGATCAAAATAAGTACTTGCGATCATGTTATCCTGACCCGGATTTGGAGTTATTGTGTACTTGACAAAAACTTTGGGGTGTTTGCCACTAAAAGTATCCAATTTAAATTGAGGTATTTTTGCAATTGTATCTCCCAGCCCTGGTATATTATTAGAAGTTGTAATACTTTGATTAAATACTAATTTATTATACTGATTAAAAATATTCATCGAATATTGAAAATTGGCACCCGACACATTATTATTCTTGAGGTGAAATAAATTTGAGTCAATAAGATTTGCACTCACATCTGCTTTGAAATGGTCATATGGCATGCTTTCGTACCATCTCAATGGGCCTGTAGGCACTGCATTAATAGCGACATCGGCCATGTCTGTATCGTGCGCATTTCGACCAGGTTTTAGTCTGATAAAATCTAAATGCCATTGGTTCATATTACCAGTGTTCTTGCCATAATTTGCAAACACGAATTTAAATCCTTTATGCAAATAAATTCCTTTATTAATTGGAACCAATACCTGTTTGAAAGGTTTTACCTTCCCACCAGTTACCTTCCAAACCGTTTTAGAGGCACCTGTGCTATCGATAAATCTTAAAACCAAGGAATCAGAACCATCAGATACATCACCCAGACCTTGCGCTTGATAGAAGAAGCTAAGGTATATTGAATCCTTTATGGCGTAAGGTATTTTAGTAATACCGCTGATAAAATATTTGAGATTAATAGGTTTGCTGGTTAGCAAATCACAGATATCACGTGTATTGCCACTCAAATCATTGTATGGTTTACCTTTAGAATTTAGGTTATCGAAAGTAGCAACTCCATAACTAGGTGGAGAAATAGCAAAATGAGAATTTACGTAAACATTCTTGTCCAACCATTTAGCAGCATCTGGATAAATAAGTGTGCTAGTGAAATCTTCAAAGAATGGAAGTTTTAAGGTGTCATTTATGGCGCGTTTGGCACTGTTAGCTTGCACACTTGCTTTAAAAAGTGCAGCATTGGATTGCAATGATGTAATGATAGGACCTTGTGAAAAACAAATTTGGAATTGAATGATAGCTAGAGCAACAAGAAAAAACTTTTTCATATAAAACTTTAACAAAAATAATAAGAAATTATTGTATTTTATACACAGGGTTTACAAACCATCATCATCTTCCACAGGTGGCGCTATCACATTACTTGAATTGCTAGTATCCAATGAAGAAATTTTCTTAGAAACTGAAATGTCTATAATGGATCCTTTTTCTATTAATGTATTGGCGGGAATATCTTTGCCTTTGTATTTTTGTCTTATCACTAAACCACCCCCAAAACTGCTACTCACCGAATCAATTCGCCCTACTTTGAGGCCTGAATTTTTAATCAGCACCAAAGCAAGGTTAGCAGAACCATTGGTTAATAATGGCATTTTAACTTTTGGTTTCACCCCTGTATTAATTATAACATAAATATAACGGCCAGGTTTAACATTCAAATCAGGTAATGGATCTTGTTCCACAATCGTCATAGGTTTTAAATCCTCTTTGTATACAGAATCAATGATTATTAATTCTAAATCTTGATCATCCAGAACCGTAAATCCCTTTTCAGCCGACATGCCTACCACATTCGGAACTTTTACACTTTCTCCATGACGTGTAAACCACCCAGTAAATAGCATGGCTAGCAAAAGAAATGCTAAAAAAGCAACAACTGCCAATGCTAGATTTTTGATAATGATTTTAAGGGTCAATCCTTTGAACATTTTAATTATTAAGCTTGCAAAAATGATGAATTTATTGAGATAAACCAATTAAAAGGTTAAATCCGCAATGCTAGTAATATTTTGTTTTAAAATTTCAGTCAAATAAATCATGTCCATCCTTTCGAGCAAATGCTCTTGATCCTCTAATACTTTATAAGTCATATGGTGATTTTCAGAAATAAAATTGATGGTTTCGTCTGTTGTTACCATCTTGTCTTTGCTTCCTAATAACATAAAAACGGGAATTCTATTGTGCGTGAATTCCTCCTTTTGAAGAGGATTCAAACCAATTGAATTTAATATATCTTTTGTTTTATCAATCAAGTGATGCCATTTATTACCGTGTTCTATTTTTAATTTAGGTATTATTGGTGTTAAATTTTCTTCAGATAGTTTAGTATTTTCATAGGTTGCAATAGCAATATTCCAATTTACTTTTGTGGCAATAGTGATAATTCCTAAACACCCCTTTGGCTCTTCTAAGGTGTGTTTCAGTGCAATGTACCCACCCATGCTATATCCAATTATGAAATAGTCTCTTATTTCTTTTGAATGAACATACGATGCAAGCCATAAAGCAAGTTTCTGATAACTGTATGTGTCTAGTATTTCAGTTGAATTGCCATGCTGTGGAAAGTTCAAATTATGAACTTCATAAATTTCTTCGAAGGTAGAAATGTAATTTAACCAATCTGTATTACAACCTAAAGCACCATGCAAAAATATCAGATGCTTTTTGTTCATTAATGTTTAAAATGACGGATGCCTGTTAACACCATTGCTTGCCCATTTAAATTGGCCGCATCAATGCTATCTTGATCCTTTATACTTCCGCCCGGTTGAGCAATTGCCTTGATACCTGCAGTGTTAGCAATGGCCACACAATCTGGGAATGGAAAAAATGCTTCAGATGCTATCACAGCCCCAGTAGTATCAAATCCAAATGTGTTGGCTTTTTTTATCGCAAATTCAAGTGCATCCACGCGCGAAGTCTGTCCGCAACCCATTCCCAATATTTGTTGGTTTTTAACAATTGCAATGCCATTTGATTTCAAGTGTTTTACTGCTTTAATCGCAAATTCTAAATCCGTCAACTCTTGCTCTGTAGGTGCCACATTCGTAACAACTTTAAAATCTTTTCTAGTTTCTGTGCTCCAATCTGATTGTTGGGCCAATACGCCATTGAGAAGGGTTTTGTAAAGCATAGAATTTTTAATTTCTTTTTTCACTTTAACAATGATTCTATTTTTCTTTTGTTTTAGAATTTCTAAAGCATCTTCATCAAAATCAGGTGCTGCAACTAATTCAAAGAATAAACTATTCATTTCTGTAGCTGTTGCTTTATCAATGGCTCTGTTGCTAGTTAAAACACCTCCAAAGGCAGAGATGGTATCGCAAGCAAATGCAGCAGTATAAGCCTCGGAAATAGAATGTCTAGTAGCCAAGCCACAAGCATTGGTGTGTTTAATAATGGCAAAAGTTGGATCGCTGAATTCGGCAACTAATTGCAATGCAGCCTCCACATCTACTAAATTGTTGTATGATAGTTCTTTTCCATTGAGGATTTCAAATACCTCATTTAAATCACCATAAAATGTTCCTGTTTGATGCGGGTTTTCGCCATAACGCAATTGTTTTGAATTTAAAATACTCGACTTGTAAACGGGCAATTGTTGAGATTGATTGAAGTAATTGAAAATTTGAGTGTCATAGTGGGAGGAGGTCATGAAAGCTTTGGCAGCAAATACTCTACGATCCTCCAAAGAAGTGCTACCTTTTTTATTTTCAAGAAGTGTGATTAACTCTTGGTACTGGTTTCTATCAGAAACAATAAGGGTATCATTGTAATTTTTTGCCGTAGCCCTAATCAACGAAATACCACCGATATCAATTTTTTCAATAATTTCAGCTTCATAATTGGTGCTCTTAACAGTTTCTTCAAATGGATAAAGATCTACTATTACAAGGTCTATCATTGGTATTTTGTGTTCCGATAATTGCGCTTGGTCATTGGTATTATCCCTTCTGGCTAAAATACCTCCGAATACGATTGGGTGCAATGTCTTAACCCTTCCATCTAAAATTTCAGGAAAACCGGTTAAAGTCTCAACCGCAACGGCTGAAATACCCATTTCTCGAATAAATTTCAAAGTGCCTCCTGTAGAATAGATGGTGACGCCTTGTGCATGTAGTAATTTAACGATGGTGTCTAAATTGTCTTTATAAAAAACGGAAATGAGCGCAGATTGGATGGTTTTAATGGACATAAATTTGAGAATGCAAATTAACAATCAAAAAGCGGATGGTTTTGTACTTATTTTACACAATTTCAATAAATAGAAAAACTTTTATAGATTACTTTATGATACTTAATTTTTGAAAATAGGTGTCACCATTAATGATACATTTAACAAGATAAACTCCTGAGTTGATTTTACTAATATCAATAGATTTATTGACTTCCGCTTCTTCCAATATCTCCGACGCCACAATATTGCCCAACGCATTTATAATTTCAATGGTCCCTTTTAAATGATAGCCAATCGCCAAATGAATATTTATTTGGTTGCTGGCAGGATTTGGAAATGCATTAAAGCCATCATGCGTCTCTACATTTTTTACGGAAGTATTTTCAAATAGTAATCCATTTGAATTGGCGTTCAAAATACTTCTGATATATGCGTTTTCTTGATACTCGGCAACAAACCCAACAACACTGATATCATTAGGTTTATACATGCCATCATTTTGCCCAGGATCATCAATAGTGCTGCAATATTTGGTATTATTGTCTACATTGTAATCTACTTGCGTGGTGGCAGGTAAGGTATAACTGACATCAAAATTAAATACATCATTTGGTTTAATAAATCCCGGCAGACTATTTTCTTTCCCCCAAGCGCCCATGGGCATGCCAATTACCACATATTGGTGCAAATAGCCATCCATATAATGCAATTCATTGTAATAAGGGTGGCTAGATCCACCTGCCACACCACCATTGTAATCCTTGCTGTAGTAGTTATTCTGACTCCATTGGCTAGGCGAAATATAGCCTCGCACATTGTTCTCAGTTATGATAGTGCCAACTCTGTAATTGCCCAATAAATAATCGTGGAATTTAACCTGAAGTGTATAAGTAATCAATCGCGTAACTTCATCAAAATTGCGTTTTAAAATATTGATTTCAATATTACTTGAATCTACTTTTTCAATATTCAAAATATTTTGCCATCCGTTGGATTGACCGGTAAAAAACTTTCTATCAATTAAACCATAGGGATAGCCCTTTTGATAGGTCGTATTTACTTTGTTACTTTCAATGGTTTCCATTGGATCGCCAAAATGGTGCATTACAGGAATTACCCCTGTTTTCATTGTTTTTTGAGCTTCTTCGGCTACATAATGTGCATTTGGGCAGTAGCCACACCATCCTCCAGTAGATATTTCTAACAATACGTTTCTAGGCAATGGATGCACACCAAGAATTCGGAGGACACTAGAAATATTTCTGTAATAGGAAGAATCCTTATTGAGTGAATCGGGTTGTAAAAGTGCCTCGCAAGCAATCTTATTGATGCTGCCTGCAGAACCAGAGCTCCAAGGTTTTGAATGAGCAATGGTTAAGGTATTTTCGCCAAATGGTAATAAGGCATTAATGGTATGATTTAGCTGAATTGTATCCTTTAATAAATTGCCATCCACACGGTATTGATAGTTGAAATTGTAAACCGTATCTGAGCCAATATTACTTATTTTACTGCTAACAATAACAGCTTCTTTGATTTTATAATTACTAGCCAGCAGGTTTTGTTTTACATACAATTGTTGTTTTGGTTGTATGCCAGCATGAAATTGGTACACGATGGTATTGTTTTTATCTGCAGAAAGGGCAACAGGGAAAGCAATTGGTTTGTTTCTAATCATCTTGCCAATATTGCTATTGTCAAAATAGCCTGCAATTCCTTTAATATTGTTTCTTCCAAAAAAATTATAGACAAAGTCAAATCTGGAGCTTGTACCTTCATAAAGGATAATGGCGAAGGCAAACACATCCGCATTGGTAACACTGCCAGTTAACGAATCGCTGGCTTTGGTAAGGCCATAAAATTGAATAATATGTTTTCTGTTTGGCGAAACGCCTTCGTTATAAGAAAAAACTTTAATTGGGAACTCCTGATTGGGAAAGGGTAATTTTTTAAGGCGGAAATCATACCAAAATGGCATGAGCGTATTTTTTACTTGGTTGAGATTGATAAATCCCGAATCGGGTTTGTAGGAAATTGTATTATTTGTATTAAATGAAATGTATCCATTTTCGCTCACCCTATAATTATTATAATATATACCATTGAATTCAAAAGGGAAGGAGATGGCTTGTGATGGAGACATGTAATCATTGGTTTGTTGAAATAATATCTGTTTGGTATTAAAGGAATCTGTCACTCGATTCAAATCATATTCAGCAGGCAATTCTCCATTCGTTTGAAAATAATAAAACGACTGGGCACTCGTTTTATGAAAGTGAGCAAAAGCAAGTATCAAAAGAATTAAAGATGCTCTCATATCTAACAAATTTACAGAATAATTTTTATTTCTTTCGCAAAAAAAAAGCAACATCATTTGATGTTGCTTTTTTAAAAGTTATTATCTAAATTATTTTATTACACTTAATTTAGTTGAGGTAGTTCCATTAGCAGTGGTAACATTAATGGTGTAAATACCTGAAGCATAATTAGCAGTGTTAATGATGAAGTTGTTTTCACCACCTTCCATAATGCCATTTTGTTCAACAGAAACCAATTGTCCCATTGAGTTAAATACTTCAATTTTAACATTGGTATTTTCTGTTAGGTTAATGGTAACATTAGCAAAATCTTTTGCTGGGTTAGGGAATACAGTGTTGATAGTTGCAGAAGCAGATGCATCTTGAACCTTAGAAGCAAAATTCCAAAGTTTTTGAGAACCTGCATTCAAAATAGGTCTGTTTCCAACGTTGGCGCCATCGTATTCAGCAACAAAACCAATTAGATTTAACATTGGAACTTTGTTCCAACCTTGGTTAACACCTGCATCATCTTTAGTGTTGCAAAAATCAGTGTTGTTATCAGCGGCAAAAGAAACTTTAGTTTCAGCACCTACTACATAGGTAAAATCAAAATTATAATCTACATTAGGTTCTGCAACATCAGGAATGATAGCAGCTAAACCCCAAGCAGAGTTGTTAGGGAATGCTCTGGTAACATGTTGGTGTCTGTAGCCATCCATATATTCCAATTCGTTGTACAATGGGTGTGAAGCACCACCAACCCCACCAGAAGAATGGAATTTGCTATAGTAGTTATGTTGACTCCAGTTATTTTGGTTAACATTACCTCTAACTTCATCTTCGCTCACAATAGCACCGATTCTTAAATCACCTGCCCAATAATCAGAGAAATTAGCATTCACACGGAACACAATGGTTCTAGTAGTTGGGTTAAAGCTTTTGGCAGTAATGGTTACTTTTACAGGAGCGTCAACAGATAATCTGTTTGAAATTTCTTGAGCCCAAGTTCCTCTGTTGGCAGGGAATACAGTTCTATCAATAAATCCACTAGGGTATCCACTTGCATATGCAGTATTAATTAAGTCACTTTGAGTAGTAGACATTAAATCTGAATTGTGGTGCATAACAGGAATTACTCTGTCGCCATTTTGATCAACAACATCTTTCATGATTAAGTGTCCGTCTGGGCAATATCCGCACCATCCACCAGTTGCTTCTTCGAATAATATATTTCTTGTAACGTTAGCAGTTCCGTTATTTCTTAAAACATTAGCGGTTAATTCACTGTTAACTAAATCTGCATCTGTTCCAGTACTGTTAGGTTTTCCAACCCATACTTTAACAGCACTAAGAGTACCAACAACACCGCTGCTCCATGGAATATTATGAGTGAAAGATAAACTACTTTCACCGCTGCCAATTAAACCAAGAGAATTCATGGTATAAGTTTGAGTAGCACCACCATCAATACTGTAATAAACCTCTAAACTAGTGATTGGAGATTTACCGTAGTTTTGAATAACACCACCAATACTTACAGGAGTTCCTACTTTGTAGTATCTTGCTAAATCAGTACTCATTAAAACTGGATCTAAATCTGCTTGAGTACCATAATTGAACTGATAAACGATGTTTTTAGCATCAGAATAATCTGCTGCTACTTTAAAGTTTGAAGTAGTTCCACCAACTGTTAAGCCAGTACTACCATCTGCATTTTCACAACCAATAATACCGGTTGAACCAGCATTTCCAAATGCATTATAAATAATGTCGTATCTGCCAGATGTACCTTCGTAAAGTACAATTGCAAATGAATAAACATCAGAATTAGCAGCAATAGCACCACCCTTTGCAGATAAGCCATAATACTGAATAACATGTCTTCTGTTTGGAGAAGAACCAGTATTGTAACTAAAAACTTGTACAGGGAAATTAGCGTTTGGAGCAGCTTTTAATTCAAAATCTTTCCAAAAAGCGTAAATTGCATTGTTAGGATCTGCTGAAGTAGGCAATGATGAACCCGGCGCTACAGAGGCAGTTGGAGTAGTGTTAAAAGTTATATAACCGTTGTCGCTTGCTTTGTAAGAAGTAACAGCAGCTCCATAAAAATTAAAAGTAAATGGAATCGTTTGAGCACTAGAAAGTAAATCGTTACTTGATTTGTTTAGCAAAATAGTGTTACCTGAAGTAGCAGAAACCTGCCCATTGGCGTAACCAGTAGGATTGACACCCACTTTTTTAACATAATAGTAATTTTGAGCAAAAACTGATGATATCATCATAATTGCTAACACTGGAAGTATTATTTTTTTCATTTTTAATAAAATTTTAGCAATTTTAAGCAAAAAAAGCTTAATCTAAAAGAAATATTTAATTTATTTTAAACATTTCCACATTTTTTTGACCAACCACTGTTTCGAACAAATTTAAACTTAAACAATATTCCATGTCTTCTTGGTGATGTAGGTTGGAAAGTCTTTGATAATGAGATGATTTAATTAAAAATTGCGCTAAATTGTGTTTGCCTAATTCATATACATCTATGGCCAAATGGGTGGAATCGCAATCCAAAGTATAAAAATTGTTATTTAATATTTTACTGGCCATTGCACCAGCAAATAGCGTATCTTCTAAATTAACCTTGTCCTTCCATCCAGCACATAACAAAACAATGTCTTTGCCATCTTTTTTTAACCATTCAGAGGTGGCATCAATGTTTAAAAAGCTTCCTGCAATAACATTGCTCGCTCCTGCATCTGTGGCAGCTTGCACACATTTGGTGCCATTGGTAGTGGTGAGGGCTATTTTTTGATTGGTAACTCTTCCATTCATGCATTCAAAAGGCGAATTGCCTAGGTCGAACCCCTCCAACTTATGACCATCTCTTTCTCCTGCTATTAAATAGCCGTGATTCTTTAATGCTATCGCTTCTTCTGTTGTTTTTACAGGTCTTACCGCACTCGCTCCTTCATGAATAGCCGTGCAAATGGTGGAGGTTGCTCTCAAAATATCTATCACAACAACATTCTTATTTCTCACTTCCGTTAAGCGCAGCAGGGCAGGACTCAATACAACTTCAATCTCTAACATTCCACAATAGTAGAAATCTATTTTTCAAAAATCAAATTAAAGGTCTCATTTTTGTAGAATACTTTTTTATGAAGCAAAAAATCGCACTTATTATCCTGCTCATTGGATGCTCTTTATCCACTTTTTCTCAACCAAAAGAACTCGTTTTAAAGACAGCATTGCAACAGATAGAATTAAAAAATTACAATGGTGCTATCCTTACCCTCAATCAATGTCTTGATTTGGATAATAAATATTCCTTGGCTTATTTTAACAGAGGATATTGTTTTTTGATGCTTAATAAACCCAATATCGCTTTGGTAGATTTTAATCAAACGATTTCTTTAGACCCCAATTTAATTGAAACATATTTCAATAGAGCCTTGGCCCATCAAGCGCTCAAAAATTTTACTTTTGCCGAAGGCGATTTTTTGATATATCTAAAAGCAAAACCTGAGGATGAAAAGGCACACATGAATTTAGGTTTTTTGCATGAAGAGATGGGCGAACTAGCCTCTGCCATCGAAGATTATACCAATTATTTAAGATTGAAGCCAAACTCAGTTGAAGTGCTAAAATACAGAGCTTTGGATTATGCAGAAATTGATTCCATTCAAAAGGCAATTAAAGATTATAACCGCTGTTTCTCTATTAATCCAAATGATTCTACTTTATGTGTATTAAAAGGGAATGTGTATTACGATGCTATGATGTACAAAGAGGCCATTGAAGAATACAATTTGGCTTTACTGAATAATACAACTAACAAGGAATCGCTCCAAAATAGGGCCGATGCTTATACGGCTTCCTCACAATTTGAAAATGCCATTCTCGATTATCAGCAATTAAGTTTAAAAGATAAGAGGAATCCAGATTATTATTTCAATATTGGGTTTTGTTTTCTTCAATTAAATCAGCCTAGAGAAGCCATCGCTAGTTTTCAAAAAGCCATAGAAAATGATTACGAAAATTTAGGACAATTATTAACACTTCGGGGTGTTGCATATAACAACCTTCAAATGAAAACAGAAGCATGTGCTGATTGGCAAAAAGCTTATGCTATAGGCTATAAAGAAGCCGCTACTTATCAGAATAACTTTTGTAAATAATAGAATTGAAATTATTTTTTGGAGAAAATTCTAAAGTTTCCCAAGCCCCATTTTTGAAGACGGTATTGAATGGAAACCCATAAAACGCCTAGGCCATAAATACTGCTCCGTTTTAAATTAATACTGCTGGCCTCATCGAAATATTTGGTTGGGCAAGTAACCTCGGCAATATCAAAACCAGCATAAAAAATCTGAGCAGTCATTTGATTGTCGAAAATAAAATCATCTGAATTCTTTTCAATGTCAATTTTTTCGAAAATACGTTTGTCGAATGCTCTGTAGCCTGTATGGTATTCTGACAATTTTTGACCCATTAAGATATTTTGAAACAAGGTTAATATGCGATTTGCAATGTATTTGTATATGGGCATACCCCCTTTTAATGCGCCCTTACCTAATATTCTACTACCAAATACCACAGGGTAAACATCGTTGGCAATGATATAGGCCATACTTTCTATTAGCTTGGGTGTATATTGATAATCAGGATGAAGCATGATAATGATGTCTGCATCTACTGCTAAAGCCTTTTGATAACATGATTTCTGGTTGCCTCCATAACCTCTATTCACTTCATGCTTTACAATATGCTTAATCCCAAGTTCTCTTGCCTTGTCCAATGTAGAGTCCTTACTATTATCATCAACCAAAATAACTTCATCCACCAAATCAAAGGGAATTTCCTTGTACGTTTTTTCTAAAGTGGCAGAAGCATTGTAGGCTGGAAGAACAATGGCTAGTTTTTTACCTTTTATCATGAGTGCTGCAAAACTAAACGATATATTTTTAAATTGGAAGTTTAAATTTTCTCCTCTTGCAAACATCGCATTAACTCATAATCACAAAATTACTACCTTTGCCCCATGCCTTATTTCGAAAATATTCTTCAAACCATTGGTAACACACCATTGGTTAAACTCAATAAAATTGTTGCTAATTTGCCTTGCACAGTGCTGGCAAAAATAGAAACAGTGAATCCAGGCAACAGCATAAAAGATAGAATGGCTGTTAAAATGATTGAGGATGCAGAAAAGAGTGGTGTGCTAAAACCTGGAGGAACTATTATTGAGGGTACCAGTGGAAATACAGGAATGGGATTGGCAATAGCTGCTGTTATCAAAGGATACAAATGTATCTTTACTACTACCGATAAACAAAGCAAAGAAAAGGTGGATGCACTAAAAGCCTTTGGAGCGGAGGTAATTGTTTGTCCTACGGATGTTGAACCGGAGGACCCTCGCTCATATTATTCTGTGTCGAGCAGATTGGTGAATGAAATTCCTAATAGTTGGAAACCAAATCAATATGACAATCCCAGCAATGCAAGCGCACATTACGAAAGCACAGGTCCCGAAATATGGGAGCAAACAGAAGGACATATTACCCATTTGGTGGTTGGTGTTGGCACTGGTGGAACCATTAGTGGCACAGGAAAGTATCTGAAAGAAAAAAATCCGAATATCAAAGTACTTGGCATAGATACTTATGGTTCTGTATTTAAAAAATACAAGGAAACAGGTATTTTTGATAAGAATGAAATTTACCCATACATTACCGAAGGAATAGGAGAAGATTTTTTACCAGCCAATGTGGATTTTAGTGTTATCGATCATTTTGAAAAGGTAAGCGATAAAAATGCAGCCATATATACCCGCTTGATTCCAAGAATGGAAGGTATTTTTGTTGGTAATAGTGCAGGATCCGCCATTGCTGGTATTTTACAAATGAAGGATATGTTTAAGAAAGATGATGTTGTAGTAGTCATTTTTCACGACCATGGTACGCGTTACATGGGTAAAATGTTTAATGAAGACTGGATGCGTGACAGAGGTTTTTTAGAGAGTAAAAAACCTGCAACTGCGATTGATTTAATTGAAAAACATAAGGATCAGAAGTTAGTTACCATTGCTAATACTTCGCTTGTTAAAGAAGCTTACCAGATGATGAAGCGTTTTGATATTTCACAAATTCCGGTCATTAATCAGGAAAAACAGTTTGTTGGTTCTTTAACAGACGTAGATTTATTTGAAGTGTTAATAGAGAAACCAGAATTAAGAGATGCAGATGTTCAACAAATTATGTCAGCGCCATTTCCTTGGGTGAAGCCAGATGATTTGATTGAATCTATTTCTAAACTAATCAATAAAAATAATCAGGCTGTTTTGATGACAGATAGGGGAGGCAATACGCATATTATCACAAAGTATGATGTCATAGATGCTGTGAGTTAAATAATGGTTAAGTCATTTTTTTCTTAAAAAATCTAAAGATTTAAATAGGTTTTAATAAATCGCTCTAAGTCCAATAAACTTGGAGGATTAACTCCTCTCATTTTAGCCAGGATTTTGTGATTATTATCCATTAATATTAGCATAGGATAAAGATGTATTTCTAATTCCTCATCTAAATTTTTCGAATGATAGTAAGTAGGATATTTTGTCTGAATGCTATCTACATAGGCTTTCGAATCAATGTTGTTAAATCCAACGATATTAAGCCCCGATGATTCATATTTAAACAAAAATGTATCAAGATATGGTTTTAGTATATGGCATGGTTTGCAACCAGCAAAGCTAAAATAAAGGATGTTTAATTTGTGTTTCTCAATTAATGAATCTATTGAAATACTGGCGGCCTTATTGCTTATATGTTCCTTTGTATAAGTTGGTAAGGTGTCGTTTTTTACCCAAAGTTTAGAGACCTCTACCAAACTACTTGTATCTTGATTCTTTTCTAATTCACTAAATTCCAAGTAAATTTGCTTAAGTTTTTTTAGTGTTGCATAATTGGTTTTCTTCTCACAATTAACTGAAGTAAATGTCGTAAAATGCGTTTGCTTAATACCTGCATTATTAAAATTAGTCTCTCGCTTTATAATGCCGTTATTGTCGAAATAATAATTGATTTCAAAACTTACCATTTCGCCAAACATTTCACGTTTAACCTTATACTCTATTCTATTATTATTCATCTGAATAAATGAATCACCTTTTTGGAAATTAAATGTGTCCCTCTTTAATTCAAGAAAAAAATTATTGATAACTCCAAAATATGGCATTAATTCCTCTGGTTTGTATTTCAAACATTTTTCACCTGCACGCCAATACGCAACAGTGTCATAAATAAGGTATTCATTGTCAATGAATTTATATAATTTCATGTAATAATAACGCTTGTCATTATTGATAGTGCAATAATATTCGTGTTTTGAAAAGTTAGAATCAATTCTATTTTTGGGATATGTAAATGATGTATCGGTTGTGTTTACAATAACTGACTTTGCCTTTGATTTTTGTAAAAAGAGGTTCCTCATTATTTGAGGAACCAACTCCTGACCATTTAAGTTTAAAAGATTTATGAATACTAAAAAAGTACTAAGGATAAGTTTGTGCATTGTATTTTAATGTATCTGCCCTTAAAATAAAAGCACTATTAAATAAATCTAAAGCAGCTAATTGTGTTCCATTTCCGCAATCTATTTTCATTCTAAGTGGTGTGCACAATGAACATGCACCGGGTGAAGTAAATGCAGTGCAGGTTGCAACAGCATTTCCACCTGATAACGCTGATCCTGGTTGACAAGCATCAGTGGCACTTTTAGATGGATCGCAAGGGCAATACCATTTGTAACAGTCGTCAACTGTTTTTGCATTTGTTATATCAATCGGTGAAAAACTTGCATCAAAAGGTACTAGCCAATACCTAGGGCTGTTAGCAGAAATGGTGAATGTATTGTTCGTACCGAAAGACAATGTTTTGTCTAAAACAAATACTGCTTTATCGCCAGTCTGAATACTTCCGTTTGCTGTTGTGATCGTTACTGTACCGGCTTCGTTGTCTGAGATAGACATTAAACATGTGGTCGTAGAATTGATAATTCCCCTGTAGGAATAATTAGTAGTTGCTGCTTTCAGCACATTATTGATAGTGGAAGCTTTTTGAAGTTTTAAGTTTGTTTTGGGAGAGGATTTAAATGATAAAATTACTGCCCAAACAAAAATAAAGAAACTGAAGAATAATAGATTTTTTTTTATATTTATAAAATTTGATTAAAACAAAGTTAGTAGTTTATGAAAGTGTAAAAAACCACAACAATTGTTGTTAAAATTAATTTTTGTCGCTTTTTGAAACCTTGATTCATAAGATACAATGAGGTTTAAGATATAAATTTGTTTTAAAAATGACATAAAATACAAATCATTATTGTTTGTATAAGTTTTTGAAAAACAGCATTTTAAAAGTTATCAACATTATTGGCTATTTATTTTTGTGTTTTTATGGTAATTGCCATAAAATGAAATACTTATGTTTTATATGGCACTTTGAGTATTTTTAAATATTAAAAACCTCATTTACTCAGATAATAATTTATTGGAATTAAATTAATCAATAGTAAAATAATAGCGTCCTAAACGATAAAAAAAAGAAATGGGAGTTTTTATCCTCAGAGTTACCTTTGAGGTCCTACAAAAAACATCCCCTTTTCTTCAATGATAAATGTAAATCTGTTTTCTCAAATTATCTCAATATTAGATCGCAATAAATTTTCTAAACTTGTCAATCAATATCAAACTGATAAGCATGAGAAAGGATATGATAGCTGGACACAGCTTGTTTCCATGTTATTCTTCCAGTTTGCAAAAAGCCAATCGGTGCGAGATATTAGCAATGGACTCCTTTCTGATACCGGCAATTTAAATCATTTGGGCATTCAAATGGCGCCTTAGTCTAATTTAGATTTCGAAAGTAAATCGCCTTGAAATTCAATTTTTCAGTCATTTTTAAACATATATAAACAACCTTAAGATATTTTTAGGCATCTTTGTATCAATTGCTCAGGTTGTTAAAAATTAGATATCGCCCAATAGTTATGTTAGTTTTGGTTATGCTTTCCGTTTTCAGAGCAGAATCAAAGATTGTTGTAAAAAATATAGATTGTCTAGGTAATCTTACTTCGTTCAATTACGTTTCGTCATCTGGGTTTACTATTTCTAGTATTTCATGGGATTTTGGAGATGGTAACTCATCTGTAAATATTAAAACAAATCATATTTACAAATCAACAGGAACTTTTAAGGTAAAAGTTACTGCAGTTTTGAGCAATGGCAATACCGAAGATGATACTGCTACCATAAAAATTGTTGGATTGCCATTGTCTAAACTACAATTTTTAAAAATAAGTGACTCTTGTTTTTTGAACAACGATATTTGTTTCTCTGATAACTCCTTGCCAGCAGTTGCAGGTCAAACGATTCAGAAGCGAATATTGCTATGGGCAGATGGAAAATCAGATGTAAACAATGTGCCAGGCTATGGCGATAAAATGTGTCATCATTATTCCAACATTGGAGCCTATAAGGTAACCATGGAGGTAACAGATAAATTCGGTTGTAAGGATATTACTAATTATACAATTCATGTTGTTGGATCTGTTAATACCGATTTGGTAAGCAATGTTAGTTTTGCGGGTTGCAATCGACTTAAAGTATGTTTTACCAACAAGTCTACCGAGTATAAACCAGTTACCGTGAATTATTTATTGAAATTGGATTCCACTGCCAATGATTCAAGTATAACCGTTAACAATAGCAAGTGTATTTACAAATATAAAACTGGAAATATTAGAGCAATCCTCATGGCAAGTACAAGCGAAGGATGTGCCGATTCAATAATAAAAGATTTACAAGTTCAAATTGACACCTTGCCTAAAAAATTAGTTCTTTCTGATTCATTGATGTGCTACAGTAGTGATAAGGATGTTCATGTTGTAGGACCTTCCTATACTGCAGATGCTATTCAATGGTTTATAGACAAAGCAGCAGCCGGTAATTTTGTTAAATCAGGATATGGTTTCATTCCAAATGGCAGTCAGCTTTTGCCAGGGAAACATACTTTATCTTGTGTTATAATAAGGGGCAGTTGTACCACGAATTTATCTGCAAATTTCATTATTATAGGACCCGTAGCTAAATTTGGGATTATCAATCAATACCAATGTTCTACACTTAATCAGGTAACTGTGTATAATCAATCAGAATATTTGGATACCATTCATTCTTCATTTTTTTGGAAATTCAATGATATTAATGCGGCCAAATGTACCACCAATTATATAAAGGATATAAATTTATATGGCAATTGCAATTATGCAATAGGCTCATATCACAAACATGTTTTTTCTCAATTTGCAAGCAATTATCAAGTAAAATTAATTGTTCGCGATAGCACCAGTGGTTGCATTGATTCTACTTTTGCCAATATAGATGTATTGAAGTGCACGAAGTTGTTTAATCAAATCAATTATCAAATTTGCCAAGGCGATTTATTTTACAAAGGTTATCAAGGTGGTATCAATGACCCTTATTTATTTTCACTTGACACTGGTAAATCATGGAAAAAATTTCCAAGTATTGTAAATGCTCCTTATTTAGGACTTTATAAAGTTGGTTTTATATTTCGAAATTATAAAATACCTTGGGTGGAGAATATTGGCACTGATTCTATAAAAGTTCATGCAGATACAGCTAAGTTGAGTTATGATACCATTTATAAAAAGGATTTCTTAAGTGTCTATCAAAACAAAACAGACTCTGTTTATTTCCGGGATTACACAAGTTGTCGGAACAATAAATTAACGGTTTATTTCAAAAATAAACTATTCTATAAAGGTGAAAAAATTGAAATTAATTGGGGCGATACCATCATAGCGTATTCTTTTGATACTATTTCAAAGGTGGATAGTATCCAACATCAATATACAGATGCTGTGCAAATGGGCAATATGTTTGTAACCTTGTATAGCACCAGTGGTTGTTATACCACTTATTCGCACCCAATTGGTATTGGTAGGATGTTGAGCGTTAGCTTCTCCAATGCACTTTGCACAAAGCAAAAAATATGTGCGCAAGCAACAATCGTTGATAACAAAACAAATATTAAACATAACAGTTTAAAAAATGCGAAGGTGTTATGGCTATTTGATGACAGTATTCAGGTGAAAAATAATTTTAGCGCTTGTACATATTTTAATTTTCCAGGGAAACATTATTTTTATTTAGAAGTAACCGATTCAACAGGTTGTAAAGATAGCGTTAAAGGGCAATTTGATATTCAAGAGTTGAAGGCTCATATTGAAAAAACCCCCAATGAATTGTATTGTACTGAATTGAGGCAGTTCTTCGATTCGTCATACGTATACAACCCATTCGATCCCATTAAAAAATATAATTGGGATTTTGGCACCAATACCTTTTTAGTCGTACAAAAAGATCCGTTTATTTCCTTTAACTCCAGTGCAGATAGTGTTAGAATAAGATTAGCTGTAGAGACAGATGCGGGTTGTAAAGATACTACTGAAGTAAGTATTCAATTAATTGGGGGTAAACCTTTTTTTACAATTAAGGATACCATTGCATGTGGTAGCCTAAATGCATTATTCATTAATAAGTCAAAAAAATGTCGAAGTTTTATTTGGGAGTTTGGCGATAGTGCCCATACTTCATTAGACGTGAACGATACCCAATCCATGCGATTCAATTATACCAAACCTGGAAAGTATAAAATTAAATTGATTGGAATTGATACTATTTACAACCCTTCAACGGGCAATACCTATTATTGCACTGCTGTATTTCCGGAGAATGGTTTAAGCAGAACAGTCACTGTTTTGCCTACAATTAATACAAATGTATACTCTAAAGATACCATTTGTTTAGGCGATAGTATTGTGTTTTGGAATAAAAAAATTCCATATTTAGGATTGTTTAAATGGCGTTTTGGGGATGGTTATATTTTTAACACTGTCAAACAAGATTCTATTAAATATTTGTACAGTAAATTAGGTACTTATCAAGTAAATTTTCAGGCTCAGATTAACGCCAATAATGCCTGTGTGGACAGTTTTCAAAAGTATGTTGTCGTTACCGGTATTAATGCAGACTTTGCAAAAGACCCTAATAGCATTGCCCCCAATTTTATTTTCAATAATTTATCTCAACCCGCTACCGCGCGTTTGTATTGGGACTTTGGGCATCCTGAATCGGGAAACCTTAACCACTCCGAAGAACAGAACCCAATGCACCAATATTTTGTTAAGAAAAAGGAGTACTTGGTTTGTTTAAAAGCGACAAGTTTGCAGGGCTGCATCGATTCCATTTGCAAGCCATTTATTGATAATGATAGCGCTTCTATTATTGTATATAATGTGTTTACGCCTGGCAACGACGACAATAAAAATGATCAATATGACATTTTAGTTGAGGGAGAAAATTTATATGATTTATCAATTTACAATCGTTGGGGAGTGCTGGTTTATGAGAGTAAGAAAGATTATGAATTAAGTGACAATATGAATTGGAACGGTAAAGTATTTAATAGTGGTGCTGAATGTCCAATGGGAACCTATTACTATATTTTTAAATACCGAATTCCTATTTTATCTAAAGAAATAAAATTGGTGAATGGAGTGATACAGTTGATCAGGTAGTTTTTAATGGTTTTGTAAAGTCAAGTTCACCTTTACAGTAGCGCAAACCTTTGTTTCACCTGTAGTAAGTCCACCAAAGTTTTTATTTTCATGGGCTACATAGTGTCGCAATTTTTGATTTTGGTCTGGTGTTAGTATCTCCAATTGTTCAATTACAGATTGGGCTATATTGTATTGCGGTCCCATCTTGCCGTCGTCAACTTTAATACAAATACCCATTTGTTTTTCTACCAAACCAATGGAATAAATACCATCAGCACCAGTTTTACCAATTAACTTACCATTGGCTTCTTTCATTAAATCGGTACAATATCTTTTATGTCCAGCTATCATTTCTGGATAGACTGTAATAGCCTCTATCATTGTTCTGCAAGCTTTTTGAATGGCTTCGTTAAATTGCACAGGATGTACTAAATTCTTGTAAGCAATGGCCTGGTTTTTTACAGGGAAGGCAAATATAGGAGCTGAGCATCCATCAACACCACCTTTTATTTTCTCAATTGGATATCTGTGAAAATCTGAAATAATTTTTAAAATTGCGTGATGCAATGAATGCTGAGGATTGATGTAATCTTTTGTTGGTAAATTATTATAAACACAATAGGATAAAAAGCCTGCGTGCTTGCCGCTGCAATTATTTTGAATACGCAGAGGTTGCAAATCATTTTTAATTAAATAATTGGCATCTTCTCTGAGGGTTGGCATCTGAGGACCACATTCCAAATCATCTGCAGTGCATCCAATCTTATTTAAGATACTTTGAACCGTCCTAACATGTTCCGCTTCGCCGTTATGACTGCCACACAAAATTGCAATTTCTTTTTGTGTGAACCCAAAATGCTCAACAGCACCACTGATTAATAAAGGGATTTGTTGGAAAAATTTCATAGCAGAACGAGGAAAACAAATTTGTTCAACATCGCCCACACTGTATATAATGTTATCGTTATCATCTACGATGCAAATAACACCTCTGTGAAAACTTTCTAAAACGTCTCCTCTGTAAACTTCTACTAAAATTGGATTTGCCATCTATTAATTATGAATTTTGATTGGAAGCCAGCAGAAACATACATGCCATGCGAATAGCTACACCATTTTCAACTTGATTTAAAATAATACTATAGTCGCTATCTGCCACTTCACTTGTAATTTCTACACCTCTGTTAATTGGTCCTGGATGCATAATGGTAATATCTTTACCTATACCTTCTAGCATGGGTAAGGTTAGCCCATATTGCATGCTATATTCCCTGAGCGATGGAAAATACTTGATATCCTGTCTTTCCATTTGAATGCGCAACATATTTGCAACATCGCACCATTCTAAAGCCTTTCTAAGGTTATGTTCAACTTTAACGCCAAGCTGTTCAATGTATTTAGGAATCAATGTACTTGGTCCGCATACCATTACTTCTGCTCCAAGTTTTTGTAAGCAATAGATATTAGATAATGCCACTCGGCTGTGTAAAATATCGCCAACAATTACCACTTTTTTGCCAGTTACTTCACCAAGGGTTTCTTTAATGGAATATGCGTCAAGTAAAGCCTGAGTGGGGTGCTCGTGGGTACCATCCCCTGCATTGATAATGGTTGCATCGATGTGTTTTGCTAAAAATACGCAAGCGCCCGGACTTGGATGTCGCATCACCACCATATCGACCTTCATGCTTAAAATATTTTTAACAGTATCAATAAGGGTTTCTCCTTTTGAAACGGAGGATGATGAAGAGGAGAAATTGACAATGTCGGCACTGAGTCTTTTTTGCGCCAATTCAAATGATACCCTAGTTCTTGTAGAATTCTCGAAAAATAAATTGGCAACAGTGATGTCTCTGAGAGATGGTACTTTTTTTATCGGACGGTTAATAATGGTTTTAAAATTATCCGCAGTTTCAAATATTAATTTGATGTCTTGTTCATTCAGGTCTTTAATACCTAAAAGATGTTTTACAGATAATTGTGTCATGCGTTGATTAACCAAACTTTATAATTGTTTTCTTCCCAATCTACTTCAACTTTCTGAGCATGACCGCGGGTGTCAACGCTTTTGCCAACATAATCTGGTGCAATGGGGTTTTCCCTGTTAAATTTACGATCAATTAAAACACAGAGTTCCACTTTTGCAGGTCTGCCAAAATCAAGTAAAGCATCCATAGCACTTCTAATGCTTCTACCTGTAAAAAGCACATCGTCTATTAGAATTATTTTTAAGCCTTCTGTACTAAATGGAATATGAATAGGGTTGGCCACCAATTGTTTTTCTGCTGTTCTAAAATCATCTCTATAAAAGGTTATATCCAACTCGCCATATTTAATTTTATAGCCAATTATTTCCTCTACCATCTGTCTGATAATACGGGCGGGCATTACACCTCTTGGTTGCAAGCCAATAATAGCAGTGTTGGTGAATAAATCGTGATTTTCAACCAATTCATAAGCTAATCTATGCAATGTAGCATTTAGTTTTTGATGGTCGTATAATAATTTTTCTTCCAATTTTTCTTTCGTTTTAATCAGCTATTTGGATAATTTTAAAATGGTGTCGTATTCCAATTTCTCTACTCTCATGACACTCAATCTTCCTTGGCGAACCAAGCCAATATTGGAGAGTAAATCATTGGATTTAATTTCTTCCAAACCAACTGGTTTTTTAAATTTTTTAACAGGAGACAAATCCACCACTACCCAATTTTTGTCATCGGTCGTTGGGTCTTGGTAAGCTTCTTTAACAACTTTGGCTATTCCAACAATTTCTTTGCCGTCATTGCTGTGATAAAAAAATACCGGATCGCCCAATTTCATTTCTCTAAGGTTGTTTCTAGCTTGATAATTTCTAACTCCATCCCAAAAAGTAATGCCATCTTTTACGAATTGATCCCAAGAATATTTGAAAGGTTCTGATTTGACAAGCCAATAATTCATAGCCTGGCAAATAAAACTAAAATAATACGTTATTTCAAGTCTTACTCAAAAAGGATATACACTTTTTATACCTTAAATAAATCTAAGAAATACTGTAACTGCTGCCTTCTTTTCCATCTTTAATTTCAAATCCCAATGCAGCTAATTTACTTCTAATTTCATCGGACAATGCATAATTTTTATTTTGTTTGGCCTCATCTCTCATCCTCAATAGCATTTGCATAACCCCATCTAACTTGTTGTTTTTTGCAGATTGTTCCTTCTGCAGACCCAAAATTTCGAACACAAATGCGTGAAAACTTGTCTTTAATAGTCGCAGATCTTCATTAGAAATACTTGCCAATTGGGCATCAACAGAATTTATATAAGTTACCAATTCAAATAATTTAGAAATAAGAATGGGGGTGTTCAAATCATCATTCAAAGCTTGATAACACTCATCAATAATTTTTTTAATGTTGATGGATGAAGTGGGAGAGGGGTTTATTTTTTCAAGTGTTTCAGATGAAGTTAGCAATCTGCTCAGACCTTTTTCTGCAGCTTGCAATGCAACATTGCTAAAATCCAATGTGCCTCGATAGTGAGCCATTAATATAAAAAACTTCAGGGTCATAGGTGTGTAAGCCTTTTCTAATAAAGGATGTTCACCTGTAAAGAATTCTCTTACACCAATACCATTGTTCAAAGATTTAGCCATTTTTTGACCATTGATGGTAATCATGTTGTGATGCACCCAGTATTTCGCAGGGTTACGAGAACTGCAAGCTGTGGATTGTGCTATTTCGGATTCATGGTGAGGAAATAATAAATCCATACCACCACCATGTATATCGAAAACATCTCCTAAATATTTTTTACTCATGGCACTGCATTCAATATGCCATCCCGGAAAGCCCTTACTCCATGGACTATTCCACTGCATGATATGTTCTGGTCCAGCTTTTTTCCAAAGCGCAAAATCGTTTGAGTTTTTCTTTTCTTCTTGACCCTCTAACTCCCTTGCTTCATTGCCTGCACCTGCTATTAGGTCTTCTATCACTCTTCCCGATAGTTTTCCGTAATCATGCGTTTTACTGTATTTTAATACATCAAAATATACTGACCCGCAAGACTCATAAGCATAGCCTTCAGAAATAATAGTCTCTATCATTTCAATTTGCTCAATGATGTGTCCACTCGCACGTGGTTCTATAGATGCTGGAATAAGATTCAAAACATTCAGCATTTCGTGGTAACGGTTGGTATAAAACTGAGCGACCTCCATTGGCTCCAATTTTTCTAAACGGGCCAATTTGCCTATTTTATCTTCACCTTCGTCTGCATCATTTACCAGGTGTCCGACATCTGTTATGTTTCTGACGAATCTGACTTTATAACCTAAATGTTTTAAATACCGGTGCATGATGTCAAAAAATACCGGACCTCTGACATGACCGAGATGAGGATTGCCATATACCGTAGGTCCACATAAATAAAGGCCCACAAATGGGGGTTTCAGTGGTTCAAATTTTTCAATAGATCTACTATAAGTATTGTATATTTTTAGTTCTTGCATGATTAACATGCAAACTTAACCATAATTTGAATTTTATTTGAGTAAAATAAATCAGAAAAAGGGGCTAAAATTTGAATTTAAATACGCGGAAATTCAAATAAGTTATTTTATCTTTTATAAAAAATTAAAAAAATACTAAAAATTTTATTGTATATTAATAAAATTATTATCAGGTACATATTCGTGTAAAATATATTTTATACTAAATATAATATTTGTTTAAATTAAGTTCTTAACTTTTTTAAAAGTTGAATTAGCTTGAGAACAAAATTTTATAAAAGTGTATGATATTTAGGACTTTATTCTATATTTATTTGACTTAAATCAAATAAATATAGAAAATATAATAATTTGTGAATAATTATGACACGATTTTGATAATAGGTTATGAATTCATTGTTGCATATGTGTTAATTTTGTTGCAACAAATTATTTTATGCGAAAAATTTACAACCGAACAGTTTCATCAAACCCATTTAACCTCAGAAATTTTCTGATGTTAACGAGTTTGTTTGTTCTTCTAAATGCAAAGGCATTTCCTGGAGGAACTTACACAATCAATGCTAGCCTCGCGGCCTCTGCTACTAATTACGTTTCATTTACGGCTTTGGCCAATGACCTTCAAAACATCACCAGGGGAGATGGCGGTCCTGCTCAGTATGCAGTAGGCGCTGCAGGTGTTCAAGGACCGGTAATTGTTAATGTTAACAATGCTACTTACACCCAGCAGTTTAAATTACCTCAAATTACAGGTATGTCTGCTACCAACACCCTCACCATTAATGGTAATGGTGCTACCATTCAATTTACACCAACTGTAAGTACAGATATGGCGGTTATTGATTTGAATGGCGCGGATTATGTTAAAATCAGAAATTTGACAATAACAAACAATGCCGCTTTTGGTTTGTGTGTTTGGATACACAACGTTTCAGATTACAACACCATCGTTTTGAATAAATTAAGAACGCCTCTCTTTACCACTGGTACTGCTACAGGTTACCTTTGGATTTCTAATGGAACAGCTTCGCCATCTACTACTACTAACGCAGGTAACTTCAATTTAATTGATAGTAACGACATGCGTTCAGGTGCTGCGAATACGAACAATGGACCTTACTACGCAGTTGGGATTGGAGCGCCTACAGCTCACGCTACCACTAACTCTTCTAACAACAACACGATATCTAATAACAATATACAAGATTTTTATTTATATGGTCTTTATATCTATTATGCGAATGTTACTACCATTAGAAATAATGACATTCACAATACTGGTACTACCAGATACAATACCAAATACGGCATGTATGTTTATTACACTTCAGCCAATATTGAGTTTAATAGAGTTTATAATTTAAATGGTAATACGGCTCAATCATATGTACAATATCCTGTTTATTTTTATAACTATGATAATGGAACAATGGCAACTCAGAAGTTCAGAAATAATATCATTCAAGCATCTGGTTTAACCACCATATATTGCTATGTATATTTCTATGCAAGTCAGAATGCTGGAGCAACTTTAGATATCGAGGATAATACTTTTGCAATTGCAGATGCAAGTGGAACTTCAGTAGCCAATACAGGTACTATTTATGGTTTGTATGGTGGCTATTTCAGAAATTTAACGGGCAATATTTTTTATAATAACTTAGGTGGAACGGGAACAAAATATCTGATGTATGATTTTGGTTGTGTGACACCTCTTTCTAGTCATAAAAACAATACTTATGCCTATGGACCAGGAGCAACAGGTAACTTTGCTTATGCAGGTTCTTGTGTTACATATGGTGATATTTCTAGTATGTATACTGCTGGCTTGCCAACAAGCAATATCAATGTTGATCCTAGTTTCTTAAGTTTAACGCCCACTGCTATGGATTTAACTCCAACCTCCATTGGTATGGCCAACAAAGGAACTGTGATAAGCGGTATTACTACCGATAACAAAGGCGTTACTAGATCTTCGACACCAGATATTGGTGCATTGGAATACACAGTTGATGTGCAATTGACCAACTTTGCTCTAACTTTCCCAAGTCCTGCTTGTGCTGGTTACACTTCAGCAATTGGTGGAACTATTAAAAATAACTCTGCCTTCACCATTAAGAATCCAACAATGGCATATAGAGTGAATAACAATCCAAAAGTTACATACAATGTGCCAGTAACATTAGCTCCAGGTGCAAGTGCATCATTCAATTTCCCTGGCACTTACAAGTTTTCAGTTTCCGGTAATACAACTGTTAAAATGTTTGTAAGTACCCCTGATGATAATGTTTCTAATGATAGTGCGAGTGTCAGTACTTTTATTACTGTTCCTCCTGGAGGTTCTGTACTCACACAAAATACGACTCTTTCTTCTCCATTTGCTAAGTTAGATATTACTGGAAAACCAGATATCACCTTTGCTACAGAGAAAATGGTATATGATTTTACAGCACCTTCTAGATTGGGTTATACCAATGCTCAATACCTTTCTAAATGGATTGGAACTGTTTCTGCAAAAACAATCAATGGATTTAATGCAAGTTCTCTAGTAACTGCAAGTTTAACAGCTCCATTCAATGTAACCTTCAATGCTTCTAAAAATTGGGAAGATAGTACCATTGTTATTACTGTTAAAATGGTAGACTTTGCTACAAGTTGCGATACTGCATATGTAAGAAGCATTTATGTTGCACCAAAAGCATACATTAATGTTAAATTGGCAACAGTGCTTTGCGAAAAATCTGATATTTATTTTGATAATGCTACAACTGCTTCAAGTGGTTCTGTAGAGTATGAGTGGAATTTTGGTGATGGATCTGCTCTTTCAACAGAGTCTAGCCCGAACCATAACTACGCTACCTTTGGTTTATATACTGTTACCTTAAAAGCAACTACTAAGCCGTATAATTTTGTTTCAAACAAATCTTATACGATTAATGTATCACAAATTCCAGATGCAAAAATCATCAATGTAAATACTTGTCAAGGTATTCCAGTTACTTTAGGTAACGGAACAATATATGGTGGTACTGGATTAACTTCCTATACATGGAATTATGGTGATGGTTCTCCTGTTTACAAAACTTCCTCTTTAGCGACTATATACAAAAACTATTCAGTAGCGGGTCCTTATACAGTTACTTTGTTAGCATCTGCGGATGGTTGTACCAATTCAGTTACAAAAAGTGTTTACCAATTTGCCAAACCAGTTGCCAATTTCTCTAAAGTTAGTGGTTCATGTTTAAATTCTGAATTCTCATTTGTGAATACTTCAACAATTGCATTGGGCCATTTTGGAAATACTTGGAATTTTAACGATGCAGGTAATCAATCTAGCGAACAAAATACATTGTATACTTTCAGAAGTGCTGGTACTAAAAATGTAAAATTGTTAGTTATTTCTGAGTTCGGTTGTTCCGATTCAATCACCCTTCCATTTACAGTTAAGCAAACTCCAACAACGGATTTTAACTATCCTTATGCATGTAACAAAACTGCTACACCATTCAATAATACTACCAACCTAAACGGTGAAATATTACAAGATTATTTATGGAGTTTTGGTGATGGCACAAATTCATCAGCTGCAGGTCCTGCAAAAGTTTGGAATTCTGTAGGTACTAAAAGCGTAACTCTTAAAACGACGTTAGCCAATACATGTTCTTCTGAAATTACAAAAACTATTGAGGTTGGAGTAAAACCAACCGTTAATTTTGATGCAGAAGACAGATGTGCAGATGTGGATGTTCCATTTACTAATTATACTACTTTTGAGAATGGCACAATTGATTATTTATGGAGTTTTGGTGATGGTAATACTTCTAAGTTAGCTGCTCCAGTTCACAATTATGGTTCAGGTGTTACTCAAACTTATACAGTTCAATTAAAAGCAAGCATCGTTGGTGGTTGTAAAGATTCATTAAGCAAAACTGTTACAGTACAGCCTTTACCTACTACTTGCGATTTCAACATAGTAAGAAACTCAGCTGCTGGTTTAACCAATTATAGTTATGTTCCTTTTGGAGGTTCATTAACAGGTATCACATACAAATGGTTAACTGGCGATGGTAACAGGGTTGTATCTGCTCAAGCTGGTGCAAGTTACACCTACAACGGAACCAATAAATATTGTGTTACCATGGTGGCTAAAAATGCTGCAGATTGTGAATGTTCTAAAACTAAATGCTTCCAGTTAAGTACTGATATTATCAGTGCCGAAAGTATGAACAATGCACTTTCAGTTTATCCTAATCCTAATAATGGCTTATTTAACATTACATTAAGTTCTGATAACAGTACTGAAATGACTGTTCAAATATTTAATATACTAGGTGAATTGGTTAAAACTATAGAAAATGCCCAACTTACAACAAGCGTAGATTTATCAGAGTGTGCAACTGGTGTTTATGTTATCAAGGTTGTTGCAGGGAATCAAATTGCAACTAAAAAAATCAGCATAACAAAATAATTTAATGGATTTTAATTTCAAAAAAATAATTATGACAAGTTTTTCAATTTCAAATATAAAAAGTTCCATATTTAAAAAGGCAATTGGCTTATTAGCCATTGCTGGATTGAGTATCGGAGCTGTCAATGCCCAATATTGTGCATCGGGGGCAACAAGTACAACAGATGATTACATCAGTGATTTTAAATTAATAGATGTTGCTAGTAATACTGCTCTCATTTCCAATAACACTTTCCAGGTTGCGAATGGTGTTTGTGCGCAGTACACAGATTTTACCTCATCTGTTAAAACTGTTAATCTATCTGCTGGTGCTAAATACACGGTTAGTGTGCAATCTAACTATTGTGCTACTGGCGTTTATACAAACCAAACCTTGGTATGGATAGATTATAATAGAAACAATGCTTTTGAATCTAGTGAAGCTGTTGCAGCTACTGCCGCTGCAGGAACCTCAGGTGTTAGATATATTTCTTATACCTTTACAGTACCTTGTAATATTTCTCCTGGTATAACCAGAATGAGAGCGGTATTAATTGAAGGTACCGTAACGAACCCAACCAATGCATGCGGTACTTATACTTGGGGCGAGACAGAAGATTATTCTGTTAATCTTCAATTGCCAACCAGTGTGAATGCCAATTTCGTTATACCATCAAGTGTTTGGGTAAAATCAAAAGCAAACTTTATTAATTCAAATCCTTCTGGTTATATTTCTCATACTTGGGATGTAAATAATGATGGTTCCATTGAGGCTCTTAACAGTGTTGATTATAGCTTTACTTGGACCACTGGTGGTACAAAATGTGTGAAGTTAAAAAGTACTAACTGCCTAGGAAGTGATAGTATCGTAAAATGTTTAACAGTGAATGTGCCAACAGTAATACCTACAGCTAATTTTGTTGCTAACAACACCAGTATCGAACAATATGGTATCGTTAAGTTATACGATTTATCTACCAATGGACCATGGAAATGGAAATGGGATGTATACGACTCTGTTACATTTGCCAAACAATTGTATTACCCAAGTTTAAAAACCGGTGAGGTAATATCTAATCCGAATGGCAACGGTGCCAATGAATTCTCTCAAAATCCTGAGTTTTACTTTGGTGAGTCTGGATGTTATGCAATTGTATTAACGGCTACTAATGATGTAGGTTCTTCTGCCCCTCGCAGAAAAGTATGTTACATTACGGTGACTTTACCTACTGCTTATTATTTAGGTTTTGGGGCTTATGGTCCAGGTTTAGACAATATTGTAGGGAGTAACTCAGGTACCATTTTCGATAATGGTGGAACTACACTGAATTATAGTAATAACAATGGTTATGGTACACGTTCTTATTTGCAAATTACACCTTGTAATGCAAAGAAAATTAACTTAACAATGACTCAAATAAAATTGAGTAATTCTGGAGATTTTCTTGCCGTTTATGATGGTAAAAATGCCAGTGGAACTCTGTTAGCCAGATGGAGTAATACTGATAAAGGACCTAAAAAATTAACCGCGACAAGTGGTAGTATGTTTATTTATTTTGAATCGGATGGTGCTGGTGTAGATTCAGGTTTTGCTGGATTCTATACTTCAGAACTTGGTCCTGCAACTTTAGGTACACCCAATTTTGTAGCCTCTACTACACCGCTCTACAACTCTGCCCCTTCTAAATTTACCAATACAACTGCAAATATTGTAGGTGTTCCAAGTTGGGAATGGACCATTGACGGTCAGCAAGTGAACAATAACAAAAAAACAGATTTGAATTACACCTTCTATAGTGACGGTCAATACAATGTTTGTTTGGAAATGAAGTCATGTGTTGGAAACAGCAAAACATGTAATTTAATTAATGTTATTACCCCTAATAAGACTACTAAATTGGATATAGTGGCTTCCAATAGAAGACCAGTATCTGGACAAGATTTAGTAACATTAAATCCAGTAAGTGACAATGCCGACAGATGGGAGTGGACCATTTTCCCTACTACCTATACTTTAATGAATCCACCAGCAAATCCATCTAAATATGGAACTGGTTTTGTTAAGTATTATGCAACTCCAGGTGATAGTATTCCAAAACCAATTCTTAAATTCACTTCCCCAGGTTGTTACACAATTGCTTTGAAAGCTTATAATGATAACGATACCAATGCAACCATTAAAACCATTGTAAAAAATAAATTTATTTGTGCTTTGAGTTATTGCTCACCATCATCTTTTATTTTAAGTAGTGATATGGGTATCAACAACGTAAGATTAGCAGATGGAAATACGGATTTGATAAGCAATTTTACAGCTTCTGGTGTGGCATCTTATACCAACTATGTGGCAACTAAATCTGCCACCTTAACCTTTGGCAAAAAATATACCATTGAAGTTTCTAGAAGTACTAATTTGGATTCTGCAAGCAGAAGAGGTTGGATTGATTGGAACATCGATGGTGACTTTGACGATGCTGATGAAGAAATCTTCTTCGAAGCCAGCACAACCAATAAAACTTTCTCTAAAATAATTAAAGTTCCAAATTTAGCTCAGGCATTCGAAGGTAAAACCATCATGCGTTTGGCTTGTAACTATGGTAAAGAAAATATTCCTACTTGTGGTCCAGTAACTGCAGGTGAGTATGAAGATTATGGTATTGTATTGGTAAATGACAATTCAGCTCCGGTAATTACTTTGTTAGGAAACGCTACCGAGAGAATGGAAGTAAATTCTACTTATACAGATGCTGGTGCTAAAGCATTTGATATATCCGAAGGAGATATTACTTCAAGTATTGTAATGACATCAGATTTGGATCCTAATACAACTGGTGTTTATACCATCGAGTACAATGTTACCGATCAGTCTTTGAATAAAGCGATTCCTGTTAGAAGAACAGTAATTGTTGAAAAAGATTTGACACCTCCAGTATTGACGCTTAATCCTGGTTCATCAGGTTGTATTGAAGCAGATAGAACTAACATTCCTTATGTAGATCCAGGTGCTACCGCCTACAATACTAATCCTAACCAAAATTTAACTTCATCTATTGTTGTTACAGGTAATGTTGATACTAGAAAAGTAGGAACTTATACATTAACTTATAGTGTAAAAGATGCAGCTGGTAACAGTGCTTCAAAAACACGTACTGTATGTGTAACAGATACCAAGCTACCTTACTTTATTAACTTTGGAGATACTTCAATTCAGATAGGAAGTACTTGGATAGATCAAACAGAATCTGCCGATGCTTACGATCCAAAACCAAGTTTAGATAGAACATGGCAAACAATTCCTGTGAACACTATTAAAAGAGGAACTTATACCGTTACTTATAATTCGGTTGATATGAGTGGCAACAATGCAATTCCGGTAGTGGTTAATTACAGAGTTGATGACTTTATTGCTCCTGTTATCAGTTTAAATACTTTCGATATCATTGAGCATCCAGTAAACAAACCATACAAATCTATTCCAGCAACTGTAAGTGATAATTATTACAAAGATGGTGCGGTTAGTATTTCTCTAATTTTTAGCAATGTTGACTTTACAACCTTGGGTACTTATAAAGAAATTTTCAGAGCAGTTGATGGATCAGGAAATATCACTGAAAGAACAAGAACAGTAAAAGTGATAGATAACGAAGCTCCTGTAATTTGGGGTGAAACCATCTATGGTTGTGTTGGTGAAGATATATGGCCGTTCTGGGGTGTAACAACCACAGATAACTACTATAGCCCAAGTCAATTGAAACCATTTGTTGAGATCATTAAACAAAACGTTAATTCTAAACAAGAAGGTATTTATTATATCACTTATAGAGTTACCGATTTAAGTGGTAACGTATCATTGCCATTTACTGTGAATGTTATTTATACCTACTGGCCAAAATGTTATAACAGTACTTCTGGTGTTAAAACAATTACCAATGTAGAGGAAAGAGTTAATATTTACCCTAATCCTACTTCAGGTAACTTTACAATCGACCTTAAAGGTGCATTGTCTAGAAATACCGTTATTGAAGTTTATAACGTAATGGGACAAAAAGTAGCAACTGAATACTTCTCAGAATCTACAGACAAGTTTGAAATTGATTTAACTGGCAAAGCAAGCGGTGTGTACACTGTTAAAGTGATTGCCGATGGACAAACAGTTATAAAACGTGTTGTGATTCAATAAGCATTAAAATTTAATACTAAAAAGGTGCATCAGAAATGATGCACCTTTTTTTATGAATTAATTTTTTATTGTTTTACTTTTTCAAATAGATAATAAGTTTCTCATAATGAGAAAAGTTTGGGGTGTGCCAAAAATACAATAGATTAAAAAACAGTGAATTGTATAAATGGGAGGATTTTTGATGTAATCCTATTCCAATAACAACATGAATAGAATTTATTAGGTTCTTAATTACAGCAACGACAAACCCAAAAATCAGCCATAATGAAAAACAACAACATTAAAATTGCAATCGTAGAAACAGGTAACTTTTACCACCAAGTTTTAGGCAATCAGATCTTAGAACTATGTAGCGAAAAAAAACTAAAAAATCTCAAATGGGTGATTCGAAATTTTGAAGACTCTAAGGAACTAATAGATCAAAACAAGCTGGGTTATCAAATAATTATTATTGATAATTATTTCAAAAATAATACTTACCAAATTAGTGCCCATGAGCAAGATTTTATTGATGAGTTGAAGGAAAAGAATAAAAACTGTATGTTTATTTCAATTTCGGGTTCTAGAGAAATGTTGATTACTGGAGAGCATTTAAGTGAAGGTAAAACAACCTATTTTTATTCAAAACAAACTAGTAACAAACATACCTCGTATAAAGAGAGTGGTTCAATACCTTCCATTTACAAATTGGTAAATCATTTCTTAGATAATATGATTCAGAATATTTCACAATTAACTTTAATGGCATCAGCCTAAAAGCTCTTTGCTTTTACATACAGCATCCATAGCGCATTGGGTAATTACTTATTTTTTCCGTTAAAGACCTAAACCTCAATCATTGTTTCAAAAGTAATTGCCTAATGTTATATGGATTGTTTATTCAATTTTACAGCAAACAACATACATAGCCTACAATAAGTACCAACCTTGTAGTTCCGAGGCTATCATACTTAAGACTTCTTTTTTTAAGAAGATAAAGTAAATGCATTTTTAATCTATATTATTTCAAGATATCACGAGAAATAACAACGCGCTGAACTTCACTTGTTCCTTCGTATATCTGTGTAATCTTCGCATCGCGCATTAAACGCTCTACATGGTATTCTTTTACGTAGCCATAGCCACCATGAATTTGAACAGCTTCTACCGTATGTTTCATAGCCACTTCGCTCGAAAATAATTTAGCCATACTACTCGCTCTGCCATAATCCAAGTGTTGGTCTTTTAACCAAGCCGCTTTTAAACAAAGCATTCTTGCTGCTTCAATATCTGTTGCCATATCGGCTAATTTAAATTGTATGGCTTGGTGGTTCATAATTTCTGTACCAAAGGCTTTTCTTTCTTTAGCATATTTTAAGGACAATTCATAAGCGCCACTGGCTATTCCCAATGCCTGAGAGGCAATACCTATGCGCCCACCTGTTAAAGTCTTCATCGCAAATTTAAAACCAAATCCGTCTTCCCCTATTCTGTTGGCTTTAGGCACTTTCACATCTGTAAACATAAGTGAATGTGTATCTGAGCCACGAATGCCCATTTTATCTTCTTTTTTACCGACTACAAAGCCTTCCATATCTCTGGTCATAATAAAGGCATTAATGCCACGATGACCGGCTTCAACATTGGTTTGTGCTATCACTAAATAGGTGGAAGCTGTATTGCCATTAGTAATCCAGTTTTTAGTGCCATTTACCAGATAGTAATCGCCCATGTCTACAGCAGTGGTCCTTTGCGATGTTGCATCACTTCCAGCCTCTGGCTCGCTCAAGCAAAAAGCACCATGCACCAGACCCTTGGCAAGGGGTACTAAATATTTTTGTTTTTGTTCTTCGTTTGCAAAATTTTCAAGTCCCCAGCAAACCAAGGAGTTATTGACTGATACAACAACAGAAGCAGAAGCATCTACCTTGCTAAGTTCTTCCATTGCCAACACATAGCTAATAGTATCCATACCGCTGCCACCGTACTTAGGGTCGACCATCATCCCTAAAAAGCCTAGTTCTCCTAGCTTTTTGATTTGCTCAGCAGGGAATTCCTGCTTATTGTCGCGCTCAATTACACCCGGTAAAAGTTCAGTTTGTGCAAAATCTCTTGCTGCCTGTTGTACGGCTAAATGTTCTTCCGATAATTCAAAATGCATCATGTTGGCGCAAAAATAAGGTTTTTTTGTTTTTATAAAACCTTCCAATCCTAAGATATGCGAAAATGGCTTTAAATCATAGGTTTTAAAATAAGAGTTGAGCAAAATCAGTATTGAAATGAGAGCAGAATATATATTCATTGATGCATTTGGTTTCCGTCTTATATTTTGTGGTAATTTTGCGCCCGATGCTCATTATAAAAAATTCCCACACCAATCCATATTTTAATTTAGCTGCAGAAGAGTACCTTTTAAAAAATTTCGATGAAGATATTTTTACACTTTGGCGGAATGAAAATGCAATTATTGTAGGGAAACATCAGAATACTTTAGCAGAAATTAATTTAGAGCATGTGCAGGCCAATGGTGTAAATGTAGTAAGAAGATTATCTGGTGGAGGAGCAGTATTTCACGATTTGGGCAATATTAATTTCACTTTTATTAGCAATGCAAAAGAAGGTGCAGACATAAAAATTGATTTTAAATTTTTTACAATGCCAATCATAGAAGTGTTAAAGCAGTTAGACATTAATGCTGAATTTAGTGGTCGCAATGACTTATTAATTGATGGGCAGAAATTTAGTGGTAATGCCGAGCATATTTACCACCAAAAGAAAAGAACCTTGCACCACGGCACATTATTATTTGCCAGTGAAATTGCCGATTTATCAGCGGCACTAAAAGTGAATCCATTGAAATTTCATGACAAGGCGGTTAAATCATTCAGAAGTCGTGTTACGAACATCAGTAGCCATTTGAAAACACCCATGAGTGTTAGCGAATTTTATGAGCTGGTTATTGATTATATGAGTAAAAGATATGAAGACGTGAGGTTTTATGATTACTCCAAAAAAGATATTGAAGCCATTCAGAATTTGGTGGATACTAAATACAAAACTTGGGATTGGAATTTTGGTTATTCGCCGAAATATGCATTTCAGAAAATGATAAAGACAGAAGGTGGTAATATAGAAATATACATGAATGTTGAAAAAGGGCTCATTGAGAATATAAAATTTCATGGCGATTTCTTTAATCTAAAAGATGTAGAGGATTTGGAAACGGCATTGATAGGTTGTAGGCACAGTCATGAGGAAATTGGCAAAGTACTGGCGGGTATTGAGGTAGGCGATTATATTAACAAAACAAACCGAGAGGAATTATTGGCTGGTATGTTTTAATCGAGCGAATTTATCTCAGCTTCTTTGTAATCTCCTCTTTTTATGAAATAGAATACCCTGATTGAATCAAGCAAGCACCACAATGATTAGAGATTGTTATAATCACTGATTCCATATCTGTCGCGGATAAACCAAATTAGAATCAGAAACTCTTTAGCTATTCTTTGCGGATGGCTTGAAGCTTTGCTTAAAACTATCCCTAAAGCCACTTCAATTTGTCTAAATTTTAAGAAACTTGTCTTTCATTACTCTTGAATGTGCATAGAAATGACAATGATATTGCTTAACCTTTTTTATTTTTGCTTATATGAAAACTGTTGCCATTATTACAGGCGGAAAATCTCCTGAGCACGAGATAGCCATTATTTCTTCACGCAATATTTACAATGCGATTGATACAAATAGTTTCGAAATAAAAGTAATTGGAATCTCAAAAAAAGGGGAGTGGTTTTACCTCCCTGAGAGAAGTTTATTTGAAGATGCTATTGAAATAGGAGGCAATACCCAACACATTCCTTTAGCACTTTTACCTTTTAACACAAAACCAATTCGGTATGCCAAAGACCATGAAAAAGTATTAGATGTAGATTTGTTTTTTCCAATTACGCATGGTGTATATGGCGAAGATGGATCCTTGCAAGGCATACTTGAGCATTTACATAAACCTTATGTAGGGCCAGGAGTATTGGGTAGTGCAGTTGGAATGGACAAAGACATAACCAAAACATTGTTGAAACAATGTGGCATTCAGGTAACACCTTGGTTCACCTATTTTAAAGGAGATGAAATTAATTTCGATGAATTGGAAAAATTAGGTTATCCCTTGTTTGTAAAGCCAGCCAACATGGGCAGCGGAGTGGGGGTAGAGAAGGCAGATAACAGAGAAGAACTAAATAATGCCATTGCCAATGCATTTAAATTTGATATTAAACTATTAATTGAAAAGGGCATTAAAGGCAGAGAAGTGGAAACGGCCGTGATGGGTAATTTAAAACCAAAAGTTACAGGAGTAGGGGAGATAATTGTGAGCAGTGGTTTTTATACATACGAAAATAAGTATGTGAATAATGAAACCAAGGTGGTGATACCTGCAGAGAACCTAAGTGAAACGACTATTAAAACCATCACGCAAACCGCACTAAAAGCATACAGGGCTCTGCAATTGGAAGGACTCAGTAGAGTCGATTTCTTTTACGTCAATGATTCCGAATTTTACTTAAACGAAGTGAATACCCTGCCAGGATTTACCAATATTAGTATGTATCCCAAACTGTGGGAAGCTTCCGGCGTTTCGTATTCAGATTTGATTACACATTTAATCGAATATGCAGAAATGCGCTTTGAAATGCGCAATAAACTTAAGAGTAGCAGATAATTTTAATGCCAGTAAAAATAGAATTACCATTTCTTATATATCTTTTATATTTGTAAAAAATATTTTAGAGGTCAGTAGTTAATTGCATATTAATTTGTCTTGATAAATTTTGTCAGCAGCCACCATTCTACCAATAATATTGTTGAACACATTATTTTTCATCTGAGATCGGTTAATCCTGAAGCAGAATTCGTCGAGATACCTAT
>JANXMZ010000037.1 GCA_025354385.1 Bacteroidota bacterium
AGAAAGGTTATAGATTAAAGAACTTAAACACTATTTTTGTAATGAAAACTAGTCATCAATTTTGAATCTGAAATGCAATCGAAAAATGAGGGGTCAGTTTACTCTGAAAATAGGGGGTTCCTTTGGGTGAATTTTGCACTATTTAGATAATTTATAAAAAATTTGTCAATTTAACAGAAATAAATAAAAATTTCTAAAGGAAGATGGAAGGATGTTCTAATTTTTAGTTAATCAAACTCGTCCGTACTCCCAACGAAATTTATCTTTTTAAAATCTTCGTTAAACCATGAAAATTCTAGCCTTTTTAAAAAAGACCTGAAGAGTGGTTGAAAATTGGTGTAACGAAATTTTGTATAGAACAAATTTGCAGGACCAAAATTATTAGTCAAATTATTATAAATTATAAGAAGGACTATAGCAATTGAAATACGCTCAATTTTTTTGGACCAAAGTTTGATTACTTTATTAGGTATTGCAGATGTGTTAAAGTTTATCCTTTAACATTGCGTAACAAACAATAAATTTGCCAAATCTATGTTATTTCAATATCCCCAATCTTACATGAAGCGTATAACTTTTCTTTTGACCCTTTTTCTTTTGTGCAGTTGTGCGGTTGCCCAACCTAAAAAACCAGTTATTAATCCAACGGATAAGTATGTTGAAGAAGCTTATATTTACTACAAAGATCAGAATTTTCAAAAAGCATTGGAATTAGTAAATAAGGCTATTAAAAAAGACAGTACGTATGTAAAGGCTTGGGAATACCGTTCTGAGTTCGAAAATGCTGCTGGTAATTTTCAAACAGCTATTAAATGTTGTAAAAAGTTAATTGAATTGGAACCCGAAAATTATTACCATTATTACCGTTTAGCGGCTGCATATAAAAACAATATGCAATACGATTTGGCCAAAGAAAATTATCAAAAATATTTAACTAGTCCTAAAAAATTGGACCCTCGCAGAATTGCTGATGTGAATAAAGAAATTGCCAATATGGACATTTGTAATGAATTAGTAAAAAATCCAGTACCCTATAAACCTCAAAATATGGGCCCTGCTATCAATACGAGCGAATCCGAATATTTTCCGGGGTTAACATTAGATAATAAGAATTTTTATTTTACTCGAAGAAAACAAGTCAGTGATGTGCGTGTTCAAGAAGATTTTTATGTATCAACAGCCTTGACAGATAGTACTTGGTCCATAGCAGTACCTATGCCATATCCAGTTAATACCAGCGAAAATGAAGGTACTATTTCTATCACTGCGGATGGTAAATTTATATTTTACACCGCTTGCGATCGCACCAACGAAAATGGTATGCCAAGTGGACAAGGGAGTTGCGATTTGTATTTTTCAATTTATAATGATGGAAAGTGGAGTCGTCCAATAAATCTTGGAGTGCCTGTAAATTCTAATGCATGGGAATCTCAACCCTCCATAAGTTCCGATGGATTAACCATTTATTTCTCCAGCAGAAGAGCGGGTGGATATGGTGGGGCAGATATCTACATGTCTCACTTTAAAGATGGTAGGTTTGATTTGCCTATGAATTTAGGACCTGGTGTAAATACCGCTGGAGATGAACAAGCACCTTTTATACATGTTGATGACAATACTTTGTATTTTAGTTCTAATGGATTATTAGGACTTGGCAATATGGATATTTTCATGGCTAAAAAAGGACCTGATGGTAAATTTCAAAAGCCAGTTAATATTGGTTACCCTATCAATACGGGCGGCGAAGAATTGGGTTTGATTGTTGACAGAAAAGGAAAGTATGGGTATATTACAACAGATAAACCAGGAGGATTTGGAGGTTGGGATATTTATAAATTTCCATTGCATGATGGTATTAAACCCGATCCTATCAGTTATGTAAAAGGTAAAGTTTTTGATGCTAAAACCCTCGAAAAAATTGGCGCTAAAGTAGAACTTACAGATTTGGCCACTGGAAAAGTTGTAACGAGTATCAACAGTGATAAAATTACTGGGGAGTTTTTGGTCATTTTAAATGCCAATAAAAATTACATGCTCAATGTAGATCAAACTAATTATTTGTTTTATTCAGATAATTTTTCTCTCAAAGAAAGTAAAAGTCTTGAACCATTTATAATTGATGTTCCGCTGCAAAAACCAGAAGTAAATATTGACGTTAAATTGGCCAACGTGTTTTTTGATGTAGATAAATATGAACTTAAACCCGAATCGAAAGCTGAATTAGATAAGTTGGTTTTGTTGTTGAAAAAATTTCCTTTCATGAAAATTGAAATTGGTGGACATACCGATAATACAGGCGACAAAACAAAAAACATGACACTATCACTCAACAGGGCAAAAGCAGTAAAAGAATATCTGGTAAAGGCAGGAATAGAAATGACCCGATTAAATGCTATGGGTTATGGCGACACTAAACCTGTTACGGATAATAAAACCCCAGAGGGTAAGGCTCAGAATAGAAGAACAGTTTTTAAAGTATTAAGTGTTCAGTAGAACTAAGAAACGGATACTTCCTTATATGGATTGCGGTTCTGCCATTCATCACCCATTTTATCCTCAAAACGGTCTGATAAAAAATTCATGGCCAGCCTTGGTAAACCTGCTTTCACCCAAATATAGTTAAAATTTTCTACAGCCTTGGCCCCTGCACTCGCCTTGGCTTCGCGAGCTGTGCGCCCCATTTCAAGACTTTTGTATTTTTTTACTATGGCAGTTTCTATGCCATCAAATATGATGTTGAAATATAAATTATAAAGAGGGTTGGCGTTGTAATTGAAACCTATATAGTGCAACTCCATTTCCTTTTTTAGTGGGTAATAAATATGACCGCTGAAAGCGAGCAATTGATTGTTTTTCATAAAAGCAACCACTTCAAAATTATCTTTCAATTGCTTTTTCATTTCAATAAAATAATCTGCACCCAAAATACCAAGTGCTAAGGGTTGTTTATTTACTACATTTCTATACAAGTCATTTATTTCATTTTTATATAAAATAATTTCATCTAAACTTAAATATTTGCGTTCTATTTCAGCCAAGGATTTTCTAATTTTAATGGCGCGTTGTCTGTATTTTTTGCTTAAAGCTGCTACATATTCATCAAAATTTTGCCATGTTTCTTGAATGTGCATTTCCATGGTTAAATCCTGCCTGAAAGGTAAGAATTTAAAACAATCATAGTTGTTAGGTTGGAATTCGCGTTTACAATCTTTTACTAATATTCCGCTATAATTAACTTGGCTTTTGGTTTGTTGTCTATACAAATTCAAACAATCAAAAATATCCATTCTATCATTTTTATCTTTAAAATAAAATCCTTGAAAATTTACCCTGAATAAATTTCCACAGATTAATAAATGCGCTTTCAAGTTTTTAAGAATAGGCGCAGCTATTTTTAACAAACGATTTTGAATGAGATCTTTGTTGAAGTGCTTTTGAGAAAAGGAGAGGTGTTGCAAATACATAACCCCAAAGAGTTCATTGTCTTTAAATATACTAACGTAATTAAATGCGATGTCAGATGGATGCGAATCTTCTATGGCCAACAGGTCGCAACAAATTAAATGGTGATTTTCTGGCAGTATAGTAGCCCATTCATCATGAGCGTCAGCAAATTTCTTGTAAATTTTAAAAGTGATTCCCACAATATACTTCAGAAAAATAGTTGGTTTTGGTTGTGTTATTAAACTTTACCCTTCTTTCTATTCAATCGGATGTTTAACATCTCTACAAATAAACTAAAGGCCATTGCAAAATAAATAAAGCCCTTGTCTACGTGAATTTCAAATGCTTCTACAATTAGCATAAAACCAATCATTAATAGAAAGGAGAGTGCTAGCATTTTGACACTGGGATGTTTTTCAACAAAATTGCTAATGGAACCAGAGACGGCCAACATAATTAACATAGAAAGTATAACGGCAATCATCATGATGTAAATATTCTCAGTTAATCCAATAGCAGTAACAATTGAATCTACGGAAAATACAATGTTCAACATTAAAATTTGTAAAACCGCTGCTTTGAATTTTTGTTTGGTTTTCGATTCAGACTCTAAATGGTCATCCACGTTGAATTTGTGGTGAATCTCCATGGTTGATTTATAAATTAAGAATATTCCGCCTCCCATCAAAACTAAATCTTTTATACTGATATCCTTGCCGCTAAATTCAAATGGTAAGGTGAATATTGGCTGTTCAGCTTTAATAATCAATTGTATGATGAACAATAATCCGATGCGAATGACCATTGCTAATAATAACCCAAGATTTCGGGCTCTTTTTTGGTCTTTCTTTTCAACACGCCCTGCAACAATGCTTACAAAAATAATATTATCTATGCCCAATACTACTTCCATAAAAGTAAGACTGATCATGCTAATAATGCTCTCCGAACTTAATAATGTATCCATATAAGAGGGCAAAAGTAATGAACTAAATCATTTAGCAATAATTTATAACGATTTAAATGTAAAAGTGAAGGCATTAAAGTTTTTTACGGTCTGCTTCAGTCGTATATTTTGAGATTAATAGATAACTTTTTATGGTGCTATAATTCGGATGAGAGTTGTTCAAATGCTGTATGATAAAATCTTTATCTGCTTGCATGTGCTTAGTAAAACTTATAGCGCTAGGAATGTGCTCCTCTATAGAAAGTCGTAAAAATCTTATTTCAATATCTTGAAGATTCATAGCAACCGCTGTGTTCAAGAACAACAAGCCATTGCGCACATTTTCCAGTTTTTTATAAGGGTTCCAACTGTATTTGGCCAGAATGGCAAGCGAAGCACCATGGTAAGCTTTAAAAATAGCCTCATTCTGCTTGGCTTCCGTAAGTGTTTTTAAATTATTGGCAGCAGTTTCTTCTGTGCTTGCCTTCGAGAAATAGATTCTAGCAAGCGATAATTCATTGTCATCAACAACATTGATATGTGACTGAAGGAAAATCATTGCCAAAGGCAAAAATAAAGTACATTTAAATCGCATTAAGTTTAAACTTGAAATAAGACTTTGCAAGCAATGCCATTTTTTGGGTGTCGCCTACGCGTATTCTACTGTTTAAAATTTTATTGGCATGGGTTCTCTCTATCTTCTCCATTAATTTAAGATAATAGATATAGGCAGTGTAAACTCCAAATCTGCAACTCATTGGCAATTGTTGAATTCCCATATAGGCTTCATGGAAATCTTTTTTTACATCAAATATGATAGCTCTCTTAATATCTTCATCAAAATTACTCAAGTCCAAATGAGGAAAATAAATTCGGCCTCTATCTTCGATATCACTTTTCATGTCGCGCAAAAAATTCACTTTCTGAAAAGCGGCACCCAAAGCTCTTGCTGCTGATTTTAATCGGTTGTATTCTGTTTCATTACCATCGCAAAAAACCTTCAAACACATCAGTCCAACAACCTCTGCGCTTCCATAAATATATTCTTCGTATTGCATGTTGTCGTATTTGGTTTGTTCCAAATCTTTTCGCATGCTATCGAAAAATGGACTAATTAAGTCGGCACCTATGTTAAACTGATGAACCGCTTTTTGAAATGAATGAAGAATTGGATTTAAGCTGATGCCTTTTTCAATGGCCTCAAAAGTATCTTGACGAAACTTTTCAAGTAATTCTGCCTTGTCCTTGCGGTCAAAAGTATCTACTATTTCATCGGCCAAACGTACAAAACCGTATATGCCATATATGGCCCAGCGATAATCTTTCGCCAGCATCTTTATTCCCAAAGAGAAGGAGGTGCTGTAAATATTGGTGGTTATTTTGCTGCACCTTTCTGAAGTTTTTTCAAAAAGTTCAAACATAGTTATATAACGACTTTGTTTAATAAAAGTTTTACAAGACTGATTTTTTTATTAATTTTTTTATTTCACTGGCTACCATTTGCCCACTTATAATGGCTGGTGGTACACCCGGACCGGGAACTGTTAGTTGTCCTGTGTAAAACAAGTTTTTAATTTTTTTCGATTTCATTTTTGGTTTTAAAAATGCTGTTTGTAATAAAGTATTGGCCAATCCGTATGCATTGCCTTTGTATGAATGATAATCGCTTTCAAAATCTTTCATAGCATAACTGCGCTTAAGTATTACATGTTCTTGTAATTGTTGACCTGTTTTATCCTCCAATCTTTTTAAAATAATCTGAAAGTATTGTTCTCTAGTAGCCTCATCATCCTTTAGGCCAGGTGCCAAAGGAATCAAAAAAAATAAATTTTCACAACCATCTGGTGTGGTGCTCTTATCGGTTTTGCTGCTCACGTTTAGATAGAACAACGGTTTGCTGGGCCATTTAGGCTGCTTGTATATTTCTGTCGCATGTTTTTCAAAATCTTCATCAAAAAATAAATTGTGGTGCAACACATTTTTCAATTCAATGTCGAGACCAACATAAAATAACAACGAACTTGGTGACATGGTTCGGCTTTTCCAATAGTTCTCATCATACACCCTGCTGTCTTTGTCCAATAGCATTTGCTCGGTGTGATGATAATCACTGCCAGCCACTACAATATCGGCTTCGTACGCTAAGTCGCCTACCCATACCTTGCTCGCTAATTTATTTTGCGTTTCTATTCGTGTTACTTCGCTATTCAATTTAATTTGAACACCTTGCTCTTCGGCAATTTTGGTAAATGCTTCCGATATTTTTACCATACCACCTTCTGGAAACCAAGTGCCTTTTACAAGATCTGCATAATTCATCATACTGTAAAGAGCAGGCGTATTATCGGGCGTGGAGCCTAAAAATAAAACGGGAAACTCCAACAAACTAACAAGGAGAGGATTCTTAAATTTTTTGCGAACTGCCTTTCTTAAAGAAGAGAACAGATTCAATTGAAATGATTTAAGTATGAGTCTTGGTTCTACAAATTCTAAAAATGAATCGGAAATGCGTGAGACATAATCGGCCATTGCTGTATGGTATTTGTATTCCGCATCTTTCAAAAATTCTGCAAGGGCTTGTCCACTGCCAGCTTCGCGTTTCTCAAATTCAGCTTCTAATGCCTCTAAACTAGCGGGAACATCCATTTGCTCGTTATTAGTGAAATAAATTCTATAGGCTGGATCTAGTCTGTTTAATTGATAAAAGTCGCTTACTTTTTTGCCAAATAATGCATAGAAATTTTCGAATACTTCGGGCATCCAATACCAACTAGGACCCATGTCGAATCTAAAGCCTTTGCTTTGCCAAGTGCGCGCACGTCCGCCTGTCTGGTTGTTTTTTTCTAGTAAGGTAACGTTATGCCCTTGCTGTGCCAAAAGAGCAGCAGCACTTAAGCCTGCAAAGCCACTGCCAATCACAATTATTTTCTTTTGCATTAGTTTTTGTGGCGGTATTTATTCAAATATTTTTTACTAACGAATAAAAATCCGAAGGCTTCTGCACCTTCTTTGGTGGTTACTTTGTGATGGACTTTGTGCGCAAAACGCATGGCTTGAAAATAGGTATTATTCGACTTTTTTAAAAGAGGCAAACGTTGGTGTACAAAGACATCGTGCACCAAAAAATAGGCAATGCCGTATAGCAATATGCCAATGCCAAAGTAGAAACGCCAATCAATGCCATTCATGGATCCAATGATGATGAAGCTTGCAGAGATGATAGCGAATACCAAACCAAATAAATCATTTTTTTCGAAGGTACCTTCTCGTGGTTCATGGTGACTTTTATGCCAACGCCACATAAATCCATGCATAATGTATTTGTGCGAAAACCAAGCGGTGGCTTCCATTATTGAGAATCCAATTAATACAACTAGAAGGTGAATTATAATTGTTGTCACCTAATAAATGACAAGAGAAGGATAAAATAGTTTTTATAAAATAATAAATAGTTTTAACCAATTGAAACAGAAGTACATTAATGGAATATTATCCTTTGATTACCTTGCCAAACAACAGGCCTGATTTGGTTTTAATTTGAATTAAATAGATACCATTGACATAATTACCAATATCGATTGTAGTTTCAAAACTGCCAAATTGTGCTATATTCATGACGGTATAGTTGCATTTGCCGATGTCATCAAAAATATTAATTTCAATCACCTCTTTGGTGTCCATATCTGCCTTGATATTTATTTCATTATTGGCTGGGTTAGGATAAATTAGTAAACCAAGTTGATTATGTGTTAGTTCATTCACCTTGTTGCCGTAATAAGGGCGTGAAGGAAAATTATTTTTATCGTACCAATTTTGAATTTTTGTTAGCGTTTTACCCGGAAGATCACAACCCTCTTTTAAGAAATCTTTAGAAGGGTCGTGCAACAAAATATAGGCAAATTCAACCTCTTCTGTTGAATCTTTTCCCAATACTGGCAATTGGGTAGATACTAAAAATCTGCGGTCTCCTGGTTGATTAAATGCGGTTTTTTCATTCCAATCAGAATCGTTACAAATTTTGCCGGAATACATGTATTTAGTCTTTTTAGCTTGCCCAACACCGTTACTACCGAAGGTTATATCATTACCATTTTGCCATTTAGATTGCAAATAGTTGTAGAAATCTGCGGTAGAACTTGGATTGCCGTTAATTGGGTCGGAATTGTTATTGTAATACACAAATCCAGACATTTTTTGATTCAACAATTTGCATAATAACATTGGAGGATTTTTACCAAATCCGAACTTTCCAATATCGTTATTAGTGCCATTGTAAGCAAACCCTGTGTTTTGTAAAGTATCACAACCAACGTAATCATCTGAGTAATTGCCTAAATCTACATCATTCCATACCCCGGTATAAAAATTATTATAAGTATTCTCACTTCGGTTGATTATTTTGTAGTTGAAAAAAATGGTGCGATTGATAATGTAATTACTATCTGTAATTGGTAAATCTCTAAAATTGTATGCATAACAACTGCCGTGTACTTCAACGCCTAAAGATTGTCCACCAGTTTCTGTATGCATCCCTATATCGTTAAACACCCACCATAACATTTGGTCACCTTTAATTTTGGGGTAATCACCTTTTGTGGGTTCGTAAACACCATTCTTATCTGTATCCATAAAAGGTGCAAGATTATTGCTAAAGTTCCCTCTGCCATGCGCAGGCCAATCCATTATTTCTTTAGGAATAACATAAAACGGTTTTGTTCTATTGGCTTTAAAATCATCAATTACCTGACGGTTAATTTTCCAAATACGATTGTAAAAACTGCTTGCGGCAGAATCGTATGCATTGGTAACCAAATCAATTGGACCTGGTTTAAAATCATTGCCTATCTGTCTGTAGGTTTCGGCCGCCAAATGCAAATCACCACTGCCACTTTCCGTTCCACCCATCCAAATGGCAGCCGTAAACATGGCACTGGCACAACCAATAGAAGGTGTTATAAAATCGGGTAAACTAAGTGCGAGGTTATCCTTGGCTTTCCATGGAAAATTAATACCTGTATTGCCAACCACCGATTTAATATCGTTAATATCGATGGTGTTCAAAGCCAGAATAGGGTCGTATAACATTTCTTTATTAGAAAATGTAGCGTTATCAAAGCTTAAAAATCCAATGTTAAAAATATCACTGTAAATACTTCCTTTCTTATCACAATATGCAATGGAATAGGCACCATTATTTTTTAAGGACGTATTGTAATTGTCCGTAAAATAATAGTTTTTAATGCTATCGTTGGTAAGTTTAAGTACACCCCAACCCATGCCAATAAGTACATGCCCATCTTTACTCAATGCTAGTTTTTTAGCGCTATAGGGCAATAAAAATTTGCTTATACATTGTGAGTTGTAGTAATTGTTGGCACTGGTAAACGTTCCATTCTGCATAAAATACAAACATTCTAAGGAGTCGACTAAGTTGCGACTTAAAACCCATACTTTGCCATCCACATCTTTCTGCACAGAAAAAACTGTACGTTGGTTATCAACTATCAATTTGAATGAAGATTTTATGGAAGGTAATTTAAAAGCACTGAATTTATTTCCATCAAATAATACTAGACCATTACTTGTACCAATCCACAATTCATTGCCAGAAGCGACCATACAAAAAATGGAATCGTATGAAATGCCATTAATTTGAATGCTGAAATTTTTAAAGCCTGTGGCAGTCTTTTCGAACAAACCAAGTCCCATGCTGCCTACCATTAATTTGTGGTTATAACTTTCCAAGCATGTTCCTTTTGTTACACCATAATCTATCGTAAACTTTCCTCCTTCGTATTTATAAACACCTTCATAATTAGCGAAAAATAAGGTAGTGTCAATTTCTATCCCATCTGTAAAAATACCAGTGGTAAAAATACTATTCCAAACTTTGTTCTTGTATTGCCATAAGCCATTATTGTAACGAATACCTGAAATATTGTAGGAGGCTTCTCCTTTCCATAGTATATCTTTACTGTCCTTCAGCAGAAAAGATGTCTTGCCAGTAGCATTACCGATTAATTCAATTCCACTGGGTAGTTTGTTCTGGCCAATCAAATCTATACAAAGAACTAAGAATAGGGTGATTAATAAACTATTTTTCATAAATTATGGCTTTATTATTCTATTAGACATAGGTAGAATTAAAAACGCTGCAAGTTATTTTAATAGAAAATAAATTAAGATTAGGCCAATTGTTAAATTTTACTCATGCATACAATATTTTCCATTTCTCATGGTTATACCTGTAATAAAAAACAAATTCTCTATTTTTGAACCCTGTCATATATGTCGTCAAAAAGTCTGTTAACTGTCGGTTGCTTGTTATTCATTTTCACTGCGTGCCGCAAGGACCAAAGTATTTTCAAGGATCCAGGTACCCTGTCTTTTACAGAAGATACTGTATACTTCGATACCGTTTTTACACGTTTGCCTGGGGCTGCTTACCCTCGTTCTATCAATAAACAATTCATGGTGCACAATCCTTACAAACAAACGGTGAATGTAAATGTAAAACTGGAAAAGGGAAGTGCTTCAGAATACAAAATAAATGTAGATGGCAAGTCGGGAATTATTAGTACACTCGAACTTTTGCCGAAAGACAGCGCATGGATTTTTGTGGAAGCTACCTTAGAACCGAATCTATTAACCCATCCTGCCATTGTACGAGATCGGATAGAATTCGAAACCAATGGTAATAAGCAATATGTTGAACTTGCCGCTTATGGTTGGGATGCCTATTATTTTAGAGATACTTTATTAGCAGCACCAACTACCAACTGGACTTTAACGGATAAACCGTATGTAATTGTTAACACTTGTTTTGTAGATGTCGGAAAATCATTGATAATTGGTGCGGGTGTGCATGTATATAGTAGCACCAATTCTTTTTTGGTGGACTCCAATAATAAAAAATTTGGTTACCATGCTTTAAATGTTTTAGGAACCTTGAAAGTGAAAGGCACCCAAAGCAATCCTGTTATTTTCGAAGGCGATCGTTTGGATAATTATTATGCCAATGTACCCGGTCAATGGCAAGGCATTGGTTTTTACCGCACCAGCGTAGACAATGTAATTACGCATGCTATTATTAAAAATGCCGCTTATGGCGTACGTGTTGATTCGCTTTCCATGAATGGTAATCCCAAATTATTGCTCGAAAATACCATCATCAAAAATATGAGTGGGGTAGGTATATGGGGCAGAACAGGACAAATTAGCGTTGTTAATACCGTGGTTAGTAATTGTGGGGTATTTTTATTCTATGGTCAATATGGAGGATTGTATGATTTTAAACATTGTACCTTGAACAATACCACAGCCGCTGGCAAAGACCCACATTTCTATATCAGCAATCAGGAGAGAAATGATAAGAAGGTAGTGATTAGAACATATCCAATAGGTTTCTCATTTGTAAACTGTATTATTTATGGACCTAACGATTCTGAATTGGGATTCGATTTTAGTACCAATCCTTCGCCTTTTGTCTTGGACTCTTGTTTGCTAAAAATTAAAAAGGGAAGTTTGGGTAATAACAATTATTATAACCTTAATCCGTTGTTTGTAGATGCAAATAATAGCAATTTAAAACTTACTACTGGTTCTCCAGCCATCAATAGAGGGCTGATAGGTTTGGGTATCACTGCCGATTTGGAGGATAAGCAACGCACCGATGGCAAACCAGATATTGGGGCCTACGAATTTTAACATTTGCTTCGCCTTTTTAATTTTATGAATTGCTTTATATTTGGGCATTGAAAAATAATACCCTATCCCTCAATAAATACAAGTATTTACTTTATTTAATTCTTGCAATGCTGGTTATTTTTGCTTTGGCTAAAGTAAGAGAAAATGGCGATTTTATTGGTTATACCAATGCTGGTAATTTGGTGTTAAACCAAGGTGATATTTATAGCGATATGTTTAATACCTGGCCGCCACCATTTAGTGTTATGGCAGTTCCTTTGGCAATCATTAGCAATATCAGTTTTATTTTAGTGAGGATACTTTGGATGGTATTTATTTTCATTTGTTTTTTCTACTGCATCAAATCAGTTATCGGTTTTTTAAGCAAATCTGATTATTCCTATAAAATATTATTGAAGGAAATATTAGTACAGCCATTTTACTTGCTTGCTTTATTCTTGTCATGCAGATCTTTCATGGACAATATCATTTACATGCAGATTAATTTAGTAATGTTGGCCGCTTGCTGTTGGTTAATGAGTCGTATTTCTGAAAAAACCTCGGTGCTTGCTTCAATTTTTTTAGGGTTAACAATTGGGGCAAAGGTTTATAATATTGTATTACTTCCCCTTGCTATTTTATTTAGAAAATGGAAGGCATTATTTTGGATATTGGCTGGCATCGCTATTTCTGTTGCCCTATGTTGGCTAACGTTTGGTATCGCACAAACGAATCAGTATTTTCATGTTTGGTATTACAACATTGGTTCAATTAAACAATCCATTGTTCACAGAAATCAATCATTGATATCTGGACTGATCCGCTTATTCTCTGATGAAAACTATGAAGTGAATCAATTTCCACCCATTGCTAATTTAAAACCGTCTAACATTCAATTCATATTTTTGGGTATTATGGGTGCCATGGCCCTTAGTTATCTTCTTATTTTTTATAAATTTTTAAAAGATGCCAATAGAGATTTTGTATACCATACCTTCATATTAGTGGTCACAGTTATTCCACTCATTGCCCCTATTTCTTGGAAGGCCAATTATATCTATGCCTTACCCGCTATTTTTTTCATAGCCCATTCGCTTAAAAATAAGGAGGCCTCCAAAGGGGTTAAGATTTTATATACACTGTCAATGTTATCTTTGTGTTTATCCAACGAGGCTTTAATTGGAAGACCTGCTATGTATTTTTTGGAAAATTTAAACATTTTGATAATAGGGGAGATACTTTTATTTTACGCTTGCATTGTGCAGATGAATGACTATAAAATTAAAAATTTTTATAGCTTGGACATGAGCAAAATATGAGTTTCTCTCAAAATACTTCTTCTTGCTTTACAGTTTTTAATAAAAAAAATTTGAAAGTTCAAAATTTTGTATTAAATTGCAATATAATTCGATAAAAATCTAAATACGCCTATAAGTACAATATACTAAAACAAATCAGCTTATAAGATCCAAAATTACGAAAGGTAAATCAGCCTTTAACTTAAAAAAATGGAGGTTTTAGTATGAACAGGCATCAAACAAACGATGAAGAGTTAATTGCATTATACATGGCTGGCAATGAGGCATGTATGGAAATGATTATTAACAGGTACAAAACGAAAGTATTTACCGCTATTCAATTAGTGGTGAACGATCGTTACATTGCGGAAGACATCTTTCAGGAAACTTTCCTAAGGGTGATTCATACCTTGCAAAAAGGGAAGTATGAGGAAAACGGGAAATTTCTTCCTTGGGTGATTCGTATTGCCAGAAATTTGGCAATGGATTATTTCAGAAAAACAAAAAGAATGCCCACCATCTCTTCAAGTGATAGTGATGACATTTTTGCTAACATGAATTTTGTGCAAAAAAATTCTGAAGACGATGCTATTTCAAATCAAAACAAACATGCTTTGCGCGACCTTATTAAAATGTTGCCAGCAGAGCAAAAGGAAGTTTTAATTTTGAGGCACTATGGCGATTTAAGTTTTAAAGAAATTGCCGATCTTACCAATTGTAGTTTAAATACAGCCCTTGGTCGCATGCGCTATGCTTTAATCAATCTCAAAAAAATGATTGGCGAAAAGGCCGCCTTCCTTCAAGGGTAATAACCATTGTCATGATTTAAAATTAATCCTTATTTAAAATTCTCTAAAAGGCTTATTTATTTATTAAATAAGCCTTTTTGTTTTGCCCTCATTTTTTACCTTTAATATCCTTTAAACAATACATGTTAATTGCAAAATTTGGCGGTCTACCATTATTAAACGAAATTTGCATCTATATTCCTTGGAATAAAAGTATGTTAAATGGAAAATTGAAACCGGTTTTTATTTTGTCCCAGTCGGATATAGGGGCAGGTAAAAGTGGTGCAGCAGAAGGTCCTCAGGCATTAAAAGATGAAATTGAATCCTTAGGTGTGGTGGTTAATGATTTTGAAGTTGTAGATAACCGTTCTTTCAATACCATGAACATTTCGCATGATTATGGCAAGCACATTGAAGGAATTTTAGCTGCCATGAATCAATTAAATGACAAGGTGGTTCAAAGTATTGAAAAACATCAATTCCCAATTATTTTATCTGGCGATCATAGCAATGCCATTGGTGGTTTAAGTGGTTTGAAAAATGCCAACAAAGACAAACGCATTGGTGTAATATGGATAGATGCACATGCCGATTTACACTCGCCCTATACAACGCCTTCAGGCAATATACACGGTATGCCATTAGCGGTTCTCGCCGGTTTGGACAATCAGGAAATGAAAAAAAATATGGTTTCAGAAGATGTGGCCTATTATTGGAATGAATTGAAGCATCTTGGTTTTCAACATATCGCTCCTAAATTTGATATTGCCGATTTAGTGCTTATTGGTGTAAGAGATGCGGAAGATGAGGAATGGGGTATTATCGAAAGAGTAGGTGTCAAAACTTATGAGCCGGATGATATACGTGCAAAGGGTATTGAAAATATAGTAACCGAAACCCTTCAACATTTGAAGGATTGCGATATACTTTATGTCTCTTTTGATGCTGATTCATTGGATCCTCAAATATCTACAGGTACTGGTACCATTGTGCCAGACGGACTTTCTGTTGAGCAGGCAGAAATAATTTTTAAGACTCTGATGGCAGAACCTAAATTGGGCGCATTTGAAATTACAGAAGTAAATCCTTCATTGGATACCCAAGGCAAGGCAATGGCCAAGGTGGTTGGTCATTTAATTCATTATGGATTGACACATTAATGATATTTGATTTAAAATAAATAAGGGTGGCGAATATCATTCACCACCCTTATTTATTGCGTGCCTCTTTGAATTAAGAAACACTACTAGACAAACGGTTTTTCAAACCTTTGTCTAATTCATCTAAAAATTCTTCTGTATATAAATAATGTTCACCATGGTTTACTTTATTACCATGTATACACACGGCCAAATCCTTGGTCATTTTTCCACTTTCTACAACCTCAACACAAACTTCTTCTAATGTTCTACAGAAGTTGATTAAAGCTTCGTTATTATCTAACTTACCTCTGAATTCTAAACCACGGGTCCATGCAAAAATTGATGCAATTGGATTCGTAGAAGTAGGTTTTCCTGCTTGGTGATCGCGGAAGTGACGGGTTACAGTGCCATGCGCTGCTTCCGCTTCCATAGTGGTTCCATCGGGTGTTACCAATACAGAGGTCATGAGTCCTAATGAACCAAAACCTTGTGCAACTGTATCCGATTGAACATCGCCATCATAATTTTTACAAGCCCATACAAAGTTGCCATTCCATTTTAAGGCGGAGGCCACCATATCGTCGATTAATCGGTGCTCATAAACAATACCCGCAGCTTCAAATTTTGCCTTGTAATCTGCTTGATATATTTCTTCAAAAATATCTTTGAATCTACCATCGTACTTTTTCAAAATGGTATTTTTTGTAGAAAGGTACAATGGCCATTTTTTACTCAGTGCTTGATTGAAGCATGAATGGGCAAATCCTTTGATAGATTCATCTGTATTGTACATTGCCAATGCCACGCCATCTCCCTTGAAATTATAAACTTCAAATGATTGAGCAGGACTGCCATCCTCTGGTGTAAAACTCACTGTTAATTTCCCTTTTCCTTTGGTAACAAAATCTGTTGCGCGATATTGGTCGCCAAAAGCATGACGGCCAATACAAATAGGAGCCGTCCAATTAGGCACTAAACGCGGTACATTGTTACATACAATTGGCTCCCTGAAAACAGTGCCATCTAAAATATTTCTAATGGTACCATTCGGACTTTTCCACATTTGTTTTAATTTAAATTCTTCAACACGGGCTTCATCAGGTGTAATAGTAGCACACTTAATACCTACATTGTATTTTTTAATAGCCTCTGCAGCGTCAATTGTAATTTGATCATTGGTTTGGTCGCGGCTCTCCATGCCCAAATCATAATACTTGATATCCAAATCAAGATATGGAACTATTAACTTATCTTTAATGAATTTCCAGATGATGCGTGTCATTTCATCACCATCTAATTCAACCACAGGGTTGGCTACTTTTATCTTTTGCATGTTGATTTTGTTTTTTCGAACGCAAACGTACAAAATTTCTCTCAAATTTAAGAGGGTGACAGCCAAATAATTCAACGCCACCTGAGTAATGCATAATTCTATTTTAAGTACATTTTCAGAGCCTTCGCCCGCTTATCAAAAAAAATAGCATTATTTTGCACGAATATGATTCAATTGTATTCAAGAAAATTGGTGACCGTATTGTTATTGTTCGGGCTATTTGCTTGTACCTCTCAAGAAGAACAAAAGGCGATGAATGATATAGCTCAAATGTTGCAACCAGAAAAAATCACCTTGGGTTCTGAAACATCTGTGGGTTCAAAAAACATAAAATGTATGATCTTGACAATAAAAGGAGGTGAGGTTTTAAATAATTCGGAAATAAGCGATGCCAATATTTTATCCATGGGTGTTTTGGCTTTTTACTCCAATTTAGATCCAGTATTGATGAATGCTAAAGAGGGAGTTAAAATAAAACTTGAAAGAAATTTGAATGGAACCATAAAAACTATTGAGGGCTTTTATGCTTTTGATACGCTGGGCATGGTAAAAGCAACGGTTAAAAATTGTATACAAATTGGAAATGATTTTGTAACTCAAAAATACGATCATGTTTACGAGCAATTATATTTTGATATTAAAGAAAAGGTAAGTGAAAATGTATTTAAAAAGACTTTGGTCGATTTGGATTCCACCAATGGTAAAGTAATTGCTTTTAAGGTTACCCAATTTTCTACCCATGCGATTGAACAAATGGATGGTAGCATTTTACCTTTGGTGCATTATACCATGGAGGTTAACCGCAATTCAATAATCTCTATAATAAATTTTAAATTTAACTTAAACGAAAACAAACCAGGTATATTAGATTTGAGTATTGAATAATCAATTGTCAACTAATAACTAAGTGTAAAAGACCTTTGATAAGTTGCGTTTGCGGTCATCAAATCTAGTGAAATTGATTTATACTGTTTTCTTTTTTTAATCTTTTTGTGATTATTCAACAGCAAAAATAAATCGCAGTTGTGCAGCCAATTTCCCTTTTTAATTAAAATTTTCTGACTCGAAATTATTTTAACTTTCCCTTTCTTCATGCCACTCATTCTTATCTCTACTATTTGATCCGAATGACTTTTAAAATGGATGCTTTGATTTTGAAAATACGTGGCTGAACCACCTTGCCAAAAAATGTCTTTGCTTGTATCCAAGTCAAGATTATTTCCTAAAATGAGTGCAGCTAAAGCCATGTCCGGCATCCCATAACCATAGGCACTATCTGGCGCGGCAGCGTGGGTTGAACTGAGTTGCAAAGCAATTTTCACCTCTTCAAAACTTTTATTAGGACAAGCCTGTATTAAGCAGGCAAGCGCTCCAGCAAATAAAGGTGTGGCGTAGGAAGTGCCATTGCCCGTATAAGTACCCCCGCTGGAGGCAACCATGGCTTTTTTGCCCATGGCCATAAAGTCGGGTTTTATTCTACCATCAGCACTTGGCCCATAAGAGCTAAAGTCGGCATGATAACCATCTGCATCTACAGCACCTATTGTTAACACACCCTGAGCATCCGAAGGGGTGCCAATTTTATGCCACTCATTTTTGCCTTCATTGCCAGCGCTTACAACTACAAAGATACCTTTGCTCCATGCTATGTTAGCTGCTTTGGCAATAATACTTGTTTGCCCATTCAAATCCTTGTGTGAATGGTTCAAGCTTTTTTCATTGAAAGTATTATAACCCAAAGAGGAACTTATCAAATCTACTCCCATGCTATCGGCAAACTCTGCTGCGGCCAGCCAGTTTACTTCTTCTGTGGGGTATTCCGAAGCGGCTTCTTCTGAGCGCAGTAATATGTATTTGGCTTTTGGAGCCGACCCAATATAGGTTCCAGGATTAAATGTTTTCATAAAACTTAGACAATTTGCACCATGCCTATCATCCTCCCAAACACTGTTATCGTGTGTAACAAAATCGCGCATCACCAATTCATCAGCTTTAAAATTCATGCCAGGTGTTTTATATACATTCTGAAAACCAGCATCTATAATGGCAATAGAAATACCACTACCCAAGTATTGTCTATTGTGAAGTGGTAAAATATCAATGAGATTGTTCTGTTCAAATGCGGAGCCATAATCATTGGCTTCAAAAAATTGTTTGTTGGCAAATGAATCGCTGTAATATTTGTTTAAATATTGACTATCTAATTGAGGTAATTCGGGTTGATTGCGACGCTTAATAGTGCCAAGATATTGTACTTTTATAACAAAAGGTAAAGCTTTAATGGTCTGCAATACCTGTGTGTCTATTAATTCAATTTCTATTGCATTCAACCATTTACTTTTGTTAACTACCCTGCAATTTTCAAAGCCGTTAATTTGATTGATATAGTTCAAATCTACAGGTAAGTCCTCTCTGGTAATCGGAATGCCTTTTTTTACCCGACGGTCTATAGCTTTTTGACTTAAAAATTTGATGGGTTGGGCAATACTATATTCGGAAATAGGCTTATCCTTTAAGTAAATAAAGTAAAAGGAACTATTTTGTTCTGCTCTAATGCCCGAAATAATCGCAAAGAAAAAAAAAGTATATGAAAAATATTTAAGGCACATGTTTAATGAGTTGTTGTTTAATTTTATAACCCCTAAGTAAATTTGCATTTCTATCGATGTTGATATTGTTTTTAAAAACGAGGCCAATGTTTTTGACATACACTTCATAGTATTGTCTTTGCCTTACATTAGTGCTGATGGCATCATTTTTCACGGAAATTGCACTGTCGAATTGGAAGGTATCCATGTTGTATGTTTGGTTAATAAAGCCATAATAAACATTGATTGGATTGTCACTATTATTTGTATTTACATTCCAAACAGCATCATCAGTAAAAGGGAATGATAATTTGGTGATGCGTTTATTGTCTTCAACTCTTTCTGCGGAGAGATTGTCTTCTGAAGCATACCATACATTGAGAATTTCCCACTTGCCTTTGTTGTTTAGTTTGTAGCGTTCAATCCGTATCGAATTCCTGTTGAGATTATCCGTAAAAACAGACTCATTAACTTCTTTTAGTTGGTAGCGAGAAGTATCTATGGTATTAAAAAAATCATCGTAAATAATTTCTTCCACTTTGTAAATGTTATAAGAACCGATTTTACTATATAAATAACCTTTCCCATAGCTTCTGTTAATGGTTTCGTATTCATCTTTTTTGCATCCAATGAATAATGCGAACAGTAAAATGATATATAAAGATGTTTGTTTCTTCAAAGTTTTAATCTAACAAATACTTCAAATCCGCCTCTTTTACCTAAGGTTAAATAATCTGATTGATCGATATGGCGGTATACCAATCCAATATTTTTAGCATATACTTCTTCGCGAACATCATTAATAGCGCCTGTTTGTGGTTTTTGTAAGCCTATACTCACGCAATCGTTGTAGGAATTTATGCCATTGAAGTAGGCTGTAGATACGGCGATGTATTTAACAACGGCCGACTCACCATTGTTGAACATATTTAAATTCCAGATATAAGATGAGCCCTTGGTTTTGTATTTACTAATTGGGAATAGCATTTTTACTTCGGGTTTGTTGTAAATGTTTTCGATGGCATAGTTGCCAGAAACTTTACGCGAATAACTTTGCTGGACTTCCCATTTGCCTCTTGATAAACTGTAGTAACTCAACTGAACTCTGTAAATAGTATCGCCAGCATTGTCCAAATAATAATCGGTAATTTCTTCCCTTAAATCGTTGCTGATTGTATCAATATCACCGGTATAGTTATCGTATAGAAAACTATCTATATGATATAATCTGATAACACCCGTCTTTAATGGAAAATATTCGTTTCCTTTTAAAACCAGTTCTTCTTTATTCGTTCTGCAGCTGCTGACTCCTAAAATTAGCAGAATAACCAGTGCAGGAATGGATAATTTTTGCATAAATAAGTTACAAATTTAAGGAATTAAAGCAAAATAGGTTGTAATATTGCGTCAGAAATTTAAATGGTACTTTTAGACGGAAAAACAACTACTGAAAAGATTAAAAATGAGATTAAAATTGAATTAAACAGTTTTATTGCTAAAGGTCATCGCAAACCGCATTTGGCTGCTATATTAGTTGGCGATGATGGGGCCTCCAGAACCTACGTAGACAGCAAAGAAAGGAATAGTTTGGCCTTAGGATTCGATTCAACTATTTTAAGATTACCTGCCAATACCTCTGAAGCCGATTTGTTGGCAATAATTACAGATATTAATAACAATCCATTGATAGATGGTTTAATTGTTCAATCGCCATTACCAACGCACATGGATGAAAAAATGATTACCCAATGTATTTCTCCCGATAAAGATGTGGATGGTTTTCATTACATCAACATGGGGAAACTGGCAAGAGGTGATAAAGGATTTGTGTCCGCCACTCCACTTGGAATTTTGATGATGTTGGAAGCCTACGATATTCCTACCAGCGGTAAGCATTGTGTGGTTATTGGCAGAAGCAATATTGTGGGCCGACCTATGAGCATACTGATGAGCAATAATAGTAAGTATGGCAATTGTACAGTTACTTTATGTCATAGCAGAACCACCCACATAGAACATTTTACAAGACAAGCAGATATTTTGATTGTGGCTTTAGGTAAGCCCGGTTTTGTAAAAGCCAATATGGTGAAACCAGATGCTGTAGTGATAGATGTGGGCATTACTCGTATTGACGACTCAAGTCGCAAAAGTGGATTTTACTTAAAAGGTGATGTGGATTTTGAAGAAGTGAAAGAAGTAGCCTCTCATATAACCCCTGTTCCTGGTGGTGTTGGACTAATGACCATTGCAGCCCTGCTTAGCAATACCTTTACCGCCTATAAAAACAATATTGGAGTTTAAAATGGATTTGAATTATGCCTACCCAGTGATGGAACATTTTTACACCATTCAAGGTGAAGGGTATTATACAGGCTCTGCTGCTTATTTTATTCGATTGGGCGGTTGCGATGTGGGTTGTGTTTGGTGCGATGTAAAAGAAAGTTGGGATGCTTCTGTGCACCCTCAACTAACCGTTGGCAATTTGGTGAATGAGGTGTTGGGTGCCAAGGCAAAGTTATGTGTGATTACAGGTGGCGAGCCTGCCATGTATGATTTGAATCCATTAATAGATGCGCTGCATGCAGAAGGCATTCAAGTGAATATTGAAACTTCTGGCGCTTACCGAATTCAAGGTAACTTCGATTGGATTTGCCTTTCTCCTAAAAAATTTAAATTTCCTGTTAAGGAAGCATTGGCAAAGGCAGATGAATTTAAGGCGGTGGTATTTCACCACAGTGATATTGCCTGGGCAGAGACATTTTTAAATGATTTAAAAGAAACTTGTAATTTGTATTTGCAACCAGAGTGGAGCAAAGCCGAAAGTATAACACCTTTGATCATTGATTTTGTTAAAGAAAATCCCCAATGGCAAATATCTTTACAAACGCATAAGTTTCTGAACATACCCTAATCTTTTGGTCAACTTAGTTGACTAAAATTTTTCAAGTAATAATTTTGAAATTAACTGATCTTTATCTTTGTTGGCGTCGGTACCAAAGGCTGCTCCATAATAGATAGCTCTTATTATTCCTTTGCGGTCGATGAGAAAAAGGGTAGGTAAATAACTAATTCCATAATTGATAATTGCAGTGCTGAAATAACCTCTAAAATCTGTGATATTGGTCCATTCATCATCCAATGTACTAGACTGAAATACTTTTAAATTCTTGTCTAAGGAAAACGAAATGATTTCGAAACCAGAGTCTTTTTTATGATTGTAAATGTTCTTGAAATAACTTTTTTGCATGATACATGGACCGCAACCAGAACTCCAAAAGTCGAGCAATACTACCTTTCCTAAAAAATCAGATAATTGCAATGTATCTCCTTTATTATTAATACCAATTATGTTTTTACTTTGATCTCCAACCTTAACCTTAAAATACTTATCAAGATGGATTTTGATTTTATTGCCCCATTCACTGATTTGATAAATGGAGTCGAGTAAATTGTAAAAAAGCCTTACAGTATCAGAATTAAACTCTGTTAATAGTCTTGAAAAAACATAAACACTACTAAATATATTTGGGTTTTGCATTGCGTAATTAAATGTTGCTTGATGATAATTACTTTGATATTTATGCATGCCAGCATTATACGCATCATAATTTTTCTCTTCTATTAAGTATCTATTATTCGAATCAAAAACTTTTATACTATCAATTAGATCATATGAAAATTGATTGATTGCATTCAGTTTATTCTTTACTTTGATGTTTGAAAAATTTATATAGTCATCCTCAAGAATTAATGGTTGATCATCAACAAATAGGGTAAAGATAGTCATCTGTATTTGATCATTCGTTTCAGGAGCCTTCTGTATGGCTCCCATAAAAGGATGAATATAATTAAAATTGAAAATAATTTGACCATTCTTAGAATAGGTTGAGTCTATAATCTGTTCATCGGCATCAAAATCTAATAAATAAAACTTCTCGTTTTCTGCAAGATGTTTTAAACGCAAATCAATTCTTCCTTTAGTCTTTTGACTAATTACATTGTTTGTGAAAAGGATTAATGCCATTAAAACTAAAGCAATCTGTTTGCAATTAACCATATTGATTTTGTGAATAAAAACGAAGCATTTACAATAATAGTTACAAATATTTGTATATTTTTATTTGATTTGACAGTCCTTCCAATTTAAATTTAAAATTGTAATTTATACTAACATTTCAATTGTTTAAATCTTTATAAAATTTCAAATACCACCAATAGTAGTATTTTTGTGTCTATTACCCAATGAAGCATTGCTCTTCGCTTATATTGATTATTACCTTTCTAGCCACAACTACCGTCAAAGCATCGAATGTAATTGCAGCAGATATTACTTATTCTACTTTAAACAATAAGCAAATTGAAATTCAGGTAACACGCTATCGTTTAGTAAATGACAAGGATACCAATGCCATTCAAATTGGCTTGAACATTGGTGGTCAACTTTTTTATCAAGTAGCGAGTAGAAATTATTCGACTATTTATACCCTCAATTGCGATACCATTGGGGCCCATAATAGCAATAGTTTGGGAGTGCTGCTTAAAGATCAATTCAAAACAATATTCAATCTAAATACAACAAAGTTTGATAGTTTAATAAAACAATATTGTGTCCTCACATTTTTTTATACCGACTCTGCCCGCTGGAATAAAGTGAATACAGTCAATCCAAGTCAAAAATATTATGTAGAGGCCATGCTTAATTATTGTGTGTTTAATGCGAAACAAATAACACCTGCCTATGCCAATACACCTTTATTTGAATTAACCAAAGTTGATTATAATTGTGGCTATTCCAATTCTAATAATATAGATTCCTTTTCCTTTGAACTGGTGGATGCACAAGACAGTTTTAAAAAAAGTTTGAAATACTCACAAAACTATTTAAATGGTAAGTTACCAATAAATCCTTTTTGCACTCCACCTGGAGTGTATAATTGCAAACCTATTCCAAGTTCTCACAGAGGATTTTACTTTAATGAAATCAATGGAGATATGGTATTCTTTCATAATTCAGGACAGGTGGGTGTAATTGTAACTAGAATTCATCTGTACCAATTGGATTCACAAAAAAATCTGAAACGAATGGGTTATATAACCCGCGAAATGACCATGAAAGGCGGAAGTGATGCGGTGAAAATTATTAATTCTAAGACCAATTATTCGGTATGCGAAGGTGAAAAAATTTGCATTAATTTCGCCACATCTCTCTATAGTAAAACAGATACTGTATTACTTAATTGGGATCAATCTATTCCGAATGCGCACTTGGTTTTAAAGGACAGTACTGCAAGGGTAAAAGAAGCCACTTTTTGTTGGCAAACCAAAGAAGACGATGGTAGAAATGCGGCATATCAATTTACTGTGAATGCCAATACTACAAAATGCCATGTGAATAGTTCGGCTTCTAAAGGGTACCAAATTTTTGTAAAAATCAATCCCAATAAAGTAAAAAAATCTTACCATTTTACAGTCTGTAACCAACTGGCTTTGCAAGCCAATAATAGTGATTTTAAGTCCATTCGATGGGAAGTGTATGACGATAGTTTAAATAGAATTGCAGCTGCTAGTCGATTTAAAGATACCATTCAGTTAATTAAACCCTATAGAAAAACCTATTTTGTAAAAAGTTATATCAATGGGAATACTGTTTGTTTTGAAACCGATACCCTTACCAATTCAAATTTTAATGGCTTGTTTCATCGCACGGTTGATACCAGCATTTGTCAATCAAATCAAACACTCAATTTAGATCAATATAATTTATATAGAAATAAAAATTCGTATTGGTATGATGAATATTTAAATCCCATTATAGGCAACACAATCGATTTATCTGGACTTAGATTTCCTTTACGTATTCAAACATTTTACTTCCTGATTCCTAATGCCAATTGTAAAATTAATGATACCATTAATTTCACAATTTATGACACTGTTAAAACAAATTTAAATGAGATGCTAATCTGCGAAGACGCTATCACCATGTCACTCTTTAATAATGGATTTACTAAGCATTCCAAAGGGTTTTGGTTAAGTAAGCCTGCTAATAGAGTTGATACTAATGGGTTGTTGAATGTTAAAAAAGGGATTTACAATTATCAATTAACTTATTATTACGATTCATTGTATTGTCGTCATTCCGAGTCGATGAAAATAAGTGCCGAACAATTGCCGATTGCAATATTTACACAAGATAAAACAATTGGAGCTCCTCCTGCACTAATAAAATTCACGAGTACAAGTACTGGCAATAATTTGCAATACCTTTGGAATTTTGGTGATCAATTCAGTGTAAACAATACGAGTGTTTTATCGCAACCTTCGCATAACTATGATAGTGCAGGTATGTATTCAGTAACACTTAGGGTAAAAGGTAATTTATGTAGTGATACCATTTTAAAAAAGGATTTAATTGTTTTGGAAATTCAACAACACAATGCCATCCAATCGCCACTAACACTAAATTTAAAAGTGTATCCAAATCCTGCAAAGGGATTAATTAATATTGATACTAAGTTGTTTTTCGATTTAAAAATTCTCAATGAAATGGGTCAAGTAGTTACAACATGTAAAAGTTGTTCGAGTTTGAAATTAAACAATGGGCTTTATTTTCTTCATTTTACTTTTGAAAATGAAGTTGTCATTAAAAAGGTAATTATACTTGACTAAGTTAAGGTTCTCTATTAATAATTTTTCGCGATAATTTAAGAATGTGCACAAAGGTGAGTGCAGTACCAATACTTAACACCCAACTCACTTTTTGGATTAAAAAAAAGTCGAACAAGCCGTGGTAAATACTTGGAATAACAACTGCCAAAAACAATAAGGGGAGTGGATACATACTGAATTTTGCCCGCCCCAAATAACTACCCATTAATACAGCAAATGCAGCATGTGCAGGTATAGATGTAAACATACGCAATAAACCAGTTTGCATTCCACCATCCGCCACATACATGATATTCTCGAAGGTAGCAAATCCCATAGCCACCATCACGCTGTAAATTACCCCATCAAATGGATGTGAAAAAGATTCCTTTCTGTAAAAAATTTTAGTGAATAAAAATTTGGAACCTTCTTCTATCAGTCCTATGCCAAAAATACAATAGGTAAGTAACGTTGAGATGGAGTATGCATGTATACTCAAACCTGTTTTTTTCTCAAATATTCGACTCAATATAAAGGCAGGTAAGGTAGACAATACACCCATTAAAAAAGCGAATAAAAGCAATAGTTTAGGCTCTTTATCTGTATGATCTTTTTTATAAATATACACAACCACAGCAATGCCTGGTGCAATGGCTACAGATAAAAGTCCGGCCGATAACATTATGTTTTAGCTAAAGCTTGATCAATATCTGATATCAAATCTTCAATATCTTCTACTCCCACGCTTAAGCGCAACAAACCATCTACCACTCCAGCTTTCTCTCTTTCTTCTTTTGGTATACTGGCATGGGTCATGGTGGCAGGGTGGTTCACAAGACTTTCAACACCCCCTAAAGATTCGGCCAACGTGAATATATTTACACTGGTAGCAAAGCGCATGGCAGCTTCAAAATCATCGCCTTTTAATGTAAACGAAACCATGCCACCAAAATCGCGCATTTGTTTTTTAGCAATTTCATGTCCTGCAGCATCTTCGAATCCAGGCCAATACACTTTACCAATTTTAGGATGATTTCTTAAATATTGAGCTACTGCCTTCCCATTTTCGCAATGTGCTTTCATGCGCAAGTGCAATGTTTTTATGCCTCTAATGACAAGAAAACAATCCATTGGGCCGGGATTAGCGCCACAACTGTTTAGTATAAACGCCAAGCGTTCGTGCAAAGTTTTTTCATTGGTTACAAGGGCACCCATTACTACATCGCTATGGCCGCCAAGGTATTTAGTAGCGCTGTGCATCACAATGTCGGCTCCTAAATCTAGAGGGTTTTGCAAATAAGGTGAAGCAAATGTATTGTCTATTGCTAAAATTACATTGTTGGCTTTGGCAATAACCGAAACCGCTGCGATATCAACAATTTTAAGCGTTGGATTGGTGGGAGTCTCTGCCCAAATCAGTTTGGTATTGGCGTTAATATAATTCTGAATATTATCGGCCTCATATAAATTGATATAATGAAATTTGATACCGAAAGGTTCGTAAATTTTAGAAAACATACGGTAGGAACCACCATAAATATCATCGCCGGTAATCACTTCATCACCGGGTTTTAATAATTTAATAACGGCATCTACTGCACCCATACCACTGCTAAAACACAAGGCATGTGCTCCATTTTCCAAAGCTGCTATATTATTTTCTAGAGCCGTGCGTGTTGGGTTTTTACCACGGGCATAGGCATAGCCTTTATGCACTCCTGGGTATTCCTGAACATAGGTGCTGGTTTGAAAAATAGGGGTCATAATAGCACCTGTTGTTGGGTCGGACTCTATACCGGCATGCAAGGCTTTGGTTCCGAATTTCATATTGGTCATATTTTTTTTTGAATGAATTAACCTGGGATTCGTGAAATATTTTTATCCATCATTTGTATCTGTTTCACAATTTCTTCGGATTTTGGTTTTAGAGCTTTGGCTTTTCTAAAATACTCTTTGCCCATTTTGTTTTGTTGGCGTTGCAATTCCATGTTGCACAATTGAAGGTATACGGCAGCTAAATTTTCCTTATCTGCAATGCCCGTTTTAACAGCTTCAATAAGGGTTTGACGAGCCTCTTTGCTCTTGCCCTGTTTCAATTGAATGAAACCCAATTGCATCAAAGAAGTGCCTTTTAGTTCTCCGTCCATAGAGGATTTGGTGCTCAAACTTTTTCGGATATTGGCTTCGGCACTGTTTAAATCATCGGAAGCCATGTTTAAATTACTCTGCAACATGTAATAGCCAGAGCGCACAGACTTAAGCAATAAACGCGGAAATTTAATTTTATTGAGGTAAACAATAGCCTTATCTACATCGCCATCCGAAACCGCTTCTTGCACAATGCGCATGGTGCCAATAAGGAAATATAATAGGAGTGAAATAAGTGCCAAGAAATATAAAATCCAGGCCAATATAGGGTCGCCAAAAAGATGAGATAGAACACCACAAACAATTAAGATAATTATAATTGGCAGGCGATAAAGAATGTAAAAATGTAAAACTTTCATAATGAAATTGGGCTGCAAAGGTCTGAATTTTTTTGCAAGTTTCTACAATTAAAATAGGACACTTCAAATTTTGTTCTGATGCTTCGGCAATGCCTTCTCAACAATTTTCATTAATTTCGCACTTCCTAATAAGAACTCTCTAAATAGTAAACCCTCTACACATGTTAGCATTTATAAAAACTTTTCTTTTCATGGTGGCTGTGATAGATCCATTGGGTTCGGTACCTATATTTTTAGAAGCCACCAAACAATTCAGCCTTCGACAAAAAAGAAGAATTGCATTGAAGGCCTCTTTAATTGCCATTTTTATTCTTTTATTTTTCATCATTATAGGTCAGTACTTAATGGAGGGCATGCACATTACGATTTCTGCATTTCAGATTTCTGGGGGCATCATATTATTCATGTTTGCCTTAACCATGGTGTTTGGTGAGGGAAAAACGGCAGACGAAAAGCCATTGATAAAAGATTATAACCATGTAACGGTATTTCCAATTGCTATTCCCTCTATTGCTTCGCCAGGTGCTATTATGGCGGTGGTATTGCTTACGGATAATAATCATTATAATTTTTGGGAGCAAACTTTAACAACAGTGATCGTTATTTTGGTTGTTATTACCACTTGTATTTTGTTGTTAACGGCGTCTAAAATTCAAGAAAAAATAGGGGAGACGGGCATTATCGTAATCAGTAAAATAATGGGACTTATTTTGGCGGCCTTTGCTGTGCAGAGTGTATTGAATGGGATAGAGGATTACTTTCACATTCAATAGGACTGCCTTTTTCTTTTAAAAAAACATACTATTCGGTATGTTTTTATTAACCCCGGAGTGCAACCAATGTGATTTTAAAAAAATGATAGTTGTTTGGCGCTTGACGAACGTGACTACTACTATAGATAACTAACCTTTAATTAAGCACACCTCGAAGCAGCACCGAAAGTTAATATGTCTGTGGTGCTGAAACGCCACTTTGCCAAACCCGTTTTACTTGCCGTATTTTCTTTTAAGTTCGTCAAATATAATGTTCAGTCCTGTGTCGGTGTTTGCTGTCTGTGAGTTTGCAAAAAGTATAAACGCCCTGTCCAGGTCTTTATATACAAATACTTTAGATAAGAAAGTTCCGGGATTGCCAATGTTATATGAATAGGTTAAATGGTGATCGTCAGTTTGCCAAAACCAACCAACTGCAAATTCAGTCAAGCCGAAATGAAGAAAACTAAACTCATCTTTTGTAAGTAATTCAGATTGTCCCGATAACCCTTTTAATTGAACTTGAATAAATTTTGCATAGTCAGGCAAATTCACATTGATATTACCTGCTGGTAAAAGCCAATTGAGTTTATAGTTATCTCCCAAGGGTTCTGCAATTAAATCTTTGTTGTGTCCCCATGGTTGTAGCGTGTCGCTCGAATTTGGATTTCCAAAACCAAAGTCTATTCCTAACTGATGTCCTAAATCAGAAACAAGTTCTTTGTAAGATTTTCCCGATGCCTTTTCTAGCATCTGTCCTGCAGCAATGTAACTTAAATTTGAGAAGTTAATACTGTCTTTGCTTTTAATTGGTTTCTGTTGGAAAAACCAAGTCGTAAATTGGTAACGCTGTTGCTCTTCGTTGCCATAAAATTGGTCTTGCTTAGGTTCACGATAGGTGTATGAATAAGGAAATAATTTTGTTCTAAAAGTCAATAGATTTAGTAAGGTTAGATGGTGATATGCATGATTGCTTTTGTCTTTTAATTCTGGAAACAAGTCAAAAAATTTTGTGTCCCAATTAATTTTATTTGCTTTAACCAACTGAGCTGCAATAAAACCTGTTATTGCTTTTGTGTTAGAACCTATTCTAAATTTATCATTCTTATCGGCAGAAAGTAAAGTATTTATCTTCTTTACACCAATTACATTTAATTCCAATATTTCGTCAGATGTTACAACCGCATAGCCAATTTCTGGAATGTTGTATAGCTTTCTAATGCTATCAGCAAAAGCAATGGTTGTCTGTCCATTGGCAATTTGGAAAGTTGTTAGGCAGATTAATGTTGTCAGTATGTTTTTTGTCATTTTCACAATCGTATTAATATGCCAGATAACTTACTTATAAGTATGCAAATCGCATCCTTATACACTTTAAATAATGCAGATTGGTGCAATTCATAACCTCGTTATCATACAAACATAAGTAATTTAATGATTCACTTTTAAAAAGTAATTCACTTAAAAAAAATATCATAAAGTAAAATATAGGGGTAGGGTTTTTGGATTAAAAACATACTCATCCGTATATTTCTACTAAACCCGGAGTGCATTCCATTAGAATTTAATAAAATAATAGCCGTCTGGCGAAGAAGCGGATTTCAAACTACAAAGTAAAAAAGGTAGCACAGATATTCATAAGAAGAAATTCACCCAACTTTGCACCAATTCACTATTATAGGCAGTTTACTAGCGCATCCAAGCATTACCCTTATAAATAGTTTCGCCGTCTTCAAAAAACTCAAAGGTCGAAGGATGATTCGTCGATAGGTCAAAACTAACTCTAATAACACGATCATTATAATATTCATTGGGTTGACTTAAAGTCTCACCGATGTCAAAATTATGCCTTGATCTATACATCTCTATAAGTTGGATTGGTGTATCGCTTAAGTTGTCTTTTATATAATCATTAATTAGGGTCATGACAATTGCACTGTCACATTTCAGCGACAAACCTTTAATTTCAACCTCGTGTAAATAACTAACTATACCACAATTGGACATATAAATTGATTGTATTTTCTTTGGAACAATTGGATTACATACTTGTTGGTGTGTGCAAGAGAATGCCAGCGTAAATAAAAAAAGTATGTGAATTCTCATCATATTCCTTGATCAACATTGCCTATCTACTTTATAAGTACGCAAATTGCATCCTTATACACTTTAAATAATGCAGATTGGTGCAATTCATAGCAGCTTTATTTAACAAATACATTTTAATTTTTCTTAAAGTTCCTTTAACGAGTGCATAATCTGATTCATTTTGTCTTTGTATTCATTTTTTTTGCTCAACAATGTCCAAGCCATAATTTGATAATATCTATCCTTTCCTTCAATAAAAGCAAGTGAATAAAAAGCGTCAATTCCTTCAAATTTTCCGGAGATTGTTAAAAGTCTTGCAGGCATATTGTTAACAAACGTTTCAACAATTTTAGTTTTTTGAGCACCCACTATCTTTTGATTAAAGCCAGATAAAAGTAATTCCGAATAGCCTTTGATGTCGTTTGAATACATCTCTGTTAGGTTGTTGTCAACCAAAGCTTTTTGCATTTCAGATTTAGATTCATCAATTACAATGACATAAAATTCTTTCCAAGGGTGCTGAAATTGCAATGATGCTTCGTCATTTAATTTAGTAGTTTTGGTTAAAAATGCAGGAATGCTAATACTGTATTTTTTTTCAACAACAATGGTCTGCTGTTTGTCATCTGCTTGGCAAGCGTTCAATGACAAAATTGTAAAGAGTAAAATTGTTATTTTATTCATTTTAAATAGGCTTTCACAAATCAAAGCAATAATAGCGAATAAAAAAATAGCAAAACGACACTGAGAATGCGCTCACTTATTAATCCTTAAGGATAGATTTATTTCCAGATTTTTAAAAATAAAAACTGCCTAAAATCCATCCATTCGTAACCCCGATGCCCGCAAATACTGGAATTATCGAAAAGTATTTAGGTTTTATTTCTAATTGCTTACTTTTGCCTACTTTTCTTAAATAATACGAATGGATATCCTTATAATGACCGGCCAAATTATATTGGCTCTTGCTATACTAGTTACTTTACACGAATTGGGCCATTTTGCAGCCGCCAGAATGTTTGGTATTAAGGTGGAGAAATTTTATCTGTTTTTTGATGCATGGGGTTTTAAACTGTTTAAATTTAAAAAAGGCGATACCGAATATGGTATTGGTTGGCTACCCCTTGGTGGTTATGTAAAAATTGCAGGTATGGTAGACGAGAGCATGGATACAGAAGCTTTGAAAAAAGACCCTGAGCCATGGGAGTTTAGAAGCAAGCCGGCATGGCAACGCCTAATAGTAATGCTGGGAGGGGTGACCGTTAATTTTATTTTGGGTATTTTAATTTATATTTTTTCGACCTGGCATTATGGCGAAGCAAAATTACCCATCGATAAAATTAAATATGGCATACATGCCCAAGAAGTAGGCAAAAGCATTGGTTTAAAAGATGGTGATAATATTACAGGTGTCAATGGTAAAAAAGTAAAATATTTCGATGATTTGAAAAAATCTTCAGTGATTATTAACTCAGGTAATTATTATGATGTAAACCGCAGCGGTGAGGTCTTAAAAGTAGTATTGCCACACGATATTATCGATAAAGTATCTGATAAGAAGGGTGCTATGTTTGAACTAGCTTTTCCTTGTTTTATAGACAGTGTATTGACGGGTACTGGTGCCGCGGAGGCTGGACTGATGAAAAACGACCAATTGATAGGTATGAATGATACAGGTTTTATTTTTTATCATGAATTTACAGAGCGAATGGTGAACTACCCCGGTAAAACCATTAAACTAAAAATATTGAGAGGGAAGGATACTCTTATTAAATCGGTAAACGTAGATAAAAAAGGTAAACTTGGTTTTAGCAGTCGCGATATTTATGAGAAGGATTATGATGTTTTGGACTATGGTTTTGGACAATCGATAACTGTAGGGACCGCAAAATCGTTTGAAGCTTTGAGCGATAATATTACGGGTTTGAAAAAACTAGTAACTGGTAAAATTGATCCTCGCAAGAGCATGCAAGGTCCTATAGGCATTGCCCAGTTATTTGGCGCGCAGTGGGTATGGTCTAGGTTTTGGGCGCTTACAGGTATTTTATCTTTGATATTGGCCTTTATGAATTTATTGCCTATACCTGCACTAGATGGTGGACATGTGGTGTTTCTATTGGTAGAAATGGTGATTGGAAGACCCTTGAGCGATAAGTTTATGCAGGTTATGCAAACCATAGGCATGGTTATATTGCTGGCCTTAATGATATTTGTATTCGGCAACGATATATACAAACTGATATTTAAATAATGCGTTTAGAAGATTGGCCGGCAACGGATAATTACTTTAAATTTTATGGCATAACCCCTGCTTTTAGTGTAGACGAGAAGGAATTAAAAAATCTATTTTTAGAAAAAAGTCGTCAATTTCATCCTGATTTTTATGGTGATGATATGGCTGCGCAAATGAAAGCCATAGAGGTAACTGCCTTTAACAATAAAGCTTTTAAGATACTCTCGCAACCAACAGAGCGATTGAAATATTTAATTCAATTGCACGATGAAAATAAAGACCAAGCACAAACTTTGCCCCAAGATTTTTTAATGGAAATGTTGGAATTAAATGAGCAAATAGATGAATTTGCCTTTGGCAATAACAACCCAGATTTAAAAAACACCATTGAAACGGATATTAACTCGACTCTTAAAAACTTGATGACCACCATTATTAATTTGGTAAATGCCAATCAATGGACGGAAGCGAAGGGTGAATTGTTGAAGTTGAATTATTTAGAAAGACTGGCGGTAAGACTTTTGGAACCAGATGCTAGCTTTTGAAATTTATAACATGAGTTAAGGATAATAAGTTATATGGTTATTCAGAATATTTGTTCGAATAATATTACTTATTTATCAATGGATGGATATAGTTTATTTTCAGAGTAGCAAGGTAGAAATAATATAGAAATGAATAATTATTAACATTGCTATAATTGATATTATCAAATACAAACTGATTAATTATACCAATTTGTTACTATCCTAAACTCAAATTAAATACAAAACTCAATACCAATTGAACTAAAGAACTCTCGCACAATGGCACAAAATACAGCATGCATTTTAATTTAAAATCAGTTAATTTTGTAAAATGAGATTCTGTACGATTTTGTTGTTAATATTAGTAGCAGTAAACGCAAATGCGCAAAATGGTGTGCATTTAACCAAAGGCGCCACTGTTTTGCACAATGTTTTTAATCCCGATAGTGTGCCAGCTTTGCAAAACGGCATCTACAGCATTGCGAAAGAAATGCCCGAACCAATAGGTATGGACGAGACTGTAAAGGCTTTTGTAAATAAAGAACGCCAAAGATTGGCCAATAACCATTACCCCAATAATACATCCAAACGCTCGGCTTTACCACCCATGGTAATTGGTGGTTTCATTGGAGCTGCAGTAGAATCGACACCGAATGATAATAATATGGCCATTAACAATGATAGTTTTGTGGTGAGTGTTTTAAATTCAAATATTGGTGTTTATAATGCCAATACGGGTGTGCTAAAAAAGAATTGGTTTTTAGAATATTTACCCCTCGATAAAGTGAATACCAAACCTGGTAGTGGCATTGCTACTTTGAATAGAAGCTACGATCCAAAAGTGGTTTTTGATCCTGTTAGCAATCGTTTTATCATTGTTTATTTAGAAGGCGATGGCAGCGATGATACCCGCATTATTGTATGCTTTAGTAAAACTAATTTGCCAACAGATGGGTGGAATATTTATAAATTAAAAGGCAATCCTTTTGGCGGAAAATTTTGGACCGATTATCCGATGATTGCCATTAACGGTGAAGATTTATTTATTACCGTTAATTTATTAAAAGACAGTAGCGATTGGCGCGATGGTTTTACACAATCTGTGATATGGCAAGTGCCAAAATCAAAAGGTTTTAACACGGCCGACTCCTTGCCCTATAATTTGTGGAGCAATTTAAAATTCAACAACAAATCTATTTGGAATATTTGTCCTGTGCAGGAAGCCTACCAGCCAGGCAGTGCAGGTTTATACCTTTTAAGTGTGCGCCCTGGAGATGTGGCCAATGATACTGTTTTTCTTCATCATATTTCGGATAATTACAGCAGTGGTAATGCGCAGTATAGCTATAAAATATTAAAGTCGAACAAGCAATATGGGGTGCCCCCGGCGGCTCCACAAAAAGTAAATGGATTCCGTTTGCAAACCAATGATGCTAGGGTACTGGGTGCTTTTTATAACAATTATAAAATTCAATTTGTGCAAACATCGCGCAACAGTATCAATGGCAAATCCTCTGTTTACCATGGCATAATTCAAGACCCGCAGGATGCTAATCCAATAGTAAAGGCCAATATTATTTCTTACGATTCATTAGACATAGCTTATCCCACCATTGTACATGCTGGCAATAAAGTATGGGGGCAACAAAGTTTAATTACATTTTCGCATACCGGGTTGAAAACCTTTCCGGGTACTTCTGTTGTTTATTTTGATAACAACGGTCAATACTCTGATATCATTCGGGTGAAACAGGGTCAAGGCATTATTAATAGTTTTATTGTTGATACTGCAGAGCGTTGGGGCGATTATACAGCCATTCAAAGGCGATATAACAATGAGAATGAATTTTGGTTGGCCGGTTCTTTTGGTAAATCTAATGATAAGGTTGGCACATGGATTGGTAAAATAAGCATGAATGATCCTACTGTTGGATTACAAAATTTTCGAAATAATAAAATTTCGAATGCTTTCCCTAACCCAGTAACAGATGCCATCATGATTCCTTTTGAAACTGAAGAAAATGGCGAGGTTGTAATTACTATTTATGATATGTCAGGTAAAGTTATTATGACAATGAAAGAGACAAAAGAAAAAGGGGAACAAAAAGCCTTTGTAAATGTTACATGCTTTTCCAACGGTGTTTATTCGTATACAATTACCTCTAATCAAGAGCCCATACAAAATGGAAAATTCAGTAAAATTTGAACCTGTTGTAGAGGAGTTGAAAGATTTCTTAATGACCTCTGCTAATTTTGATGCAGAGCGACTAAAAACAGGCAGTATTCTTTTATTTGATAAACCATTGCACTGGAGTTCATTTAAACTGGTAAAAAAAGTAAAATATGTAACAATGGCTAAGAGGGTTGGTCATGCTGGTACCTTAGACCCCCTGGCTACAGGTTTATTAATAATTTGTACTGGCAAGTGCACCAAAATGATAGAACAGATTCAGAATCAAGCCAAGGGTTACACAGGCACCATTACATTTGGACAGACCACTCCAAGTTATGATTTGGAAACTGAATTTGATGCCTACTTTGATTTTAGCACCATTACTAATGAAGAATTGTTGGCGGCCAGCCAATATTTTACGGGCGATGTTACGCAGGTGCCTCCAGCCTTTTCGGCCGTTAAAATAAATGGTACAAGGGCTTACAAGTTTGCAAGGCAAGGGGTAGAAGTGGAAATAAAAAAGCGTGTTATTCGGATTAGTGAATTTAAAATTAATGGCGAATTGCCAAATATAAATTTTGAAGTGGCTTGCAGCAAGGGTACTTACATACGCTCATTAGCCGATGATTACGGCAGATATTTGAACAGCGGTTCACATTTATCGGCATTACGAAGAACAAAAATTGGCGATTATCATATTGATGATGCTTTTAATATTGAGGATTTTCAACATCTTTGCGGTTTCTAAGTATGCGTATTTTCGATAGCCTGGATCTTTTACCGGATTTTAAACCAACCGTTTTTACGCAAGGCACTTTTGACGGGGTGCATTTAGGTCATCAAAAAATTTTATTGCAGGTAAAGCAAGCCGCAGAAAAAATAAATGGGGAAAGTGTTTTGCTCACCTTCTGGCCCCATCCGCGCTTATTGCTATTTCCGGAAGATAACGATTTAAAACTGTTACAGACCCTCGAAGAAAAATTGCAGATGATAGAAACTTGTGGTATTCATAATGTGGTAGTGGTGCCATTTACCAAAGCTTTTAGCAATATTTTACCAGAAGATTATATCCATGAGTTTTTGGTGAATGAACTAAATATTCATACTGCTATTATTGGCTACGACCACCGCTTTGGAAGAAATAGGGAGGGCGATATTCATTTGTTGAAAGCCAATGCAGAGAAATTTAATTACCGTGTTTTAGAAATTTCGCCAGAGGATGTGAATGATATTACGATTAGCAGTACCAAAATAAGAAATGCTTTGTTAGAAGGTGATGTAAAAACAGCCAATGCTTATTTAGGCCGTCCCTTTAATTTTTATGGCAGGGTAGTAGAAGGCAGGAAATTGGGTCGTGAATTGGGTTACCCTACCGCCAACTTAGAAATAGAGAATCCTAATAAGCTTATTCCTCAAAAAGGTGTTTATGCAGTTAAAGGTGTTGTAAACAATGAAATATTTGGCGGAATGATGAATATTGGAGAGAACCCCACCATACTAGGAAAAGGGTTTAGCATAGAGGTTAATTTTTTTGATTTTAATGCCGATATTTATGGGCAAGTAATTGATATTCAAATTGTAGACAGATTGCGAGATGAGTTAAAATTCGACAATTTAGATAGTTTGGTACAAAAATTGCACGCAGATAAGATCCATGCCTTATCAATTTTACAATCCATATAAATTACTGGCCTTTGTAATCTTATTTTTAATAAGTACTGGTATTATAGAGGCGGGTGTTTTTAATCATCTTTTAAATTTTAACGATACAGATGTTTACAATTATGAGCCAACCAAAATGGCTGGTGAATTTGATTCGACTTTCAATTCGGCTTGGCAATTGTACTTAAATAGTTGGGACAGTCAAACACTTAATCCGTATGTATACGATTATAGTAGTTTTAATAAGCCTGTAAGTCTTTGTTTGTCGCACGATTCATTTGGATTTTGCATTCCTATTGCTTCCATGGTGACCTCAGAATTTGGTACACGTTGGGGCAAACACCACCAAGGTGTCGATTTGGATTTAGAAACGGGCGATTCTGTGGTAAGTGCCTTTGATGGCGTGGTTCGCATGTCGCGTTATTACTTTGGTTATGGCAATATGGTGGTGATTCGCCATCACAATGGTTTAGAAACCTTATACGGCCATCTGTCTAAAAATATTGTTGAGGTTGGTCAATCGGTTAAAGTCGGAGAAGTGATTGGTCTTGGCGGCAACACAGGACATAGTTTTGGTTCGCACTTACATTTCGAAATGCGTTTTATGGGTAAACCCATTGATCCGGCTAAATTCATTGCCTTCGATAAATTTTCTTTGTTGAACAACGAGATTACCATAGATGGTACCTTATTTGAAAACAATAAACTTGTAAAGAAATCTAGAAATGGCGGTGTAGAAGAGCACAGCGAAACGCATTACACCAAAGCGAAGAAGGCTCAGAAAATTCATGTTGTAAAACGGGGTGATACATTAAGTGCCATTGCTAGAAAGCATCATACAACAGTTAGCAAGCTTTGTAAATTAAATAAAATTAAAGCAACAACAATTCTTCCTTTGGGAAAAAAATTGAAGGTGAAATAGGCGCAGAGTCTTATTTTCGTCCTTAGTTTTCCTATGTCCCAAGCATCACAAAATTCTTTAATCATAAAAAAACTGGCTACTCAGCTAGGTTTTTCCTTTTGTGGCATCTCTAAAGCGGGCTATTTAGAGAAAGAAGCACCGCTATTGGAAGAATGGTTGAACAAAGGTCATCATGGGCAAATTCAGTACCTTGAAAATCATTTTGACAAGCGTTTAGATCCAACCATTTTGGTGCCTGGTGCTAAATCAGTAATTAGTTTATTGTATAATTACTATCCAGAAAAGCAGCAGCAACACACCAATGCTAAAATTGGAAAGTATGCTTATGGCAACGATTATCATGAAGTGCTAAAAGAGAAATGCAGAGCATTGATGGTATTGATACAAGAGCAAATAGGAGCGGTGGAAGGGCGTGCATTTACCGATAGTGCACCAGTAATGGAGAGATCCTGGGCTGAAAGGAGTGGATTGGGTTGGATTGGCAAACATGGCTTACTCATTAACAAGGGACATGGTTCTTTTTTCTTTTTATCGGAACTGATACTCGACCTAAATTGTGAATATGATTCACCCATCAAAGATTATTGTGGCTCATGCACGGCCTGTGTAGACGCTTGTCCAACAGAAGCCATATTGCCTAATAAAACCTTGAATGCGTCCAAATGTATATCGTATCTTACCATTGAATTGAAGGATGCTATTCCAAGTGAATTTAAAGGAAAGTTGGAGAACTGGATATTTGGTTGTGATATTTGTCAAGATGTTTGCCCTTGGAACCGTTTTTCAAAACCACACCAAGAGCCACAATTTGAGATAAAGCCAGAAATAGAAAGTTATAGTAAAGCCGAATGGACCGAAATTACAGAAACAGTTTTTAACAAAATTTTTTCTAAAAGTGCTATCAAACGAACCAAATATGAAGGTTTTGTTAGGAATTTGAAGTTCGTAGACAATAAATAATAATCATTGGTTGCTCATTTTTTTTAGGAATCTAAATTTGCTATTGTTGGCTTAAACAAACCACCCAATAAGTGTGAAGCTAAAGTAGGAAAATGAAATGCTTATAAATCATTAAATTCAATTTGTTAGTTTGCTTAACTTGAACTTAGGTTAGTAATAATAAATACTACTTCTTCTTATTGCGTTTTAAAGGCAATAGTAGGCTAAATTCATTCCAGAATTTAAAATCCTTTCCTTTGGAAAGGATTTAGGATAGGCCTAACTTTGCACCTTTCATGCAAAAATCGGTAGCCTTTTATACCTTAGGTTGTAAACTCAATTTCTCTGAAACCAGCACCATTGGTCGCCAATTGGAAACTGCTGGTTTTGCGAAAAAAGAATTTACAGACCAAGCTGATGTTTATGTAATCAATACCTGTTCGGTTACCGATCATGCCGATCGCAAATGCAAAAAGGTAGTAAAAGAAGCCTTAAAAAGTAACCCCAATGCATTCATTGTCATTATTGGCTGTTATGCCCAATTGAAACCGGAAGAAATAGCTAATATTCCCGGGGTTGATTTGGTGTTAGGTGCAGCCGAAAAATTTAATTTGGCGGAGCACTTAAAAGCAGGTTACGAAAAGGTTGGTGCTGCAAAAATACACAACCAAAATATCAAAGAAACCAATGTGTTTATTCCCGGTTTTTCGGTGGGCGATAGAACCCGATCGTTTTTAAAGGTTCAAGATGGGTGTGATTATTTTTGTTCTTTCTGTACCATTCCTTTGGCAAGGGGCAAAAGCAGAAGTAATTCTATCGAAGAAACATTAAAAGTGGTAAGGCAGGTAGCTGAAACCAATGTTAAAGAAGTTGTATTAACAGGTGTGAACCTGGGCGATTTTGGAATTCAAAACAATGAAACCTTCTTCGATTTATGTTTGGAATTGGATAGAATTGAGGGCATAGGTCGATATCGCATATCTTCTATCGAACCCAATTTATTAACGGATGAGATCATAGAATTTGTAGCCCATTCAAATAAATTTATGCCGCATTTTCATATTCCATTGCAAAGTGGTTCCAATACTATATTAAAGGCTATGCGCAGAAAATATGAACGAGAATTGTATGAAGAGAAGGTGAATAAAATAAAACAACTCATGCCGCATTGTTCTATTGGTGTCGATGTTATTGTTGGCTTCCCTGGCGAAACAGATGAAGATTTTTTAGAGACCTATAATTTCATCAATCAACTAGATGTTTCTTATCTGCATGTTTTCCCATACTCGGAGAGAGCCAATACAACTGCAAGAAAAATGAGTGGTAAAGTGCATCAATTTATACGCAACGAACGCACAGAGATGTTGAGAATCTTGAGCGAAAAAAAGAAGCAACATTTCTATCAACAATATTTAAATACCAAGGCCAATGTGCTTTTTGAGCAAGAAGAAAAAAGCAATCGCATGTTTGGTTTTACAGAGAATTATATCAAAGTAGAGGTAGATTACGATCCTTTGATGGTGAATGAAGTTTGCGAAGTATATTTGTCGCATATCAATCAAAATGGATTTGCCGAAGGAGAACTCAATTATTCAACACAACACCTATTAAATGTATCCTAATTTTTATTATATTTTTCAAGATTGGTTTGGACTGGAATTACCAGGTCTTAAACTGATCAATTCATTTGGCTTTTTTGTAGCCATTTCTTTCGTAGCAGCTAATGTGGTAATGACCAAAGAGCTAAAGCGCAAATTTAAATTGGGTATCCTAGGCGCTGGCGAGCAAGTAAAGGTAATGAAAGGCATGGCCATGTCGCAATCAGATTATATTGCATCTGGTATCACTGGATTTATAATAGGATATAAGTTTTTACCATTGCTGTTTAATTTCTCTTTGGCCAATGATAATCCCCAATCTTATATTTTATCATTGAATGGGAGCTTCATTTATGGCATTATTGGTGCAGCCCTGTTTGTAGGCATTAATTATTGGCAAGATAAAAAGCAAAGATTGCCAGAACCAGTAGAGGAAATAAAAACTGTAGACCCCTCTTACCACATGGGCACAATTACCTTTGCCGCATTTTTAGGAGGTTTATTGGGTGCTAAATTATTTCACATTCTAGAAAATCTTTCAGACTTTTATAGAGACCCATGGGGCAACATTATTTCGTTCAGTGGACTCACATTTTATGGCGGCTTGATTGTTGGTGGTATTGCCGTATTAATTGTTGCTAAGAGAAAAGGTATTAAAACTTTGCACATGTTAGATGTTGGAGGGCCAGCCATGATGCTATCATATGGAACAGGTAGAATTGGTTGTCATGTAGCGGGTGATGGAGATTGGGGCATTGTAAACACTTTGCCGAAGCCGGGATGGATGTCTTTTTTCCCCGATTGGGTTTGGGCTTACAATTACCCTAACAATGTTAATAGGGTTTGCAATCCTTTTATGGAAGGCGATGCGGGTTATATGCAAAATATTGGTTGCAATTTTGATCAAACACCTTATTTGGTGGCCTCGGTATTTCCAACTCCAATGTATGAAGCCTTCTTTGGTATCCTCTTATTTTTTGTGCTTTGGATGTTGCGCAAAAAAATTAAATATGCCGGTATTTTATTTGGAATTTATTTGATGTTAAGTGGCACTGAAAGATTTTTAATTGAAAAAATAAGGGTAAATACTTTGATGGATTTTATGGGCATGCAGGTTACTCAAGCAGAAATTATTTCATCTTCTTTATTTATACTCGGCTTGTTTTTGGTAGTATATGGTTTATTGAAAAAAATACCTGTGTCGAATGTTGGCACAACACTTGAATAGATATACACATGAAACATGTATTTTCGATAGCAATGTATTTGGGAGTATCTATTATTGCCGCAATGGGGCAACAAACCAATGATACAGCTAAGAAAAGCAATGTTGTAAGAGTTGGTTATGAAGTGGAAGGTAAAGATACGATAACCGTTTATCTTCAAAAGAAATTTCAGTACAAGGGAGATGTCATTTCTCCTGAAGAGCAAAAAGCGTTTTTAAATTTAGCATATGATGTAAAAAAGGCGTTGCCTTATGCAAAATTAGCTGCTTTTCGGTTGCAGTTAATGGAAGATAATTTGAACCTTATGTCTTCTGATAAGGAGAAGAAAAAATATGTAAAGGCATGCGAAAAATCCATCAAAAAACAATTTATGGACGATCTAAAAAACATGACCGTAAGTCAAGGTAAAATACTGTTGAAACTGATTCACAGAGAAACGGGCAAATCTACTTGGGATATTATGAATAATTACCGAGGTGGTTTAGAAACCTTGTTTTGGCAGGCCATGGCCAAAACCTACAATGCAGATATGAAAGATACCTATGATCCTGTTATTGATTATCAAATAGAAGAAATTATAAGAACTTTAGAAATAGAAAATGCACCCTAAAATTAATTTATTGGCTTTTGCCGCCCACCCGGATGATGTTGAAATCGGTATCTCTGGCACGATGGTAAAACATAAAAAAAATGGATTGACAACCGGTATTGTTGATTTAACAAGAGGGGAGTTGGGCACCAGAGGAACTGCAGAAATAAGAGCCATAGAATCTGCCAATGCGAGTGAAATTTTACAATTGGATATCAGAGAAAATTTAGATTTGAAAGACGGTTTTTTCGAATACAATGAATCGAATTTAAAAGCAGTTGTTAAATGTATTAGAAAATACCAACCAGATATTGTTTTGTGCAATGCTAAAAGCGACAGGCATCCCGATCACGGCAAAGGACATCAATTAGTTGCAGATGCTTGTTTTTTGGCGGGGTTGTTAAAGATAGAAATAAGAGATGACCAAGGCAATGATTTAAAACCATGGCGACCAAAAGCCGTGTATGCATACATACAAGATAATTACATAGAACCCGACTTTGTAATAGATGTAACGGATGTTTGGGAAGCGCGTACAGCCAGTTTAATGTGTTTTAAATCTCAATTCTTTAATCCAGATTCTAAGGAGCCAGAAACCCCCATTTCAAGTTTAGCGTTTTTGCAACATGTGGAAGGTAGGTCGGTTCAATTTGGAAGATTTATAGGCGTAAAATATGCCGAAGGTTTTAATGTTGTGCGACCGGCAGGTGTGAATCTGCTAACAGATTTGTTTTAATATTTACATCATCTTTTGACGCTTTACCAAAAAAGGCATTAATATTTGGGCAAAATCCTTACGGGTATCTGCTTCTGCAAAATCAATTCGGTATTGTTGACATTTTAACTTTAAGGCAGCTCGGTAGGCATTCATTTGTTTTAAGTAATCTATTTTAACATCCTCGGGATACAATTTTAATTCCTCGCCAGTTTCATTGTCTACAAACTTGTACGGACGATTTTCGAAATTAAAATCCAACTCGGAATTGCCGTCTGTGATATGAAATAAAATAACTTCATGCTTTCTAAATTTCAAATGCTGAAGTGCATCAAAAAGTACATCATTGTCATTAATGTCATCAAACATATCACTAAAAACAACTACCAAACTTCTTCTGTGAATCTGTTCGGCAATCGTATTCAAAGTATTGGCAACATTGGTTTTGGTAAGCGTTGGTTTCATTTGTAATGCTTCTTGCAGCTTGTTTAAAATAAGTCGGTAATGGGCGCTGGAAGAGCGTACTTCGGTTTGTAATTGAATTTGCTCATCAAATAAAGTAAGTCCAAAGGCATCTCTTTGCTTTTTCATGAGGTTGGCTAAAACAGCAGAGGCAATGACACCGAAATTAATCTTTGATAAACTGCCTTCTGGATAAAACATGCTTGCAGAAGTATCAAGCACCAAGTGGCAGCGAAGATTGGTTTCTTCTTCGTAGCGCTTTACAAATAATTTATCTGTTCTGCCAAATAATTTCCAATCAATGTGGCGTGTGGATTCACCTTTGTTATAAATTTTGTGTTCGGCAAATTCAACCGAGAAACCGTGGAAGGGACTTCGGTGCAATCCAGTAATAAATCCCTCTACAACCTGCGAGGCTAGTAAATCAATATTGTCAAAAGCGGAAGCAGTTTCCTGTAATGTCATGGATACACAAATTTAGATAAAAAAAGCGGAAACTTACATTTCCGCTTCTCAATTATGTTTCAATGATTTTAGGCAACCATTTGGGCATCGATTTTTTGTGCAATCATGTTTTTAGGCACGGCTCCTACAATTTTATCGACTACTTCACCACCTTTAAATACAAGGATGGTTGGGATACTGCGAATACCATATTTGGTAGCCACACCAGGATTCTCATCCACATTTAATTTGCCCACTAAAGCTTTGCCTTCGTATTCTGTTGCTAATTCTTCAACTAAAGGACCGATCATGCGGCAAGGTCCGCACCATTCTGCCCAAAAATCTACTAATACCGGTTTGTCTGAACCTAATACTTCAGAATCCCAACTTGCGTCTGTGAAATGTTTTGCCATTGATTGTGTTGTTATTTGTTTATTATAATTTGATTATTCAAAAGAAGATTATTTTTTTATCACTCTACAAATTTAAAATCCACAAGTCGATATCAAACATCAAATTTGATTATTGACTTATAGAGACTTCAATGTTTATAAATTTTCTAATTCTGCTTGTATGAATTGATTTAATTTTTCTCCTTTTAACATTCCTTTGGAAAGTAAGGCTAAATTCAAGGCTTTTTCTGCTATTGGTTTTGCTACTTCACCTTCTGTTAGTATTTTTTTTGCTTTTGCATGGTTGGCATTGAGCACTGCATTATAGCTCATTGGCATATTTCCAAACATGTTAAAACCATTCATCTTGCTCATTTCTCTCATTCTTCTGTCGTATTCACTTTCTGTAATGGTTATCAACGCATCCTCAGGATTTAAATTTTCTGTTATGAATTTTAAATCAGATTGGTGATTAGTGCCTTCAAAAATACTCACCAATTGCTTGCATTCGTCTTCATTTAGCAAAGCAATATTAGTAGTTTCCTGAGGAATCAATCTGTCCACAGCATCAGCATCTACGCGCTTGCATTGTAGTTTTTCATTATGCTGTTCAAGATAACCAGTAAAATGACTATCCAAAGGTCCTTCTAATTTTATAACCTTATAACCTTTATTTGTTGCAGCTTTTATGTAACTATATTCTTCGTTTGAATGATTCGTGTATAGTAAAACCGTGTTACCATCTTTATCTGTTTGTGTAGTTTTAATATCAGTAACAAAATCGGAAATAGTTGCAAACTTGGGCTCGGTAGTCTCCAATAAACAAAAGTCTTTCGCTTTCTCAGCAAATTTCTCATCACTTAACATACCATATTTTACAAATAAATCAATGTTGGGCCATTTGGCTTCAAAATCTTCTCTATTCGCTTTAAATAAATCAGATAATTTATCGGCTACTTTTTTAGTAATATGAGAAGTAATTTTTTTAACATTGCTATCGCTTTGTAAACTGCTTCTTGAAACGTTTAATGGAATATCTGGAGAATCTATAACACCGTGCAACAACATTAAAAATTCAGGTAAAATATCTTTTACATTATCGGTTACAAATACTTGATTACTGTATAGTTGCACCTTGTGCTTTTCAGCTTCTATTGCACTATCTACCTTAGGAAAATAGAGTATGCCGGTTAAATTGAATGGGTAATCTACATTGATATGGATCCAAAACAAAGGTGCTTGAGAGAAAGGGTAAAGCGTTTGGTAAAATTTGATGTAATCCTCATCTTTTAAATCAGTAGGCTTATTCAACCAAAGTGGTTTTTCTTCGTTAATTATTTTGCCGTCAAACTCAATGGCTACCGGTAAAAATTTACAGTACTTGGTAAGCAATTGAGATATTTTATGTTTCTCCGCAAATTCATGACTGTCTTCTGCTAGATGAAGAATGATGTCTGTACCTCTTTCTGTTCGGCTGCCCTTGGTAATTGTAAACTGGGTGCTCCCATCACAAGTCCAATGGGCTGGCTCAGCACCATCTTTATATGAGAGTGTATTAATTTCAACATTAGAAGCTACCATAAAGGCCGAATAAAAACCAAGTCCAAAATGCCCAATAACATTTGCATCCGCTTTGTCTTTATACATTTTCACAAATTCCTCTGCTCCAGAAAAAGCCAGTTGATTGATGTATTTTTCAATTTCTTCTTCGGTCATACCAATACCATTATCACTAATGGTAAGTGTTTTAGCAGTTTCATCGAGTGTAATACTAATTTTAAATTCGCCTGTTTCACCTTTGAATTCACCCACACTGGCTAAAGTTTTTAATTTGTTACATGCATCTGTTGCATTCGAAACAAGTTCGCGCAAAAATATTTCATGATCACTGTAAAGAAACTTTTTGATGATAGGGAAAATATTTTCTGTATTGACGGATATACTACCTGTTTTACTCATATAAGATTATTTGAATTGTTTAATTCCAAGAGGTCAAAAATTAATCCAATCAATTAATTCAGTAATTTTGGCATATTTGCAGACAAAAATGTTTTTTATACTGTCAAAAATATTGCTATTTCTCATCAAGCCTTTGGTTTGGGTTGTTTTTATCCTCTTTCGTGGAATTTTTACCAAAGATGAATCAAAACGAAAAAGAAGGCTAATTATAGCAAGTATTTTATTGTATTTTTTTTCAAATGGTTTTTTGGTGAATGAGGCCTTAAGATTATACGAAAGTAAAGGTACTCAACAATTGGATTCAACTTATAAAGTAGGAATTGTTTTAGGCGGCTTTTCTTCCAGAGATATCAATACTGGTAAAACAGTTTTTTACGAATCAAGCGATCGTTTTTTACAGGCATTGAAACTTTATAATGAAGGGAAAATTAAGAAAATTATGATTAGCAGTGGTAGTGCCAGCGTAATTAATCAAACGACTAAAGAAGCCGATGCAGTTCACGAATATTTAAACACCATTCATGTGCCCGATTCGGATATTATAATTGAAAATAAAAGTCGAAATACTTCAGAGAATGCCAAGTACAGTTTAAAAATACTCGACTCATTGGGCATTAAATCAGGTATATTAGTAATTAGTAGTGCATGGCATTTACCTAGAGCAAAATTATGTTTTAACAAAAGGGAAGGGATTCATTATTTTGCAACCAATTTTTACAGCATACCCATTCGCGATTATTCGCCTGATAATTTATTAATCCCCTCTGCCGAGGCACTTTCAAAGCTGGAGTATTTAATTAAAGAATGGGTGGGGTATATGGTGTATTGGGTGAAAGAAAAATAAAGCTTACTTATATTTTTTCTTAACATATTTCACAAGAATGTACATATCGCGTTTCCATTTTCCAAAATGATTGAATGAATTGAACATGTAATCTACCATTTCTATATCATTTTTTGGTACCCTTTTATGTTTTTCCACAAATTTTTCCTCAATATTATCCATGTACATTTTAAAATCCAACATGCATTCAAACCAGTTTCTGAATATGGCATAATTGGTATTTGTAGATGAAATAGCATAAGTTCTTCTGCTCCTAGGATAACGCATTCCACAGAGGTTATAATGGTTAGTTGAAAGCCAGCTATAGTGACCTGTATTCCCGCTCTCTTCTATTTTTATCGCTAAAAACAAATCATGCCATTTACCCATGTACTTTTTAGCTACCATATGAAGCACAACAACGTCGGGCACTACTTTTAAGTCGAGCCCTCTCAAAACATCTGTTGTATCGGTTATTGCTACACTTGAGTCACCGGGAGTTAAAGCTTTGGCAATACAAGTGTTTGCTAGTATCAACCAGATTATTAAAAACTGTTTTAACTGCAAAATGTAAAATCAAATTTAAGCCAATACTGTTTATGGTTTTCCACAAATTATATTTAAATATCGATTTGATTCTTTTATGGGCTTGAAAATATCAACTATATTTGAATCTTCAATTCAAATATGTTGTTCAAAAGATTATATTTAGCAGGGTTATTAACAATGCTTATGTCGATAGGCCAGTTAAGTGGACAAAGTTTTACTGTTTCGGGTTTTATCATCAATCAATATTCTGGCGAAGTATTAGTGGGTGCCTATGTTTTTTGCCCTCAAACTGGTTCAGGTACGGTGACTAATAATTCCGGCTATTATGCGCTTAGTTTGCCTTACGGTACCAAAAACATAATGTATCTTAAAGATGGCTTTGCTGCTAAAATAGACACCACAGCAATCAATAGAAATAAACACAGAGATATTCATTTACGCGAGTTAGATGAATACGAAAGACAAATTGATCCATTTGAAAATGTGAAATCAAAGGCAAAAATTAAGGTTGAAGATGATGATGTTGATAGTGCCGATAATGTAAAAGTCAAAAAAGTTGAAATAAAAAATACCAAAGCGGTGGATGAATTAATACGCCTAGCGCTTTCTCGCAACATTAAAATTATGGATAGAATTGAAAATGGTATTTTGGAAATTCCAGGTTTGCAAATTAGCAACATGCCAAGTTTGGTTGGTGAAGTTGATGTTATTCGCGGGCTTAAATTTTTACCAGGAGCGATGCCTGGTACCGAACTAACAAATGGCTTATATGTTAGAGGTGGTGGACAAGATCAAAACTTGGTGTTATTGGATGGAACTGCAGTGTATAATATGAATCATCTTTTTGGGTTTTATTCCATTTTTAATTCCGATGGTATTAACAGTATTAACTTAACCAAAAGTGGCTTCTCTTCCAAATATGGCGGACGCTTATCTGCCATTACAGATATCACAATGAAGGAGGGAAATGCAAAAGGTTTTTCTGGTGTTGTTTCCAATAGTTTAATGGCACTTCGATTGGAGTTAAATGGACCTCTATCTAGAGATGGCAAAACGACTTTTGCATTTGCAGGTCGCAGATCTTACCTAGATTGGTTTACAAGATTGGGCAATAATTCAAACAATAAATTCTGGTATACCTTGTACGATTTGAATGCTAAAGTTTGCCATCGATTCAGCGAAAAAAGTAAATTGATTTTTAATGTTTTTAGTTGTCGAGATAGATTGTATTTGCTTGCAACCGATTCGACCGTAAGAAACGGAAATGTTAATAAAACAACCATCGGTCAGGACTTAAGTTGGGGGAATTTTATTGCTTCTGTTAGATGGAATAAAGTTATAAATCAACAATTGTTTTCATCTTTCAGTGGCAGCTTTTCTCAATATAAAAACAAAAATAATTTTATTTTCGGAAATAGTATTGATACAAGTAATGGTGTTACTCAATCAAGTTATAATAGCAGTTATTATAATTTAATCAGAGATTTTACCGCCCGTGCCGATTTTGATTATATTGCCAATAAAAGTAATACCTTTCATTTTGGAGCCTCAACCTGTATACGTGGGTTTGTTCCAGGCACTTTTAATATTCAATACAGTGTTAATAAAGTTAATCAATTGGATACCAATATTGGTAGTAAAAGGGTTTTGGTTGGTAACGAGTATTCAGCCTATTTTGAAGATGAAATACGGATTAATTTTAATACCAAACTTTCTGTTGGTGGCCGATTCGTAAATTACAATTATCAACAGAAAAATTTTATTTTCATAGAACCTCGTATCTCATTAAATTCTAAAATAAACAATAAATATGCGTTAAAGGCCAGTTATACAGTAATGAATCAAAATCTACATTCTTTGGAAAATAATTTTTCATCGTACATTACGGATAGATGGGTGCCAGCAACTTCGAAAATTGCCCCTCAAAGATCGCAGCAATTTTCATTGGGTATTTCCAAACCTTTGAAAAATAATTTGGAATTATCCGTGGATGGTTATTATAAATATTTAAGCAGAGTTTTAGAAATAAAAGAAGGTGTTTCTTTTCGTGATGACCCAACAGATAGAAATTGGGAAGATAAAGTAGTAATGGGCAAAGGTTGGTGTTATGGCATAGAAACATTCTTGCACAAAAAACGTGGTGATTTAAATGGCTGGATAAGTTATACGCTTTCCTGGGCTAAGCGAAATGCACCTGATGTAAACAGAGGTCAAACTTATTTCTACCAATTCGACAGAAGGCACTATATCAATATCGTGGCACAGCAAAAAATTGATGACCAACATGATTTTTCTATTAATATGGTTTTCTCCACAGGAAATGTGCAGTCATTACCCATCGGTAAATACAGAGATATCAATGGCAATATTGTATATGATTATACAGCCAAAAATAATTACAGATTGTCTAATACGTTCAGAATTGACGTAGGTTTTAAAAGAATTCGCAATCGCACATGGGGCAAGGAATCTGGGTATAATATTTCTATCTACAACTTATTCGCCAGAAATAATCCTGCTTATGTTTATATTCTAAATTCTCCTAAAGGCACTACAACAACCAATACCCCATCACCAACAGCTTATCAGCGTACATTTCTTGGTTTTATTCCTGGCATAACCTATTACACTAAATTCTAAAATATGAAATCATTAAACTATATACCTTTTGTTTTGATCTTTGTTTTCATTTTTGCCTCTTGCGAAAAGGTTGTAAATTTAGATTTACCAGCTTATTCCTCCAAGGTGGTAGTGAATGGCGAATTCAATACCAATTCAACTATTAAATTAGAAATCAGTAGAAGTATTCCGATATTAAATGTTGCGGATTCCACAGGATACCTTTTGCAGGATGCCAGTGCAAAATTATATGAGAACAATATTTTTATAGGAAATTTAACTTTTTTCAATGGTTTTTACACCCTCAATTACAAACCAGTTCAAGGTAAAAAATACAAAGTGGATATTACAAGAAAGGACTTTCCATCGGCCTATGCAGATATTGAAATCCCCGCTAATATTGTTTCAAATGCTGTATTTAAAGATTCTGTAAGCTTTGATAAAACAGGTTACCCAGTTGGTCAGATAACCCTAAATTTTAAGGATAATGTAGCTACCAATAATTATTATGAAATTTTGATTCGTTATTATGCTGCAAGTATTCAACAATGGTTTCCATTGGAAATTGCTTCGAATGACATTGTTTTTGCCAATAATGAAAAATTAGATAATGGTGCTTATGTGTTTAGCGATGTTTCTTTTAATGGTCAAAACAAAACACTTGATATTCCTGTAGGATTTGGCACTGCTACTGGCACTCCTAAATTTGAGGTAAGTATTAAAACCTTTTCAGAGGACTATTACCGATATCTTAAACAAGTAAGAGATTACAATAAATCATCTGGCTTATTCGTTTCCGATCCTGTTATATTAAGATCTAATGTGAACAATGGATTAGGAATGGTTGGAGGCGTATTTAATGCCAAAGATACCATTCGTTAGTGTTGGTATTTATTTGCAAATATCACCCGCTTTTCTACCGCCACCATCTAATGGCATTCCACCAATTTTCACCTTTCTTAATTCAGCATTGTAAATGGTAATGCGTTCATTTATAATTTTACCTTCCGCAGTTTCGTTACTTTCTTTTGGCTTCGAACTTCCAAAGCCTACACAAAATAAACGGCCGCAATCAATCCCATTATTCTCTAACCATTTTCCTACTGCCAAAGACCTTTTTTCTGATAAAGCTTGATTGTTTGATTCGGTGCCGACATTGTTGGTATGACCTTCTATTCTTATTACTGTTATAAACGGTTTATCATTCAAATAGTTCTTGATATAAACAAGTGCCGAATCGCTTGAAGGTAATAATTCTGCAGTGCCAGTTTTAAATTGAATGGGCGAAGGCAAAATCAGTTCATTGTTTTCGATTTTATAACTATTGGAGTGAATTGAAAATGCAAAAAGAAATAAAATGCATGCAAAAGGAAGAATTTTTTTCATAAATGTAAAACAAATTTAGGTGATGTATATTAAAAAGCAAAGTATAAACTTACTCTTCTCTGCCCTTTAATTTTTCCTTGCTATTTTCTTCATCAATAGCATCTTCTGCATTTGCTGGAATTACATCCGTTTTAAGTTCTGTAAGGTCTGGCTGCCCGGCATTAACCCAACAAGTATACCATAAACCACCTAGTAGAAGAATAGATGATCTCATGCGGTCTTCCACCATTGTGCCAACTGCTTGCTGATAGGCCTCACTGAATTCTTTGGAATAAACCTTTATAGTTGTATTGCCTTTCTTCTCGAATGTGTATTTTTTAGAAGGTTTAAAATGTTTGGAAACTTTTTTTTCCATTGCAAGTACACTGTCTACTAAACCATAACTTTCTTCATAGGCTTTCCATGTCGATTTTACAGGATAATCGCAATAGACAGCAACACCTGTAAACAAATCGTACTCACGATTGAATAATTCGGGTAAACGACTTTCCCATAATCCATGGATACCAACTTGATTAGTTTTCTGACCATTATAATTAGAGGTAGCATGCAAGGGTACATGGCAATCGCCAACATAATGACCAAGGTCTGCACTTAATTTAAGTATCTGGGTAATATCCTTAGTTTTAAAAGCTTCAGTCAATCTGTACATCATTGTTTGAATATGCCAGGGAACAATACCGTGTGCTTTAACAGTATCTTCTCCGTATTTTAAACAGGCTTCTTTGTAATAAAATGGAATGGTATCTATAGGAAGTGCGCGTTCGTAAAAGTCGCCATCTAAATAATGTCTGCAAGCTTCATCTTCAATGAGGTACCTGCGTTTATCTGCATCTACTGCATGTAATATAATATAAGCTGCATTATTTTTATAAAAGGCAAACAAAGGCTTAGGTAGGGTATAAATTGCAATTTCATTTATTTTCTTGTGCCCATAAAAACCCCAAGCACCTAGTTCAAGGGTTAGAAAAGCAAAAAGAAAAAAGAAGATTGCACGCATTATTTTTTAATCAAATCTGCTATTACTTTTGGTAAATATTCATGTTCTAAAACATGTATCTTTTCAGCCAATGTATCTGGAGTATCAGTGGCATCTATTGTACATTTAGCTTGGAACAATATTTCACCTTTATCAAAATCAGCATTCACTTTATGAATAGTAATACCACTCTCTTTTTCTCCATTTTGTATAATGGCTTCATGCACAAAATGACCGTACATACCTTTGCCACCGTAGGCTGGCAATAAAGCTGGATGTAGATTAATGATTTTATTTTCAAAAGCGTTAATAAAAGATAAAGGCACCAACCAAAGAAAACCTGCTAATACAATTAAATTTGGTTGATACTGCTTCACTAAATCTACTACGCGGTTACTGTCATAAAAATCAGTTTTATTAAAGTATTGCAATGCTATTCTTTTCTCAATAGCTTTATCGATAACACCAGCATTTTTTTTATTGGTAAAAACACCAGCAATTTCAGCCTTTTTGTTGGCGTCAAAATATTCAATAATATTTAATGCATTACTTCCATTTCCCGATGCAAATATGATGATTTTAGGTTTCATTAATGTATGTTTAATGCGATGGCTTCTATCATTCTTAAATCCCTTTCTTTGGTATTTAAATTGGCTTGATAAATAAATCCTTCAAATACAAATAAAATATTTTTTTCTGGAACATACACCACATAACGTATAAAAGGTCCCGCCATACTCAAACCCCTAAAGGTCCACCAGCCTCTCATTTTACTTGTATTATATCCATTAATTTTAAGTCTTTCCAATGTTCTTGGAGGATAATAATCGCTTTCTGTTGTGCCCATGTACGTGCCTTTTAATTCACCCGGAATATTGTATTTACAAAAAGTGTCTCGTACAGTTCTAATTTTAGTATACCCTAAATCACTGCTGTCAAAATAAGGATATGAATGAATAATTAATCCAATGGATTTTGCATTGCCATCAATGGTCGTATCTTTTTGAAACCAATAAAAATTATTAATTGCTTTTATGGTTTTAAATCCTGCTGGAATATTTACACCAATGCCATATTCTTTTTTTAATATTTCATAATTACGATCAGATACTTTTTGATTGGCAAATAACAGAGCTTGCTGATCTTTAAGTTCAGCCAACATTAAGGCATTTGCAATTTCTGAAACATGGGAATTGATTTTGAGTTTTAAATCATTTGCAGTATTTCCGAAAAGAAAGACAAAGGATTGATGCTTTGCAAATAAATCCTTTCTGTAAACTAAATTCAATTTAGAATCTTTCAATAATAACTGAATGCTATCTTTTGTAATGGTTTCTAATAATTCATCCATTTCTTTATAGTTGTTGGAATTAACCAAAACTAAAACTGTTTTTTGGTTGTAATAAAACTTATTAAAGTCAGATATATCGGGTCTCAATAATTCAAAAAAAGGGACTACTGATGGCAAGTTAGGCAAGGGATTTAATAACGTGGTTTCTAAATCGGTTTTTAAACCATCCAAACAACTTTGATCGCTAACAATAATTAAACTGCCTGGTTTACCAACAGCTTCAGATAATTCTTTGTTTGCAAAGAATGTACAGCTTGAAAAAAGTGCAATTACAGTACAATAGTTAAATGCAGAAAACAGTGCGTTACGTGAAATAAACATTAATTAGATTTTAAAAATATTTTAATAAGTTTGCCTTTGCCAATAGGGATATTAGGTGAAATAAGCCTGTTGATTTCACAACTTCTGGTTATATCAATTTCATTGAATCGGGCGCAAATATCATTCATGGATTGATAGTCATTTTCTGTTATGTAAAAGAAGAAACCTAATGGAGTACTCTTGGAAATAGGCAAAGTAATTTCTTTGGATTTATAAATTTTAAGAATTCTACCTGCTTTAATTTTGTTGCTTTTTAGGTGATTCCATCTTTTAACATCAGATGAGCTAACATTAAATAAGTCAGAAATACTAGCAACTGTTTGACCTTTTTTTACTTTATATGACGTTATAATTGTTTCATAACGTATAAAATCAGCTGGATTAAATGCATTGGCGCTAATTTGATAAATACTGTCTTGCCATTGGGCCAGTTGCATGGCTTTGGTGTATGGTAGTGCAATGGTTTTATTTTCTATGTGCGAAGGAATAATACCATCTTTATAAACGCTGTTCCACTCACTTTGTTCAAACTCATTAATATTGATAACAGCAGAAATATATTTCATATCAATAGGGCAACACATGCGAATTGGGACTAACATTTCTCCAGCAGATAAATTATTAGAGGCTTCATCGATGGGAGGTGCGAATGTCATTATGAATGATGTTGCTAAAAATTTAGGCACATAGTTTTGAGTTTCTTTTGGCAAATAAGGTTTAATTTCCCAAAAAGTTCTTTTACCACCTGAGCGTGAAATGGCTTTAGCAACATTTCCCGGACCGCCATTATAGGCTGCTAATGCTAGTAACCAATCGCCAAATTTATTATGCATGGATTGAAGGTACTCGCATGCCTTTTCAGTACTTTTATAAATGTCTTTTCTTTCATCAACAGTGCCATCGATTTGAAGATCCATCATTCTTCCGGTAGCGGGCATGAATTGCCATAAGCCAGTTGCTCCGCACCAACTAACAGCGTTAGGACTCAAAAGAGACTCTACAATAGAAAGATATTTGATTTCCTGTGGCATGCCTTTTCTATCTAAAACCTCTTCAAATACTCTAAAATAAAGGTCTTTTCTTAGACAAGCTTTGTACAAAAAAGAGCTTGCAGGATTCATCATGTAATTAATTTGAGTTTTAACAGCGGGGTCAAATTTAAAAGGAATAGAAGTTCCAATAGAGTTTGTTAAATAATTGAAGCGTTCCTCTGTTAAATTTAAAACGTCCGAATTACTTAAAAATATTTGCTGCTTTACCAAGGTATTCTCCATGAACAAATGCGTTAAACTATCAATCCGAGATACTGTATTGCTAGACTGAGCGTTTAGGGCAATTGTAGCGCAGAAAGCAAGGAGAAATAGGGTGTTTTTTAACATTGTTATTTTTGAAAATTGAAGTTGTGCAAATTTACCTTTACTGAACGCAATTTGCAACCCTTTTATTGTTATTAAATGCTTGTTTTATACAAAATTGTAATTAACTTTGTGTTTGTTGATTAGAATATAGTACAATTTAAGATGCCGGAAAATAAGAAGGGTTTGATAACGTTTAATGATTTAGCCAATGTTGCTGCCATGCAGCCATTGGAGCAAATGGCTCCACTCAAAAAGAATAACCTAAAGCTATCCATTGGCATACCGCGTGAAATTACCTCCCAGGAGAATAGAGTTCCACTTTCTCCTTCTGCAGTTGAATTTCTTGTTAACAATGGTCACGAAGTAAGCATAGAAAGCAGGGCAGGAGAGTCTAGTAATTTTAGTGATAATAGATTTAGCGAGGCTGGTGCTAAAATTGCCCATCGTCATGAAGAAATATTTCAATCGGATATTATTCTTAAAATAGAGCCTCCTACTTTGACGGAAGTAGATTTAATGAAACCAGATCAACTGCTTATTTCTGCCTTGCAACTCGATCAATTAAATCCAGTTTTGCTTAACAAGCTTATTCTCAAGAAAGTGAATGCCATTGCATTTGAATTTCTACAGGATGATTCAGGCTCCTATCCCATTATTCGCGCCATGGGAGAAATGGCTGGCCATGCCTCCATTTTACTTGCCTCGGAATATTTGAACAACGCCAATATTGGCAAAGGCGAATTGTTAGGCGGGTTTACAGGTATACCTCCAACTCAAATAGTTGTAATTGGTGCTGGTGCTGTGGGCGAATATGCATGTAAAGCTGCGTTAGGACTAGGTGCTAATGTGAAAGTTTTTGATAATGAACTTTACCGTTTGCGCAGATTGCAAGAAAATTTAGGTGGTAAAATATTTACCTCTACTTTGCAACCCAATATTTTGGCCGAAGCATTAAGAAGTTGTGATGTTGCCATAGGGGCACTTAGAGGAGAAATGGGTCGCAGCCCAATTGTCGTTTCGGAAAAAATGGTAATGCAAATGAAACCCAATAGCATTATCATTGATGTAAGTATAGATCAAGGTGGTGTATTTGAGACTTCTGAAATTACTAACCATAAAAATCCAATATTCAGAAAACACGATGTTATTCATTATTGTGTGCCTAACATAACAGCCAGAGTGAGTCGCACTGCGAGTTATGCACTTAGCAACATATTTACACCCATTCTCAATGATTTATCCAATTACGGCGGTTTCTATGATTTAATAAAAATAGCCAAAGGTTTTCGTCATGGTGTGTATTTATACAAAGGAGCATTGGTAAATGAGTCGTTGGCTAAAAAATTCGGCCTCAAGTACAGGGACTTGAATTTGATGATGAATATATATTAATCGCAAATTTGCGAATTAAGTATCGGCCTTAACCGCTAAAAGAATTGTCATATTTTAGTATTTTGATACTAGAATTTTGCTTAATCATTATTTTATTACTTATTTTTGGACATTGCATATAAAAATCATCTTAAATGATTGACTTTTAAACGCCTGCCTATGATTAAAAAGATACTGATTATTCTCTTATTTCTTAGTTTATTTTCCTTTAAATCAAAGGCTCAAGGTACAGCAGGTAAAGATTTTTGGGTAGGTTATATGGCACATGCCTGGGATTGCTATTACAATTACAATTATTACAACTATGATACTGTTGAATTGTTTCTTTCTTCACAAGCGGCCGCAACTGTTAAGATTGCAGCTGCTGGTCAAAATTTTTCACAAACCGTCACTTTAACGCCTAATATTACAACAACAGTTAGGTTGCCAAGTTCAGTTGTATGTCGTTATTCAGACTCGGTAACATTGAATGGGGTTCATGTTACATCCAATGAAATTATCAATGTATATGCGGTGAACCGTTATTGGTTCTCTAAAGGCGCCACTGTTGTCATTCCCTCCGAATCAATTGTGAATAGTCCGGAATATGTAGTGACAACAGATGAGGATACTTATAATTGGGGATGGAGTTGCAATGGTAAAAGTTTTAGGTCTGCTGAATTCGTCATAGTTGGTATTGCAGATTCTTCTGTTATTGAGGTTGTCCCAACAGGTGCATCAACAAGAAATAGTTCAGCTGGTGTGCCATTTCAAATAATTCTTAAAAAGGGTGAAACTTTTCAATACCTTTCTACTGATAAAGATTTGACAGGTTCTATTATTCGTTCCAAATATCCACTCTCTAAATATGGCGTTTTTGCTGGAAATAGATTAACTGTAAAATTTCTCAAAGATAAGGCTGGAAACCAATAGCGTCCTAAACGATAAAAAAAAGAAAGGGAAGTTTTTTCCTCAAAGATTACCTTTGAGGTTCTACAAAAAACATCACCCTTTCTTTCAATGACAAATGTAAACCTGTTTTCTCAAATTATCTTAAAATTAGACCGCAATAAATTTTCGAAGCTTGTAAATAAATATCAAACCGATAAGCATGAGAAAGGATATGATAGTTGGACACATTTGGTTTCAATGCTGTTTTGCCAGTTTGCAAAAAGCCAATCGGTACGAGATATCAGCAATGGCCTTCGATCTGCCACTGGCAATTTAAATCATCTGGGTATTCAAAGGGCTCCATCCAAATCAACCATCAGCTATCAGAATAAAAATCGTGATTGGGAACTGTTTCGCGCTTATTATTATCATCTGTTTGAAAGTTTAGGACAGCAGGCAGCCTTTAAGCGCGTAAAGTTCAAAATCAAGTCTAAAATATTTCTTTTGGATTCAACCACCATTAGTTTAAGTCTGAGTTTGTTTGATTGGGCAAAATATAAAACGGCCAAAGGTGCTGTTAAAATGCATACGTTGCTTGATTATGATGGTTGTTTGCCTGCTTATGTAAATATTACTGATGGCAAAACTGCTGAC
>JANXMZ010000046.1 GCA_025354385.1 Bacteroidota bacterium
AAAGAAAGGTTATAGATTAAAGAACTTAAACACTATTTTTGTAATGAAAACTAGTCATCAATTTTGAATCTGAAATGCAATCGAAAAATGAGGGGTCAGTTTACTCTGAAAATAGGGGGTTCCTTTGGGTGAATTTTGCAGTACATAGTTAAAATTATTCTCAATAGATAATCTATAAAAATTATAAACCAACATCCAATCTAATCCATTATATAATTGCACATTATCCTTATCATCAGGGTTTGTTCCATAGTTTTTAGCATATTCAGGTGTATTATTTTTCAATTCATTTCCATTTGAAGCAATTTTTGAGAAGTGGCTAATCTTATTAAATGGTGAATTTGTTGATTCATCTACAGCATTTTGAATTGCCTCACAATTGCTCCCTAGTAAAGAACTTTCAATTGCTTCAGCTGAAATGAAGGGAAAACTTGCAGTAGCATATTTGTCATCATTCAGAACACACCAAAATAAGTCAGCCTCTTCTCTATTGAATTCATCCATCATATTAAAATAATTACTATGCTCCCAGACACCAGCGGCTGGTGGAAGCCAAATATGCATTGATGATCCTGTTCCATGTTTAATAAGATTTCTGAAATATTTATTTTTCGGTAAAAAATTATAAAGATCTCTCCACCAACTAGAATTATGAGGTTGAAATGGTCTATTTAGCAAAGTCAAGCTTAAGCCATCTGGAGTAGTGAGTAATGCTCCTCCATATCCAATTAAACTTTTGAAAAGAATATCTTCAAAATATCTCGCAAACTGAGCCTTGGCATTCAAGGTTACTTTGACATCTTTGTAATCTTGTCCTGTTAATTCTTCACCTAACTTTTCAAATGGATATCCAAAAGCATACGCGAAGGGACCTCGCTTAACTATTTCATTGCTTAAATGTGGATTAGTGATGACATAATTTGCATGGGCTATTATTTTAGGATTAAATACATGGGGATGGTCTTCTAATTCTTCTGGAGTTCGAATGCGCAATCCATAAATGGGTGGGTAATCTATTTTGGTCATTAATGCATTTGCTAAATCTCGCACCCATGAACATAAATTTTTACTTGTTAATGGACCCAATCCGTCAGGATCTACGTTAACGTCCTCTTCAACAAATTTCAAAATGCATTTAAATCCAAAGAGTACTCCTATCAACTGATCCATACTCATCTCATTCGATCTTGATTGATCAGTTATTGGATCTTGAAAATGAGCATACTCATCTATATATTTACCATTAATATCTTTATCATTTTTATTGAATCTGAAATATTGTGTGTTCCCCAAGTCATCAATAAGCCAAGAAATATACTTTTTAGTTGAATAATCGGAAACTGGGGGACCACCAGCAGTATAGTTAGTTGGTGTTAATTCTCTACCTTGTGACGCAATTCCTGACATGAAAGTAACTTTAGGGTAATTATATCTCGTCAATGGAGGATTATTTCCATCAAAATACTTAATTATATTAGGATTTTCATCATCCCTTATAAAGAAACCATCTTTTTCATCCGTAGTTTTTCCTTCAAAATATCGTTTAGATCCTTTATCTAACCGTTCAATTGCATTAATAACAAAATAAAGTTCATTTTTAACCGCTTTCATCTCCTCTGATGTTCCTTTTCCATTAATTTTAAGTAATTTATATTCGCTAGCAAGTACACCCATATACTCAGACATGAATGCTGTAACATCCCCACCTATAGTTAGCCTAACGTTTAAACCTACTTGTCCAGAGCCTTCTGAACCATCAGGATTAACTTTAATATTATCGGCGCCTACAATACTTATATCTGAAAATGCTAAACCTTCACCTAAGTCTGCACCAATTTTTGTAAAGTACTTTCTAAAGTTTTCTCTATATGTCCCGTATCTATTATGTAATTCCTTGTCATTTGAACTTTGGCATATAGATAGTTTTGAAATTAACATCATAATGGAAATAAGGATAAAATTTTTTAGGTACATAAGCATAATTTATTTAATAATATTATAATCTACTAACTCCCAAGAATAATTACAGTCATTAATAACTTTTTTTATTAATCCAACATCTTTGGACCAATAATAAGTAGTTACAGGGATATACTGGCAGTCTTTCTCTGCAATACCATCCAAATCAATATCAAATCTAGCTACGTTATAGTATATTTTACCGAGAACTTGCATTGAGGTATCTGTTCCCTTACAAATCAGAATTGAGGCTCCATTTCCGGCCTTTGAGCCTATTTCAAATGGATGTAAAAATAAAACATTTGAACCTGAGTTACTTGCATTTCTCTCTAATAATGTCTCTAGTGGTCTAATTGCATCAGGGTTATAAAATCCGGTTTCGTCAAAATAGACGCAATTATTATATGAACTTTCAATGGTTCTTCTTATTCTTTCATATTCTACAGTTATATGTTTTGTTTCATTTAGAGTGCCTTTTGTTATTACAGTATCACAAATAAAGCTTAAGCAAACCTGAGTATCTAACACACCTGAAATAGTATTTTTATATATCCAATAACTTTTAGGCAAGGAATATAAATAGCTTTTAGCTTCGCCTATTGGATAGTGTCTATAATCTTGAGGACAAGTGCCATTTTTATGACAATCCTTAGGCTTGCAACTATAAAATAAAAGAATAGAAGATAAAAGGCAAAAGGTAAATAAAATTAATATTTTTCTCATATCTCAAATATAGGTAACCATTCATTGAATTCAAATTATTAAAACTAAATATGTCACAACTCAAGCACACTCAAATATTAAAAAACGAAAAAATCATTTATTAAATCTACACAAGAAATATTAGCAAAAAATAAGGTAAAACTGGGCAAAGAATTGTAAGAAAAGATTTAATAATGTACAATAGCAAAACAAGTGAAATGAAAGAATCTTCTACCAACTATTTTCTAGCTAATGGGAATATAAAGAACTTGTTCGCTGTAGGATTTCAAAAGTAAGAGTATATTCCACGTAAACAAATGTTTTTTAAAAGTGCAAGATTATCATGCAGTTATTCAGCGTATTAAAATTCTGACTTAAATCAAAATAATTAGAAACTGCTGTTCTTGTTTTTAAGAAATGTAAAATAACTTTGAATTTTATTAACAAAAATGTAAACTCTCAATTGCTTTTGGTTTTTGCGTCTTGAAAATTATGTTTTAGTTGCATTCAATTAGCTATTTAAAAATATTGTTGTTGCCATTTGCATCGGTTTTGTAGTGTTTATTTTGGGTAGTGAAAATATTTCCTTCTGTTTATCTCCTTTGTCATTTCAAATTAATAAATTTGAATATTTATTAATTCTATAAATAAGAAAATATCCATCAATAAATAGATTACAAACTAAGAAAAGAATTCTACTTTCTTAAAACTTCCAACTGCTATTATTAAAATTATTTTGAATAAAGCAATGGCCTAAAATTC
>JANXMZ010000059.1 GCA_025354385.1 Bacteroidota bacterium
TAATAAAATCCATCAAAGCACAATAAAGTCTGTTGAAAACAAAATTAATAACAGACCTGTAAGAAAATTTAAATATTTAACTCCAAATCAAATAGCTTTGCAATTGAAAATATGAGTTGCACTTATTTGTTGAACTCAGCATTACTGATCCTTATCATAGTTAAAATTAACTAAAAACTTATCATTAAATTTGCAGTATGTTTAAGAAAATAGTCTCATTATTAATCCTCTTGGGTGGTTTTTTCTACAACTTGAGCGCACAATGCCCAATGTGTAAAGCCAGTGTTGAAAGCAGTCAAGCTATTGGTGGCAAAAGTGTTGGTATGGGATTAAATGCAGGTATTCTACTTTTGTTATCTTCAGTATACATTATTGCATTTACTGTTGGTATCGTTTGGTATAGAAACTATAAACGTTCATTGCCTGCCAATGCCTAATTCCCCTTCTAAAATTGGCAGCATGATAGCATGCAAATGCCCACGTTGTAGAACCGGCAACATTTTTAAATACCCTACTTATCAAATCTTTCAGTTTAGTAAAACCTACGAAAACTGCCCACATTGTGGATTAAAATACGAACACGAAACCGGATTTTTTTGGGGAGCTATGTACATCAGTTATGGATTTAGTTCTGGCTTAATGATTGTATTCGGTATTTTTGCAATTAATATGAACTGGACATTCACCAATATTTTAATCACTATTGTTAGCATGGCTGTGGTGTTTACCCCGTTCTTTTTTAGGTATGCCAGAGTCATTATGCTGTATGGTCTTTCGCCCAACAGACGCTTCGATTCGAAGTATCTCTAATACTTAAGTTTTTAATTTTTTCTTCTTGGCGCTCGGGAACAAAATATTGTTCAATATCAACCTATAGCCCGGACTGTTAGGAAACAATGCCAAGTTGGTTGGTGGCTCGCCTACCATGTGCTGATAGTCTTCCGGATCATGACCGCTGTAAAAAGTCCAAGTGCCTTTGCCCATATTACCATGAATATAACGGGCCTCATCTGCATTCTTGTTTTCGCCTAAAATTAATACTTCACTTTTAATAAATTGCTTTCTGAAGGCTGTTGTTTGGCCCATAAATCCTTTGATGGTTTGGGTATGATTTTGACACAACATTGTTGGCACAACATCCCACTTAGCGCTGTAATCGAATAAGGTAAAGTAATCATCCTTTTCTTCCACATAACGCAGTTGGGTATTATCTATACTGGCATGTTCATACGCATAAGGACTGCGTTCGAGTTGAAAATCTTTAAATGCAAAACAGTTGTCGTAATTCAATTTGCTTTGCGCATCTGGGTCAGCACCATCTCCATCGAACATGGCCTCGCATATATCAACCCCATCTGCCGCCAATGCAATATCATAGGTATCTGTGGCGCTGCACATAGCAAATAAAAAGCCACCGCCTAAACAAAAATCTCGTATTTTTTTGGCCACTGCCAATTTCATTTGAGATACTTTGGCAAATCCGTTTCTTGCCGCACATGCCTCATTCTCCTTTACATCTTCTAAATACCAAGGGGTATTGCGATAGGAGTACCAAAATTTACCATACTGACCGGTAAAATCCTCATGGTGCAAATGCAACCAATCGTATTGGGCCAGCTTATCGCCCAGCACATCATCATCGAATACTTTTTCATAAGGTATTTCTGCATACTCCAGCACCAAAGTAACGGCATCGTCCCAAGGTTGTTTGTTCTTAGGCGTATACACCGCAATTTTAGGTGCTTTTAATAATTTAACGCTTTCCATATTCACTTCCGGATTGCTTATTTCCGTTAATATAGAATTGGATTTTGCCTCGGTAATGACATCGTAACTCACACCGCGAATTTTACACTCATTTTCGTAAGCTACTTCGTATGGAAACATAAAACTGCCGCCATCATAATTTAGCAACCAATCTACCTCGCCACCCTTGCCCAAAATCCAATAGGCAATGCCATAGGCTTTCAAATGATCTTTCTGATTTTCATCCATGCCTATTAAAATATGTAAGGCATTTACATTGTAACTATAAAAGGTTACAAATAATAAAAAGAGAATTTTAATTTTAGACTTCATCATTTAATACAATACAAACCAAGTGCCGCTAATGCGCTTCCAACAAAGTTAGTTAATACTGCGTATAATAACGCAATTCCCGTTTGATTATTTTTTATGAGTTGTACAAATTCTAATGCAAAGGAAGAGAAGGTTGTAAAGCCCCCCAAAATACCTGTTATGAATAACAATACATATACTTGGTCGAGTTTGTACTTAAATATAAAACCAGCCATTATGCCAATTGCCAAACAGCCCGCCATGTTCACCAAAAAAGTGCTGGTAGGAAAAGTTAGTCCGCCTACTTTGCCAAATGCCAAACTCATTAAATACCTTAAACAGGAACCCAATCCTCCTCCAATGAATACGAAAAGGAAATTTTTCATTATGGATGTCCCGATAATTGTTGCTGTACTATTTCCAATCCTTCGGCAAAACTATGTGGATCGTAATTCAATTCGCGCATTGCCTTATCTAATTTAAAACCTGTAATAGGTGGGCGTTTGGCTGGCTGATTTAAATTGGTAGAACTGGAGCGTTTAATTAAACTAGCATCTAATTCATAGTAATTGGCAATGGCAGTCACCAATTCAAAAATATTCATAAAATCTTTACCTGAAATATTGTAGATCCCTTGCGCATTTTGATCCTCGGCTAGGAAACAACCCATGGCCAAATCTTCGGCTAAGGTTGGAGTTCTGAATTGATCATCCACTACATTAATGGTTTGTCCTTTTTCTAAAGCACCTTTGGCCCATAATACGATATTACTTCGGCTCATATCGTGCACTACACCATAAACCAATACGGTTCTGAGTATCGCCCAATCATGGCAATGCGTTTTTACCATATCTTCTCCTTTTAATTTCGACCAGCCATAATAACTCAATGGCAAGGCTTCATCTTCTTCGCTATAGGGACCATTTTTTCCATCGAAAATAAAATCGGTAGAGATATGAATAAAGTGCGCATTTCCTTTTTTACAAGCATCGGCTAAATATTTAACGGCCTCTACATTCAAGGCATCGCAAGCTTCTTTTTCCGTTTCACAGACATCTACATTGGTCATGGCAGCAGTATTAATAACGCAATCGGGTTGAAAACGGGCCATCACAGATTCTACTTCTTCTTGTTTGGTTATATCTAAAGAAGCATAAATAAAATTATTGCGGTGTGGATAGCGACATTCGCCAAGTGCAGTTGCAATAAGGGTTTTATCGGGTTGGGTTAAATATAGATCAATGAGTTTTTGTCCTAACAAACCATTGGCACCGGTAATTAAAATTTTCTTATTCGCCATAGTGCAAAGGTAAGCACTGATTGATAAAAACAGAAAGAAGATAGCTCGTAATTAAAGTATTTAAAAGTTATACTTCAACTCCACACTAGTAACAAAATGTCTAGTAAGTCCATCGGGGCGCACTTTGCGCACAATCACAGGACTTGCAAAACGGGCGGCAAGCGACCAATGTGCATTGAATTTATACGCAACGGCAACTGGTATATTTAGGGTCAATCCCTTCGAACCGTGTATGGCATGTTCAATACCATTGATATCCGTATATCTATCGTGCAACAAATGATAAATGGCCAAAACACCCGCAGTTAATTTAATTTTCTTACCTATGTCAAAAGTTCTATCAGCCCTCAAGACGATATCAGGTCTGCGTTTTAGATGATAAGAGGTGAAATATTGTTTCGCATTGTTGGTGTAATCATATCCTGAAATAAATCTAGCGGTATCAAACTCATTTTTATTAAATTGAAAAACAGGTATTTGAAGACCAAATGCAAAGCGCCAATTTAATTTGTATTCCATATCTGCGCCTAACAATAAATCATGTGTACCTAAACTTGTTTGATATGGCATTGGAAGTTTAAAAGTATTATTTATAACCCCATAATAATGGTTCTTATTGGCATTGTTAACACCCAATCTTGTGCCTATACTCAAACTCATTTTCTTCTCATTTTTGTCATAAATGTTTTTATTTCCAACCAAAATAACATCGCCAATACCATGGATAGTAGACAAGTTTCCACTTATAATAGAATATGGAATTTTAATTTGAACGTTACTTTTTGAATTTAATCTCAGCACCCCTTCTATTTGATTGGTAAAATACTGAACATTCTGTTCCCCCACCCCATATTGGGTATTCAAGGTAATGCTACCCTTCTCCATTTTTCCATGGCTGCCAATACTACATACCCCTGCATCGCTACAGCCCTGTGATAACAATGGATTACAAGGATTTAAAAACACAAACAACAGGATCAAAAAGCAAACGAGTTTATTAAAAATTACACCTTTCATACATTCAAAAATAGGCGAATTATGGAAGGATAATGTTAATTAAATAGATCTTCTATTTTTAGAAGCCATTACAATCAATTGATTTTTAGATAATTGCGATTTTTTAATTTATATTTTTCCACAAAGTGGGGGAAAGTGGAGAAAAGTGGATTTTTTGGATTTACCTTTACCGAAAATTATTTTTAATCTGAATGGCTAGATTTATCGGGGAATTTGAGTGTAAAATTGACAACAAGGGGCGGATTATTCTGCCGGCCAAGTTGCGCTCGCAAATTCCAGATAAGGATGCTAAGGCCATGGTGATTAACAGGGGCTTTGAAAAATGTTTGGTACTTTATACCAACGCAGATTGGAACATGGAAACAGAAAAGCTGCAAGTACTCAACGACTTCCGTAGAGATGCCCGTAAGTTTATCCGTCAATTTAACAATGGTGCCAACATAGTACCTATTGATACTAGTAACCGTATTAATATTCCCAACAACCTGATTGAATATGCGTCATTAAAAGATGACCTTATTATTTCCTGCTATAACCACAAAATTGAAATCTGGAACAAAGCACACTTCGAAGAAGAATTGAAGTTTGACGATCAAGAATTCTCTCGCATGGCGGAAGAGCTCATGGGAAACCCAAATAATACTAACAATTCTAAAGGACCTGATGCCGATGGTAAAACCAATTGAAGCATACCACATACCGGCAATGTTGTCTGAATGTATTACAGGACTTAACATTAAAGGGGATGGTATCTACGTTGATGTCACCTTTGGAGGTGGTGGACATTCCAAAGCCATTTTAAATGCATTGGGCCCAAATGGCCGGCTTTACGCTTTTGATCAGGACAATGATGCTGTTCAAAATTTACCCGATGATGAACGATTGGTTTTTATTAATCACAACTTTCGTTACATCGCCCAATTTTTAGATTATTTGAAAGCCATTCCTGTAGATGGTATTATGGCCGATCTTGGCATATCATCCTACCAAATTAACGAAGGTGAAAAAGGATTTGCCCACCGTTTGGAAGGCAATTTGGACATGCGTATGGATAAAAACGCAGTACTTTCTGCAAGCAATGTTGTAAACCTTTATACGGAAGCCCAATTATTAAAAGTTTTTAGAACTTATGGCGAAATTAACAATGCCTTTAAGTTAGTGCAAACCATTATTGAGGTGCGCAAAACGGCTCCTATAATTACCATTGCCGATTTTAAAGCAGCCATTAAAAATTGTACCCCTCCGAGAGAGGAAAGCAAATATTTATCGCAAGTATTTCAAGCTTTAAGAATTGAAGTGAATGAAGAAATGAAAGCACTTGAAATTTTATTAAGTGCCTCTACTAATTTATTAAAAAAAGGCGGTCGCTTAGTGGTATTGAGTTACCATTCTTTGGAAGACCGCTTGGTAAAAAACTTTATTAATGCAGGCAATACAGAAGGCGAATTAGAAAAAGATTTTTTCGGTCAGACCAATATTCCATTTAAAGCCATTACCAAAAAACCAATGGTGCCTACCGACCAAGAAATATTGGCAAACAAACGTGTAAGAAGCGCCAAATTAAGAATAGCAGAAAAACGTTGAACCAATTTAAAGCAAATATCGCCAACGAGAACGAGGTTAAAACACCTGTGAATTTGGGTGCTGACGAAGCTTTGAAAAAGGCCAGTGAATTTAATTTCTTTATTGACAAGGAGAGCATTGGCAAAACTTTGCCTGCTATTATCATGGGTGTTTTTGTGGCCATTGTTTACATCTCCCTTTCTCACTTCCATGTAAAAAGTTTGAAGCAAAAAGAAGACCTGAAAAAAGAATTGAATGAGTTGCGTTCCGAATACATTACTGTAAAAAGTGGGCTGATGAAAAAAAGTAATCAAAGCGAAGTTGCCAAGGAACTAGAACCTGAAGGCATTAAAGAATTGAGAACGCCACCGAACATTATAGAAAAAGATAAAAAATAAGTGAATTTAAAGAAAGCCATATTGCTGCGCGCTTGGATTGCCTTTGTCATGGTATTGATATTGGCATGTGGTGTGGTGTGGCAAATTATTACTTTACAATTCACCCAAAAAGAAAAATACCTCGCTATTAGCAGAGAGCAAAGCACCAAGTGGAGAGAAATTCAAGCCTCAAGAGGCAATATTTATGCAGATGATGGCAGCTTATTAGCTACTAGTATTCCTAAGTACGAAATACGCATGGATACCAAAGTAGAAACAGTTACTAATGAATATTTTAAAGAACATGTAGACAGTTTGGGTTGGTATTTATCCAATGTATTCAGCGATAAAACAGCAACAGAGTGGAGCCGTTACTTGAAGGAAGCTCGCTCAAGATCGGAAAGATATTTATTGTTGAGAAGAGATGTTGACTATGTGGTGGCCAAACAAATGGAAGCATGGCCAATATTTAATTTAGGTAAGTACAAAGGCGGTTTCATTAAAATAGAAAAAAATAAAAGAGAAATTCCTTTCGGTCAATTGGCCGCTAGAACCATTGGTTATACTAATTTATCAGGCACTAAAATTGGGTTGGAAGGCGCTTACGATTCTTTCTTAATGGGCAGCAGTGGCAAACGCCTAGAGCAACGTATTTACGGTGGTGTTTGGAAACCAGTAATTGACAAAGCAGAATTAGAGCCACATAATGGGTTTGATGTTTACACCACTTTGGACATCAATATTCAGGATGTTGCAGAAAATGCTTTAAAACAATGTTTGATAAATAACAATGCAGAGCACGGATGTGCCATTTTAATGGAAGTTAAAACAGGTGCAATTAGAGCTATTGCCAATTTAAAAAAAACAAGTGATGCTACTTATGAAGAATCTGAAAATTATGCTGTGAATGAATACACAGATCCAGGATCTACTTTTAAATTGGTAAGTGCTATGGCATTGTTCGAAGATAAATTGGCAAAACCAACGGATACAATAGATATCGAATGGGGCAAAACACAATTTGGAAAAGAGACCATGGAAGATGCCCATGCATCGCCATTTAAAAATGCAACATTCCAATACATATTTGAACATTCTAGCAATGTTGGTATTGCAAAAACAGTCGTAAAAAGTTACAAGAATCAACCTTCTAAATTTATAGATCACATTTACAATTTAGGTTTGAATACCCCCTTGGCTTTTGATATAAAATCGCCTAATAAACCTGCGGTAAAAAACATCAAAGATAAAAGTTGGAGTGCTACCTCATTGCCATGGATGAGCATTGGCTATGAAATGCAATTGAGCGCACTTCAAATTCTTGCTGTATACAATGCAGTAGCAAATGATGGTGTAATGGTAAAACCTTATTTAGTAAAAGAAGTAAAAGAGTTTGGTAAAACCATTCAGAAAAACGAAACCGTTATTCTCAATAAAAAAATATGCAGTGAAGAAACGATTAAACAACTTAAATTTTTATTGGAAAGTGTGGTGGAAAATGGTACCGCTACCAACCTAAAAGGACTTGGGTATAAAGTTGCAGGTAAAACAGGTACTGCCCAAATTGCATTGAACTCCAAAGGATACGATAAGAGTTCGCACAAAGCATCTTTTGTTGGCTATTTTCCTGCGGATAATCCTCAATACAGTTGCATCGTGGTCATCAATGCACCTGCAAATGGGGTTTATTATGGCGGGGCAGTTGCAGGACCTGTATTCAAAGAAATTGCTGATAAAGTATACAGTACCAACACAGCCTTGCACCAACCATTAAAAAAAGTGGAACATCCTGCTATGCCAAGTGTTAAGAATGGCAAATTCAGCGATATTAAATATGTGCTCGATCGCTTAATGATTAGCAATCACCAAATAACAGGCACTGCAGAAACCGAGTGGGTGAAGGCCTCTGCTGATATCCAATCGATAGACATGAAGGAGTTGGAAACCAATACCGATTTGGTTCCCGATGTAAGAGGCATGGGCCTAAAAGATGCAATTTATTTACTGGAGAATAGAGGTCTCAGAGTAATTACCGAAGGGTATGGATCTGTGAATTTTCAATCCATCAATGCCGGCACAAAAGCAGTAAAAGGAAGTACCATTTTTATTAAACTCAACAACTGATGAAAACACTTTTGGACATATTGCAAAAAGTTGACATCGTAAAACAATATGGTGCTCTGAATCCATCTATTGCAAAACTTGAACTCGACTCAAGAAAAATAGAAAAAGGCACTTTGTTTTTTGCAGTAAAGGGCACTACTACAGATGCTCATCAATTCATTCCTCAAGCAATTGCCGATGGTGCAGTTGCCATCGTTTGCAGCGACTTACCAAAAGACATTAATTCAGAAGTTGCCTATGTTTTAGTAAAAGATGTTCAATTAAGTGTAGGTTATATCGCCTCTGCTTTTTATGATTTTCCTTCAGAAAAAATAAAGTTAATAGGCGTTACAGGCACCAACGGCAAAACAACTACATGTACTATGTTGTACCAGTTGTTTACTGCACTTGGCAATCAATGTGGCCTCATTAGCACTGTTGAATACATTATCGGAAAAGATACTTTTACCAGTACCCACACCACCCCGAATCCAATTCGCCTTAATGAATTAATGGCTGAAATGGTAACCAAAAATTGCTCCCATTGTTTTATGGAAGTAAGTTCGCATGCAGTGGTTCAAAGTCGCATCAATGGCTTGGAATTTGACGGGGCCATTTTCAGCAATATTACCCACGACCATCTGGATTATCACGGTACTTTTGACAACTATATAAAAGCCAAAAAACAATTCTTTGATAACCTGCCTTCCGATGCTTTTGCCTTGACAAATAAAGACGATCGCAATGGCATGGTGATGTTACAAAATACAAAAGCCGCCAAGTATTCCTATGCATTAAAAACCATGGCCGACTTTAATTGCAAAATCATTGAAAGTGATTTCACGGGTTTGCTATTAAAAATAGATACTATTGAAGCTTGGTTTAATTTAGTTGGAAAATTCAATGCCTACAATTTATTGGCCGTGTATTCAACTGCTTTCTTAATGGGTATTTCACAAGAAGAAATCATCACTAAGCTTTCTCTTCAAACCCGAGTGAATGGCAGATTTGAAGTGTATAGAAGTGAAACTGGTGTTATTGGCATTGTTGATTACGCGCATACTCCGGATGCTTTAAAAAATGTATTGGACACCATTAATGATGTAAGAACAAAAAATGAAAAGCTGATAACAGTAGTGGGTTGTGGTGGAAACAGAGATACTACAAAACGCCCTATCATGGGAAAGGTATCTACACAATTAAGCGACAAAGTTATTTTCACCAGCGACAATCCGCGCAACGAAAAAGCAGAAGACATTATTGACGAGATGATGGCTGGAGTAGAAGCCATAGATTTTAAAAAGACCTTAAAAATTGCCGATAGAAAAGAAGCCATTAGAACGGCATTGATGCTAAGCCAACCAAAAGACATTGTGCTAATAGCTGGCAAAGGGCACGAAACTTATCAGGAAATCAATGGTGTAAAACATCCATTCGACGACAGAGTGGTATTAACCGAAATTTTTAATCAAATGAAATAATATGCTGTACCATCTTTTTACATATCTTCATCATGAATACCATATCACTGGTTTAGGTGTATGGCAGTACCTTACTTTTCGTACTGCGTTGGCGGTTATTTTTTCTTTACTAATATCGGCTGTGTTCGGCAAAAGACTCATCAATGCCTTGCACCGTATGCAGGTTTCGGAAACCATTCGCGATTTAGGTTTACAAGGTGAAGAGAAAAAAAGAGGCACCCCTACTATGGGTGGTTTAATCATCATTGGAGCCATTTTAATTCCAACTTTATTATTGGCTCGCCTAACAAATGTGTATGTACTATTGATGATTACAGTTACAGTATTGTGCGGCCTAATTGGCTTTATTGACGACTACATTAAAGTATTTAAAAAAGATAAACAGGGTTTAGCTGGTCGTTATAAAATATTAGGGCAAATAATAGTTGGTCTTATTGTTGGATTGACTTTGTATTTTAACAAAGCAGTAGTAGTTACCAATCACTATAACTTAAAAGAGGTAGCAGAATTACAATTGGACACCACCAAAATGGTAGGCAAAACAATTGCTGGCGAGCGTTTATTTCTTCAAAATATTAAATCAACAGAAACGACCATTCCTTTCTTTAAAAATAGTGAATTCGACTATTGCAGCATTACTAAAATTTTTGGAGATGGTGCCAGTCAATATTGTTGGATAGTATATGTTCTGATTGTTATTTTCATTATCGCAGCTGTTTCCAATGGAGCCAATATTACGGATGGCATTGATGGATTAGCAGCAGGCACATCGGGTATTATAGGAATTACTTTAGGCGTGTTTGCATTTGTTTCTGGCAACGTGATTATTGCAAAATATCTGAACATCATGTATATCCCATATTTGGGAGAACTATTTGTATTTGCTGGTGCTTTTGTGGGATCATGTATTGGTTTTTTGTGGTACAATTCTTATCCTGCACAAGTATTTATGGGCGATACCGGCAGTTTAACCATTGGCGGCATCATTGCAGCATTGGCCATCATTGTTCGCAAAGAATTATTAATCCCTATCATGTGCGGTATTTTCTTAGTAGAGAATTTAAGTGTTATGATACAAGTGGCGTATTTCAAATACACAAGAAAGAAATATGGTGAAGGTCGCAGAATCTTTCTTATGTCACCCATACACCACCATTATCAAATGAAAGGATTTCATGAAGCTAAAATTGTAACCCGTTTCTGGATCATTGGAATTATCCTAGCTGTAGTAACTGTTATCACATTAAAAATAAGATAAATTTTGAATAAAAGAATTGTCATATTAGGAGCTGGAGAAAGTGGAACAGGCTGCGCTATTCTTGCCTTGCAAAAAGGGTACGATGTATTTGTTTCGGACAAAGGGGTTATTAAAGAACACTATGCTTCTGAACTAGAAAGAATACAAGTTGCATTTGAACAAAATCAGCACACAGAAGATTTGATTTTAAATGCCGATGAGATAATTAAAAGTCCGGGCATTCCAGATAAAGCAGATATTATTGTTAAAGCAAAAGCCTTAAACATTCCGATTATCTCTGAGATAGAATTTGGCAGCCGTTATACGAATGCTAAACATGTTGGCATTACCGGCACAAATGGCAAAACAACAACTACCATGCTTTGCTATCACATTCTTGAAAAAGCAGGATTCAATGTGGGTCTTGGTGGTAATGTTGGAAAAAGTTATGCCAGACAAGTAGCCGAAAACGATTATGAATATTTTGTATTGGAATTGAGCAGTTTTCAATTAGACAATACTTATACTTTCCGCCCCAACATTGCAATTCTTTGCAATATTACACCTGATCATTTAGACAGATATAATTACGAATTTCAGAATTACATCGACTCCAAATTCAGAATCGCGATGAACCAAACCAGTGATGATTATTTCATATACTGTGCCGATGATAAAATTACTGTTGAGAATTTATCTACCCATAAAATAGATGCACAAAAATTACCTTTTGCCTACGAAAATAAATTAGAAAAAGGCGCCTATGTACTCGATAAAGAATTTCATTTAATAGACAATACCAAACACTCATTAACCAATAACAACCCTAACCACTATTTAACCATGTTCATCAATGATTTCGCCTTAAAAGGCATCCACAACAGCTACAACAGCATGGCCGCTGCAATTGCCGCCAACGTTCTAAACATTACCAAAGAAAACATCCGCGAAAGTTTAACCGACTTTCAAAATGTTGAACACCGTTTGGAATACGTAGCCACTATCGGAGGTGTAGAATACATTAACGATAGCAAAGCCACCAACGTCAATTCTACTTGGTATGCTTTAGAAAGTATGGACAAACCAATTGTATGGATAGTTGGTGGTGTCGACAAAGGCAACGATTACGAATCGCTTTTACCAATGGTAAAAGAGAAAGTAAAAGTAATTGTTTGCTTAGGTGTGGATAACACTAAAATTCACTCTGCATTTGGCAAGCATGTTGACCTGATGTTGAATACCAGCAGTGCAGAAGAAGCCGTTAAAGTAGCTCAAAGATTTGCAGCAAAAGGCGATGTAGTATTGCTTTCTCCTGCTTGTGCGAGTTTCGATTTATTTGCTAACTACGAAGACAGAGGATGGCAATTTAAAGCGGCTGTAAAAAATTTATAAATCTCACTTGAAGATTTATTCTTTTTAAATCATCTTTATAAAATGGTATTGAAATAAATTTCATGAAAATTGGAAAATTAAGCTTCAGAGGCGACCCCTATATTTGGTTTGCAATTATTTGCTTATCACTCATAGGCTTGTTGGCGGTATACAGTGCTACGGGTTCACTGGCATTTCGCAAACAAGATGGCAATACTGAATATTTTTTATTCAAGCATGCCCTCTTCCTTTTTGGCGGCTTTTTCCTCATGTATTTTTTTCATTTACTAGATTATAAATATTTTTCACGACTCTCTCAAATGGCAGTTATTATTGCCATTTTTCTACTAATTGCCACCTTAATTTTTGGTAATGATGTAAACGATGCCAAACGTACCATTACCATTTTTGGTATCACTTTTCAAGCCAGTGATTTTGCTAAATTTACACTTATCATGTTTATTGCGCGTTACCTGTCCAAAAATCAAGAGGAGATGAATTCGTTAAAAGGATTCATGATTATTTTGGCCTGGATTTGCGGCATTTGCATTCTAATTATGCCAGAGAATTTAAGTACTTCTTTGGTCCTATTTTTTACATGCTGTATGCTCTTATTTATTGGCAATGCACGTATCAAACATTTATTACTTCTAACAGGCTCATTTGTTGTCATTGCACTTATTGGATTTACTGTTTTATTAAAATCACCTGAAAGTATGTTGCCCGGCAGAGCCGCCACTTGGAAAGCGCGTCTTGAAAATTTTACAGGAAAAGATACAGTAGAAGAATACCAAACCATACAAGCAAAAATTGCAGTTGCATCTGGTGGCCTCACAGGTAAAGGCCCGGGTAAAGGGGAGCAAAGTGCTTACTTACCCGAAGCTTATTCCGATTTTATATTTGCAGTGATTATAGAAGAATATGGTTTAATTTTTGGTGGACTTGTAGTCGCCGGATTATACCTGTTGATTTTATACAGAACCATACGAATTGTTATTAAAAGTCCAAAAGCATTTGGTGCTTTGTTAGCCGTTGGACTCGCATTTAGCTTGGTGTTGCAAGCCTTTATACACATGGCGGTGGCTACTAGTTTCTTTCCGCTGACAGGTTTAACCTTACCTTTAATTAGCATGGGTGGAACCAGTATTATTTTTACAAGTGCTGCCTTTGGTGTCATATTGAGTGTTAGCCGTTCGGTTGAAGAACAGGAAGCCAAAGAGAAAGGAGGCGAAATTGCAACTGCATAAAGTCATCATCTCCGGTGGAGGTACAGGCGGGCATATTTTTCCAGCCATTGCTATTGCTAATGAAATTAAAAAACAGTTTCCAGATGCCGATATATTATTCATTGGTGCCCTTGGAAAAATGGAAATGGAGAAAGTACCTGCTGCCGGTTATCGCATTATAGGATTGCCTATTTCAGGCCTACAAAGACGCTTAACCCTCTCTAATTTATTAGTCCCATTTAAATTACTTTCTAGCATATTAAAAGCAAGAAAAATTATAAAAGATTTTAAACCCGATGTGGCCATTGGTGTTGGTGGCTATGCAAGTGCAGCAGTGTTATACGCAGCTTCAGGTGCCAATATACCATGTTTAATTCAAGAACAAAATTCGTATGCCGGGCTCACCAATAAATGGTTGGGCAAGAAGGTTCAAAAAATATGTGTGGCCTATGAAGGCATGGAGAAATTTTTCCCACAAAATAAAATAGTAATCACTGGTAATCCTGTTCGTTCGGATATAGCAAATGCCGTTTCTACAAAAAGGGATGACGCCAAAAACCAATTGGGTTTCAATATTAGCAAACCTTTAATACTAGTAATAGGAGGTAGTCAAGGCGCAAGGTCTATTAACCAAAGTATTCAAGCCAAAGTTAATTTATTTGAAGAAAATAATTGTCAGTTGCTTTGGCAAACAGGCAAAAATTTTATGGCAGATACTTTTAAAAAAGAAGGCATCGTAGCACAGCCCTTTATCAACGATATGGCAACTGCTTATGCCGCTGCAGATGTAGTAATTTCGAGGGCGGGAGCCACATCCATCAGTGAGTTATCTTTGCTTAGCAAGCCTAGTGTATTAATACCATTACCAAGTGCAGCAGAGGATCATCAAACAGAAAATGCCATGGCTTTGGTTCGAAAAGAAGCTGCATTACTTGTAAAAGATTCCGATGCAAGTCAGCAATTGGTGAACACAGCACTCGATTTAATTAAAAACGAAAGCTTAAAATCAACACTCTCGGCAAATATTATACAATTTGCAAAACCTGATGCATTAGTCAACATAGTTGACCATATCAAACAATTAAAAAAATAAAAATATGAATATTAAGGATATTAAAACTGCATATTTTATTGGCATTGGAGGAATTGGCATGAGCGCCATTGCACGCTATTTTAAAACGCTTGGCATTGCCGTTTATGGTTACGATCGCTCTCAAAACGATTTTACTTCTCAGCTTATTTCAGAAGGTTTTAACATCCGTTTTTACGAAGATATTCAAAATATTCCAACAGCAATATTGGATGAACCTAAAGCTTCCATCGTCATATACACCCCTGCTATACCTGCCGATCATAAAGAATTGGTTTATTTAAAAGAGCAGAAAATAAAAATTTATAAAAGAGCAGAAATACTGGGTTTAATCTCAAAAAACACTTTCACAATTGCGGTTGCTGGTACACATGGAAAAACCACCACCAGTTGTATGATTGCACATTTACTGAATGAATGTGGCATCAATTTTACAGCTTTTTTGGGCGGTATTAGTACCAATTTCAATAGTAATTATTGGCACAAAACCGATGGAAGAAATATTTTCGACCAAGCCATTACAGTAGTTGAAGCTGATGAATTCGACCGTTCCTTTTTAACACTATCTCCCAACATCGCTATCGTCACATCCACAGATGCCGATCATTTAGATATCTATGGTCAAGCCAACGAAGTAAAAAAATCTTTTCAAGCGTTCATCAATTGTATGCAATTAGATGGCACAGCTATTATCAGAGAAAAATTAGATTTAACATTCTTAGGTGAAACCATACATTACGGTAAAGCAAGAAAATCAGATGCGCGATACGACCATATTAACATTGATCAATTCAGATTTAATTTCGAATTTTCATACCGAAAAATCGAACTAAATATCACCAATGGTATTCCAGGATTTCACAACGTAGAGAACGCTACAGCAGCCTTAGCAGCTTGCATTCGTATTGGTGTAAATGAATACGACTTAGCGAAAGCGATGGCTAATTTCAAAGGTGTTAAACGCAGATTTGAATATATTATAAATACCCCAGAATATGTCGTAATAGACGATTACGCCCACCACCCTACCGAACTTACAGCAGCCATTAATTCGATTAAAGAATTATACCCCAATAAGAAACTAACTGGTATTTTTCAACCGCATTTATTCTCTAGAACACGCGACTTTGCAGATAATTTCGCACATGCTTTAGAGCTATTAGACGAATGTTGGCTAATGGATATTTACCCCGCACGCGAACAACCAATTCCAGGCATAAGTTCGGAATTCCTGGCTTTAAAAATGACCACCAATGTAAGTATTGTAAGCAGCGCTGGTGTGTTAAAAAATATTAGTGAAAGCAAACCTGAATTACTGGTTATTCTAGGCGCTGGTGATATTGATAAACTTGTAAAACCTATCCAAGCTTTGTATGCGTAAAATTGTTGCATTTTTCAAAGAAAATAAAAAATGGAACATGGCCCTTTGGACCCTGATTATATTGTTTTTAATCATTTCTCTTTTTGCCATTAATGAAAAAGAAAATGCGTTGAGAATAAAAAATATTACTGTTAAAATATTACCCGAATCAGAACTTAGTTTTTTAGACAGTGCCGCCATTTTAGAAAATATAAAAGGCATAGAACCCAATATGATTTTGATAGGCGCTAAATTAGAATCAGTAAAAATAGATGATATGGAGGCAGACTTAGAATCGAATCCATTTGTAGAAGAAGCAGATATTTCTGTTGACCTAGGAGGTAAAATGCAAATCAAAGTTTTGCAACGCAGTCCGGTGTTACGCGTTTTCAATAACAAGGGGCAAAGTTATTATGTCTCAAAAAATGGATATAAAATTCCTAAGAATGATGCCTATGCCGCAAGGGTGATGGTTGCCAATGGAAACATAAGCGAAAGCCTTGCAGACAGTAGCTTTGCTAAAACATCCGTATTGCGCGATTTATACCTCATAGCTTTGTATTGTAGCAAGGATAAATTTTGGGATGCACAAATTGAACAATTGTATGTAGATAATTATAATGATATTTTGTTGATTCCTAAGGTAGGAAATCATACTATTGTATTCGGTTCAGGAGAAGGCTTAAACGACAAGTTTACAAGACTGAAGGAATTTTATTTCAAAGGATTGAATAACATCGGATGGAATAAATATAAAACAATCAATGTAAAATATGACAATCAGATTGTCGCAGAGAAAAACGGAATGTTCATAAGTCCATCCGACACCGCAAAATAAATTAAAAAAGTAACAAGAAATTTTAAAAAAGATATGTCGAATAAATTAATCGTTGGTTTAGATATTGGAACTACAAAAGTTTGCGCCATTGTAGGACAAAGAAATGAGAATGGCAAAATCAACATTTTAGGCGTTGGCTCTGCCCCTTCATTGGGTGGTGTCATGCGAGGAGAAGTCACGAATATCTCTAAAACTGTGGATGCTATAAAAGAAGCCATTGCAAAAGCTTCTAAAATATCGAATGTAGAAATCAATGCCGTTAATGTTGGTATTGCAGGAGAACATATTAAAAGTTTTCAGCAAACAGGTGTGCGCATCAGAGAAAATTCTGAATCGGAAATAACACGCGAAGAGTTGCAGGAAATGAATAAAGAACAATACAGAATTGCTGTTGAGCCGGGTTCAAAAATTTTGCACGCGCTGCCGCAAGAGTATACCATTGATTCTCGATTTACAACCAAAGAACCTGAAGGCATGCCCGGCACTAAACTGGAATGTAAATACCATATCATCACTGGCCGTGTGAGTGCTGCTAAAACCATTGCAAAATGTGTTGAGAATGCGGGTTTGCAAGCCAACGATGTTGTGGTAGAACCTATTGCTTCTGCTCACGCTGTTTTAAGTGAAGAAGAATTGCAAGCAGGTATTGCTATTTTAGACATCGGAGGTGGCACTACCGACCTTGCTATTTTTTACGATGGCAAAATTAGACATACCGCAGTAATTCCTTTCGGTGGCGAAATCATTACCTCGGATATTGCCGATGCATTTGGCATTTTACCAAAACAAGCTGAAATGATTAAAGTTAAATATGGACATGCTTTGGTGGAAGGCACTAAGAGTAATGAGTTCATAAGTGTTCCAGGTATTAAAGAAAGAAAATCAAAAGAAATTTTAGTCCGCAACTTGGCACATGTTATTCATGCCAGAGTAAAAGAAATCATGGAAATGGTAAACGAAGAAATTGAAATCTCTGGCTATAAAAATAAATTGAATTTAGGCATCGTTTTAACCGGTGGTGGAGCTCAATTAAAAGATCTTTCGCACCTAGTAGAATACACCACCCATTGCGAAGTAAAAATTGGCTTGCCTGATCCACACCTTGGAAAAGGTTTGGTGGAAGAAGTAAGAAGTCCAATGTATGCGACTTGTATTGGCCTTGTTTTAAAAGGCTTCGAGGATATGGAAGAAGTAGAAAACGAACAGAAAAATAACATCATCAGAAAAAGTGGTAAAACAAAACCTACCGGTGAAGGTGGAGGCATGATTAAAGGCTTTTTTGGAAGCTTCAGAAAATGGATTGATGACGACCAATCTATGGATGATTTTAAATAATAAAAACGACTAGACAACTGATTACACATTAAATAAATTGAATTAAAAATGAATTACTTTAAAGTAGAATTACCGAAGGAACAATCATCCATTATTAAAGTAATGGGCGTTGGCGGTGGCGGTAGCAACGCTGTTAATTATATGTATCAGAGAGGCATTGTAGGTGTCGACTTTTTTTTATGCAATACCGATGCACAGCACTTAGAAAGGAGTCCGGTGCAAAACAAGATACAATTGGGCAGCAATTTAACCGAAGGATTGGGTGCCGGTGGTGATCCTGAATTTGGTAAACGCTGCGCCATGGAAAGTATTGATAAAATTGAAGATGCTTTGCGCCACAATACCAAAATGTTATTCATTACTGCAGGCATGGGTGGTGGAACAGGTACAGGTGCTGCGCCTATTATTGCTCAGAAAGCACGCCAAATGGGCATTTTAACTGTTGGCATTGTAACCCGTCCATTTAAAAATGAAGGGCCACACAAAGCAGAAAAAGCAGAAAAAGGAATTGCAGATTTAAAACCACATGTAGATGCATTGTTAGTGATTAGCAACGAACGCATTTTACAAATGTTCTCCAATCTAAGATACCGTGAAGCCCTCAGTCAGGCTGATGATATTTTATTCACCGCCTCTAAAGGAATAGCCGAAATAATTACAGTAGAAGGTTATATGAATGTGGATTTCAGAGATGTTAAAACAGCGCTGGAAAATAGCGGTCGCGCTATCATGGGAACGGGTATTGCGAGTGGTGATGATAGAGCAATTAATGCAGCTCAAAAAGCATTGGATTCGCCATTGTTAGATGAAAATAGCATTGAAGGCTCCAAACATATTCTAGTCAATATTAGCTTTGGTAACGATGAACCATATACCAACGAAATTGATATCATCACTGGTTTCTTTCAACAACAAGCTGGATTAAATGCCAACTTAAAATTTGGATTAACCTATAACGATGCTTTGGATAAAGAGATTGCCATTACAGTGGTGGCGACCGGTTTCGAAAACCATGTTTCAGTTTCCGAACAGTCTAACAATAACAGTGATGAAGGCATGTTGGAAATTAATTTGGACACAGCCGAAACCATTATAATGCCGGTGAACGAAATAAAAACAGCAGAAAACACACCTGTGCCAGAACAACTCTCATTCTTAGAACTCAATAAATTGCGCCAGCAACAAGAGCCTAAGGTACTTTCCGAGAATAAATTTAAGACCAATAGCAACATGGAAATTCCTGCTTACTTAAGACACAACGTTGTATTCGATGAAGCTCAGCAAGGTGTTGAAATGTCTAAATTATTTTTAGAAGAAGAAAAGGAAAATAAGGCATCCCGTTTTAAAGATGGCGGCAATAAATATCTGCATGACAATGTAGATTGATAAAAGATAGTTCTATGAAAATACAATTGAAATAGACCTATGGAATACATTGATGAATAGCTCACTGCAAGGTGAGCTATTTTTTTTAATTTTAGATTAAACCCATACCAGATAACTTATCGTGCAATCTTTAAAGCTTACCGGATGGGATAACTCATCCTAAACAAATTTTATTTCGAAAATTGATTAAGGATGAGTATTCTTGATCTATTCATTGTAAATCCTCTTTTCTCTCTTAAAGTGATTTTTTAATTGCAGTTAAAAATCCTTAACATTAATACCTCAGAATCATTTACTTTTGAGTGGTCTCAATTAAGCGAGGAACTCACTTAAATTTTTTAAATTTAATACGCCATGTTTTATAAAATATTTGATTCACACATACCTAAAGAAACAATACGAAAACTCATTTTTTTAATAGTTTTTTCATTTTCAAAATTTATTTATGCCAAGGATATTACAATTGGATTTGGTTCAAATATTCAGATGCATAGAACCAGAGTTTTAGAACAAGGATTACCCTTTAAGGAAATTGATAAAAAATATTTACTTTCTCCAGGTATATTTATAGGAGCAAGATTTAAAAATACACCTTTTGAGTTTAGCTTAGATATCTCATTTGTTAAATATGAAAAGAAATATTTGGTTAACACCAACTTTAATAATCCAAATCCAAATGACAATGTTATTAATGGAAAACGTGAAAGGGTGCCATTTTTAATGCCTAAAATAAATTACAATATATTTAAAAAAAATAACTTAGCTATAGATATTTCGACAGGTGCACTCCTTTCATTTCAGCCATTAGAATTAGGATATAGTTATGATTTTACTACATCTGATTCCAAAATATCAGGTCAATTTACAAGTCTGCATCCATATTATAGAAAATTGAATTATTTATTAGGGATTCAAACAAAATTATTTATTTCAAAACATTTTGACATTAGACTAAATATCATGAATGTGTTTGGCAATAAAAAATATCTTTTCAAAGACAGTTTTGAAGCAATTGATCAAAATAATAATATTCGAAAACTAGAATATGGAATTTATGGTGGCTTTTATTGTTTAGATGTTAAATTGTGTTACAAATATTGATTCAAAAAAATTCCAGCTAAAATGTCCACCTGGACTAAACACTCCCAAATACAACCTTTTATATCCTTTAGAACTGAACTATTTCTTTCCAAGAATATTTTGAAGTTCTTTTTGATAATCATATTGCAAATCTTCATGCAAAGTCGCAATGGACTTATCTATTTTCTTCAACTGACTTTCGTATAAATTAGACAAAGCGGTACTGCTTTTGAAATCCAAATTCGTTTGATTCAATTGATGGCAAAAATGGATGAGCAATTGAATAGCGGTGGTTGCCTTGCCCGAATACTTGATGTGTTTGTTCACTAATCTCAGAATTTTACGAATGCTTTTTTTGGCGAGATAGAAATTACGCGTTGTAATTTCTTTAAATAACGCTGTTACTTCCTCCTGAATGTTTTGAATGTATAGGTCTTCATCACTGCTTTCGAACAAAATATAATGCAGCAGTTCCTTGTTCTCCTTTTTGTATTTTGCCAAGCGCAAATAAAGTTCTACTAATTGCTCTTGAGGTAAAGTTTGCAATTCTTTTTTAATACCCGATAATGAAGTGGTTTGCATTTTTCTAATACTTTACAAACATACTATAATATCGCTTTCAAAATGGGACTGTGCATTTAAAACAAAAACCTCAGCATGGCCAAGGTTCGTTTGTGATTTTTAGAGCTTTAGATTGTTAAGTACCCAAAGAGCTGGACCGAGAAGGCGAAAAGTTGGTCTGTGTTTTCAAAAGACCCGCCTTCTCTTAGTCCAACATACAGCACCACAAAGGACTGCTAATTTTTTCAATAAAAAAAGCGTAAATCTACGTAATTTTTTTACGTAGATTTACGTAGGCAAAAGTAGACACTATTTATATCTATTTCTATTTCTGATACTTATGTTAGACATAAGACCTAAAAATTAAAATCTTGAAAGATTTATTATTCTTAATTTTGACACAATTAATAAAAAAATACATGCCAAACCCAAACATTAACCCAAACACCGGTGGCGCCATTCCACTAGCAGATGCCATTCAATGGACTACCAATTACAGAAATGCCAATCCTACAGCAGTTAAAGCGCATTTCTTTGGAGAGGTCATCATTCAAAATATTTTAAACCAAGCCAATTGCATGGGCATTCGCATGTACCACGCTTTGGACAATAACAACGCTGTACAAATAGTATTGGTAGGGGTAGATACAAATGGCGACGACATGACGGCTGGGATTATTGCGGATATGAGCCAACCTTGTCCAACCACTTGTGGAAACAATACTGTATTATCAGCGTAATAATTGTCTCTAAAATGCGTTAAGATTTTAATTCCTTCAATCAAAAGAATGCTTGACCCAACAACGTATAAATTGTTTTTAACGATTTCTACTTCTTCCATCCTCCTTCCCATTACTGGTGGGCTAATTGCGTACAAAAAACTTAACAGAATTGACACAAAGTTGCTTTGCTATTTTATTTTATTTGCATTTGTAGAATTTACTATGGCATGGACTTCAAGACATAATATTAACAATATGCCCATTTTGCATATATTCAGTATGTTTGAATATCTCTTTCTTACTTATTTATTTTATTCAAGTATTAATGATGAACAATACCGAAAAATGATAGTCATTACAATAGTTCTTTTTATTGGATTTGCGATTTTTGCACTTTTCTATTTTTCGGGCATTTTTGAATTTAACACAGAAACTGTAACATTTGAATCTTTGCTATTAGTGCTTTATTCTCTTTGTTATTTTAACTATTTATCCAAACAAATAATAAAGGAACAACTGAATGTTTTCAAAATTCCAATGTTTTGGTTAAGTATCGGTGTTTTATTTTATTTCACTGGCAATTTCTTCCTCTTTCTTTTTCAAAAACAAATAGCTGAGATAAATCCTCAATTGTGGTCGTTGCACTCCATTCTTAATATAATGTCAAATTCTCTATTCATGGTTTCTTTTCTATGCAAACTCAAATAAATATCTCCTTCATCATATTTGCTTCTGCATTTTTAGCTATTCTCATGGTGGCTTTTGTGGTATCCTTCTTGTACATCACGCAAAAACGAAATTATAAGTACAACGAAAGCATTATACAAATTAAACAAGATTATGAATCGGCCATTCTTAACTCACAAATAGAAGTGCAAGCACAAACCCTGCAACAAGTATCAGAAGAACTTCACGACAATATTGGGCAGATGCTGAGCTCGGTTATTTTACACATCGAAGTTTTAGGGCGAAAAGCGATTCCCGAAGTAAAAACCCAGGCGGAACAAACCCGTTTATTGGTTCAAGAAGTAAGCGAGCAAGTAAGGCATATCTCCCGAAGCATTTCGCCTCAACACATAGAAAATTTCGGATTGAAAGATACCATTCAATACCACGCTGATAGGATAAACAGAATTGGTGTTATTAAAATAGATTTTAAAACAGAGGGCGAAATCCGAGAATTTAATCCTAAAACAGAATTAGTAATGTTTAGAATGGTGCAGGAACTTATGAATAATGCTATCAAGCACAGCGAATGTGAAAATATATTTATCAAGCTAAAATTTGAAAATGAGCGTTTGCTTATTTCTGTGAACGATGATGGTAAGGGATTCGACAAGTCGCAAATTCTCAAAAACAAACAATTCAAGGATGGAAGTGGGTTACAAGCTTTAGAAAAAAAAGCCCGCTTTATCAATTGCAGTCTTACTTTTACTAGTAATGATAAAGGTACCAAGGTAACTTTGATTAAAGACTTTCAAAATGAATATAATTAATGTTGGCATTGCAGACGACCACAGGCTATTTCGAAAAGGTCTTATAGCCCTTCTGTCAACCTACGATGATATTAATATTATATGGGAAGCGGTGGATGGGAAAGACCTTTTAGAAAAGGTGGAAGAAAACAAACCCGATATTATTTTGGTTGACATAAACATGCCCAAACTATCGGGTATTGATGCCACACGACGATTGACCTATTTACACCCAGGCATTAAAATCATAGCCTTGAGTATGTACGAAGACGAAGGCCATATTTTAGCCATGATGAATAATGGTGCGAGAGGTTATCTTATCAAAGATTCCGAGCCTTCGGAAATATATATTTCAATTGTTGATTTGTATAACCGAGGCTACTTAAACTCCAGTTTGGTGTCAAATACCTTAACGCATAAAAAGACAGAAGAGAATATTGACGGCATTTTATTTGCTACACTTACCGACCGCGAAAAAGAATACCTGAATCTGATTGCAAAAGGGTTATCTTCAAGACAAATGTCCGATATCACCAAACTTAGTGCCCGCACCATCGAAGGTCATATTGAAAAGATAATGGTAAAACTAGAGGCTAAAAACCGCATACAACTGGTAAAATTCGCCATTAAAAATGGCATTGCGGACGTTTGATTCTTAAAATCATTTTTCACAACGCTTACCCAGCATTTATTTTCCCCTTTACTTGGCTTTTCGAATGTAATTTTTACCTAATTTTGCAACTTCAAAATTATGTTAAAAGGTAAAACCACATTAATTACAGGCGCAAGCAGAGGTATTGGCAAAGGCATCGCCGAAGTGTTTGCTAAAAACGGCTCAAACATTGCATTTACGTATGCCAGTTCGGTTGAAAAAGCCAAGTCTTTCGAGGCTGAGTTGAGTTCTAAATATGGGGTAAAAGTAATTGGCTACCAAAGTAATGCTGCCGACTATAATGCCGCTCAAGAATTGGCAGATAAGGTAACAGCAGATTTTGGCACCATAGATGTGCTTATTAACAACGCCGGTATTACCCGCGATACTTTGATGATGCGCATGAGTGAAGAACAATGGGATGAAGTAATGGATACCAATCTTAAATCAGCTTTTAATTTAACCAAAGCCTGCCTTAAGATATTCTTAAAAAATAAGGCTGGCAGTATTATTAATATGACTTCTATTGTAGGCCTTACTGGCAATGCCGGTCAGGCCAATTATGCCGCCAGTAAAGCCGGTCTTATTGGATTTACTAAATCTATCGCGAAAGAATTGGGAAGCAGAAATGTGCGTTGCAATGCGGTTGCTCCTGGCTTTATTGAAACAGAGATGACAGCAGAGCTTAAAGAAGAAGTGCGCAAACAATGGATAGATACCATTCCCCTAAAAAGAGGCGGCACAACAGATGATGTTGCCAATGTTTGTCTATTTTTAGCAGGAGATATGAGCACTTATGTAACCGGTCAAACAATTAATGTTTGTGGAGGCATGGTAATGCAATAATGGCTTTAGATCAATCAACGGAAACGAATGATACTTTGGTAGAAGAAAAGGAAATGTCTTTTCTCGACCATGTAGATGAACTGCGCAAACATTTGGTAAGAGCGGCCCTATCAATAGTTGTATTTTCCATCATTGCCTTCAGTTATATCGATTATATTTTTCATGGCATTATTTTAGGTCCATTAAGAAAAGACTTTTTTACCTACAGAAAATTATGCCAATGGTCGCAAGCCTATTATCACAACGACCAATTGTGCGTCAAAGATTTTCAAATCACCTTACAAAACACCGAAATGGCAGGACAATTCATGATGTCATTTAAACTCGCTTTTTTGGTGGGAATAATAATGGCAATGCCTTATATTTTATGGCAATTGTGGCGATTTATCAAACCGGCATTAAATTTAAATGAGGTTAAAAACACCCGTGGTTTTGTATTTTATACCACGGCTCTTTTTCTTACTGGCATATCTTTCGGTTATTTTGTGCTTTGCCCAATTTCAGTTAATTTCTTTGCATCCTATTCACTTAGCACACTTGTTAAAAACGAAATCAATATTCAAAGCATTGTTTCCTTTATGAGTGTTCTGGTGCTTGGCACTGGGCTAATATTCGAGTTGCCTGTATTGATGTATTTTCTTGCGCGCATAGGCATCATCTCATCAGCCTTTTTGAAAAAGTATAGAAAGTATGCCTTCATCATCATCCTTATCATTGCGGCCATTGTAACGCCACCCGATATTGTAAGTCAGGTTATATTAACCATTCCATTGTACATGCTTTTCGAAATGGGTGTAATCATCACAAAACGCGTTGAAAAACAAAAAAAACAAAATGAGCAACAATTTAGCTAACATCGCCATCGGCAGTGACCATGCCGGTTTTGAACAAAAAGAATCTGTAAAACAATACTTGCTTGGCTTAGGCTATCAGGTAACAGATTGTGGCACTATGAGTGCCGACTCGGTAGATTACCCAGACTTTGCTCACAAAGTGGCAGAAACTGTATTAGGTTCGAGCAATACACTTGGTATTCTATTATGTGGTAGTGGCAATGGCGTTTGTCTTACAGCCAACAAGCATCAAGGTATTCGGGCTGCCCTCTGCTGGTTGCCAGAATTGGGCGCTTTGGCTAAACAACATAACAATGCTAATATATTATGTTTGCCTGCGCGATATATCAGCAATGAAACTGCCAATGAGATTGCTTCTGCATACCTCAATGCTAGTTTTGAAGGTGGTCGTCATGAAAGACGTGTTGAGAAAATAGATTTGTAAAAAGATTGTAAAATTTATTTCAACAATCCCACAAGCACAAAGCGTTCAAACACGGTTTTGGTGTGCGGAGCATCGGCCAGTTCCAAGGTTAAATCTTGCCCAGACCAATGCTCGTAATGCTTACCCCCACGCCACAATCTGCTATCTGTGACATCATATATTTTACCTTTGTAGGCTATCCATATTTCGGGTTTATCTTGCCCATTTCTTAAGGCCAACTGCTGCAAAGTAAAGTAGGGCAAATCCATAACATCAAATAAATTGAATTATCTTTGAACTACCAATTTAATTTCGTTTGAAAATACGTTTTTTCCTAGTACTAGTTATTTTATACATTCTTGCAGCATTTGGCTGGTGGCTATACTCGTTGATAGATTTTACAAAAAAAGAACACGATTATGAATTGAGCTCTCTTTATTTCAAATCATCTAAAATAGAAGAAAGATTGGTTACTTTTTTACACTCAAAAGAAAATCCAAAAATGAGTTGTTTCATGACCTTTGTTACTTATAAAAAAGAATTCAATGATTTGCTATTGCAATTAAAAAAAGAAAATAAATGCGAAGTTGATTTGAGTATTGCCGCGGGTTGTAACAACTTTCACGATTTGCTTACCATTACTCCAAATAAAGCAGAAATTAGAAAAATAAACAAGCGATTTGAATCTAAATTGAGGGCCTTTTATTCGGAAGCAGTCGTGTTTACTTTTGCTGTTATTTTGGGCGTATTATGGGTGTTCTCAAGGTTGGAATCCTTGCTCAATTTGAACAGGATGCAGAATAACTTTCTACTTTCTGTAACACACGAATTAAAGACCCCTTTGGCGGCTATTAAATTAAGCGCTCAAACACTTTCGCAAAGAAAACTGAACGAAGAAATTTTACCCTTGGTAATTAATCAAACTGTTCAGAATGCAGATAGATTAAATGACCTTATTGACAATGTGCTATTGGCCACAAAAATTGATGGCAATAGTTACAAATACGATTTCGAAATCATAGAGATAGGTTCGGTGATAGAAAAAGCAGCGAGACAAATGCTGATACCCCCCTTCTTTACTGGCACAGTTGATATCCCTTTAGAAGAGCACATGGTAAAAGGTGACCTTGTATCGTTGAATTTGGTTTTCAGCAATCTCTTTCAAAATGCGATTAAATATGCAGGAGAAAATGCAGAGATAAAAATTGAATATGTGCGAGAGAAAAATAAATTAAAAATCATTGTATCAGATAACGGACCTGGCGTATTACCAAACGAAAAGAAAAAAATATTTTCTAAATTTTATCGCAGCGGTGATGAGAATACAAGACAAACAAAGGGTACTGGCCTTGGATTATTCCTTGTTAAACAAATTTTATATGTTCACGCTGCTAAAATAAGCGTAGAAAATAACACGCCAAAAGGCGCTAAATTCATTATCACATTTAAATCAACATAACATATTATATTATGAGTAAAAGAATACTATTGGTAGAAGATGAACCCAGTCTTTTAGACTTGGTAAAATTAAACCTTGAACTGGACGGCAACAAAGTAGTTGGCGTGCGAGATGGAATAGAAGCCATTAAAAGATTTAAAGACGAGCAATTCGATTTGGTGGTACTGGATATTATGATACCTGGGATAGATGGTCTCAATGTTTGCGAAAATATCCGTCTTAAAAATGCAGAGGTACCCATCTTGTTTTTATCTGCTAAAAATTCGGCAGAAGACCGCATTGCAGGACTTAAAAAAGGAGCTGATGATTACCTCACTAAACCCTTCAATTTAGAAGAGTTGCAATTGAGGGTGCAAAATCTTTTGGCACGCAAAGGAGGAGCAAGTGCTACCATTAGCTATTCAATTAAAGATTTTACATTCGGACCTAATTATGTAAACTTCGAAACCTATGAAGCCAGAACACTCAATGGCAAATTTACCCTTACTAAAAAAGAAGCTCTATTGCTTAAGCTACTAATTGAGCATAAAAATGAAGTTGTAAGTCGCGAAAAAATATTGCAAACCGTATGGGGCTATGCTGTATATCCTTCTACCAGAACCATTGATAATTTCATTTTATCCTTTCGCAAATATTTTGAATCGGATCCAAAGAATCCACAGTATATCAATGCCATAAGAGGTGTTGGCTACCGTTTTGAAATTTAACATTAAAAAAAAGTTTTGACAATTGTCATTTTTATGTCATTATAAGACCTTCAAACTCAATAAAAATATAGATTATGTGTAATTTTGCACCCCAATTAACCAACCATTTTAATGAAAAATAAATTTATACTTTTAATGAGCATTTTTTGCTCCTCACAACTTTTCTCTCAATGCTTAACCTCAGATAGTACCGTGATGGGTCCAGGTTATGCTAACGATGTTTTTTATTCTTGCAAAAACGGAACAGTAAAAACCGTTTCCAACAACAATTGGCACATGGCATTTTCTGTTCAAGGCAGCCAATTTCCAACCCATTCTGAAACAGGCGTTTCTATTCGCGTTAATAGTGTAAAAGGAAATGTATTGGTAAAGCTTCCAAATGCGAATGCTACCAATTGGAGAAAAATTGACACCACCGGTTTATACAGTATGAGGGAGAGATTAGATTCATTTAAAACTTGGGACATGAGTGCTTTCACCAGAGAATACAATATTTCTACCTCCCCTTTTAATTTTATATGGGGAACCTACAACAATATCACTCATAATGTGGAAGGTACTAATGTATTTATACTTTACAATAAAACTGCTGGTATTTACAAAAAAGTATTCGTCAAATCTTTAGGTTTTGACACCTTGTGGAATGTGATTATTTCTAACATCGACAACAGCGACTCTACTAATTTAATTTTTGGCAAAGGCCAATATCCTAACCGTTTGTTTGTATACTATGACATGGTGAACAAGCAATTAATTAACAGAGAACCTGCAAAATCCACTTGGGATATTGTGTGGACCCGTTACAAAGATATAGTTACCCAAAACAGTGTAACCCTGCCATATCCTTTAACAGGTATATTGGCCAATAAAGATGTTACCATTGCAAAAAACCTTGGCAAAAAATGTAATGAAGTTTGGGTTGGAAATGTAACCGCACCTTATGTTTCGCAAACAGACATTATCGGTTGGGATTGGAAAGTGGCGCCTCAAGGCCCTGGACCATTTACTTTAGTAGATACCTTTATTTATTTCATTAAAGCACAAGATGGCAAAACATACAAAATGGCGTTTAATGGGTTCACAGGATCTGCCTCTGGCAAAACTTATCTTTCAGGCAGAGAAGTAAGCGCATCTTTAAATAATATAGATGCTAATAATTTTACAGTGTATCCAAATCCTGCAAATGGTATTGTTAAAATTAATACAACTGCAGCCATTTTAAATGTGGCATTAATTGACATCAATGGTGCTAAAACAACCTTGAATGCTATTAACAACAGCGTTGACTTATCTTCATTTGCCGCAGGTATTTATATTTTAAATATCCAAACAAGTAATGGCGTTATCAGTCAAAAACTAATTAAAGAATAATTTCACTTGATTTTAAAACACAAATATCTTTTACTGAGTCTGGCATTGCTATTTATTGGCAATGCCCAGGCGCAGATAGACGATACGGCTGTTTTGGAATTATATACACTTACTGGCAATATTATGCCAACGAAATCATCTCAGTCTGTACAAAATGTAAAAATCATTACGGCTAAGATGATAGAAAAACAAGGTGCAGTTAATCTGCGCGATGTACTGATTAAGGAACTTAACATCCGCATTAACAATGATAATATTTTGGGAAGTTCATTAAGCCTTCAGGGAATAAGTGGGCAGAACATTAAAATATTGATGGATGGTATTCCCATGATTGGAAGAGAAAATGGGAATATAGATCTCAGCCAAATCAACCTTAATAATATTGATAGAATAGAAATAATTGAAGGGCCCCTCTCTGTTATTTACGGCACGGATGCTTTGGGAGGAGTTATCAATTTAATATCTAAAAAAGCGGTGATGAGCAAGGAAAAACCTTCTCAGTTTAATGGTCACTCTTATTACGAATCCATTGGTCAATATAATTTTGGAGCTGGTGGGGTTGTTAAATTGGATACCCTTATGGATTTTTCTGCCAATGTGAGTCGCAATTTTTTTGCGGGTTATAATCCAGATAAAAACAGCCGTTTTATGATTTGGAAACCCAAACAGCAGGTATTTGGCAACTTTAGCATTCTGAATGAAAAGGGCAAATTGAGAATACGTTTAAAAACGGATATTTTCAATGAAAAAATTGAGAACAAGGGGGTGCCTATTATTAATCATATAGAGGCTTATGGCAATGATCAATATTATATCACTAACAGATTAATTACCTCTTTGAGTTTAGATTACAAGAGAGACGCACGCACTTATGAAAATCTTTTGATATCTCCTAGTTATTACAGCCGCGATATGATTTCGTATGTAAAAGACTTGGTACATCCTGACTTACCACCTGTTTTGATAGACAATAAGGAATCGCAAAGCAGAAATTACTTTTTAAATTTTATGGCCCGCGGCAGTTATAACAAACAATATAACGACAAATTTAATTACCAATATGGATTTGATATTAATCTCAACAGCGCTTACGGCACCCGTATCGAGAGCGATAAGGGCAGAATGAGCGACTATGCCATGTTTGCCTGTGCTGAGTTTAAACAACTCAAAAACTTTAATATTAAACCAGGCTTCAGGGCCACCTATAATTCGCGCTATCCTGCACCTTTTATTCCTTCTATTCAAGTGCAATATGGCGGCATCAAAAATTTAACAGTACGTTACTCTTATGGCAAAGGCTTTAGGGCACCTTCATTAAAAGAATTGTATTTAAACTTTGTGGATTACAATCACAATATACAAGGCAATGCCGATTTAAAATCGGAGATTTCCAACAACCACAATTTTACACTTCGCTATAAATTAAATATGAATAAAAAAATGACTGTTTATTTGGATAACAGCAATTTCTACAACCATATTTACAATCAGATTTCACTTGTATCTATTAATACTAACATCAATGAATATACCTACAGAAACATTGATAATTTTAAGTCTGTAGGCAGCACACTAAACGTATCTTGCAATTATAAAAAATGGAATGCCTCTGCTGGTGCCTCTATTACTGGTTTCTACAACAATGCATTTCGTTATGCCAGCCAATACAAATACAATTACTCACCCGAGCTAAGATCTCAAATTGGTTATGCTATGTCGCATAAAACCACCAAGGCCAAAACCACTTTCTCTCTTTATTATAAATACAATGGCAAACGAATTGGTTATGCCTTAGACGATACAAGACAAGTAGTGCAGACTAAAATTATGGATTACACCATGATTGACGCCACATTGCATCACCCCTTTTACAGCAGAAAACTAAACCTAACCATTGGTTGTAAAAATATATTGAATGTACAAAACATCAGCTCTACTGGTAGTTTGACATTCCATTCCGTAGGCTCTAGCTCAATGCCTGTTTCTGTAGGAAGGTCTTTGTTTTGCCAACTGATTATTAATTTATAAAACATGAAAAACACGTTTATACTTTTATCATTGCTTCTGTTGGCAAGTTCTTGCTTTAAGAAAGATGATGCGATTGTATTACCTGATGGCAATACCGAAATAAGTTCCTTTTCTATGGCTGATGGGGGCGATAACTATGCCAATCAGGTATTTTTTGATTTAGGCACTAATCAATTTAAAACAAATCCAGTTAAAGATTGGGATTTAAGTTTTGAATCTCAAGATGGTGGATTTGGGGTGTTTTTAAATGGGGGCAATAATATCACAATTAGAAAAGCAAATCTTTACAACATGAATGAACCCATCCTCTATAAAGACTCGGCAATCTTTTTAGGACAGCCAGAACTCATAGACAACGCGAATGGGAAAGCAACAGAGGCGGCCATGGGAGATTGGAAGACTTATAAAATCCCTTCTGGCATTACCCCAGGAGATACCATTCACGGCATTTATATCGTACAACTTGGCTACTTAGGGGGAATAGATAGATATAGAAAAATTCAGATTTTAGATGTCAATGATTCATTTTACTCCATTAGGTACGCAAAGTTAGAAGAGAACTCTGCCCCAATCATTAAAATTTATAAAAACAAAACACAGAACTTTACTTTTTACACCTTCAAAAATGGTGGTATGGTGGTAGATAATATAGAACCTCCAAAAGAGCTTTGGGATCTTGAATTTACCCGCTACAGAACCATAATACCCAACCCTCCTACTACTATCATATACACACTTACAGGAGTTTTAACAAATCCTAACAAAGTGCAGGTATGCATGGATACGAAAAATAAATTCGAAGACATTGATGGCAACTCTGTTGCCAATTACGTGTTTAGCAACGACCGCAACATAATAGGTTGGGACAATTGGAAAACGTATAATCAACAATCTTCAAAATATACGGTGCATTCGGATGTTATTTATATAATAAAAGATACAGAGAACTATTATTACAAGTTGAGATTTTTGGATTATTATGACAAGCAAGGTAAATCTGGTAACCCTAAATTCGAATTCATTCGTATCAAATAAATCCTGATTTAATTTTTAAGACTGAGTTTTTCTAAAATGGATTGGAGCACCAACACCACTTGGCAAAAAAAAGCCAAAGAGAAAACTAAAATTTATCAGCGTTTTTTAAACACTGTAAAACCTGCAGAACTCATTAAAAAACTACCTGCTCTGCATGAAGAAGCTTTCCAAAAAATAGATTGTTTGGATTGCGCCAATTGCTGCAAAAACCACAGTCCCACATTTAAGAGTACTGATTTAAAACGCATCAGTAAATTTCTTAGAATAAAAGAAACCGATTTTATTGCACACTATTTAAAATTGGATGAAGACAATGATTTTGTATTGCAACAATCGCCTTGTACATTTTTAAATGCAGATAATACATGCCGTATTTATGAGGTTCGCCCTTCCGATTGCGCGCGTTATCCTTATACCGATGAAGATGTATTTATTAAGCGTAAAAGTTTAACACTTACCAATGCGAGTGTTTGCCCAGCAGTGCATGCGATACTCGAAAAACTCTCCGCTGTTTAAATTATTTAACAATAAACTTATAACTACTCAAAGCTGCACCTTGCATTACAAGGATGCTGTACATACCCGAGCTCAATTGTTGCAAATTAAAGTTTTCGTATAAAGCACTGCTTGTTTTTTCGAATACCAATTTACCAGCAGCATCATACACCTGAATTTTTGCTGCTTCATTCTTTATGAAATCTATTGAAAAGTTGGTGATTTCATTGGAAGGATTGGGAAATACTGCAATCTTTATAGGACTTGATTCTCCCTCACTCATTGTATGAATATTCATGGGGAAAGTGGTATAAAAATTATGCATTATCTTGGTTCCAAAATCGATGTTGAAATTTTTGAGTACAGCATTGGTTAATCCATTTCTAATCACAATACCTCCACTACCATCTGCAGTATTGGCCCAAAAGCCAAGTCCATCTTTTCCTGCTGGCAATGCGCCATCATCCAACAATTCAAATTTATAACAGATATTATTTAACAACTCTACAGTATCTCTGTATACTTTGCTATTCTCGAAATTTCCCTTATTGCGAATGACATTTCCCTTTGAATCTGTAATTCTATAATAATTTTGGTCGGCTGCCTTATTCGTCGTTAATATCACAATAATTTTATTGGGCCATGTTGGTGTATTGGTAATTTTAGAGTACAAAATATTGTTCTCTTCATTCTCATCTGTTTGATTATTGACTTTTAATATTTTAGCATAAAATATATTACTTGCTCCGCTCCAATCATATATCGCTTCAAGATTCACTGCACTATCCTTCATACTTGGAATATTGCAATGTACTTCTATGGTTTGAGTATGACCGCCCATTTTACCATATTCAAAAAATACAGTGGTGATGGTTTCCTTACCCATGTTCTTAATTCTAACAACTGGTGCGCCACACTCGGGGTTCAATCTTAAATAATCTAAATGCGATGATGGCGCTAAAATATCATCTATAGCTGCATCGCGCTGTTTGCGATTATCTTTAAAATGCATGGCATAGGCACTAATATAATAATTGGCACTGCTGCCAGCGGTATTGGTATAATCCTCCATGTCTAAAGAATAAGTATGTTGAGAATTAGCAACCATTGGCATATCAAAATCTGCAGGATGAACCGAGGCACCTGGACACCAGCCAGCCCTATCATATAACCAAGTTCCAGCCTGTGGATACAAAGAATTGAATCCACAATCACTTCGCCAAACATGTCTGCTATTGACTGCTGAATTATCTATGCTAATGGTTCTCACTTTATCGCAAAACTCTGAACAGTTTTCGGTTGTGTTAAATCCATGACCTGTTTGAATGGTTTTAAAACGCACAAAGTCGGCACCATCTTTTACTGTGAACGGCTTATCTGGAAAAGAATTTTTAAAAGGACTATTGGTATTACCGTAAGGTGCAGAAACTTCGAAAAATTTAGTAATGCCTTTAGGTTCTAGCGCTGGTGTACCAATTACACAATTAAAATCCAAGGTCACTGTCCACCCTCTATCCGTATTGCCTTCGTAGCCTGTATGCTGATACATAATTTCCAATGAATCGTGCAGCAAATAAGCAAAGTCTGTGATATCATAATACCAACCATGTTTCCAATTACTCGCGGCATTCCATGCATTGCCGTATGGTGTAATAAATCGACCTAGTTCATAATGCAAACTATCGCCCTTTACACCACCTTTTCTTTGTAAATATATGTTATTGATATAATCCCATTCACCACAATTTAATCCAGGGGCACAACCAAATTCCATGTACAAATAAACCTTTCTATACTTTATACTGTCGTGCGGAAATACGCCCCATGATGTGTATTGGGTAAAACCCGCACTTGGATTTGTTTTTATTACCACCTTATTGTGGGTGATGACACGAGCCGTATCTGCAGCTTTGATTTGCGATAAAAATGCAAATAATAAAATTACAAGGCTTAATTTTTTATACATAATAGAATGATTTTTTATTTTAATTATTGTGATTTTTCCGTTTCCGTTTCTGAAATTTTAATAGTGTAGTTACCCTTATCTACCCATGTTCTTACCTTCTTTTTTGCAACAAGTTTATATACAATTATTGGAACCGTTAATCCCATGGTATATATAATTCCCAGAGCGGCTAATACGGGTCGTACCTTATAGTGTTGCAGTCTTATTACTTGAACAGATTGCAGTTCATTGATATTAAAGGTATCTGTTCCTAATTCATTAAAATAATTGTACATGGCAAATTGGGAGTCATTAAATATTTTAATTTTCCCTTTTAGTTTAATGCCTTCTTTAGAGATAAAAGTGAAGTTACCATAATTATAAATGGCACAAGGCAATCCAAATTGAGGAACAATATTGATACAACTACCGTTTGTTTGTGAGCTTGCTTTTTGAAGGAGCAACAACAACAGAACAAAACATCCTATTTTAAGCAATCCATTATTCATGCAATTTCATTTCACCCGCTTTAATGACTGTATTTAAATTATTTGCCAAAGGTACTAAGGGACAACTGTAATTGTGATTGTAATGACAATAAGGATTATAGGCGTAATTAAAATCTAAAATTATCATGGTCTTTTCGCCCTTGTAATCAAGGTCGATATAACGACCACCTCCATAAGATTCTTTGTTTGAAGTTAAATCTTTAAATGGCACAAAAATACTTTTAGGATTCATATTGTCGTCTACATAACCAATCAAGCTCATTACTTTTCCATCTTTGGTAAAACTCATTTTGCAAAACTTAAAATACTCAGGGGCCCTATCATCTGTGGTTTTAAAAACTACCTTTTCCAAAGGTAATAATTCGAATTTTGCTTTAAAAATATAAGTGCTATCTGGCGCAAAATACTTGAGACCCTTAAAGGATGCAACATCATCTTTTTCAATAATACCATTGCCCAACATCGATTCATTTTTGTGCGCCCTCATGGCTTCTATGGCTTGTTTATAATTAGAAAACAATGGCAGCATGGGTTCTTTTTCCAATTCTTCTTTAACTTCCTCCACCATTGCCTTGTCTTCTTTTGGCATAGCATTGTTACAAGCGCTTACTGTTAAAAAAAATAACGCAATGAAAATTATTTTAGAAATTGAATTCATGTGAAAAATTGAATTGGTTCTACAATATTAACAACAATTCCGGCAATTGACAACGCTTAATTTTGAATCTGAAAAAATAGCCTCTGCACTATTAACTCCTTCGGGCTAATTTTTTCTTTTGTGCAGCACTTAAGCTATTAATTTTTTTATACTGCGCCAGTTTGGCCTTTGGCACTTGTATCTTTAATTTCTGTCCTTTGTATATAGCATCGCGTTTCATGCCATTCCATTTTTTAATATCGCTGGTGCGACAATCAAACAAATCTGCGATGAGCAAAAGGCCATCGCCCTTTTTTACAACATAAGTAATGGTTACTTTGCTTTTATCTGCAGCTTTGGGTTTGGCTGGCTCTTCCTCACTATCATCATTCTCCACCACAGGTGTGTCAATGGGTGGTTTAATAGAGATTTGGTCTCCTAAATTTAATGAATCTTTTAACAATGTGTCTGAAAACACGAATGCAGGAGGAAACAGCAAAGGCAATTTTTCGTGGTACTCTCCAATTTTATCCTTCGGTAATTTCAAACCCAATACATTGTAACTGGTAGGAGCTATTGCAATTCTCAATTCCGAATTACATTGTTTCAGTATCTCTTCTGATATATTTAACTGGTAAGCAATGGATGACAAACTAATTTCTCTTTGAATCTGTACCGTATCTGTATCGGGCAATCTATACTTTATTGGCACTATTCTATGTTCTGCATAGTAATTCCAAATGTACCAAAAGGCAAAATAATTAACCGCAGTATTCTGAAACTCTAATTGCAATTTATTATGAACAATACCATAGTCAAGAGAATTATTGGCCTTGTGTATCGCCATATTCATATTAATTGGACCACAGCGGAAAGCCACCAAACTTTTCAACCAATCTTGATAAATTAAATTCAAGTCCTTAAAATAAACAGCTGCAACTTTGGCACTCTTATTCGCATTGCGCCTTTCATCTACATAACTATTGGTAGTTAAATCGTATTTTTTTGCCATGGCATATGTTAAGGCCCACATACCGCTGGCACCATCTGCATCTACAAAAGTAGGATTGCTTTCGCTATTGGCAGCACAAGCCAAAAACAATTGTTTAGGCACCCCATTTTGCTCAAATAACTGAGCATTCAAATTGTAATAATATTGGGTTTTGCCCAGGAGTATACCCGTTGAGTTATTTAAATTGCGAATGTAAACACCTATCTGCTTTCTTACATTTTCGTTATAAAAGATTGGTACTTGAGAATTTGTTTTCAAAAGCTTCTGAAAAAACGGATCCTTAATAAAAGTAGAATCCGTAGGATCGGCAATGGCTGCGGCAGCATTGAAGAGGAAAAACAGAGTATATAAAAACCGTTGCATCATATCTTAAAATAGAAACTCCAAAATTAGTTTTTTATTGCGATATATGAGGCTTGTTAGCAATCTGTGCAGATTTAAAATAAACCTCCTATCAAGACCCTTTGAAGAGTCGATATTTATCACCTTTTATTTTTACAGTTACAATTACTTAATACCATAAATTACTTGGGTAAGGCCCACAATCGCTCATACAATTTCTTAAAATACAACTGTTGTGAAATGAATAGCAATATAAGTCCTAAAAGATAGGAATACAAACGAAATTCATTGCTGTACTTGGTGAGTATAGTCCAATTTTTTTGATTGTTCTCGTCAACAAATACATAATAATATTCATCATAAGAAATCAATAATTGTACAATTATAAATGGCAATACAGGCAACAATAAATTAAATAAAAAAACGGCATAGGCATTGATAACCTTGTAATGTCTTTGACCAAAGACAACAAAAGATAAAGCTGCTAGTGCAACACCCCAAAAACTGAAAAAGACAATAAGCGTCATCATTGCGGAGCCTTGGTTATCACTCCCTGAAAATAGTGCCAAACCAACCAAAATAGCATTTACCGCAACCAACAAAATAGTAACCCCAATGGATATAAAAAAGAATTTTACATCTGTGTTTCTAAAGATGGTTAAGAAAACAAGCATCACTGGAATGACTACCAATAGCCATGCAAAATAAAACCACACATCCAATAAAAAATCAAACCTGTCTATGGGTCCAAAATCCTTTCCTACCAAATTATCCAATGAATTGTGCATAGAAGTATTAATGGCCTCAAAAGTTAAGTCGCGATTATAACTCAAAGTATCGTCATATAGGTTGACTATTTTTTCTTCTGCATATGGATGTTGAATACCATAGTATTTGGCTACCAGTAAAAAATCATGCACTGCCTTTGCTATTTTTACTTTTCCTTTTATTTTATAATATTCACTTTGAGCACGATCTCTAACCATCAAATTGGTATCCAATGCACGATAATCGGAACTGCCATAATAACCATAACTGCCATTCAAATTATATGACTTTATAAAAATTTGATTAGAATCTTGGGGTGTATAAATTGGAATTACATCGTACTCATTTTTGGGAAATAATGCCGCATTTACATTCAGAACATTCACCTTCTCTACCAACCCCTTTTGTTGAATTGCAGCATGGGCCTGCAATATCTTTACTGCTGGCATAACAAATAAAACTGAACTAATCAGTGTTAGGCAAATGAAATGCAGCGACATATTAATCCATTCTCGCCCTGGTACACGCAGTCCAAACTGTTTGGTGCTATTGTGCCTGAAAAGAAATATCAGCCATATTACCAATCCGCTCAAAGCGCATAAAACAATGAGTAACCAATAGAATCCTAAAAAGCCGCTACTCATAGTCTCATCAGGAAATACAAACGCAAAGCCTATAAGCAATGCCCACGCTAATAAAGTATACCAAGCCACAAAATGAATTCTGCTGCTCCATACCAAAGGATACTTAAGTAATAAATGCTGATTGAGTTGATTGAGGAATTGCGGCATTAATATCTGTTTGAACATGTTGTTGTAATGTAAATTTTGTAAGATTAAAATAAGCGTTTGGTAGAATTGGTGATGTCTCTAAAATATTGCAATTCAATATCATTTGAAACCAGCGTTTGAAGAATGGTTTTAGATGTATTTTGTGTAGATGCAGTGAGGGTATATAAATTATTCTCTGTTTTAATATCTGCTTGCATCCCTTTTGCTAATTGTATGATTTCAGCATAGGGGGTATCGGAAATAAATTCAATAATGATGGAATCCACATTGCTATTTTCTGTCATGGATTGAAAATGACATTGTCCTTCTTTTATAAAAATAAGTTCATCTGACACTTGTTCTACTTCATGCAGTAATTGTGAGCTTAGAATAACAGCGATAGGATTCAAATCTGTTTTAGCCATGTGCTTTAAATCTTGAAGAAAAGTTTGCTGTGCTTTTACATCTAAATTGGCTAAAGGCTCATCTAATACCAATATTTTTGGCCTTGTGAGCAATACCCTTGCCAATTCAAATCTTGTGCGGTAACCCCCAGATATTTGCGCCCAAGTATGTTTCCTAAATTGGTATAAACCCAGCCTTTTGAGCATTATTTCTACCCTAAATAAAATCTCTTCTTCTTTAAATCCTCGGGTTGCTAGCGTAAATTTCAAATTGTCTTCTAACAAGCCATACCAGCGGGGTATGCGCTGCTGAATAAATCCAATATGCTCCTTAATGGCATAAGGATCCTTGTTATTCAAGGGCAATAAGGGATAATTTATTTCGCCTCCATCGGGCAACAAATCTCCTGAAAGCATCCTAAGCAAAGTGGTTTTACCATTGCCATTCTGCCCTACTACGCCAGTAAGCGAACCTGTTGTTAATATGAAACTGCTTGTTTTAAATTCAAAACTACCCATTTTGTATTGTTTGCGTATTTGCTCCGCTCGCAATACTTCAACATTATCTTTAATTAGTATGGATTCCAGATGACCTTTTGCTCTTTGAAGAAATTCAGTTATTAATTCGTCAGGCGAGATAGGGTCGACATTGCTTAACACATTGGCCATTTGACTGACAATAGGTACCATTTCTATATGATACGGCAAGCTTAGAGCATAATCAATGCTGCGCTTTAAGGCCACCATTTTATTACCATTTAGCAATTCTGCCTGAATTGTATTTTGCATATTTTCACCCATAGAGTTCTTTTATTTGAAGTTAATGTGAGCAACGATATTAATTCAATTTTATTGCAAAAGGTAAATAAGCTTGACCATTAATAGATAAATCTTAGATGCTAAGAGACAAAAGTCTGCGGATTGTCAATTAATGGATTATTTTATAATCTTATTTGAAACAAAGCTTTAAAGTGTTATTTTCGCACCCTTAAATAAAATCTGAATTAACGTAACAAAATGAAAAATAAAGGTTTAGTAATTTTTATTACAATTGTTTTAGCGCTCACTTGCATCTATCAATTGTCTTTTACCTGGAAGGCCCGTAGTTTCGAAGCCAAAGCCAGAGCATTTGCCACCAAAGGCGGAATATACGATGGCGAGAAATACCGCACTTATCTAGATTCTCTAGGTAGAAAGCCACTTCTGAATATTGGTATCACCAAAAAAGATTATTTTCAATGCAAAGATGCAGAGTTGAAATTAGGTCTAGATTTACAAGGTGGTATGAACGTAATCCTAGAGGTTTCTAAAGGAGAAGTGATCAAAACTTTGGCAGGTCAGAGCAACAAAAACCCTAACCTATTAGCTGCAATAGACAAAACCCAAATAGAATATCAAAAAAGCGGTGGTGATTTCATCGATTTATTTGTATCCAATTTAAAAAATATTGCACCAAATACAACTTTAACAAGTTTATTTGTTAACAGAGATAATAAACAAATTAATTCCAATTCTAGTGAAGCTGATGTAATAGCTTATTTAAAAAGAGAATTAAAAAGTAAAGCAGATAATACCAGACAGGTTATTGAAGCCCGTTTGAATTCCGGTAATATTTCTCAACCGAATATACAAGAATTGGATGGTGGTCGTATATCTGTAGAATTGCCAGGTGTAGATAATCCGAAACGTATCAGAGCTCTATTAGAGCAAAGCGCCCGTTTGGAGTTTTGGGAAGTTTATGGCAATAGTCCTAAAAACCAATTTGCTGGCTACAAAAAAATATATGAGCCAATGAATGCGGCTTTTGCTCAAAAATTAAGATTAACCAAAGGTGCTACTTCAGAAGATTCTGTTCAAATAAAAGCCATTGCGGCCATGACAGATTCTACAGCCCGCGACAGCGCTCAGAAAGCATTTGTGAAAGCACAAAATCAAAAAGATTCTTCTAAATACCCATTTGCAGAAGCTGGTCTTGTTCCATTATTGGATCAAAAAGGCAATGTTGTAGAAAGCAGTATTTTGGCCAGAGCTCCTAAAGAGGTAATGACCAAAATTAACAAAATGTTAGAAGACGAAGTTGTTATTAATGCTTTGCCTAAAGATGTTAAGTTTGCTTGGAGTGCCAAACCAGAAAGTGAAGAAGTTCAAGTATATCAATTATATGCTTTAAGAGGCAACAGAGATGGTAAAGCTGCATTGGGAAGTGGTGAGGAAAATATTATTGCAGATGCTTTTGCTACCAGCAGTCAAACCAACGGACAGGTAGAGGTTTCTATGAGCATGACTCAACAGGCCACCAAAGATTGGAAGGCCATCACTAGAAATGCCGCACAAACCAACGATTACATTGCCATTGTATTAGATAATAAAGTATTTTCTGCTCCAAGAGTAAACGAAGAAATTCCGAATGGCAACTCTTCTATCAGTGGAGGTTTCTCTGTTGAAGAAGCTACAGATTTAGCCAATGTTTTAAAAGCTGGTAAATTGCCTGCTCCTGCTAACATTGTTGCAGAAGATGTTGTTGGTCCAACACTGGGTGCCGAATCCATTAAAAAAGGTATCAACTCTTTTATCATTGGCTTTATTGCTGTGTTGATTATGATGTTGATTTACTACAATAGAGGTGGTTTGATTGCAACTATTGCAGTGTTTGCCAACGTGTTCTTTATCATTGGCATATTGGCTTCTTATGGTGCTGCTTTAACCCTACCAGGTATTGCAGGTATCGTGTTAACCATTGGTATGGCGGTAGATGCCAACGTACTAATTTACGAAAGGATTAAAGAAGAATTAAGAGCAGGCAGAAGTATGAAACTAGCGGTAACGCAAGGTTTCTCGGCAGCCTTCTCTTCTATTATAGATGGTAACTTAACCACATTAATTGCTGCCATTATTATGACCTTCGTAGGCGCTGGACCTGTATACGGTTTTGCAATTATTTTGATCATTGGTATTTTAACCTCTCTGTTCACTTCAATATTCATCACCAGGATATTAATTGAACGCAGAACTGATAAAGGAAAAGATGTTTCATTCTCCAATAAATATACTAGTAACCTAATGATAGGTGCGGCTTTTGATTTTATTGGTAAAAGAAAACGCTTTTACGCCATTTCATCCATCATCATTGTTGTAGGATTTGCCGTATTATTTAAAAACGGTGGATTAAGCACTGGTATCGACTTTAAAGGTGGATATGGTTATGTGATGCAGTTGGAAACTGGCAAGCAGGCAGAAGATATTAAAGCTGCTTTAGACAAAGGATTAGTAGGCAGTAGCAATGAGGTTAAAACCATTGGTAGCGAGGGACGATATAAAATTGTAACAACTTATAAAATCAACGAACCTAACATGAGTGCCGATAGCATAGAGGATGATGTAATTAATGCATTGGCGCCATTTAAAGCAACCAAAGAGGGCATATTAAGTAGCTCCGAGGTTGGACCAACCATTGCATCGAATATTAGAACAAAATCCATGTGGGTTGTTATTGTTTCTATTATTGCCATCTTTATTTATATCATCATCCGTTTCAAAAACATTGGTTTTGCGGTAGGTGCTATTATTGCATTGGTACACGACGTGTTGATGGTATTTGCCATATTTGCTTTATTGGATGGCATTGTGCCATTTGCTTTGGAATTAGACCAAAACTTTATTGGGGCGGTGCTAACTATTATTGGTTATTCCATTAACGATACGGTGGTAATTTTCGATAGAATTAGAGAAAACTTAAATGAATATAAATCGGAGCATGATAAAGGCAAGATTATTAACATGGCGATTAACCAAACTTTGAGCAGAACCATTATGACTTCAGTAACTGTATTTGTGGTGGTATTGGTATTGTTCTTATTCGGAGGATTGGCATTAAAAGGCTTCTCTTTAGCTTTATTAATAGGTGTTATTAGCGGTAGTTATTCTACTATCTTTATAGCTTGTCCTATTGTATTGGATTTGTTCAAAAAAGACAAATCTATGTTGAGCTAAACATAATAACGATTATTAAAAACCCTCTGTTAAAAGCAGAGGGTTTTTTGTTGGAGGTAATTGATAAAAAAATGGAAGCCAATTAAGACTTGCAATAATTTTCAATGTTAAGATTTAAAGAAGTATCACCAAGTTCTTTTGCTTTATAATAATCAGCACAGGCATCATCCTTTTTACCAATGGCATATTCATAATCGCTTCTTAACGTGTAAGTATTTATTTTTACTATCTTGAATTCTATGGCCTTGTTTAAATCCGCAATAGCTTTATCATATTCATGCAAAATACTGCCATAAATTCGCCCTCTCCAATAAAATGCAATTGCTAAATCGTTCTTGTATTTTATTGCCGAAGTTAAATCTGTTATTGCACCATTGTAATCTCTTGAATTAATTTTCAACGCGGCACTGTGCATGATTGCCATTATCAAATCAGGTTCTAATTTAAGTGCGCGTGCAACATCTTCTAATCCTCCTTTATCATTCCCTAAAAAAGATTTTGTAAGAGATCTTGAATAAAATGCAATAGTAAAATTAGAATCTAATTCAATAGCTGTATCAAAATAGGCTATCGCTTTTTCATAATTATTCCTCATAAAATAAATTTGCCCCAGTCCGTAATAAACCATTGCATTGCTTGGCTCAATTGCCTTTGCAAGTTCCATTTCTTTGAGGGCATTCTCAAAATTACAAACCACAACATAATTATTAGAATTTGCTAAATGTTGATTAAACGCTTGCTTACTGTTGCTACTACAAGCGGTAATTGAGATAATTAAAAGTAGATTTAGATGTAATTTCATTGTAAATAGATTGCTTTTCAAAATTAAATAAATAGTATTACAAATCAGACCATTATGCATGAAATAAAAGATGTAAATCGAAAAAACAAATTCAACATTTATTCTAAATTCACTTTTAGATTCGCATTCGATAAAATTTTTATAAAAAAACGAGCATGAAAATAAAATACACAAAAGCCCATGTTAAATAAAGTAGCTGCTATTACCCTCCTATTCTGGATTATGAAAATTGTGGCCACCACACTGGGCGAAACCCTTGGCGACTTTTTTTCTATGACTTTAAACATCGGCTACTTGGCAGCCTTAGTCATTACGCTTATTTTCTTTTTAGTGGTATTGGGCATTCAATTAATGTCCAAAAAATATGTGACGGCATTTTACTGGCTTGTTATCATTGCCACCACCACGCTTGGTACCGAAATTTCCGATTTTATTGATAGAAGTTTACATCTGGGTTATGCCATGGGAAGCGCTCTGCTGCTGGCTTGTTTAATAATGACTCTTTGGTTGTGGTTTAAGAAATTTAAATCATTGGCCGTGTATCCTATTGCAGATAAAAACAAAGAGGTTTATTATTGGTTAGCCGTATTGTTTTCTAATAGCCTAGGAACGGCCTTTGGCGATTACTTAAGCGACAATATGGGCCTAAGCTATATGACTGGTGCCATGGTAACTGCAGGTATTATTTTAATAGTTGTAGGGCTCCATTACTTTACAAAAATCAATCACATTATTCTATTCTGGATTGCCTTTGTTTTTACCCGTCCTTTTGGCGCTACATTTGGCGATTTTTTGACCAAGCCAATCGCAAAAGGTGGTCTTGACCTTGGCACTATGGTCGCCTCGGCAGTAGCCATAGTGATAATGCTTGTTCTAATTTTAATAGCTCATATGAGATTGAATAAGGCAAATTTTGATAGTTGAGAGATAAAAAATAAAAGATAATTATTGAACCCATTTTATATTGGCACGTAAAACAAAAAAACTAAGATTTTAATGTTGCATTAAACTGAAAAAATAACACCCAATAATGACTGCGTTTTTAGCATAAATTTGTTAAGCAAAATTTTATTGAACTGAAAAAAATACTGTTTATAATGCTGTTCATCTGCTTATACAATTTAAAGGCCCAGAACCCTTCCTATTAGGAAAAACTTTACTATGCTTGTAAAGTGTATGGCATGGTGAAGTACTACCATTCCGAAGTATCTACTTGCAAGGTAAATTGGGACAGCGTTATGCTGAACCGTTTACCACTGATTAAGGCTGCCGTAACAAAAAATGATTTAAATGATCAATTAAGTGCATTAATTACAGCTGCTGGTCCAACCGCTAAAGCTAGTGGCGTGTTGGCAGATAATATTGCCCCTGAATTAAAATACAATCGCAATTTTAGTTGGCTTAAAGACAATATGCTGCGAACAGATGTAAGTGCCGCTTTAGATACCATACGTGTTAATTTCAGACCACATGCCTCCTGTTGGGTACTAGATAACGACTACCAAAGTTCATATAGCGGGTGGCTTGTTTTTCCAAAGGATAGTACCCCCATAAGTAAAATATTGCACAAGTTTTTCCCAATGAATCAACTAGATTACTATTGACATTTAAGTATTGGAACATCGTGCAATATTTTAATCCAAATAAAGATATTTTGGATCAACCTTGGGATAGTACTTTCCTAAAAAACATATTGTATGTTGCCAACGCGAAAAATTCAGTTGCTTATTATTTCTCCATCAAGCGATTTTCTTCATGCACTAATAATGCACATTTAGAAGGGCTCACCTATGCACAATATTTTTCTCCACCTACCTATTATTATTCAACAGAAATTGTATTGCGATACATTGAAAACAATTACACAGCAGTAGCAGTAGCTTCTAATGTTATTAGTATGAAAAAAGGTGACATTATAAAGGCCATTAACAATATAACGGTGAGTAAAATAACCCTTAAACAATTTTGAGAAATGCTATATATCCCTTATCTTAAAAAGAGCAAGGGACATCTTATTTTTATACTTTCTTATTGCGAATGTGTAGTGCTTTGTGATAGATAATAGGAAATACTAATAAGGTAAATATGGTGGCCGTTACCAATCCTCCTATAATAACAATGGCCAAAGGTTTCTGACTTTCGCTGCCAATACCACTGCTTAAAGCCGCAGGCAACAACCCTATTGCTGCCATCATGGCGGTCATTACTACTGGCCGGGTACGCGCTTTTACAGCATTGCGTATGGCCAAACCTAAGTCACCCAAAGTTTCGGCTTGGTGATGAAATTCCGATATGAGTATTACCCCATTCTGCACACAAATACCAAACAAAGCAATGAAACCTACACCTGCAGAAATACCAAAGTTAATACCTGTAATGTGCAAAGCCAATATGCCTCCAATGAGTGCGAAAGGCACATTAATTAATACATAACCAGCATCCTTAGCATTGCCAAACATGATGAACAATAGGATAAAAATAAGTGCCAAACTGATAGGTACTACTTGCCCCAAACGTTTGGTGGCCCTTACCTGATTTTCGAACTCGCCTGCCCATCCAATGGTATAACCTTCTGGCAATTTAATATTCTTTGCCACATTGGCTTGCGCTTCGGCAATGGTACTGCCCAAATCGCGCTCGCGAACAGAGAACTTAACACCGATAAAGCGCTTGGTATTATCGCGGTAAATAAATGCAGGACCTGTAACCTTCTCTACACTCGAAATTTCCTTTAATGGTATTTTAGTACCGCGTATGGTGGGTATCATCAGCATCATAATATCGTCTTCGTTTTTGCGATAGGCTTTATCGTATCGAATACGGATATCAAATTTGCGTTCGCCCTCATATTGGGTGGTAGCAGTTTTACCACCTATCGCCATTTCTATTACAGCTTGTGCATCGGCCTTGGTAACACCATACATGGCCATTTTTTCTTCATCCAATTGCACACTCATCTCTGGCTGTCCAATGTTGCGCAATATGCCCACATCCTTTACCCCATCCACATGATTGATTTGCGAAATTACTTGGTTGGCGATATCATCGAGTTTATTTAAATCATCTCCATAAATTTTAACGGCATTTGAGGCATTCATACCTGCAACAGCTTCGGCTACATTATCTATAATGGGTTGAGAATAATTGTAATTAATACCTTGGTATTTTTTCAATTTCTTATCCATTTCTTCTACCAACCCATCCATGGACAATTTGCGTTTCCACTCTTCTTTGGGTTTTAAATTTACCTGCATTTGAACATAGTAAAATCCACTGGGATCGGTACCATCATTACTACGTCCAACCTGTGAAAGTACTCCATTTACTTCAGGAAAAGTGCTAAGCTCATTTCTTAAAGTGGTTACCATTTTTACCGTTTGGCTGAGCGATGTACTCATAGGTAATTTGGCCTCCACCCACAAAGCTCCCTCGTTCAATGGCGGTAAAAACTCCGAGCCTAAAAACTTAGTTGAGAATATGGTTAATATAAAACATACAACAGAAATAATAATAGAAAGTGTTTTGTTTCTGAAAGTCCAGCCGAACGCTTTTTCTACAACTTTGTTAACAAATTTGATAAAGAAATTATCTTTCTCTTTTACATTTTTATTTAACAGAATTGAGCTTAAAACGGGCACCAATGTAAGCGTAAAAATAAGCGCTCCTAGCAATGCAAAACCTAAAGTAAATGCCAAAGGCGAAAACATTTTCCCTTCTACTTTTTGAAACGCAAAAATGGGCAACAAGGCAGAGATGATGATGAGCTTGGAAAAGAAAATGGCCTTACCCATTTCAGTTCCAGTTTTTTTAATCAGACTCATCTTAGCAAGCTTATTAAATTTCTCCATTCCTACTTCATGCGCCTTCTTATCCAGGGCTACAAAAAGGCCTTCTACCATTACTACGGCCCCATCTATAATGATACCAAAATCTACCGCTCCTAAAGAAAGTAAATTAGCACTCATACCTTTTAATTTTAAACACAAAAAAGCGAATAGTAATGCCAAAGGAATAATGATAGAAACAATTACGGTAGTGCGCCAATCTGCCATAAATATGAGCACAATAACCGTTACCAAAACAATACCTTCCAACAAATTATGCATCACTGTTTTGGTACAATAACTCATTAAATTATCCCTATCATAAAAGGTTACCATTTTAACATCTGCTGGCAATATTTTAGTATTCAGATCTTCTATTTTCAGTTTTACACGCTCTAATACATCACTTGGATTTTCACCTTTGCGCATCACAATAATACCCTCCACCACATCGTCACTTTTATTCAATCCAACCTGCCCCACCCGCGGCATGCTGCTGACGGAAACAGTGGCTACATTTTTAACAAGCAATGGATTGCCATTGAAATTATCTACAATGGTATTTTCAATATCGGCCATGGTCGTATACAATCCTATTCCTCTCACAACATAAGCCTGTCCATTTTTCTCTATTACGTCTCCACCAACATTTAAATTTGATTTGGAAACAGCCGTAAACAATTCTAAAGGTGTTAAATCATAGCGCTGAAGTTTAACAGGATCTATGGCTATCTCATAGGTTTTTTCTTGACCACCAAAAGCCACCACATCTGCCACACCTGGCACCGCACGCAGCTGCCTATCTATGGTCCAGTTTTGTATCGTTAATAAATCGCGTGTATCTCTGTCAGCACTTTTTAAAGTATATCTAAATATTTCTCCTGTTGGGCCATAAGGAGGTTGCACATCGGGATCTATACCTTCTGGCAACTGCACTGTTCTCAACTGATTATTAACTTGCTGGCGGGCAAAAAAATCGTCTACATCATCATCAAAAATAATTTTAATAACAGACAAGCCGAACATGGTAATGCTGCGCACATTGGTTTTGCGCTGCACACTATTCATTGCAATTTCTATTGGTGTGGTTACAAAGCGCTCAACCTCTTCCGCACTGCGACCATTCCACTCTGTTACAACAATAATTTGTGTATTGGTAACATCCGGAAAAGCTTCAATTGGAATATTGATATAACTAATAATACCTCCCAATACCAAAATCCCTACCCAGAAAAAAGTAAAGAATTTATTCTTTAAAGAAAACTTTAAAATACCCTTAATAAATTTATTCATATCCTAATCGTTCAAGGCATCGTAAATTAAAATTCCATTTTTAGAAATCACTTTTTCTCCCGCATTAATACCAGAACTAATATAGGCCACATTACCTATCTGTCTGAATACTTTTACCTGTCTAGTTTCTATGTTCATGCGGTCTTTAAATACCATCACCCAATTTTTGCTCTTATCAAAAATAACAGCATCCGCTGGCACCGCTAGCATTTTTTCCTTTTCAAGAAAACGAACGGTAACAGTGGCATTCATCTCCGGTTTAAGTTTTAGCGTTGCATTGGGAATGCGCACCCTTACTTTCATCGCTTTTGTTTCAGGGTCGATAGCATTAAATATTTTATCAATCTTTCCCTCGTAATTTTCATCTGGAAAACTCAAAGTATTCACTTCGGCTTCGTAGCCAATTTGCACTTTAGAGATATCGCTTTCATTCACATTTGCAATGGCCCATACTTCATTTATTTCGGCAATAGAAAAAAGAACATCCGATTTATCTGCTCTTAATTGTTCGTTTTGGTTGATATCCTTCTGAACTATAAATCCACTGATTGGTGCTACAATATTAAACACTGAACCACTTTGCAAATTATATATTTCATAAATTTCATTTATCCTGTTTAACTCTGCCTTAGCCCTGTCTAATTCCCTTTCTGCAGCTACCACCTCTTTTTCCGAAGCAAGTTTACCAGCATACATATCTTTGGCCACCTGCAAATTTTTCTCGGCCAATGCAACATCGCTTTTAGCATCCAGCTTTTCTTTTTGAAATTCTGCCACCTCGCTGCTGCGCACAACTGCTAGCACCTGACCTTTTGTAACGTAATCGCCTAATTCAACATTAATTTTTAAAACATTACCACCTACAATCGAATACACTTGTGCAAGTTTATTATTATCGGGTTCTATTTTGCCAAACAATCGCAATTCATTTTTTACATCTTGCAAGCCAACTGTGTAAAATTCACAACGGGCCATCATGGTATCGCTCATGCTAAATGCCACTGCCATTTCCTTTTCTTTATTTGCATTGGAACATGATTGTGCAACCATTATTACACCAAGCAATAGATATATCGTTTTTCTCATTCTTTCTTTTTAAAATAATTGTTTTCCAGTGCTGTAAATTAGTTCTTCGCCCGAGGTAGCCAGTTGCACTTTTATTCTGGCAATCTCTGCCAAGGCATTGTTGTATCCTTCAAAAAAATCAATAAACTCAAGCAAACTGACATTGCGTTTTTTAAAATTATCCGAAATGCCTTTCAATGTTATTTCAAAATCCTTGTTGTAAAGAAAACTGATTTTCTTATACTCCACAATGCTTTGATTCAACATGAAATAATTTCTTTGCACCTCGGAAAGCAATAGGTTCTTTTGCGCCTCTGCGTTGAATTCATTTTGCTTAATTAAAAATTGGGCCGTTTTTATATTTCCTTGATTTCTATTCCATAATCTAAGCGGTATACTCACTCCAAAATTTACTTGATTTACAAAAGCGCCTCCTCTTTGATCATATGAGCTAAAGAGATTGATATCCGGTATGGACATTTTTTTCTGAAACTCGAAATATTGTTGCGCCAACAAAGTGTTTTTTTCCGCGATTAAATAATCCGGTCGATTTTGCATAGCCGTTTCATTTAATGTCACCAAATCCAAAGGCTTAATGAAAGTGGCAATATCATCATCCGTAATCATTGGCTTTACAATGCTAACGGTTTGCAAAATGGTTTGTATAGCCGACATTTCTTCGAAATACAATTTAAATATCTCTGCCCTGCTATTGCTCAAATTTAAATAAACACCTTTCAATCGCACCAAATCCTTTAAAGGAATATTGCCCTTAGCCACTTGCACATCGTATGCCACCAAAATAGAATCCAATAAGGTTAGTTGCCCATTGTATTTGCTAAGTAAAAATGATTGCTGATTAAGATTGTATAAACTACTGTGTAACTGGTATTTCAATTGCCTTATTAAATCCTGAAATTCCAAGGTTGCAATTTGTACATTGGTTTTTGCTAATTCAATTTGTGCCCGTCTTTTACCCCCAAGTAAAATAAGCTGATCGTATTGAAAACTTTTCTGACCTGTTTTGCCAGTATGAAAAGCCTCTTTGTTTTGAGGGTCATAAGCATTTAGGTCGACTGTTAAAGTAGGATTAGGATATAATTTTGCTTGAATTATTTGAGCCGTTTGCGCATCAATATTCATTGAAGCGGCCAAAAGTGCATAATTATTTTTAAGGAAAATACTATCGGCTTGCCGAATATTAACTTTAAGCGTATCGGAAGCATGAACCGACACACAAGTGAAAATGAAAAATAAATGTAATAAAATTCTCGCTTTTGCCATGTTCTAATAAAAGTGCAAAAGTCCTTAAAAACACCTTAAAATGGTCTTAAAAGAAATAAATTTTACCTTAAATCAAAACTCACTTTAAAAGCATTTGTAAGTGGGGCCGGACTGTTATACGATATATGTCCGGCATGTAATGAGATAATCTTACTGGTAAGTACAAGTCCTAAACCAAAACCGCGCTTTCCTCTACTATTTTCGCCTCTGTAAAAATGCTGAAAAATATAAAGTTGTTCCGACTCAGAAATAATTTCTCCTTGATTAATAAATTCAACCACCACCTTGTTTATTTCATTGTAAATTTTAATCACAGCCTTCAATTCATTACTGTATTGAATACAATTAACGGCTAGGTTATTGAATGCTAGGCGAATTAATTTTTCGTTACCCATAATGGTTAATTTTTCTTCGGATTCAATGTTTTCATCTACCTGAACTTCAAAACTAAATGTTTCATTCATCACTTTTATATCATCAACCACATCAAAAATCAATTCGTCAATTCTCACTTCCTTCTTGTGGATTTTATTGCCCGATTCTACTTTCGAAATTTCCAACAGGGTATTAATAATATCTGCTAAATTTTTAGTATCTTCTTTTTGATTTAACAAGCCCTTTTTTAATACCGCTAAACTATTTTCGGATTCCATTTTCTCGAAGTTTGAAACCAATTTGGCTATGGGGGTTTTTAATTCATGTGAAATATGGTGAATGGCATGCTTCTGAAACGCAAAAGAATCATTCAAACGGCCCATCAATTCGTTGAAACGAGTAGCAAGTATATGAATTTCATCTCTGCTTTTTGGAACACTGATAAAGCTATTATTGGTATCGATATTTACTTTCCTCAACTCAGAAGAAATTTGAATAATTGGTCGAGAGATTTGCCTAGACAATAGGAAAGACGAAATTAAAATTACGGCACTGATTAATCCAAAAATAACCAACAGAACATACTTCAAATAATCCAATCGCGTATGTCCAAATTCATCGTATGCTTTTGATATTCCATAATATTCCTTGTTCTCGAATTTGAAATACAATCCGATAATATCAAATTTTTCTTCTTCCATTTCAATCAGCTTATTACCATTGTTCAACTGATTCAGAATCTGGTTGGGAAATTTTATTTTAGTATCATCTAAACTTGCATATATAAGATGTTTTTCATTGTCATAAATTAATATTTTCTCCTTGTACAAACTGTTAATGGTGTATTGATCCATAGTGCGCAATAAGTTGTGATCAATCTGATTAACCTCTACCAAAAATTTTAAAGTCGTGATGGTTTTATCCTTTATTCTTTGCTGAAATTCAACTGTTCTGTAATTAGCAAATAATGAATATATCAGAATAAACGCTACCCCTATTAATCCAATAGAAAGAACAGAAAAGTAAACCAATATTTTTTGCCGTATGTTCATTTTTTGCTCTCTATATTTCTATGTAATATCCAAAGCCAATTTTAGTCTTGATGAGTTGTTTCTCAAAAGGCTTATCTACTTTTTTTCTCAAAAAATTGATGTACACTTCTATTGTATTGGTATTAGCATCAAAAGAACCACCCCATATTTCCTTAATCAAATCCTTTTTACTCACCAACTCCCCTTTTGCTTTTACTAGCATTAATAAAATTTGGTATTCTCTTGGGGTTAAAATAATTTCCTGTTGAAAGCGTTTCACAACTTTTGATTTTTGATTTATAACAATATCATCTATGCTGATAATTTCAATATCATCATGATAGGTTAACTTCTGACTCCTTTTAACCAAAGATTTTAATCTTATTAAAATTTCTTTCATGTAAAAAGGCTTGGTCATATAATCGTCCGCACCACTATCAAAACCCATCACTTTATCTTCAAGTTCATCAAATGCAGTAAGCATTAAAACTGGAGTCGACTGGTTGTAAACTCTAAATTCCTTGCAAAGATCATAACCGTTTTTATGGGGTAAATTAATGTCTAATATCACACAATCATACAATTCTCTCTTCAATAACTTTTCTCCTATCAAACCATCATAGGCCATATCTACTTCACAACTATTCTGCACCAGATAATCTCTTATATTTTGACTGATTGTTGCATCATCTTCTACCAATAAAATTTTCATAATAGCTTATAGCAGGATTCAATATTACAATTATTATTGTAATAAAAATAAGACCCTTGTTTAACCCCTTTTCTTAATTGCTTATATGTGATTCTTGGCACTAATTTTATGTTGGCATTATTTTTGAAATTTCTAATTTAAAATTTATCTCCTTATACAAAAAGTCATTTTATTATTATCCGAAGCATTATTAACCGCTCCATCAAGTTGCGTTTCTAAAAAGAAATACAAGCCCCAAACCGCCCAATTGGAAGAGGGAAAAAAAATCGACAGTGTTAGCCACGATTTAAATTTATGCATGTCTGAAAAAGATCAAAAAATTGAAAAAATAAAATCCTTGCAAAATGAAGTAGATGTGTTGAAAGCCAATAGCAATGGGCTGGTAAATCAACTCACTAATTTAGCTGTATTAACCCAAACAAAGGCAGAATCCGTAAAAAAATTAATAGGAAATTTAAAATTTAAAGACGCTTACATCAATCATCTACAGATGGCTATTGCCTGTTATGATTCACTAAATCTAGCTTTGGTGACGAACCTCAAAGGGCGCTTAAAGATGCGAATGACCAAGATGTAGAAATAAAAGTTGAAGGAAGTGCTGTGTTTATTTCTGTATCAGATAAATTATTATTCAGTAGTGGCAGCTACAAAATTACGCCTAGAGCAAAAGAGGTACTTGAAAAAGTAGCGCTTATACTAAATGCACAAAATGAAATACAATTTATGGTAGAAGGGCATACCGATAATAAACCAATTAAAACTGCTGCTATAAAAGATAATTGGGACCTCAGTGTATTGCGTGCCTCTTCTGTTGTGCGATCTCTACAAAATGACTTCCATATTGCGCCACAAAGGATGACAATGATAGTAACAGAGCGCTAAACCGAAGAACCCGCATCGTTATTATACCTCAACTCGACCAGTTTTTTAAACTACTTGAGCCTAAAAAGTAATTTAACAAAAAATAATCAAAGTCCTTCTTTTTCAACAAAAAGAGAGGCTTTTTTAATTGTAACTTTTGCTCACATCATTCGTTATAATGCTATTCATGATTGGTTCTCCACATGCTATGGTGAGCGCCAAATTACAAACTCCGGGAAATATCTTTTACCTTTGACCTGATAATTGTATCAATACCAAATAATCTGCAATGAATCCATCTAAAAATTATTTCAATCAATCTATGAATGAGATAGTTTTTGAATCTAAAAACAAAGACTATGGAGCTTTTTTATTGCGTCAATTGTACAAGAAAAACTTAACAAGAGCGCTGTGTTTAACATTGGGTATTTTTATACTTGGTTCTGCTACGCCTGCCATCATTAATTACTTTGGTTTTTTTAATCACGAAGATCCCTTGATTTTGCAAACAACGGTATTCGAATTGCACGCCCCTCCATCTATTAACCCCTTACAAGCACCCAAACCACCACCACCAAAAATAGATGAGGTGAAACGGCCTACTGAAAAATTCATGGAGTTAGAAGCTGCCCAGCATGATGATTTAAACGAAACTCCCCCGCCAATCAAAGACCTTTTAAATAAAGACATAGGTAGGGTAAAAAAAGATACCATTCTGCCCGACAATTCGGATGCAAGTAAAACCAATACTGGAAGCGGTCAGAATGGTAATAACAAAGTTTGGGATAAAGTAGAACAACCCCCTGAGTTTATTGGTGGCGATGAGGCCTACTCACAATTTATGATGGATAACATGGCTTATCCACGCGAAGCCAAATCAAAACGATTGCAAGGCATTACCAAAATTTATTTTGTAGTGAACAAGGATGGTTATATTGAGCAAGTAAAGGTGCTCAAATCCTCCGGCAGTGATATTCTAGATGAAGAAGCCATGCGATTGATTAAAATTCAACCAAAATACAAACCAGGCAAGCAAAATGGGGTAAATGTAAAGGCTGGATTTGTAGTGGAAATAGAATTCGTTTTGCCTAAATAAACACGGCTCTTTGTTTATCGATTTTCATTTTTGGGTAATGGGTTGTTTTACCAAAAAAAAGATTATTATTGAAAGCTAATAATTATTCATTACAATGTCTATCTGGAGAAGAAAACCAATACATGCATTTCATTCTGATGCCAAAAAAAGTGAACTCAACCGCGTACTCACAAAATGGGGATTAACATCGCTCGGAATAGGTGCCATTATTGGCGGTGGTATATTTACCTTAACGGGTATTGCTGCGCACGACCATGCCGGTCCGGCCCTGGCAATTGCTTTTGTGCTTGCAGGTGTTGCCTGTACTTTTGCCGCACTTTGTTATGCCGAGTTCTCTTCCATTCTACCTGTAGAAGGATCTGCATACGCTTATTCTTATGGCACAGTAGGAGAATTATTTGCTTGGTTCATTGGTTGGAATTTAATTTTAGAATACATGATGGGCGCTACCACAGTTGCTGTAAGTTGGTCGGGTTATTTTGATAAATTATTGCATTTGTTTGGCATTAATCTGCCTTTGTGGTTGGTAAACGACCCACTTACTGCTGCAGAAAAAGCAGCTGAGTTGGGCATAGAAGCTCCAACATTTGCATTTAACTTGCCCGCATTTATCATTACTTGGATTGTTACAGGTATATTAGTAAAAGGAATAAAAGAAGCTGCCAGAACCAACAACCTTATTGTAATTTTAAAAGTAACCGTTGTCATTTTTGTAATTATAATGGGAGCGTTCTATATTAATACCGCTAATTGGTTACCATTCATCCCTGAGCATATTGTGGATGCCAAAGGCGTAGGGCATTTTGGATGGAGTGGAATAGGCACCGCTGCCTCCATTGTGTTCTTTGCTTATATCGGTTTCGATGCGGTATCTACTCAAGCCGGAGAAGCCATAAATCCCAAAAAGGATGTGCCTTTTGCCATTGTCATGTCTTTAGTAATTTGTACTGTACTTTATATATTAGTATCTCTTGTGTTAACCGGCATGGTAAAATACGATGCCCTGGATCTTAAAGCGCCAGTAGCTTCTGCATTTTCAAGCATTGGTCAACCTTGGGCAGTATACATTATAACGATTGCCGCTGTTGCCGGATTAACCTCTGTAATGATGGTAATGATGTTGGGACAAACGCGAATTTTCCTTGGCATGGCAAAGGATGGTTTATTGCCTAAAAATTTATTTGGACGATTACACCCCAAATTTAAAACACCTTACAGAAGCACATTGGTAGTAGGTGGTGTAATATCTATCATTGCTTCTTTCACCCCTATTGATAAGGTTTCGGAGATGTGCAGCATGGGCACTTTGCTAGCATTCTCTATGGTATGTTTGGCAGTATGGATGTTGCGTGTACGCCAACCAGACTTGGAACGCCCTTACAAAACCCCTTACTTACCTGTTATTGCAACTTTAGGAATATTGTCTAATTTAATATTAATGTCTCAAGTTAGAATTGGCACTTGGTACGCATTTATATGCTGGGGAATTTTGGGCATCATTGTTTACTTTGCTTATAGCAGAAAAAATAGCCACCTGCACCCCGGTAACGAAGAGAAAGCAAATAATTATTAGACATTACCCAATACTATTTTTAGATATTAGGGTCTCACTTTAAAGGTATAATTATTTCTGCATTGCACTCGTATTGATTCGAAGTCAATGCAATATACAAATGCAATGGCTTTAGCCAAACCAATTCTTACAACAGAAATAAGACCTTTTTATTAAAGAAACTTGTTGAATTAATCCTCTGAATCTTCAGGGTCAATCTCTATCAGAGTCACACCTAGTTCTTTCTTCGCATTGATACTTTTTTCAAGAGAAAGCAATATGCTTGGCAATAAAAGCAAATTCATAAACATACCAAATATCAAAGATAAAGAGGTTAGCACTCCTAAGGCTACAGTACCCCCGAAATTAGATGCTGCGAATATAATAAAGCCTGCAAACAAGGCCACCGCAGTATAAATAATACTTGGACCAGCTTCAATTAAACTCTCTGGAATGGCAATCTTCATATCCCAATTATTTTTCTTTAAAGCATGTCTGTATTTGGCTAAATAATGAATGGTAAAGTCTACGACAATTCCATAAGCGATACTGAAAATAATAATGGTTGAAGGTTTTAATCGAATGCCAAAGAAACCCATTATACCAAAAGTCATGATGAGTGGAATCAAGTTTGGAATTAAAGAAATTAATACCATTCTCCAACTAAAAAATAAGAAGGCCATCATAATCGAAATAATTATAAGAGCCGATATCATACTCTGAATCAAATTATCTATAAGGTAATCGTTCCCCTTTAGAAATATAGCGCTGGTACCTGTAATTTTTACATCGTAATTTTCCTTGGGAAAAATGGAATCAATTTTGAGTTGAACCGACTTGGAAAGTACCTTCATTTTTTGCGAACCAATATCCGCCATTTGAACACTAATACGGGCCACTCTGTAGTTACTATCTACCATCGATTTGATGATACTCTTGCTGTATTCCTGTTTAGGTAAATAGTCAACAATATTGCTTATATCGACTACATTAGGCACCATAAAATAACGGTCATCTCCGTCGTGCATACCTTGGTTGGCAAACTTCAAAATATCTACCACAGACATGGGCTTAGAGAACTCAGAATATTTATGCAACTCCTTTTCCAAACGGTTTATCTTTTGCAGTGTCGCATAATCTTTAACACCTCCATTCTGCTTTGTATCCACCCGAATCTCAAAAGGCAATGTACCCTTCAGGTTTTTTTCAAAGAATTTCAAATCCATATAAACTGGATCCTTCTCTGGCAAATCATCTACTACATAGCCCAAATTTTTTACTTTAAAAGAACCATAAATAGAAAGCACTAATAAAATTCCAGTGATGATATAAATGGTTTTTCGTCTGTTGTAAATCAAATAATTGCAATAATCTAGCGCCTTGTTCAATCGCTTGCCATCCAAATGCTTGGTATGTTTTGGTTTGGGTGGGGGTAAATAACTATATACAATGGGTATGAAAACCAACGATACTACATACACCAACATAATAATAATACCCGATACCACAGAGAATTGGTCTAGCATTGCGCTGCCAGAAAAACTAAATACCATAAAACCTACTGCTGTAGTCACATTTGTTAAGAACAAAGGCAATCCATTTTTCGAAATCAAACGGGTTATGGCCTTCATTTTATTGCCATGGGTGGTATACTCCTGATGATAAACATTTAAGAGGTAGATGCAATTTTGCACCCCAATAATGACCATCAGCGGTGGTAAAATACCCGTTAATATGGTAATTTTATAATCGAACATGGCTAGGCAACCCAAAGTGGCAATAACTCCAATTACAACAACTACCAATGATAAAATAACTGCACTAAAAAATCTGAAGAATAAGAAAATAAATACAGCTGTTATGAGTATAGAAAGGAAGGTAAATATTTTTATTTCATCTGCCACCTTGGAACTCATAATGGTGCGCACATAAGGCAATCCCGAAAAATGCATCTGGCAATTGTGTTTGGCTCCAAAAGCATTGGCTCTTGCTTCTATCGATCGCACCAATGGAATTCTTGCTTTGCTATCCAATTCCTTCTTTTTTAATGTAACGGCAATAAGGGTAACGTTGCTATCTGAATTGTATAACAATCCATCATAAAATTTCAAATGCCCAATAAATCTTTTGAATGAATCTACTTCTTCTTGATTTTTAAATTTTTGAGTCAATAAAGATTGAATGCTCAATCTTCTCATGGAATCATCGCGCACCAAGTTGTATGCTTTGGCTAAAGAAACCACTTTCTCTACCCCTTCTGTTTTTTCTAGATCGTTGCTTAAATCATACCAATCATTAAAAAACCCGAGTTCAAAAATATGTTTACTTTGAACACCGATGACTAAGATGTTGCCATCCTCTCCAAAAGTTTCCTTAAACTTTACATAGTCTACATAATCTGGGTCATCTTTGGGAATAATCTTCGCAAAATCATAGGTCATCTTAACCTTGGTTGCAAAAAATCCAAAAACTGCCGTTATGGCAAATAAAGAAACCAGCAGCCAAAAGCGATTTCTAATACAAAAGGTTGATAAGGCACTCCACATTTTTTGGCAAAAATAAGCAAAACTTGCTTAAGCCTTGTTAATAAATTAATATAACACTGGGCAAAGGCTGACTTAAGTCCTAAATCAAGTCCAATTTAGTTTCTAGAACCCTACTACTTCAGACGCTTTATCTCATCTTGAGCTTTCACATTACTTGGATCTATCTCAACAATTTTATTGAAATATTCCTTTGCTTTTACATTGTCTTTTTGAGCCAAAGCTACAAACCCAAGATAAGTATAGGCACTTACAAGATTGGCCTTATTCTTAGCAACATCTGTAGAGGCTAATTCTATGTATTTCAAATAATGATTGACCGCAAATCCTTTCAAATTAGACTTGTCCTCCAACTCCAAATTAGATTTTGCTCTCCATAAATAACCATCTGGTGTTTTGGGTTGCAACTTAACGAACATAGCAAAAGTGGTATCTGCATTCACAAATTCGGCATTACTAAAGTAGGCACGGCCCAAATAATAGTAATCCAAATTAGGCACTTCCATTTGCTTCATGTTTAATCTTTTTTTATACTCTGCAATGGATTGTTTATATCGTTTAGAATTATATAATATTTTAGCGTATTCGGATTGCAATTCAGCATTTGTAGAATCCATTTCTACCGCCCTTTTCATATAGCCTATGGCATTGCCAGTATCATTATTGGCGGAAGCAATCCGGCCAGAATAAACATAATCCAGATTAATCAACTTGCTCTTATCGCAATATTTCCAAAAATTACCCATCGCCACTTGGGCTTCTTTTGGCTTCTTAATTTCGTAACTGCAGTAAGCCAATATTCTATAATAAATAAAATTGGTAGAATCTTGTTTAATATAATTGCTAACTTCATCAACCGCAGTTTGGTATTCTTTTAATTGGTACAAGAAACCACCATAGGTACCTTTGGCTCTGCTGTCGTTGTCATTCAATTCAAGATATTTTTTAAACTCGCTGGTGGCCTTTGTATAGTTTCTGGTTAAATAATACAACTCACCCAATTCTTTATGAACAATGCTATAATTAGGGTTGATGGTATTGGCTTTTTCTAAAAACTCAATCGCCTTCGTATAATTAGTAGAAGAATAAAACAATCTACCAATGCGTATCAATGCCATCAGGTTGTCAGGTTGTTTATCCGTTACCATTTCATATTGGCTCATGGCTTTACCACCTTCATGCTGCTCCAAATACATATCGCCAACACTCAAAGTAAAAAAGTCGCTGTTAGGAGAAAGTCGGCTGGCCTCTAGAAAGTATGGCAAATACTCGGCTACCGCAGTAGCCTTCGGTTGATAGGTTAAAAAGCCTGCTTGATAAAACACCTCTGCATCTTTCTTTTTTGACAAAGACAACGCTTTATCAATCAATGATTGAATGGTGGCTTTATCATTCTTATTCATGATGGCCAAACGCGCTTTAGCAATAAAGGCATAGGCATCGGTGCCCGCATCGGCTTTTGAATAAAATATTTTGGCAGAATCCATCTCATCTAATTTAAGGTAGGTATTCCCTAAATACAATGCCGCCTGTGAGCTATTCGCATACAAAGCCATTAAGGTATGTTTGGCTTGTTTGTAATTTTCATTTTGAAATTCATTTCTGGCCTGTTCTATGGTTTGGGCCGACATACAGTTAGCAAATCCAATTGCTAAAATTAAAGTTAGTATATTTTTCATTTATTAATTCGTATTTATTATCACCTCACGCCCAGGGAAGATGGCTGGTACCATGCCGCACCTCAAAAATAATCGCTGAGCCTTTGGTTTAAATATATAATTTACAAAATTTGTGCCCGATTTTTTTTCCATGTTACAGTTCAATAATACAATAGGCATTGTATAGGGATAATCTTTAGTTGTAATGCTCTCTTGACTCGGATTCACAAGCAATTCAGTATTCGTTGAATCGGTATATTTGACAGATAAAATTTTTAAATTCTTTAACATTTCACTGGTACTCTCAGCCTCAATATCGGATATATATGAGAATGGGATGATACCTATTGAATTTTTATCCTTGCTAATAAAATCAATTAAATCCTGTAGTCCATTTTTTGAAAAGCCTTTAGACATTTCAGCGTCGTTCAAATGCAAATACGATTTAAAATAAGGTATGGCTTGGCAATTATTACTCTCGAAAACAAATTGATATTTCATCAAATTCTTGCCCGTAAAATAAACACTCAAATGTTCAGGCGTCATATACTCTAACTCACATTCCTTGTTGGCAATAAATACAAATGCATCGTGGGCAATAATATATTGCTTTGGATTAAAATCTTCTTTTGAGGTTAAAAATCTGGCCTCTTCGCCACTTAAATTGCGTTGCAGAACTGCACAATTCAATTCATTGCTCAACAATTTTTTTATGATGCTAGATTCTTGGGCATAATGCAATTGAATGAATGGCGTATTGTATTCATTTTCGAAGGCTTTTCTTTGCTCGTTGATAAGCACTGCGAGGCTAGTATCAACCCAAATCTCCAAGGTATCTTTTAAAGATATCTGAGACTCAGACTTCGTGTTTTGAACACAGGCCCCTATTTGTAAGAGGCCTGTTATAATCAATATTGATAAAATAAATTTAGTCTTCATTACTCGATTCCGCTTTGAAATCCTGAACGGTGCGAACCATGCGGTAACAACCATAGAGAAAAAGAAGCAATGCCAAAATTCGTTTCGTACTTATATCACCTGCTTCATTCAACATGTCTGAAAAATAAAAGACAAAAGCGAAACATATGAATAAAATATAAATAGGAAACTTGAAAAGGTAAGCGGGATGTTGTATTAATTTCTTAAACACAATACATTCATTAACTCACTTTATTCTATAGTAAACTCAATAGGAACAACGCATCGCACAGGCACAGCTGCACCATTTTGTTTGCCCGCTTTGAACCTTACTTTGCCATCTTTAGCCAAAAGTTTCACAACTCTTAGTGCCTCCGCATCCAAAGCCTTATGTCCCGAAGTTTCTTTAAGCGCCACATCTTCCACTACACCTTCGCTATTGACAATAAAATAAACCAATGTAACGCCGGTTACTTCATCATTATATTCTTGCGTAGGATATTGAAGATTATCTCCTAAAAATCCTTGCAGATCTCCAATAAAAGATGGCATTTGCTCTACTCTTTCATAGAATTTAGGGGCCACTGGTGCTCCTCCACCTACATCTCCACCTGGTGGTGGTGGATCATCTGTTCCTTCTCCTGCCACATCTTTAACACCAATATCTTTTTTATCCAATTGGTCTATAGTTGGTGGAGGCGGCTCATCTACTTCTTCCTTCTTTACCGCTTCCATTTCTAAAAATCGAACCGTTGGACGCAATACGGGCTCCACTGGTGGTGGTGGCGGTGGTGGTGGCTCATCTGGTTTAATAGAGGGTGGAGGTTGCAGTACAATTGTAGTAGTATCTAATACCTCTGCTTGTTTTTCTTTGAACAATCCTAAATTTTTGGCAATTGTAGGTGTGTACATACTGAAAATAAAAACACCCACACTAATACTCAAAGCTTTTAAAAGGTGTTTGTCGTATAACTGTCTCAATACATAAGCGCCATAGTTTTTGTTTCTTTTGTCAAAAACTATTTCGTCCATCGACTGATTGTGATAATCTAATTTAACTTCCATAACATTCTTTTTGTGGTTAATACAATACTTAATTTAAAGGTAAACGCTAAATCTAAATTATTCTGGAACCACGGTTCCCTTTCCCCCGTTTTTAATCGCCTCTAATTCCGGACCTTGAACATCTTGCATGGCATAACGCTTAACACCTGTAATAGCCATTTCATCGAGCGCATTTACCATGTTCTTATAGTTGGCGTCATCTGTTGCTTTAATAATGCATATCATGGTATCTTTACTACCATAATCCTTCTGAAGCTTTTTTTGTTTCCAATAAATAATGTCTCTGATCCCTTTTTCGTTGGCAAAAACGGTCTTCTTCAAATCATTTGCGGTTTGCCCTTCGTACCACCAAACAGCATTGTCTTTATCTAAAATAATATTGAGCAATAACTCTTCATTAACCTTCACAGGTTTTTCATCTGGTCGAGGTTTTTGAGGCATGTTTAACTCCATCGCATTGGGTTTATTCAATGTTGTAGTTAACATGAAAAAAGTAATTAGTAGAAATGCTAAGTCAACCATGGGTGTTAAATCCACCTTGGTAGACATTTTCTTGGAGCGGGTTTTCCCTCCGTGTTTTTTCTTCCCTCCGCCTTCCGCGGTATTTAATTCTGCCATTTTAAATCTTACTTAATTTGTTGATTCTGCTGGTTCAGTTGAATTATTCGATGAGCTTCCAGACAAGGTAGTTATTAAATTGAACTTATGTATATCCGCCTTCTCGGTCAATGCATAAATCACTTTTTTTATAGCCTTGATGTTGCTCGCTTTGTCGCCTTTTACTGCTACTTTCATTTTTTGGTCTACATACCTTGTATTGTATATCCATTCGCCCAACTCACATTGTGCGGAGTCCATTGGAATACCTTTTTGTTTGTAAGCCTTAAATTGTTCCGGATTCAATGATAAAACCTGTGGCATTTCTGCTATAGAAAATCCAAACATATCCAAACCTTCAAAAGCTTTCTTTTGATCGGGCGTTAGGGATTTCAATTGCGGGTGCACTACAGTCATTCTCTCTAACAAGGCCGCTCTATCTTCTCTTTTGGTTAGACTAAAAAAAGCAGTACCTTCTTTTGAAACTGAAATGGTCATTACACCTTCCAATTTAATTTGAGAACGAGAATTTGGTATATCAATTGGCACAGCTTCTGCTGGGCGGAACTTTGAGGTGAGCATGAAAAAGGTAAGTAATAGAAATGATACATCGCACATGGCGGTCATATCTATTGACGTGCTTTTCCTTGGTAATTTAACTTTTGGCATAGCTATATTTAATTTTGCCTAAGGTTAATTATTTATTTTTTGAAGCAAAAGTCTGAGAAATACTGAAACCTATTTCATCAATACCATAGGTTAATTTATCAATCATACCAGTAAATAAATTATAGAAAATAATTGCTAATGCTGATGTTCCAATACCAATAGCGGTGTTAATCAAAGCTTCGGAAATACCTGATGACAATGCACCTGGATCTGGAGTACCAGAAGCAGCCAAGGCAGCAAACGCTCTAATCATACCCAATACTGTACCTAATAATCCTAATAAAGTTGCCACAGAAGCAATAGTTGCTAATATGTTAAGGTTTTTTTCTAGCATTGGTAATTCTAATGATACCGCTTCTTCCATTTCTTTTGAAATAGCCAACACTTTTTGGTCCTTTACCAATTCAGTATTTTTATCCATTTCAGAATATTTTTGTAAGCCGGCTCTCACCACATTAGCAACAGAACCTTTTTGCTTATCGCAATCAGCAATAGCAGCAGATACATTGCCATTTGACAAATTAGATTTTACATTTTGCAAAAAAGATTCTAAAGAACCTCTGCCTTTGGCAGATGCAATCGTGAACAAACGTTCGATTACAATGGTAAAAACGGTTAAGAACAATGTCATCAACAATGGCACAATGAAACCACCTTCGTGGATTGTACCGAAATAATTTCCTGCTTTAGGGCTGTGATCCGCATTGAAATTATTGGGTGCCCCAAAAATGAAAACGAAAACTAAAATAGAGACTACAAATGCTACAGGGATTGTAAGAATTCCAATCCAATTGGTTGATTTTTTAACTTGTGCTTGACTCATTTGATTAAAAATTAATTATAAAATATTTTGGATTGCAAAGTAAACCCTATTTTATCAATAAAAAATAAAAAATTTCTTTAAATCAGTGTTAAATAATTGTAAACTCATTTTAACACTGATAACCTATTTCCATTCATTACTTTTTAAAACTTCAAGATTCAATTCTGCAATCTGAAATTTGAACGTGAATATTTTATTAAAGTTACACAATCTTCAAAATATGACACAATCATGGCAATCACCATCCATAGATAAAGCTTAACCTAAAATGTCTCCAATAAAATACACGCTTTAAAGCATTGCTAATACGCTGATAATGAGGTAAAGTTCATAAAGTCTTTATAACTATTACACATTCATTTCAGAATTTAATCAAGCTTATGGTATTCTCTATATTTTTGTAATGAAACTAACTCTATGGTAAATATTAGTTAGGCCGAATCCCTCATCCACAGTGGTGAGGGTTTGGTTTTTTACACGCCTATCGGATTGCGTTTTGAAAGCTTTTAATAGTAAAGTTTAATTTGTATCACTCAAATTAAATTTTACCTTCGGTTAGGCTAAGTGGTTTGGTTCGCTAAAGAAAAATGCTATCGAAAACATATTTAGATAAGGATAAATGGTTTCTGCACCTTGATGCTTCTTTAGTGCAAATGTATTATTGATTTATCCTGATTAATGTTTCAATTTTGCTATAATTATAATTCGCTTATGAGATCAATACTAATTTTCGCCCTGCTATTTAACTCACTTATGAGTTTTGCTCAGGAAAAAATTTCTACCCTCAACTTTCTTCAGGCTGGCGCTGTGCCTAAGACCATTACAGAAAGAGGTAAAAATATTAATACCACTGGACTTACTTTTAACTATTCTCATTTCGAAGAAACTAAGTTCTTTAGAATGGATGCCACGTGGCTAGCGCGCTATCTGTTAAATGGCACTAAGGATACAGCCAATTTTAACGATACTGTGAAAGTTGCAGGTATGGACCTTCCCATTTTCACTGCTACTTATGGACGCAACTTGATAAAAGGAGATAAATTTAGTTTGGGATTAGGGGTTAACCTAGATTCGAGAACTTTCTTTAGCGCTCCTAGTACCAAAGCACAAAAAATATTGGATGCCTTTAATGTGGGCGTGGTGGTTGGTCTGAAAATACAACTCAGCAGTTGGATTACCTATTCTGGTTTTATTGGCTACGATATTATGTTTACCGATGCAAACGGAAGCAAAGGTGCCAATGGTAAACAATACTATGCACAGAATAATATTTCTTTTTTATTAAAAGGAAAATTTGGCGTTAATATTCAACCAGACTTTACTTTTAAAAAGTTTGATATCAATGGCATTCATGGTGCGCAAATTTTTAATAAAAATTTTAAAGTTGGATTGGCTTATGCCATTCCCTAAGATTACTTAGTTGGAGGTGCTGGTGTACCAGGAGCAGGATTTGCAGGACCACTTGGAGCGCCTTGAGGGCCACCCATTGGTTGCTCTGGAGCTGAAGGAGCAGTGGTTGAAGAACCAGGTTTTGGTTTAGCATTAATCGCATCATTTACCGTTGGATCCGAAGCGGGCTGAGCAGTGGTGGTGGTCTCAGAATTTTTCCCCACTTTTTTACCCCCATTGTAAGAGCTGGCAACTAAAGAAACTATTAATATTACTGTTACAAAAATCCAAGTAAGCTTTTCAACACCTTCTGTGGTTTGTTTTGCGCCAAACAATTGATTGCCTGCAGAAAAATTAGAGGCCAAACCTCCACCTTTAGGGTTTTGAATTAAAACAATTAATATGGTTAAAGCCGCAGCTATAATGCCGATGATGAGTATAATGGTAAGCATAATTTATCTTTTTTCCTTTTTAATTTTTTCGATAAGGGATGCAAAATACGTTTGTTTTAGTGGATTTTGCAAACTTAATTTTTGATAGGCCTTTATTGCCAAATCAATATTACCCTGTTCATAATAAATATTAGCAAGCGTTTCCGACACAAAGTCAAATTCAACATTCTCGCTTCTTTTGGCCATGTTCTCTGCACTGTAAAACTCCTTCTTTGGTCTGCTAATACTCGGATTCGCTTTAATAAACTGCTCTATGATACTCAATGTTTTATCTGTATCCGCTAGATTTTCCTCCTTCGCTTCTTCGGAAGGATTGTCATCATCCATTTGTTCAGTAACAACTTCATGTTCTGGATGACTTAGCCAATTAAAAAAATCTTTTTCTTTATCGTTATGAATCAATGTTCCTTTCTTATTCAACTCCTTTTCCTCTCCTAAAAAAGTTTCAACATTGTAAACAGGATTTTTTCTGAGTGCCATATCAGGATGAATCGGTGCTTCCTGTTTGAGGGTTTCTTCTTCTTCTTCTTCTTCTGGGACTGATTCTACTTCACTAGCTGTCATTGTAGGATTGGCATCAATTTCCTCATCCTCATTAACTTCGTCTGCCTCTGCAACTATTTCTTGTATTTCTTGAATATGCAAATCCTCATCAACATCGGATACCTCGGTTATATTCTCTAACAGAGGTTCAACAATTTCTGCCATATCAATGGGTTCTTTTGATGTTTCCATGATATCATTTTCGCTCAGAAAAGCACTTAAATCATTTTGCAATCTTTCTGTTTCCTTAGACTCCTGCAAAAATTCCTCAGATTCGGTTATTTCTGCTATTTCAGACAATGTCTCTTCACCAATTACCTCCTCATGTTTAATTCCCGAATTAATTTCTAATTCCGGAATGCTATTCTCTGTAATAGCAGCATCTCCATGAATATAATGGTAAAGCCATTCTCTGTCAGAAACCCTCATAGCTGCTTGATTCAGGGCGTTTTCAAAAAGATAATGTTCCTTTTCAAAATATATTTTTGCCATTACCGCATGTGGGAAGGAGTAGAAAGGGTAATTGCCTATTAATTGCTTTAATTCATCAATTTCGCTGGCACTAACCTGCGAAGTGTGACTGGCCATATGTTGCAATGTTATCTTATTCATTACCACTTTAAGGCTACTTTATTGAACACTTCTTGAATTATTTGTTTGCTCAAATCTTCGCTCAAAGTGTTCTCCACACTTTGAAAATTATCTTTGGCATCGAATTGCGAAAATTTGGTGATCTCTTCTGTAAAATTTAAATCCTTGTGCGAAGGACATTCAAAAATAATTTTAACAGCCATGGTAAATTTATTTTTAGCAGTACCAGTGGCACTTGTCACTGCAGCAGGTTCAATTCTATAATTGGTAATCTCACCTGATATTCTAAAATCTCCGTTGTTATTAATCAAGGTTAATGAAGTTTCTTTTAAAAACTTATCCTTCAATTGCTCGGTAAATTTCTGACTCAAAACAGGGTTGATGAGTGCTGCTTTGTTAGGGAAAAATTGCACGCTGATACTTTTCACATCTGGAGGTATATTGATACCTGAGAGGCTGTATCCGCAAGATTTACAACCGGCAAGTGTTACCAATACAATAATGGCGGCGAAATACTTTGTGATTATTCTCATTCCAATTCAAAGTGTTTTATTTTACGATACAAAGTGCGTTCCGAAATACCCAAATCGCGTGCAGCTTTGTTACGCTTGCCATTGTTGCGCTGCAATGCCTTCTTAATCATATCCAATTCCTGTTCGGCAATGGTTAAATTATTGATTTCATGAATTTGCTGAACATCAATAAAAGAAGATTTTGTTGCTGCAGGCATATTCACTTGTGGAATTATAATAGGACTCTCTGCCACTGGTGCATAATTTCCTTCATTTTTATACAGTACATGGCTAATTTCGTCTCTGTTATTATTAATAAACTCCTCTCTATTACCAGTATTATCTATAAGGCCCATTACAATTCTTTTTAAATCACTGACATCCTTTTTCATGTCTATTAAAAATTTATAAAAAATATCGCGTTCGCTAAAGCCATTTCCTCCCATACCCTCCGGCGAATTCATACCCAAAGCCAAAGGTAAATTATTAGCGGGTTGAGGAATATATTGTTGTAAAATATAGGCAGACACGGGACTCTTATCCGACTCCAAAACACAAATTTGTTCGGTGATATTTTTTAATTGACGGATATTGCCAGGCCAAGTGTAGTTGGCTAGTACCTGCTGCGCTTCAATATCTAATTGGACCAATGGCGAATGGTTTTTTTCCGAAAAAAGTGTGGCAAATTTTCTAAATAAAATATTGATATCATCTTTTCGTTCTGATAATCTAGGCACCCGAATTGGCACGGTTGCCAAACGGTAATATAAATCCTCTCTGAATTTACCTTGTTGAGCTCTTTCTAATAGGTCTCTGTTGGTAGCTGCAATTATGCGAACATCTGTTTTCAGAACCTTGCTACTTCCTACTTTAATAAATTCACCGTTCTCTAATATTCTCAATAAACGCGCTTGGGTTCCAAGTGGTAATTCTCCTACTTCATCTAAAAAAATGGTTCCTCCACTTACCGCTTCGAAATACCCTTTGCGTGCATCTGTAGCACCTGTAAACGAACCCTTTTCGTGACCGAAAAGCTCCGAGTCTATGGTCCCCTCCGGGATTGCACCGCAGTTCACAGCAATAAAATTACCGTGTTTCCTGCCACTTAGAGCATGTATAATTTTAGAAAAAGATTCCTTACCAACACCACTTTCTCCGGTTATCAAAACACTCATATCCGTAGGAGCTACTTTTATAGCAGTTTCTAGTGCATGATTCAAGGCTGGAGAATTTCCTACGATTTCGAATCTGTTTTTGATTGACTGTAATTCCATTAAACTGTAACGAATGTGATTATTGCTGCAAAATTAGTCAAAATTTCGCTCTTGCTTATTAGTTGGTCAATAATAAATTCGGTTTATCGAAGAAGTGTAAATGTGCCTCTCACCCAATGTTCCTTTTCATCACAGGCCACATATTTCACGTAAAAAACATAGACATCTTGGGGGGCTATTTCATCCTTATACGTCCCGTTCCATTGGACTGAAGGTAGTTTACTTTCAAATATTTTTTCACCCCACCTATTGTATATCATTAGCAAATAATCTGCTCCAGGGTCTCGGTAATTATTGCCTGGATAAAAATCATTCAACATATCCTCATTTGGAGAGAAGGCATTGGGCATATACATTTCTGAAGGGATTATATTGGGATCCTCCTTGATATGAATAGTATCTGAAACAATGCAATTATTAATATTTTTTACCGTCACGGTATAGGTTCCACCATCTTTTATTATAATTGAACTACTTGTGGCTCCTGTATTCCAAAGATAAGATACCATGCTATCTCTTGCCTTTAGCTCTAAACGGGATGAAAGGCATATGGTTGTATCGTTGCCTAAACCCCCATCAATGTTTGGATATTGAGAGAGAAATATTGAATCTGACTCTATACAACCTTCCTTGGTAGTAATAGTTAATTTCTTTTTACCTGCTGTTCTTGCCAAATAATCCATACCCTCTGAATTATCTTGCCATAAATATTTGGAATAAGTATGAAGGGGGCGCAACCAGCGGAAAACTGGTCCACAATAAAAAGTATCATTACCCAACTCTAGTCCAGTGTATATAAAATCAATGGTGGCTGTGTCAATAATGGTACAAAGTTTATTTCTCACTTTTACAATGTAAGTTCCCGGTGTACTTCGCACAATTTGTGGTGTAATATCGCCTGTATTCCATAGGTAATTGGTTTCTAGTTTGGTTTTAAAACTGTAGTTCACACCGTCTAATAAAACACTGGTTCCTTTGCAAAAAAGTGTGTCGTGCAAATTAACCCTTGGTGGCGGGTACAAAACGAAAGTGATACTATCTCTGGAAGGACAATTATTTTTATTCAAAACGTTCACCCAATAAGTTGCCAACTTTGGAATAAACACACTTTGATTAGTGCTGCCGTCGTTCCATAAATAAGATTTATAACCAGGCTTACCAATGTAGGTAAATTGAATAAAACTATCGCGACAGATAACAGAATCAGGCCCCAAATCTAGCACACTTAAATCGTTGATGATTGTAATGGTATCTCTGGCCACACAAGGCAAATCACTCACAGCGACTGAATACTTGCCACCTTTATTAACGGTTATGGTAGCTGTTTTTTCTCCAGTACTCCAAAGATAACTTTTACCTGGTGTATTGGTTGCGAGCGTTTTAGTAAAAGGACCACAAAACAAGGTATCATTGTTTAACTTTGTGTTAAATTTTTCTTTTACATAAATATCAAACTGAGAAGTGTCTGTACAAATACTAACTGTTGAACTTGCTATAAGGCTTACGGTATAAAATCCTTGCGCATTATATTTATAGCTTGGATTTTTAAGGTTGGAAGTATCACGTAAACTAGTATCTACGCCAAAATCCCAATGGAAGTTTGTTGCTCCTTGACTGCGGTTTAGAAAACTTAACAAATCGCCCGAGCAGTTATAATATGGGATACCGAAGGAGGATACAACATCGAAAGTACAATTGCTAACATTGAATTGAAAATCGCGTTTGGTTTCACCAATAAATTTACCTTTTCTAAACTCCATTACTTTAATTCCTATAACAAATTGACCAGTATTGGTTGGTGTAAGCGTAAGTTTACCAGTACGCCTATTAATTGACAAGGTAGGTTGTCCGTCTATTTGATTACTTACGTCATAGGAACCTGGAATCCAATCTATGGGTAAAAACCTATCTGGATAGGTTGCTTCTGAAGGAGTTGGCAAAGGAGAGGATGATGTTGCGCCTATATAAGGCGTATACAATTCATATACCAGTGAGTCGCCATCGGCATCTGTTGCACTGTGATCGAAATTTAAGGGTGCATTGGTACACAAAAAATTAGGGGGGAGTGACTTAAAAAAGGGACTGCTATTAACTGGTATTTTTTTTGCGCTTGGAATGAGCGTCCAATAGGTTGCTCCTGTTGATTGTGGATTAATGATATTGTTAATAGAGTTATTTCTGCAACATCTTTCAAAAGCCAAAACATACCCTCCATCATTTGCTGGAAGCGCCATGGTGATGGCAAAAACATATTTATCTACGCAGGCATTAGGCTTCGTTTTAATACATTTATAATTTACATCCGAAACTTTATTGGGTCCAGTGCGCGCATTTGTTAGTTGTTGAGATTTATACATGGCATAAATCTTTGTTGCTGGATCATAGCTAAAGGCATTGATGTATCCATTGACATCGGTATCAATGGCGCCTTGTTGACCATTAATGCAGTCGATGTATAAATACATAGTGATATCGTAAATAAGCATTCCATTGGACTTTCCGCTATATTTATACATAATCTCACCCCCTACAATATGAGTAGCACTTGCATTGAAGCAAATTATGAGCGATATAATAAATAATATCCTTTTCAATTCAACTATCTATTAGACGTGTTATAAAGACAAATTGTTGCACATCTTTAAATAAAAATACTTAACCCATAGCAATATTACAAATACTATACCTTTATTTAAGATTTACCATTGCAATAAAAAACAAGAGGTTACGCATACAAATATACATAAATAAGAGACCAAAATTGAAATTCTAAAATGTTTTTGCCTCTATCTAGTTAAAGTAAATGTCCCTCTTACCCAATGTGCGTTTTCGTCGCAGCCCATGTACTTAACGTAAAATAGGTAGACATCCTGTGGTGCTGCTTTGCTATCGTATGTTCCATTCCATTGCATGGCGGGGTGTTTGCTTTCAAATACCGTTTCGCCCCATCTGTTATAAATTCTTAGCAGATAATCCGTTCCGGGATCCTTGTACTGATTGCCGGGAAAAACATCATTTACCCCATCATCATTCGGAGAAAAAGCGCTCGGCATATACATTTCTGTTGGCATAGCATCCCCATTTTCTTTAATGGTAATGGTATCCGAAACAACACAATTATTACTGTTTTTAACTGTTACCTCATACAAACCTGCATCCTTTATAAAAATGGAACGGCTTGTTGCGCCCGTATTCCAAAGGTAGGAAACCATACCATCACTTGCTTTTAATTCCAACGTGGTGGATAGGCAAATGGCGGTATCGTTACCCAATCCGCCATCTACATTCGGATACTCTGTTAAGCGAATTGAATCCGATTCTACGCAACCCTCTTGGGTAGTAATGGTTACCTTCTTTAAACCTGGTGAATTTGCCAAATAGGTTGAAGCTTCTGAAAAATCTTGCCATCTGTAATTTAAATAATTTTGGTGTGGCACCAACAATCTGCGAACTGGCCCGCAATAAAAAGTGTCTTTTCCTAAGTCTAGCCCTGTTACAATATAATCTAACTTAGCGGAATCGTAAATGGTGCACAATCTATTTCTCACTTTAAGATTATATTGACCAGGTTGCGATACTGTAATCTTAGGCGTAATCTCACCAGTGCTCCAGGTATAGTTGGTTTCGAGTATGGTATTTGAATTGTAGTTGAAACCATCCAACACAACACTCGTATTTCTGCAAAACAAGGTGTCGTTTAAATTAATTTTTGGTGGTGGATATAACACAAAATTGATGGTATCTCTTGAAACACATCCATTGATATTAGTTACCTCCAACCAATATTTATCTAATTTAGGTATATGAACTTTAATATCATTGCTTCCATCACTCCAAATATACTGCTTATAGCCCGAGGCAATAATGTAATCAAATGCGATAAAACTATCTCTACAAATTACGGAATCTGGTCCCAATTCAAGTCGCGTTAAATCATTAATAATACTAATGGTATCTCTCGCAATACAAGGCGCATCAGTAACTGCCACTATGTATGTACCACCTTTATTAATGTCAATAAAAACGGTGTTCTGCCCAGTGTTCCACTGATAATTTTTATTGGGGGTATTCGTATTTAACAATTCGGAGAAAGGTCCACAAATAATGGTATCATTGCCTAGCTTTACCTTGAAATTTCTTTTAACATAGATATCAAAAGTGGAGGTATCTGCACAGAAAGCTGTTTTGGCTATTAACAACACTGAATAATAACCATCTCTTTTGTAGGTGTAAGTAGGACTTTGAAGATTAGAAGTATCTGTTTTTAGGCTATCGTCACCAAAGTCCCAATGATAAGAGGTACCACCTTGGCTTCGATTCTGAAAAACAACATCATTCTCGGTGCAATTGTAATAAGGCACCCCAAAGGAGGATACAACATCGAACACACAATTATTGACATTGAATTGAAAATCGCGTTTAGTTTCACCAATAAGAACTCCATTCCTGTATTCCAGCACCTTAATACCCACAGCAAATTGACCTACTTTTGTAGGAGTGATACTCAATTTCCCGGTTTTTCGGTTAATAGAAAGGGTCGGCAGTCCATCTATTTGATTATTTAAAGAATAACCATTGGCCCATGATACGAATGAATAATTACTGGGATTGGTTTTCGCAAATCCGTTGCTATTTGGTGCCGTATAAGGGGTATACAATTCATAAACCAAAGAATCTCCATCCGCATCTGTTGCTTTATGATCAAAATTTAATGGGGCATTGGCACACATAAAATTAGGGGGCAAAGATTTAAAAACAGGGCTGCTATTAATTGCAACAGAGTTAACACCGGGTATTTTTGTCCAGAATGTAGCACCAGTGGTAGAAGCAGAAATAATATTATTGATGGAATTGTTTCTACAGCATCTTTCAAAAGAAAGAACGTATCCTCCTGTATTAGCCGCAACGGTTATATCTAAATTAAATGTGTACTGCGAAACACATATTTTGGGTTTATTTTTAATGCAATTATAATTTAAATCTGAAATGGTAATTGGCCCTGTTCTGGTTCCTTGCAAAGCCGAACTACTATAATTCGAATATGACTTATTCACTGGGTCGTACGCAAATATATTAATAGAACCCTTTTCATCTTGGGCAATGGCCGTTGCACTGCCATTATCACAATCGATGTATACCAACAACGTAACATTGTACTTTACAAAACCATTACTTTTACTAACATACTTATACATTATTTCCCCTCCCACAATATGTGTGGCCCCAAGCTTTAAACTTGTAATAATTATAAAAAGTAGGGTGTATTTTTTCAAGATTATAATCTTTAGACGACATCAAAGGGAGAAAGGCCGCACTTTATTTAACTTTTTATTGTCCTGTTATTTGATTATGATAAATAAGGTAATTTTCTGCTTTAGAAGTTTCACCCGCCTCCAGTGCCTTTGTATACATATAGTAATAAGGCTCTCCCTCATCTCCCGTCATACCTGCTTGCTTCAATATGGTTGTAAATCGGTTGTAAATTTGCTGATTGTCTTGTCCAAATTCAAAAAACTTATAATAGTTATAAGCTGCATGCTCAAAATCATTTAACATGGCATCTGTCTCTGCCAAGTAATAATAGATACCACTAAAATTTTCCTTGTAAAACAATGCTTTTTCAAAATTTTCTTTCGCTGTTTTCAATAAGGCCGCATCTGGACCTTGCGGATTTACAGTGCCTCTGCCAAAATAAATTTCTCCTAATGTGGCGTATGCCTCATAGTTTCCATCACGCATAGCAATGGCCTTCTTTAAATATTGCATAGCTTTATCCATGTATTGGGTGCTTCCTGTACTATCCTTTTTTAATTTTTCAAAACTTGCAACTCCAGCCCCTCTAATAAACTCCTCTTCCAAAGGATTATAGGCAATCGCCTTTTCATAAAAATACAATGCGCTATCAGCATTATTTTTCTTCAAATATTGCTTGCCTTGATAGCTGTAGTCATTTGCAGATTTAACCACAGCAGCAATGGTAACACCATCCACCTTAATTTCGTGTATGGTGCCTTTTGGCGGCCAGTAGCCCCCTAAAATTTGATTCTTTGAAAGCGTTCTTGTGGTCCAAATGGCATATTTCCAATCATCATCTGCCCATTCATACTCTCGCGTCCATTTATACATTACCTTTTCGCCTTCGGGCACAAAGGTTTTCAAGGCTTCCTGAATGTTATTGCTGCTTACCCGCATATCGCCTTTTAAAACTTCTGGTTTGTTTTTCACCAACCATTCAAATGCCGCTCGAGGTGTTTGGTTCCAATAATCTGTTTCATACAATCCATTAGCACCTTCTATCCCTCCCGCAATTTCATTGAAATACATGTATTGATAAGGATGATTGACGATGCTCCAAACCCCCGGTTTAATAAATGTAATGGCAATTACTCCCATTATAATTAGTTTCAGTTTTCCACTTTTAAATAATTGTGAAAACCAAAACCAACCGAGTATAGACAAGGCTACCAATGAAGGATAAATAAAGATAAAATGTCTCCAACCGTTGTATACATATGATTTCTTGTATATGGCGTAGAATGCTGGAAAGAGTGTAGCAAAAATTAAAAGCATAACTGCCAACATTGTTTTTTTATCCTTCCTAAATATCCCCAATAATAATCCTAAAAAGAATCCCCCCAAAACAGCTAAGGGAGCTGTTAGCATGATCAGTTTCGGTTCGTAATACCAAGGCTTGTGATAAATTCTAACACCTTCGAACAATTCATAATAGGTGAGATATGAAAACTTTTCAAATTCCTTAAGTGCCGTAAATGGCGCAGATAAAGGATCTCTTAGAGCATAAGGCCAAAATAAAATACCAAGAATATAGCCCCCAAGCGCAATGGTAACTGTTAGCTGCACATACTTTAACACCTGCTTATTTTTAGCTTTTAAGTGATTGATCAACCAATACAATCCAATAAACATAAACAAATAGGCAATGGGTAATATCCCTTGCACCCTTATGCTTATTGCAAATCCGATGGCTATGGCCAACATAACTTTCGTTTGATGCCGTGCATTTGGCAACTCCAGCAATAATTTTAATAAATAATAAACGGCCATAATATAGCCTGCAGCAAATGGAATATCTTTCGGATTATTAAAAGCATGACCAAAGAAAGAAGGTGAACAAACCATGGCCAACAATGCAATGAGTGCAGGTAGCCACCCTGCAAAAAGCCGCACGATGAGTGCTGTAAACAGAATACAGAGAAAGCCTATAAGTGCGTTAAAAAAATGTCGTGTGGCATACTCATTCTTAATATCAAAAATCGAGTTTACTGCAGAGGCCCAAACATCTATGCTCATGCCATAAAACACATTGGTATAATAATCTCTATGTCCTTGTTTCTGAAAATCAAACATAGTGGTATCATTTCCAAAACTAGAATAATATTTCAGGACATCTTTGGAGAATGTATTGTGATTGGGCTCATCCCAAGTTACATTATAATCAAAGCTAATCCAACACATAAGAGCCAACAGCAAGGTGGCTGCAATGCCAAAAATTCGTTTATACCCTTTATAATCCAGATTGCCCCAACTAGCGGAAGAAGTGGAAGTACTCGCCAAACTAAAAAACGAATTTTTAATGGAAACAAAACCTTTTGAAAAGCAAGTAAAAAAAGCTTTGAAACCATCTCCAAACACAAAACTCCCATTTCCTAATTCAAAATTTAATACACTAGCATTGTTTTCCTTTTCTGCTATGGCAGCCGTTTGCCAGGCATTCTGAACGCCTTTTGAAGCCAACTCAACATAGGAGTCTCTTGACAGCAGTACAGCTTCACTTGCCGATAAATTGGCATTAGCACCTGTGGTAAGTTTTGGCCAAAAATTAGCCCAATAGGCACTCCATTTTTCAAAATAACCTGCCTTATCATTTAACTTACCATTACCAACAATAATATCCTTAGGAGCATTTAATTTGGAAACATTGCTTAGCCATTTAACATATAAATGAGCATCTGCAGCCAATGGCAATGTTACAGGTAATATGTTTTTTACTTGCTCCGGAAAATCATTTTTTTCAACCTTAATTATCACATCGGCATCCTTGCCAAGCTTTGCCATTAGGGCACTATCAGCATAAATTTTAAACCCTGAATTGGCTTTAGCGGCTAGGGCCTTAAATTGTTTTAAATCCTCCATTGCAACTGCACTATCTGCCGCTTTGTAAATATAAATAGCAGTATGCAATGCATTTGAAAGACTGGGTGTTTTAGAGGTTTCTGTTGTGCTCATCAAAAAGGGGTAGTAATAACTGCGAAATTTAACCATAAATACCGTTTCAGCAAAATATCAATTTATTAATTTCACTGAAAAGAATTGTAAACTGTATTTTTGCAAACACCTTAAAACCCTTATTGAATTAAAAGTCAGGCCAACATGAAGCAGAAAATAAAAATAGCTACCGAACTATTGCTCAATCGCCTGCCCGAGAAACCAACCCGTTTCATCTCCCTTTTATTTTCTAGAATTAAAAAATCTTTTTCAAAAAACTACCAGGAATACACTTGGCAAAAAAGCCTTATTCGCATTTGTGATTTTATCATAGTAAGAACCAATGGCAACTATTTCATTGAATATGAACTCACTAATATTTGCAACGCCCAATGTATCTTTTGCCCTTATCCAGACATGCTGAGAACGGAAAAAAAATTCATGCATATGAGTGAAACCATCCTCGAGGAAAGTCTTAGTAAAATGACATTTTTTAAGAATGCGCTCATTAGTTTTACCCCTACTACTGGCGACACACTTTTACACCCGGAATGGCACCGATATATAAAGCGCATTATGGCTCGTAAGGAAATTAAACAAGCTACCTTTTTTACGAATGCGATTAAATTAGACAAAGAGAATCAAGATCAATTAATACAATTATTGAAAAACGACTTCACACAAAAAATGTCTCAGATATATTTTTCCATAGGTGGCTTAGATAAAGAAACTTATAAGGAGCTATACAAGGTAGATAGATTTGAATTGGTCGTGAATCAATTAAACTCCTTTTTACAAAAATTAAAAAATGAAAAAATGACCACTGGTGTTCATATTCATTTAAAAATGTTAAAGGCAAATAGTTTTGATAGTATTCAGGCAAATGCATTGCTAAATACTGCACAGTATCCTTTTATTTATTTTTCTCATTCCCATTTGTATTATAGCAATGATGCCTACCATCGCCATGCACAAATTCAATATTATCAAGAAAGTCCAGCGATTAAAACTAAAGCTTGTTCCTACCTACTTAAGACCAGGTTTGCAGCCGATGGCAGTATTTGGTCCGATGGATGTGTGATTTCAGAAATGCCTGGAGATAGCTCGCTCAAACTTGGTGAATCCAATCAATCTATGCAAGAAATTGAGAAGGCAAGAACAGAACTCATTCGCAATTGGGAAACGCATCAAATGATACCGAAACCATGTCAAGGCTGCACGGTTTACCGTTGTAAAAAATGAGTATCTCATCAACCGTTTCCTTCATCGAAAGAATGTAAGGAGTTTTATTATTACAGCGATATTTGACATTATGAAAAAGAAAATAATTGCATTGGTTTTACTAATTGGTATTAGCCTAACAATAGCCTTTACTTTTTTTAACAAAAAAGAATTTACAAAAGCTACGAAAAATGTCGCTAATACATGGATTGACTCTTTAAAAGAAGGAGATATCATTTTTCAAATCAATATCGCAGGGCAAGGTAAAGCCATTCAATTGGCAACACATTCCAGATATACTCATGTAGCCATTCTATTCAAAGAGAATAAAGATTGGATGGTATATGAAGCAGTTGAACCCGTTAGAAAAATAGCTTTACAGGCTTTTATAAACCACGGCGACAGTTGTAAATTTGTTGTGAAACGGATGATAAATGCCGACTCAATTTTAACTTTTAACAAACTTAAACAAATGAAAATATATGCGGAGCAACAAATTGACAAGCATTATGATATTTATTTTGGGTGGAATGATTATCAATTATATTGCAGTGAGCTTGTCTGGAAATGCTATAATAGCATTGCCATAAGTATTGGTCCACTAAAAACCTTAAAATCCTTCGACCTCTCCCATCCAATTGTGAAGTCTATTATGACTAAAAGATATGGAACCAAAATTCCCCTTAATGAAACGGTCATTTCACCTGGAGATATTTTCAATAATCCAGAATTAAAAACTGTTTATCAAAATTAAAAAGTCCCGGCGCTAGGCACCGAGACTTTCCAATCAACCTTAAAACTGCCACAAATCATGTTCAAAAATGAAGAGGTCATTTTTAATTTCTTCTCCCGCTAATAATGCTTTAATACCATCGTTTTCATTCTCGTCCAACTGATTCACGAAACTGTCATAGACATTGGATTGAAAAACAATATAACTATCAAACATGCGCATTTGAAAAAAATCGTCATAACTCAATCGTGCGGCATTATTGTATCTATTGAACATCTCTGTTCTGGCCAACAATGGTCTTATCTCATCCATCTTAATCCAGCATAAAGGTGATTCTCTGGCTGCAAATGTGCCGATGGTTTGAGAAAACATAGGAGCAATGCCAATAATGATAGGCTTAAAAACGGAGTGTTTAAAATCAAATATCCAATCCTCCATCACCCAAAATTTATGAATTTTTAATGGATCCATATCCACTGTTAGAAATGTATCGATACCAATACTTGGGTCTTCTGGGTCTGTTTGCAAAAAATAAGGCACCTCAACAGTTCCTCGTGATTTGAAGACAACAGAATTATACACAGATTCGAAGGAATCTGTTCTGTAAGCTCTGATATCGCCTGAACACAAGCGTTCGTATAACATTTGATTGAGCGGCAAACGCGGCCATTCCAATTGCTTATTCATTTTCTGCCTAGCATCAATGCATCTCACAATGCGTTTAGAGTATTTTACATCCGCTTCTCTCTTTAAAGGAATAATGACTGGAAAGCGTTCCTTTACTGCCTTTTTGGGATAAGCATCCATTTCGCCACTGGTTATAAAATCGGAATAATTTATTTGTGCTTGTAAAGTAGACATTGAAAACAAGAGGACCGCTAACAAACTCGTATAACACCTTGCAGCATTTGTCTTTATTTTATTATTATTCATAACTATTGAATTTTAAAAGAAATATCATCTAAATAAAAATTTCCACCTGGACCAGAGGCCACCACTTTATCAATATAGATAATTTCACCTGAACGTGCTTTGCCAGCCAGTTCCTTAACTATGGCCGCACTGTTACCCTCAATGTCTTTCTGAATAAGTCCTTCTTTTTTAGAATCTAGAGAAGCCCTGTATCTAAGCACAGTGTATTTTACATTGCTGAAATAAAAATCTTCTAACATGGCATTCATAATATTTTGCGACTGCAATTTAACTTTTGGGTAGGTACCAGAAGGCAATACGCCCAACATCAGTTTTGCTTTTGGCACTCTTCTTACCTTATAAGGACTTTCTCCCATCTTCTTTATTTGCCCATCTTCCAAACGGGCACTCACGCTAATCACCGCATTTTTTGTACCCACTGTAGCCTTTGCAATAAACTTACCGCTGCCTATTTTTACCAAAGTAATTCCTGCACTTGCTGTTACAATTGTATTTTCTGGAGTAACCCCAGGCACCGATATTGACATTGGATTATCTAGGCCAATGAAAAGCACATTCATGGCATCAGCAGAAATAGCCGCAGATGGTTGAAAAGAATTCCATTCTATGGGCGCAGCATCTATGAAAATTGTATTGCCAGTTCTTGGATCTACTGTTTCTATTTTGGCTTCTACCTTATGGCTACCAATGCCACTTGCCAAAAATGAATAATCACCTAACCCCCCATCCACTTGTATGGAATTGCCATTCACAATTATTTTTTGAGGAGCTGTTCTGTCAAAAGTTGCCAAGGCCACCTTTGCCTTAAAATTGGTACCACTCATTACATACTTACTTTCTGGAATAATTAAGGCCATTTGGTCTGTTTGTGTAATGGCATCTATATTGATATTTTCGCTCAATACATTCAGTACATCTGCCTCCAGTGATTTACAATCATTTTGGGTTTTCGATAGCAAGGTAACCACACCTGCCAAAGGTGCATTTTCCAAATACATGGATACCCAAGTTTTTTTATCCAAATCAGTTCCTTTCGGATCTTCTGCTCTCAAGGGTGTCGACTTTTTAATAGAGGTCATAACAATATCAGCATTTCTACTTGTTTTTAACAATGATATTAATTTCTCTCTGGTATCATTTATTTTTTGCATTAGTTTCTTGCCGTTTCCTTGCCCATTGTCATCAAAGTAATTAGCATGTTTTTCCATATCATCTGGTAAGGATAATTCTGTTAGGCCTTTTTCGTTCCCTTCAGGTTTATTTCTCCCACCGCCATTCTTGATAATATCACTCTTCATTTTTTCTACATAGCCATTAAATTCATTTGAAATCACATGGGCTTGTTTGGCCAGAAGGTACCATTCCTCAGTTTTAATGCGGGTTCGTTCATTGCTCATTTTAGCGCTAAATGCGGCCATTGTTTCTGCATTTCTAACATCTGCATTCTTGTTTGCATTATTAAATGATAATTCAAACAGGTAAAAGGATTTTAAAATCTCGCGTGACACATTCAGTGCCAGCATAGCAATTAACACGAGATACATCATGTTAATCATTCTTTGTCTTGGGGTTAATTTTTGATTGGACATATTAAATTTTTGATAATTAGTGTTTCTGTGTTTTAATGAGAAGTAGTAAGATTTATAAAATTGATTCTCTCCGGACAAAGCAATTCTACCGCCCTTTTTTGATGGGCAACAAAAATTCTCCTTGCAACCAAAAGTTATTGGTTGGCTCGACCAGTAAATAAAATTTTAAAATTTAGAGTTGTTTCTTATCCCATTTGAAATAAGCCGCTATACTGAAACTGCTCTATTTTAAAGAATCTGAAACTCTAACGCTTTAAATCGCAAGAAAAAATTCTAGGGAAACATAGCCACAATCAGTATTAATAAATTGCACTGAAATAATTCTATTCCTTCTTCAGTACAAACTGCCAATAGGTTAAATGTGTGAATTTTCTCATGTTATAAAATGGTAGTAGGTATCCTAATAGAGGACACTATAATTATAACGCAAAACCCTTGATTTTATTGCCATTTCTCAACAATTTAGCAAAAAAAAATCCCGATTTAAATCGGGATTTTTTTATCATATTATTTGAATTAATACTGCCAAAGATCGTGTTCAAAAATGAACAAGTCATTCTTAATTTCATCGCTCTTAAGTAAGGAAGCAACCCCATCGTCTTGGAATTCTTTAAATTCATTGATTTTATTGTCAAATACGTTAGACTCATAGATGATATAACTATCAAATATGCGCATTTGGAAAAAATCATCGTAGCTTAATCTGGCTGCATCATTGTAACGGTTAAACATTTCTGTTCCGGCCAATAAGGGTCTTAACTCATCCATATTAATCCAACACAACGGTTGATCCCTACCTGGAGTACCTCCAATAGAAGGGGCAAAGATAGGAGCTAAAGCCAAAATTCTAGGTTTGAACACGGAGTGTTTGTAATCAAAAATCCAATCTTCCATGATCCAGTACTTCTTAATTTTTTCATAATCAAAAGGCACATTCACAGGAGAATCAACACCTATGGTAGGATCATCTGGATCTGTAGGATAGAATACGATAACCTCTGAACCTCCTCTTTTAGTAAAGTCCTCGGTGTTATAGAAAGGTAAAAGTGAATCGTTTTTATACGCCACTAAATCACCTTTGCTTAAACTTTCGTACAGTACTCTTCTTAAAGGCATTCTTGGCCACTCCAGTTGCTTATTCATTTTCTGACGTGAATCTATGCATCTGATGACTCTTCTGCTAAATTTCACATCGGCTTCTCTTAGATAAGGGTAGGCAATTACCGGCCTTTCTCTAACAGCAGTTTTCTTATAACTGGTTGCTTCGCCACTCGTAATAAAATCGCTGTAATTTACCTGTGCAGATAAATCTACAGAAATTAATATTACCAGTATATAAATTAATTTTTTCATAGTTATTGAATTGTTATTGTAATCGGGTTTAGAGGTCTTTCACCTCCAGGTCCTGTTGCTCTGATACGATCAATCAGAATAATATCACCAGCTTTTGCTTTTGCAGCAAAATTTTTCACAGCTTGAGCTGAGTTACCAACCACAGTAGATTCTTCCATATTACCTCTTCTAGGTACAAATATAACACTGTATTTGGTTACGGTAAATTTAACACCATCGAATACAAAGTTAGCAAGATTCGCATACACAAACGCTGCAGCATTCACTTGAACTTTTGGATAAGATCCTGAAGTTAAATTACCCAACATGGCTTCTGGCTTAGGCACTTGTCTAATTCTGTATTTCATTTCGCCCATTTTTTTGGTTGTACCATCAGGCATCTTAGCACTAACAGATATTGAACTTTCTTTATTACCAGCACTTACAGTTGCTTTGTATTTACCATCGCTCAATTTTGTTAAATTGATACCAGCACCCGGGGATACTATTGTAGCAGAAGGCGCAACACCTGGAACTGAAATTGACATAGGGTTATCCAAACCAATATACAATACGTTCATTGCATCTGCAGAGATGGTAGCAGAAGGTTGGAATGAAGTCCATTCAACAATTGGTGCTGGAATTAAAACAGTTTCGCCTGTTACAGGATCAATTGATTCAATTTTAGCCTCAATTTTATGTGAACCAACACCACTCGCTGGAATATTAATTTCACCTAAACCATCTTTTACTGGAATTGGTGAACCATTTACCAAAATTCTTTGAGCTGCTGTTGAGTTATAAGCGGCTAATGCAACCTGTGCTTTAAAAGAACTTCCACTCATTACGTTAGTACTTTCTGATATAACCACGGCCATTTGCTTATCAAATTTAATAGTTGCCGCGTCTATATTTTCTGACAATTTGGTTAAAATATCAGTTTCTAACGCTTTGCAATCGTTTTGAACTTTGGTTAACATGGCCATAACACCTGCTACTGGAGAGTGACCTAACACATCTCTTTCCCAAGTTTTCTTAGCACCATTTTCATCTTTAAAATCTTCCACTTTAAAGGCAGTTGTTTTATCAAAACTTTCCATAACGGCTTTATCACCTTTGGTGCCTTTTAAAACGTCTATCATTTCCTTACGGGTATTATCAATTAATACACGCAAAGCATCACCTTTACCTTTGGTTGTTTCATCTGTACCTAAGTAATGTTTATGACCTTCCATGTCATCACCTTTACTCATTTCAGGCAATCCTACAAAACCTTTTTCAACTTCCTTTCTGCCACCGGCAGCTTTTTCAATGTCCGATTTATAGGTGTCTATTTCTTTACAGAATTTAGCAGAAATTGCTTGTACTTTTTTTGCCTTTTCAGCCCAAGGTTTTGCTCTTTCGCCAGCAGCATCATTTTTCTCTGTTGCAGCATCAAAAGCAGCCATGATACCTTTATTCTTATCTGTTAAACTTTGGTTTGCTTTCACAAAAGACACTTCCATTAAATGGAAGGCTTTTAGAATTTCGTTTGATATATTGAGGGCTAGTAAAGCAATTAACACAAGATACATCATGTTAATCATTTTCTGCCGCGGGGATAATTTACCACTTGACATTTTTTAGATTCTCCTTTCTTAATTAGTTATAGTAAATTAGTTTTTAGCACCACCCATAGCACTTAGCATATTGCCATAAACTGAGTTTAAACTACCTAGGTTTTTATTCAATTTACCTAAATTATCTTTAAATTCAGCACTGTCATTAGCTGTAGCAGAAAGGTTGTTTACCATATTGGTTAATCCACCTGCAAATGAAGCCATAGAGTTGCTAATTTCGTTAGAAGAAGAACTGATTGACTCGATTGCTTTAGAAGCTTTACCGATGTTAGCAGTATATTCATTGGTTGCAACGGTAGCGTTGCCAATGGTTGCCATTTCTTTTACGTTATCGCTTAATGATTTCAAACCATTGCCAAGACTTCCTATTAATTCAGGACCAACTTTAGCTTCGGCTAACATTTTATCTAATTGTTGAGAAATACTGCCTTGATTTTTAGCTTTCTTTTCAGTTGGCTCCATACCAGCTAATTCAGGGTAAACCAAACTCCAATCATACTCTGCATGAATAGGCTCAAATACAGAAATAAAGAAAATTAGAGCCTCAGTTCCAAGACCAGCAATAAGCATGGCGTTTGCACCTGGCCAGTGCATAATTTTGAATAATGCTCCAATGATAACTACTGATGCGCCCCATCCGTAAATGTAAGACATTACTTTTTTGAATCCTTTGCTTTCGAAAACGCTGTTACTACTCATGATTTTTTTTTGTTTGTTTTTTAGGTTAATGTTATTGTTTTGTTGAATATCTCTTTTGGCACTGTTAGCACCTTTTTATTTTCTATCTTTATTTGAACGACCAATGTAATTTTGTATGCAACGGAATCCTACATAACTTTTTGAAGTATCTTGATATTCATAAGTTCTGCTACCGTTTTGAATGAAGTAAGCCACATCTTTCCAGCTACCACCTTTAATAACTTTACGTTTCATGGTAATATTGGTTGCTGCTGCTTCTGCACCTGTTTCTTTTACATTTATTCTGTAATCTGGGTTCAAATCGTGGGTAAATACATGCGACTGTTCGCTCCAAGCATTCACGGTCCATTCTGCTACGTTACCAGCCATGTTATATAAACCAAAATCATTAGGAAAATAACTGTCTACTCTTACAGGGTACATACCACCATCGGCACCATAGTTACCTCTTAGTGGTTTAAAGTTAGCCAACATACAACCTTTACTGTTTCTAGTATAAGGACCACCCCAAGGGTAGTTATTGCCTATTCTACCACCACGGGCTGCATACTCCCACTCATATTCTGTAGGTAAGCGAAAATCTTCTGTTATAGGCTCATCATAGGTTTCCCAATATGTGTTTTTGTAAATGGTTCTCCATGCGCAAAAAGCCTGAGCTTGGTGCCAATTCACCCCAACAACTGGATAATCATCATATTTTACGTGATTAAAGTAGTGACGGGCCATTGGATCGTTGTATGAATAAGTAAAATCTCTTACCCAACATAAGGTATCGGGATAAACCAAGGTATTTTCATTCTTGATGTATTTTTTGCGATTTTTTACTCTACCTTCTTTGTATTTATCTTGATTTTCAGGATCGTTGGCAGCATATACGTAATCAAACCACTGGTAAGAGTAATTCAATTGGTTTACATCAATTTGCTTTTTACCTCTGAAACGCTCATCAGCACTGTAATACAATGGCTCTAGCGCATCAACGTTATCCTGCTCCGACCAATCAGGATCAACATCATAATTGATAAACCCTAATCCAGTGTTCACATTTTGATCCCCAGAGTAATTGTCTTCGAATGGAATGAAGTATTCTTCCTTGGCTGTCATAACTCTTTTAATTGAGTCGATGACGAAATTGACGAACTGACGGTACTCATTGTTGGTGATTTCGGTTTCGTCCATCCAAAAAGCAACGATACTTACTTGCTTGTTAGGTGCAACGAATGATTGGAATACATCTTGATCGCTTTGGCCAGAGTGATAGGTTCCTGAAGGAATATATACTGTACCAAATGGTTGTGGGTGAAACCATAATCCACGTCCTTGAACGCCAATTAAATCACCGGTGTTTTTTGGACCGCAACCAGCAAATGTAAATAAACCAAAAGCCAAAAAGATTCTTGCGAATCCAAGGGCTTTTCGCCATTTTCTTTGTGTTTTCTTCATTGTCGTGCTTTCATCATTTCCGACAACTTTTCCTGTTAATTTAATCATGTTAATGTTCTGAAATTATTAATATGTAGTGTGTGTATGTGTCTGTGTAATTTGCAAATGTACAAAGTTTTGAACAATTGTCTATAACTCTGTAGTGGGGTAACGTAAAAAATATTTGTTTTATTGTGTGGATATATAAAATATTTTAATCGAGATTAGGGTCAGCAAGCATCTTCCTAGGGTTAATGATTCTTTTAATCGGTGGCTTTGGAACAACCAAATCAAAGCAATAGTTCAATTGTATTTCGTGAGAACCACTGGAAACGCTTAAAATTTTGGACATTGTAAAATCATATGCGTAACCAATTCTTAATCCATATAACTTACTTTTTGGGTCATTCATCTGATAGCCCAACATAATGGACAGAGCATCCACAAATGAACGGTAATTGATACCGCCCCACAATTTCTTTTGGTAGCGCACCTGACCGGTTAACTCAAATTGAGTAACAGTATTATTTTTTATCATAACTGAAGGCAAGAACTCCAATTCAGGATTGCCCATAAAATCTTGCATTGTAAAACCACCCATTAAGTAGTAGTGTTTAACAGTGTTGGAAAAAGCCCAAGCTGGGGTAGTACCAAAGGTATATGTTTGATTTTTTATTTGGGATACTGACAAGCCCCCCCAAACATCTTTGATGCCAGTGCTGTTGGTCATTGGATTGTTGTAATACAAACCCAATGCATAGTTAGGATGTGAGGAGGTAACATTTGATGTAGGAATTCTTGGATCTCCTAAAGCCAATGGTTTTAACATCGCGCCATTCACTCCCTTTTGAAGAATGGTATATTCGAAACCCAAAGCCAATGCGCCTCCATCCGAAAAAGGCAAACGGCCTGCACCTTGAATTTTCACATGGGTACTAGTCTCGTAACCCAATTTATCATTTATGAATCCAATACCAACACCGCCATAATTTTTATGATCTCCGTTAGCATCGGTGCCAAAATTTAAGGGTGCGTTGAAAGAAAACATTTGAGTTTTGGGACCAACACTCTTGGTGGGTGTTCCAGGTTTAGAATTTGGTTGACTTGGATCTGAAGGGTGAAATTCCACCGTTCTATCCTCAAAACCTGTGTATTGATAATGTGATAATGCCGACAAACAAAAATGACCTCCTGCACCTATCGCAGCCGGATTATACATGCTTCTATTGAACATGTAATGGGTAACATAAGGATCTTGCTGAGCCTTTAATAAGCTGTTGCTAAGCAATAACAAAACTACTGTTACGAGGGTTTGTAAGGATTTTTTCATTGGTGTGTAGTGTCGGTAAGGATTACAAATATGCATTAAATTTTAATATACAACAAATTTTTTTGAAATTTATTGCCTTTTGCTGAAAAATATTTTTTTGCGCACGCACCATACGACAAGGCAATTGGTATTTTATACTCAACATTTTTTATGAAATTTTGCACTTCAAATTATGGGGGTTTTTGAGTTGTTTTTTAGATCATAAAATGGCTTCAATTTAGTGTATAAATTCTCTTAATTTTAGGATTAAGTAATGGTTAATTTAACAGTCTTTTTTCTAACATAATTAAAAAAAACTTAAATTAATTTTATTGAATCTTTAATAAATTATTATTGATAGTACTTATCAATTTTACGTTGTGTTAATATTGAACACTCCAATTTGACAAAAAAACCCGACGCTTTGGCATCGGGTTTTCTTTATAATTGTTTATTAAATTAATAGGTATTAATTCTGATTCTCTTGTTCAATTCATCAACATCATGTCTGAATTTTTTATCAGTATCCATCAAATCATTTACTGTTTGGCAGGCGTGAATAACAGTGCTGTGATCTCTATTTCCAAAATGGGTTCCAATATTTTTCAATGATGCTTTGGTTAAATCCTTTGCAAAATACATGGCTATCTGACGTGCTTGTACGATTTCGCGTTTTCTTGTTTTTGATTTCACATTTTCAACAGAAACATTGTAATAATCGCAAACTAATTTTTGTATGTAATCAATGCTGATTTCTCTGGTAGCATTCTTCACAAAATTCTTCATCATTTGCTTCGCCAAATCCAAATCAATTTCCTTCCTGTTGAGTGAACTTTGCGCCAACAAAGAAATGAGTGCACCTTCTATTTCACGAATATTGGTATCGATATTGTGCGCAATGTATTCCACAACTTCACGGTGCAATGACAAACCACTTTCGTAAGCTTTGTTTTCTAAAATTGCAATTCTCGTTTCGAAATCAGGAACATTTAAATCTGCAGACAAGCCCCATTTAAAACGAGACAATAATCTTTCGTCAACATCTTTAATATCCTTAGGTGCTTTATCGCTTGTTAAAATAATTTGTTTACCTGCTTGGTGCAATTGATTGAAGATGGTAAAGAATATTTCTTGTGTTCTTGTTTTTTGAGAGAACTGATGAACATCATCTACAATTAACACATCCATGTTTTGATAAAAATTAACAAAATCATTTTGATTATTGGCTTTAACAGATTCTACATATTGATTGATGAATCTCTCTGCTGAAATATAAATGACGGTTTTATTTTTATTGATTTGCTTAATGGCATTTCCGATAGCGTGAATCAAATGTGTTTTACCTAAACCTACACCACCAAAAATCATTAATGGGTTGTAGGCTGTTCCACCAGGATTGTGAGCTACTGCCCAACCTGCACCACGAGCTAATCTGTTACACTCACCTTCAATGAAATTATCGAAAGTATATTTTGGATTCAGTTGAGAATCGATTGGCACTTTTCTTAAACCAGGAATGATAAATGGATTCTTAATGTTATTAGTAACATTGATAGGAAGATTTACTTCATTGGTTACTGGTTTTCTGCCATTGCCTGTTGGAACATTAATGGTGTATGGACCAGAAGATGGTGTGCTATTTTCTACAATGATGTTGTATTCTAATTTTGCACCAACACCCAAAACTTGCTTTAATGTTTTTTGAAGCAAGGTTACATAATGTTCTTCTAGCCATTCATAAAAAAACTGACTTGGAACTTGTATGGTTAAAACTTTATTTTCGAGTTTAATGGATTTGATGGGATCGAACCAAGTTTTGAAGCTTTGTGGATTAAGATTGTCCTTAATTATTTTTAGGCAATTTGCCCATACTGTTTCCGCGGTTAGTTGTTGTCCACTCATGCTCATTTGTATATTGCTGTTTATCAAGATTTTATAAATAACTGTATAGTATTAAATTCAATTCTGAAATTAAGTTCAAAAATAGTTGTTAAAAAAATTTTTTTGTGTTAAAAATTCAGATTTTTTTTTACATAAAACCCTACTTTTTTTTGTTAATTTACGATTAAGTAACTGTTAGTATAAAAGTACTAATTGTGTAATGTAAATTATTTCCTGAAAAAAATATTTTTATAAAATTTTAATTGTCAATAACTTTCTCAAAGATAAGAAAACTTTATTGATAAAACAAGTTATTAACCTTTGTATTCGCCAAAAACATTTCTGAAAGTATCAGCAATTTCGCCAAGTGTAGCATAGCTTTCCACACTTGCAATAATAGATGGCATTACATTTCGGTTTTCAACAGCTGCATTTTTTAATTGCAATAAATTGAATTCAACATCAGAATTATTTCTTTCATTTTTCAAAGCAGATAATTTGTCCATTTGAATTTTTCTGATGCTATCGTCAATTTTGAAAACAGGTTTTTGATTTAAATCTGATTCAACAAATTTATTCACCCCAACGATTATTTTTTGACTACTTTCTATATCTTTTTGATATATATACGCACTTTTTGCAATTTCATTTTGCATATACCCTTGCTCAATTGCAGCAACACTGCCACCAATAGCATCTATGGCTTCTATGTATTGATAAGCTGCTTTTTCAATTTCATCTGTTAGTGTTTCTATAAAATAACTGCCTCCCAAAGGATCTACAGTTTGTGTAATACCACTTTCATATCCTATAATTTGCTGTGTTCTTAAGGCTGTTCTTGCTGCACTTTCTGTTGGCAAACTTAGGGCCTCATCGAAACCATTGGTATGCAAACTTTGGGTACCTCCCAACACTGCCGACATGGCTTGAATAGTAACTCTTATAATATTGTTTTCGGGTTGTTGTGCTGTTAAAGTGGAGCCCCCTGTTTGCGTATGAAAGCGCAACATTTGTGCTTGAGCATCTGTAGCGCCTAACTCTTTGGTTATACTGGCCCACATTCTTCTAGCTGCTCTGAACTTTGCAACTTCTTCGAATAAATTGTTGTGGGCATTAAAAAAGAAAGATAATCTTTTTGCAAAAACATTGATGTCTAACCCTTTTTCTATGGCCGCCTTTACATATGATTTTCCATTGGCTAAGGTAAAGGCTAATTCTTGAACGGCAGTGCTGCCAGCCTCTCTGATGTGGTATCCAGAAATAGAAATGGTATTCCATTTAGGCACTTCTTTGCTACAAAAATCAAAAATATCTGTGATTAAGCGCATGCTTGGTTTTGGAGGATATATATAAGTACCCCTTGCCGCATATTCTTTTAAAATATCATTTTGTATGGTTCCAGATATCTTTTTTAAATCGGCATTTTGTTTTTTTGCCAATGCAATGTACATCGACAAAAGTGTTGATGCCGTGGCGTTTATCGTCATGCTAGTGGTAATATCTTCTAGCTTTATATTATCAAAAAGTGTTTCAATATCTTTTAGAGAATCAATAGCAACACCAACTTTACCAACCTCTCCTTCTGCGAACTCGTGTGAGCTATCGTATCCAATTTGTGTAGGCAAATCGAATGCTACAGATAATCCCATTGTACCTTGTTTTAATAAATAGTGGTATCTTTTATTCGACTCCTCTGCGGTAGAAAATCCCGCATACTGGCGCATGGTCCATAATTTACCTCGGTACATATCTTCTCTTACACCCCGTGTAAAAGGAAACTTACCCGGAAACTCTTGATTAATTTTACTGGTGGTGTAAACTGGATGAATTTCTATACCACTGTCGGTGTTTATCTTGAGTTGATCCGCCATTTAGAAATATAAATTAATTTCTGCTTTCAAAAAGTCGATGGCTTTTTGGGTAGGAATTCTATTTTCCTCCATCATTCTATCAATAATTGCTTTTGAATATACAACGCCTGTTGCATCGGCTTCCATGCTGGAATAGGCAGTATGCAAAAGTTGAATGACTTCTTCTTTAACAACCCTAATAATATTCCAAGCTTGATTGCTGATGTATATTTGTTGAGATAAATTGTGACTGAATTCTTGATTAACTGCGGCTTCCATTAAATGTTTTAAACCATTGGCAGTATTACTTCCATCATTGTATTGAATGATTAAATTTTGAGGACTGATTCTCTCTAGAAACAATATCATTCTCTCATAAGCTTGAAGCTTTAATGGGGTTAATAAACTAGCAGTGGTCTTTCGCAATTCGAGTTGAAGACGTGCAGTATGATCTTCCATCACTTTGTTGATAATCACATAGCAAACTAAAAATACCACCAATGAAGGGATGATGTATTTAATAATATCGAGTAAGGTTTGTAATAAAGGGTCCATGATATGTATAACGCAAAAATAAAGAAATTATTTGAGTATAATGAATCAAATTATTGAATAAATAAGAATGTCTTTTGAAGCATGAATGCCAAATAAATTTTGCATTGATTTTTAATTTTATGGGCATAAAAAAAGGGAGAACAATGTTCTCCCTTCTCTAATATTTTATTTATTTAATAGAATCTGAATCTAAAATCTTTTACCTCTTCTGATTTTTTCAAAGAGCCTAAAACAGATTCATATACTCTACCCTTTTGTTCTGCATACAAGGATTTTTTTCTGGTTTCTAAAGTGGTAGGCAATTGTTGTTTAGATATACTTTCAATAAACACAACGTGAACGCCTTCTTTGCTCACAATTGGTTTGCTTAATTGATTTAATTTAACACCAAAAAGAACACCAACTATCTTGCTATCAGCCCCAGCATATGGCACAGAGGGAGAGTTGAAAGCTATACCATCTATAGGTTGTGAAATAGACTTAACAGCAATGGCCACATCTTCTGTTGTTTTAGCATTTTTAAGTGCCTTATCAAAATCTGCTTTCAATTTTTCTGCCTTTTTCTCATTTCTTACCAATCTTTCTACATCTGATCTGCAATCATCTAAACTTTTTGTACCCTCTTTTTTAATTTTTGCGATGCGAACAACAATTTGTCTATCTGATAAAGAGAACACATCCGAATAATCACCTACTTTTCTATCTTCATTGTAAATCCATCTTACCAACTCGCGAGATTCAGGAATACCCATGATAACTTTATCACCTTCTTTAATGTCTTTGGCAACGCCTTTAGCAACACCTGCTTTTGAAGTTATTTTTTCGAAATCTTCAGTTGGAGAAGTTAACATGTTTCTAAAATTTAATGCTTTTGCATAAGCTGCATCTTCTGTAGCTTGAAGCGGTTCTATACCCTTTCTAACTTCGGCTAATTGAATTAATCTTTTACTCTTTGGAGACACCAATTTGAATATTGAAACTCCAAAAACTGTTTTAGCCGCTACTGCATCGCCATTGCTCATCCCTTTAAGAATTTTGGTAATATCTACTTGTTGACTGCCTTCGCTGAACCACCCCATGTCATATGGATTAATAACTTCGCCCACTGTAGCCTTTTGATTTAAGAATTCTAATGCATTGGCACTTGTTTTAACTTGAGCGGCAATTTTCTTGGCTTCTGCCAAAGCATTCATAGTATCTTGCTTGGTATTTCCTTTTATAGGCACCTCACATTTTACAGCATGCACGTTGGCAACTGAATCTTCTTTAATTCCTGTAACTTTCAATAAACTGAATCCGCCTTCGTAGTATATTGGACCGTATACAGAATCCTTTATTGCTTTAGTTAGTAAATCAGAAAGTTCTCTTGGATAATTTCCAGGCGATTTATATGAATTATCAAAAACACCATTGTTTAGGGTAATGTATGCAGAATCATTTGTGTTAGATGCAAATGCAGGAATTTCCTTGGCTAACTCATCTTTAATTAAAGTAGTATCTTCTTTACTAGCGGTAACATAAAAAGAAGCGTAATCTATATCTCTTAAATCCTCTTGTTTAAAATCTTCTTTGTGATTGTTAATGTATTCTTGCATTTCAGCGTCAGAAACACTGATGTCTTTATCTGGTATAGTCAGAAAATTTAGTGTAACAATTTTACCTTTTGCTAGTGAGGTGTTGGAATAATAGTCGTCTTCAACATCCAAAGAAGAGGCATATAGAGATTTTGAAATAAGGGAAGTGTATTTTCTATTCTGAGTTTCAAGTATCACTTGTTTTACCAAACGCTCAATCTGCCCCATAATTTCAGGATTCTTTTTATTTTGATCTATAATTTTACGAACGATTGTAGGATCGAATGGCGAATTAGGTTGAGAAAAATTCTGCTTAATTAAAGGATGTGCGTCATTGGTATAAAGCAAGGTAGCTGCTTCGTCTTGAGGAACTGTTAATCCAAGTACGTCGTATTCCTTTTCGATGATTCTTTCTTGAACGAATTGGTTCCATACCACATTACTCACTTGATTTTTGGCTTCATCGTCAATTGGCTGCCCAGTTGCTTCGTACTGAGCAAGAGTTTGCTTATACTTCTGATCGAATTCTTCCAATTTAATGGATTCTCCAGAGATGCTACCCACTTCGCCTTTGGAACCGCTGGAAGTGTATTTATTGTAGTTTGTTATAAAATCACTGATAACAAACAAAACAAGTGAAATGAGTATGATTCCCAATACCCAACCTGAACGTCTTAACTTACTAATTATTGCCATATACTTTTTTAAAAAAGAGGTGCAAAATAATACTTTTAATGCTGAAAAGACAAATTAGTTTTTGAAAATAATTTTAAACTGGGGGATAAATCTTTTAGAAATTAGAAATAAACAACAATAAAATGTATAGAAATCAATAATAATTTTACTTTTGCAAGACCCAACAATGCAGGACATAGAACCCTATTATCACTGGTTACACTTATACAATTCCGAAGAAGATGCCAATTCTCCTTTTTACGAGCGTGTACACAGTGAATTTGAATACAGTAATAGCATTTATAATTACTTAATTCATCCTCAATGGGATTCATTTGGCTCACCTACTCTTTATTTAAAAATACTTTTTACAGATTATGAGCATGGTTTTACCATTATTGAGTTGATTGGAGAATGGAACGATGCCATCAATAATGATATTATGCTTTTGAAAAGAGAAGTTATAGAATTACTTGAAGAAGAAGGCATAGATAAATACATTCTTATAGGCGAAAACATTCTTAATTTTCACAGCAGTGATGATAGTTATTACGAGGAATGGTATGCGGAAGTAGAAGAAGGTTGGATTGCCTTAGTGAACTTTCGTGAGCATGTTTTAGAAGAATTCAGGTATTGTAAAGCAGATTACTATTTAAATTTTGGTGGCGATTTAGACCATTTGATATGGCGCAAGCATACACCCATTCAATTATTTAGAAAAGTAGAAGAAGTCATCAATAAGCGTTTAAATTGACAACAGCTGCTTGGTTTTTAACTTGAGTATTGCAAGGATTCTGAAAATGTTATCTTTAATTCTAAAATATTGACATTTGTTGGAACAAATATGTCATATTTATGTAAAATAAAATGCACCACTCCTAGCCTTAATGCAGAAAGGTTAGCTTTGTAGTTATGAATAAAATCTACCTACGTAACTCCATTATCATACTTGTTTTTTTGTTTACGTTAACCAGCGCTATCATGAATGTAACAGGACCATCTGCAGCATTAAGCGGAGCACCTATCACTGGCACTACTAATGAATCTAATTGTACCAGTTGCCACTCAGGAACTTTTATTACAAGTGGCAATAGCAATCTTAATAAAATATTTTTAAACGGTAATTTTCATAACAATGGTTACATACCAGATTCCACCTACACCATTTCATTAAGTTTTAAGCAAGCTGGAATTTCGAAATATGGTTTTCAGGTAACTTGCCTAAGCTCTACAACTTTTGCTCCTGTTGGCACCATGGGTACAAATAGCAGTAGCAGAATTCAAAAACTTACGGCTACAGTTGGAGGCAACACAAGACAATATATAGAACATACTCAAACTGGTACCGATACTGTAAAAAAAGACAGTGCACGTTGGGTTTTTACGTGGAAAGCTCCAAGCAGTAATGTAGGTAAAGTGAAATTCCATGTTGCCGTAATGGCTACTAACAGTAATGGTAGTGATAACGGAGATATTGTATATGGTAAATCATTTGAAATTTCACCCTCTAGCTTTTTAACTGTAGCAGACGCATACAGTGTTGATAGTGTTGTATGTGCGAATAACAACGCGCAAATGACTGGCAAAGGCACCAGCAATCCTACCTCCTATTCATGGAAATTTACCAATGCCATACCTTTGGCCAGTACTCAACAAAATCCTGTTGTTAAATTTACTACGCCCGGTACGCAATTGGCAATTCTAACAACTAAAAATGCTTATGGGGCCAGTTTTCCGGACACCCTTAAGGTAACAGTGAAACCCTCTCCATCTGCGGTGATAGGCAATGGCTCCTCGGGTACAATTTGCAAAGGAGATTCAATTTTGTTATCTGCGAATACTGCGGGTGGTATTACTTATTTATGGAGCCCGAATAATAAAACAACCAGAACCTTTTTTGCAAAAGATACTGGCATTTACAATGTTAAGGTTTCTTCTAGTAGCAATGGCTGTTCAGTAACAAGTAATAATTATAAACTTAATTGGTATCCTAAACCAACCATTAATTTAATTAAGACACTCACGAAAGATACTTTCTGTGATCAAATAAATGAAACCTTCACGGCAAGTGGCACCAACGCAGATACCATTGAATGGTACGCCAATGGATTATTGTTTACAAAAACCAAAGGTTTGAGTTTATCATTTAATAGCAGTGTTAATTCGGATATTTTTGCAATCGCCAAAAGTCTTACCAATTGCCGCAGCTTGCCTTCCAATATTTTTAAATTAAGAGTGGTAAAGAAAATTTATCCATCCAATTTTATAAGCAACAAAACCACCAGTAATTTAGATTTAAAATGGACCAAAACGATTGGCATTGATTCGGTACAATTTAGCCTTAATAATATTTTATTTAAGCGCGTAAAAAATGACACCGCCATCGCCTTAACATCATTAACACCCTCTACCTTTTATAATATAACCATTAGAAGTTTTCAAAAAGGCGTATGCCCCTTTAGTGATACCACCATTAGTATAAGAACCAATAATTGCTCTAATATTATTTACAACATTGGCATTAATACGAGATTGTGTAAGGGTGATGCCTTGAATGCTTTCGTTAAAAATTTACCGAAATCAAAAGTGAGTGTATCATTTAACAATCAAGCTTTTTCTACAGATACTAGTTTTTCTTTTATTCCAACAAAAAGCGATTCGCTGCAAATTCTAATATTAGATAGTTTGAGTTTAAGTTGTCCACCCATTAAGGAGAAACCTGCTTATTTGGTAGATACCTTTCTAAAGGATAATGGGATTTATAACTTTAATGTTAGTTCGTGCCAGAATCAATATAAATACCGAATTAATCCATTATATCAGAAATACGAATTTTATAGAAACAAAGCCATTGTAGCTAGTGGCATCAGTAATGAATTTGACTATACCGGACTAATTTCTGGCGATCAATTAAGTGTTAAAGTATTTAATAATACCTGTGCCAAAACCATTGGATTGGTTGGCTTCACTTTATTGCCACCGGCTGTAGCAACCTATACTTTGAGTCGCAATTGGAAAACATACACATTCTTGCCAAATGACACCAATAATGTAAATTACGCTTGGTATATTAATGATACTTTTATTAGCAGCGCCAAAATATTGGTAAAAGACATGAGCAATTACAACAACAAAACGGCTGTTGTATCATTGAGTTCTAGTAATTTTCAGACATGTAAAGACAGTTCAGCACAATCCATCAATTTTCCTAACTTTTTAAAGGTAGCAGATATCACCAATTACCAATTGAATATATATCCTAATCCTTTTGATGAGCAATTGCAAATTACCACCAATTTGAGCCATTATAATTTAACCATTTACGACAACTTAGGCAGAACTGTTTTAAACTTTAACGACCTTAATGCCAGTCAATCTTTGAATACCTCTGGTTGGGAGAAAGGTTTATACCATGTGGTATTGAGCAATGACAATTTGAAATTAGATAGGATATTAATAAAAGTTCAATAATGCCTGAAAGCTTCTTGTAAAGGAAAAGTGGATTCAAGAGACATTGACATAATTTTACTATGTTTGCACCTAAAGTTATGAAGACTTTTATAAATTATAAAAGTCTCCATCAATTGAAGTGAATTCATGCAGGAAATTTCAAACAAACAACATTTGTTAGCCGAGGACACCCTAGGGAATGAATTGATTCCTTCGCTGTGCAATTTACACATTGCACATTACATAGATTGCCATATACTTTCAGTTTTTTCTGCCAAAGAAAAAAATTTACTGGCTTACAAAGTCACCAACCCAATTAGTAATTTAGACGATGTTGAACCATGGATGCATGCCAAATTTAACACAGTTGTTCATATTTCCTTTTCGAATGAGTATCAGATAACACCTGCTTCTTTTTGTGAAAACAAATTCAATACTCAAAAAACAAGTAATACAGTTATCATTGATTTTAGCAATACCTATCGTCAAGCAGCCATTCACTATTTAAATGTGTTGATTGAATACCATTTGTCGCAAAAGTTATTCAACCAAATTTACATTTACAGAACTGCCAATGATTATACAATTTTACTAATGAATGGCGACCAATGTTTATTGGCCAATACCTACACATGTGACAATGAACACGAAGTGCTCTATTTTCTTTTAAATGCTCTTCAAATTAGTGATATATTGCCATCGGATACTAGCTTGAAAATGGACTATAGCATAGGAATGGATATTGAACTTATCAAATTCTTGATACCACATTTCGCCCATTCTGAAATTCTAAAATACCCCTCTCATGTTTTAAATCCTGAGATTCCAGCTTTATCAGAAAAACTTTTTGCATGTTACGCGGCTTCATTATGCGTATAATTTCAGGGATATATAGGGGTTATCAATTCAAAACATACAATGGCAGCAATACCCGCCCTACCACAGATTTGGCTAAAGAAAGTTTGTTCAACGCTTTACAAAATATTTTATCAATAGAAGATTGCAGTGTGGTTGATTTATTTGCGGGAACTGGCAATATCGGCCTAGAGTTTTTATCGCGTGGTGCCAAAAACTTAACAAGTGTGGATGTTAATTATGCGAACATTACCTTTATGAAGGATATTCAAAAAGAGTTAAATGTGAAGGATTGGCAAATTAAAAAAGCGGATGCGATACAGTATTTGAAAAATGTCCAAAAACCCATTGATATCTTATTTGCCGACCCTCCATACGACTATGTTCAATTGCATCAATTGAGCGATACGGTAACGAAATCAGACTGGTTTAATACCAATAACACCTTATTTGTTTTAGAACATTCCGACAAAATGATTTTTCATTCTGGGTATTTACTTTTAAAGAAACAATATGGCAGTACTTGCTTTAGTATTTTTAGAGCAACTCAGGGAAAGTAACTATTATCTTAATATTAATTGTTAATATTGTAAGACATTATTACCATGGAAAAAATAGCTTTATTCCCCGGTTCATTCGACCCAATTACCAAGGGGCATGTAGACATCGTTCAAAAAGGACTTGGTATTTTCGATAAAATTATAATTGCCATTGGCAGCAATGTAAAAAAAACAAATTTGTTTTCAATTGAGCAACGCATGGAATGGATTCAAAAAATATTTATCAATGACCCTAGGGTAAGCGTTAAAACCTACACAGGTTTAACTGTTAATTATTGTAACGAAGTGGGTGCTCATTTTATATTAAGAGGGTTGCGTGCACCTGGTGACTTTGAATACGAACAACAAATTGCTTTTGCCAACAAAGAACTGGTAGACAAGGTAGAAACAGTATTCTTGCTTTCCAGTCCTTATTATACGAATATCAGCAGTACCATTGTGCGCGATATCATAATTAACAAGGGTAATTACGGTAAATTTGTACCCGAAGGGATTGTGTTTTAGATGTTATAATTTTGATTTGTAAACTTATTGGCCCATTCAGAGTGATTAACTTACTTTTCACATTGGGTATAGTCCAAAGATAATTATTTTAAGCCCTTTCAAGGTCGTACGACTAGGAAATTTATAGAGGAGAACAAAGCTTAACCCTTAAAACAAATGAGGTTGTTTGGAAACCTTCGGAAATTCTATTTTTTGAATTAAAGATCGAATAGAATCATACGTTTCGAAATCTGGTTGTTTTAAAAAGTCCTTATTCACCCATCTCACTTCGGTTATATCTTCTTCTAATTGTGGTGTAACCTCTATATTCCCCCAAGCTATCATTCTGTACCAAGCTGTTTTTTTCAAAATCCATCTTCCTTTTAAAAAATAGACGTGGTAAGTATTATCCACTTTATCTAAAAGGCCTAAAAAATGTAAGCCACACTCTTCGTGCACCTCGCGAAGGGCTGCCATTCGCTGAGCTTCACCCTTTTCAATTTTACCTTTAGGTAAATCCCAAAGACCCAATCGCTTTATTAACAAAAGTTGCCCCAACTCATTAAAAACAATTCCTCCTGCGGCTTTAATTAATTTAAATTGTTTTTTTAACACTTCATACAGCTTCAACGACTGGTCGGATTCGAATCCAATATTTCGATGTGCAACGACATTACCACTGGTAAGTTTCGCTATTATATCTTTTAAATCTGAGCCAGGATACAACTCCACTTTTTCCATTTGTTGTTTGAGGAAAGCACTATTGCCGATAAATAGTGTATAGTGGTTAATAAATATTTTATAATTTTGCTGACCCATAATTATGTTAAACGATACAAGTGCAAAAATAGCGCAATACTTATTAGAATGCGAAGCTGTCAAATTAAATGTTGATGAACCTTTTACTTGGACCAGTGGTATGCGCTCTCCTATATACTGCGACAACAGAGTAACACTCTCCTACCCTACCATTAGACAGTATATTACCAATGAGTTGGTAAAAGTCATCTTGCAAAATTTCAATGGTGTAGAGGCCATTGCAGGGGTTGCAACCGCAGGCATAGCTCAAGGTGCACTGATTGCAGACAAGGTGAACTTACCGTTTGCATATGTGAGACCAGAACCCAAAAAACATGGTCTAAAAAACAGCATAGAAGGTCGTTTAGAAGACGGTGCCAAAGTAGTGGTTGTAGAAGATTTAATTAGCACGGGTAAAAGTAGTTTGAAAGCAGTTGAAGATTTAAGAGAGAATGGCATTGAAGTTATAGGCTTAGTATCCATTTTTAATTATGGATTTGCCAGCACTGAAGAAAAATTCAAAGAAGCTAAATGTCCTTACATTTCATTATGCAATTTTAATGAAATGGCTAAGGTTGCCATAGACATTAATTATATTACCGCTATTCAGTCAGAAAAAATTGCATTGTGGAGCAAAGACCCACAAGCGTGGAGCGATGCCATAAGTCAATAAATTTAAACCATTTTTTTAACAAATTATGAAACTACAGAGCAGGATAGTATTTATATAAAGAATAATACCAGCAAGTTTACTTCATTTGTTTTGTGAGTAACATTTCTATTGTTTTTGTAAGTCTATTCAATCGCGTTTCTTCTTTCTTTGCTTCATTTATCCAAATGATATATTCTTTTCTATGTGTATAGGCAAGCATGTCAAAATATTCCGATAATTTATTCTGATCCAATAATTTTTGCAAATCCACAGGAGTATCAATTTCGACAATAGCTGCTTTTGAAATACCAACAGCTTTGCCGGTTGTATTTATTTGCACAGCTTCCTTAATATATTCTATCAGAATTTTCTCTTTCACTTGGCTCGCATCGCTAAAATGTATTCCACGATTATGAGCATTATTCTCGCCAAACAATAAAATTTTTTTAGTGTCTTTTAGTTGGGCTCCCTGAAAAAAAACAAAGGCCACATGCTTTTTAAATGCTCCAAAGCCGCACACCATACCATTGTGATAAAAGTTAGGCCCCCATTTCCAGTCTTCCACCATTTGTGGATCTGCTTTGTGAATAATGTTCCGCAACTTCATACAAATATCTTTGCTCCATTCTGGCATAGACCCGATGTATTCTGTTATTTGATAACTTGCATCCGACTGGTGTTTAACTGCCATGGTTTTTAATTTTGTTTACTCAAAAAATCTTGATAAGCCAATTGTATACCATCTTTTAATTGCACCTTATGTTGCCAACCTAAACTGTGCAGGTAACTTACGTCCATTAATTTGCGCGGAGTACCATCTGGCTTGCTGGTGTTAAAAACCAATTCTCCACTATAACCAATAATATCTTTTACCAATAAGGCCAAATCCTTAATGCTTAAATCAACGCCACTTCCAATGTTTACAAACTGCTTTCCGTTATAGTTGAGCATTAAGAAAAGTGCAGCATCTGCTAAATCATCAGCAAATAAAAATTCGCGCAGAGGAGAACCCGTTCCCCAAATTTCTACTTGAGCGGTATTGTTAACTTTTGCTTCGTGAAATTTGCGAATTAAGGCGGGCAAAACGTGACTGTTTTCCGGATGATAATTATCGTTGATACCATACAAATTGGTTGGCATTACGGATACAAAATTACAATCAAACTGATCGCGGTAAGCTTCGCATAATTTAATACCCGCAATTTTAGCAATGGCATAAGGTTCATTGGTTGGTTCCAACAACCCTGTTAAGAGGTAATCTTCCTTCAAAGGTTGAGGCGCTAATTTAGGATAAATGCAACTGCTGCCAAAGAACATTAACTTTTCTACATCGTTCACAAATGATGCGTGTATAATATTGTTTTGAATGCTGAGGTTATCGTATAAAAACTCTGCTCGGTAGGTATTATTGGCAACAATACCACCCACTTTTGCCGCGCATAAAAAAACGTATTCAGGTTTTTCTAAATTAAAAAAATCGGTAACAGCCTGTTGGTTTCTTAAATCGAGCTCGGCAGAAGTACGGGTTACAATATTATTAAACCCATTGCCCTCTAACGCTCTGTATACAGCACTTCCCACCATACCGCGATGCCCCGCAACGAATATTTTTGAATTTGATTCCATTATTTATTAAGCAAAAATAAGGATATAATTTTAAATTGAAATGAAAGTTAACTGTGTTATATCAATACATAGAGTAACCATACTATTCTGGGTAATCATTCACCTTGGTTTTTTTTAGTGCTTTTCTGATAGGCTTTAATTCTTCCTTGTTAGGGAACCATTCTTCGCCACCCACCTCCAACTCCTGCAGCCAAGTCATTTGAAAAAGTATTTCGGGAATAGAAGTGAATTTACATGGCATTAACATCAATTTTTTAAGATTTACCAATTTGATAATGCTATTGGGTAAGGTGCTTAGTGAACCCATACTCACATTTAATTCTATGAGTTGGGTTAATTCACCAATCTCTTCGGGCAATGTTTCGAAACTGGTGTTGCCTAGGTAAAGCGATTTTATTTTTTTAAGTAACTTTACATTGCTACTCAAAACCGGATTCTTAAAATTATACATCAGATTAAGACTTTCCAATTCCATATCTTTAATTAAATTAAAAGTATGCCCAAAGTCGAACAGACTATCCATATAACTAAATCCTAAATCTTTCAAAGTTTTCAATTGCGCAAATTCATCTGGCAATTGCACGATATTTCCTCCATATAAATGTAAGTAATTGAGTTTTTTTAAGGTCAATAAATTCTGCGTTAAATTGGTTAAATTGAATGCTTGTGGATCTGACAGACAAATCTGCTGAACATTGCCTATTTGTTTTAAAAAGTTATAACTATTTAAATGTTTATCGTAAAGTAAAAGTTGTTTAAAATTAATTGGATTGCCTTTGAATTGAATGGTATCAAACCTGCATTCGGAGATGTATAAAGACTGTAACAGCGGGAATTGTTCTAAGTCTATCATCAATTCTTTGATTTCACATTTTTCAAATCGCAACTCTTGAACATATTTATATGCATTTACTTTTTTTATATTTTCCCAATCCTTGTCTTTTACAGCAAGTACGATGACATCTTCTGCTTTTATTTCTGTTACTGGATAATTATAGGTGGTATAATCGTTTGTTTTTTCTAAATCTATCAACTTTTTTTGACCATTTAAATGGCAGTAAAAAAGCAATAAAATAATGGTGATGATTTTAATCTTCATAAGGCAAATATATTTTATATTTGCTCATTCACCATGTCAAATTTTGTTGCACTTTATGAATCGCTTAATGCCGCCCAAAAACAGGCCGTCAATCATATTGAAGGTCCAGTAATGGTAGTAGCCGGCCCAGGCACAGGTAAAACCCAAATACTAGCTGCACGTATTGCAAATATTCTGCAAAAAACCGATACCAATGCTTACCAAATTTTGTGTCTTACATATACCGATGCTGGTGTTATAGCTATGCGCGAAAGATTGCTAAAATTTATAGGTCCAGTGGCTTACCGTGTGCACATTCATACCTTCCATTCACTTTGCAACGAAATCATTCAGCACAACAGTAATTATTTTGGATATACCAATTTAAAACCAGCCAATGATTTAGATGTGATAGAGATTTTACAGGAGCTTATTGATCAATTACCTAACAACAGTGTTCTAAAAAGATTAAAAGGCGAAGTGTATTATGATCTGCCCAATTTTAAAAACCTGTTCCGACTTATAAAAGAAGAAAATCTAAATATAGATGATATCAAAGCTAAAGCCGATGCCTATTTTATTGAGTTGGAAGACGGCGGGGCTTTTGTTTATAAAAAAAGTGGGAAAGATTATGCCAAAGGCGATATTAAAAAAGCTGCTTATGATGAAGAAAAATTAAAGGTTGAAAAATTAAAAGCTGCGGTGGACTTGTTTGCAGTTTTTCAGGCTAAAATGTTACAACGAAAATTGTATGATTTTACCGATATGATTACTTGGGTTATCCGCGCTTTTGAAGACGATAAAAATTTCCTTTTAAATTATCAAGAGCGATTCTTGTATGTGTTGGTAGATGAATTTCAGGATACTAACGGAGCACAGAATCAAATCGTCAAATACATCACTGAATATTGGGAAGTGCCCAATCTTTTTGTAGTAGGAGATGATGACCAGTCGATATACAAATTTCAAGGTGCTAACATCAGCAATATTTTAGATTTTGCAACCATTTATCAAGAGCACCTAACCACCACTGTACTCACAGACAACTACCGTTCAAGTCAGTTAATACTCGATGCCTCGCGCTCCCTTATTAACTTAAACAATGAGCGTATTCAAGCCATAGACAAACATTTGTTAGCAAAGAATCCGGAAGTAGCAGAATACAATATTGCGCCCATCATCAATCAATATTTTAATCCCTTGCATGAGGCCATAGGCATTGGCCAGGCGGTGCAAAAATTGCACAAAGAAGGTGTACCATTTACGGAAATGGCCATTCTTTATCGCAACCATCAACAGGTTGAAATTCTAACCAAATATTTCAAGGCCAATCATATTCCATTTAACTCCAAAAGAAGAATTAATATTCTAAATGAGTTATTGGTAAGCAAGCTATTGATGATTCTTAATTATTTAAATGCGGAATCAAGAAGACCTTACTCGGGTGAAGAATATATTTTCGAAATTCTAAATTTTGATTTCTATAAAATACCAGCTATTGAAATTGCAAAACTCAGTGTAGATGTCAAAAATAAGAGAGCCAAATGGCGCGATTATTTAAGTGATTTTGCCAAAAGCAAAAATGATTTATTCAACGGCATGGCTGGTGTTGATGGCAGGACAGAATTGAAACGCCTTATAGAAGATTTGGAGTATTGGACTGGTCAAGTCAATAACATTACTGTACCACAGTTAATAGAAAAAATTATTGCCAAAGGCGGTATTTTAAGCTATGTAATGCAAGCCGATGACAAGCGTTGGCAAATGCAAATTTTACGTACTTTCTTCGATTTTATTAAAGAAGAAGCTGCTAAAAATCCTCGCATGCAATTATCCGATTTATTAAAAACAATTAAACGTTACGAAGATTTTAACATTGCAATAGAGGCATGGCAAATACTGCAGATGCCTGATAGTATCAATTTAATAACCACCCATAGCAGCAAAGGTCTTGAGTTTGAACATGTATTCATTACTAATTGTATAGAAAAGGCTTGGTTTACTGGCAATCGCAACAACGATTTTAACCTTTCTAAAGTTTATTTTAAAACCAACGATGAGGCGGCAGAAGCTGAAGAAAACAGACGACTTTTTTACGTTGCCATGACCCGTGCAAGAAAAGGGTTAAGCATCTCCTATCATCAACAAACATTAGACACCAAACCGTTAGAAAAATTGAGATTTATTGAAGAATTAGTGAGTAGCAGTGACTTAAAAATAAGTCACCCTAAAATTGATGAAACTGCTATTTTAAATTTTGAATCGCAGTATTATCAAGACGAAGCTTTTCCTGATTTTGAATTAATAGACCATAATTATTTAGATACCTTACTTGCCAATTACACCCTTTCGGCCACCCATCTCAATTCTTATTTAAAATGCCCCACCGAGTTTTATTTTAATCAAGTATTGAAAGTGCCAAGTGCAAAAAGCGAAGGTGCAAGTTTTGGTACTGCTATACACTACGCATTGGAAAACTTATTTACTGACATGCAGAAAGATGAACAGAAACAATTACCAGCTGTAGATACATTGGTGACCTATTTCGAAAAATCGATGTATGCCCAACGCGATGGTTTTACTGAAGATGCCTATGAACGTAGATTGGCCCACGGTAAAATTATATTGCCACAGTATTACGCAGAATATGCAAAACAATGGCAGAACGAAAAAGTATTTACCATTGAAAAAAATATGCAGAACATTGAAGTTGCGGGCATCCCTATAAAAGGTAAATTAGATAAAATAATTTTCGAAGGCAACAGTGCTTATGTGATAGATTTTAAGACTGGTGATTTTAAATATGCCAAAAGCAAATGCAATCCTCCTAAAGCCGATGCAGACCCTAATAAGGCGGAGCAAGTTTTAGGTGGTGATTATTGGCGCCAAATGGTATTTTACAATTTACTTATAGACAATGATCATAGCACAAAGTGGAGCATGACCCGTGGCGAAATGAATTTTGTAGAGCCAGATAAAACGGGACATTTCGACCGGGTACAATTTGCAATTTCACCTGAAGAAATAAAAGTAGTAACAGAACAAATTACGGATACCTATGCCCGAATCAAAGCGCATGAATTTAATAAGGGATGCAATGATGAAAGATGCCATTGGTGTAATTTTGTAAAGTATTATTTGAAGAAGGAAATTCAAGTAACAGAGCATTTACCGGGTAGTGAGATAGATGAGGAGTATGGGTTAGAGGTAAGTTAGGCGCAATCCTTAATTAGAGTCCATTGGCAAACGAACGCCATTCTCCCAGCGGTACAGTTTGCCTTTTATTCTTTCTATTGTACCATCAGAACGCTGGCTGCTTAAATGAATAGTGTTCACCAATTTAGTGCCTTCTTTTTGCGAGGCATCTGGCTTCCATATTTGCAATTCAAATAGCTTTTCTTCATTGTCATAATATTTGAGCGTATCGCTAAAAACGCCCCCTTTTTTAAACCCTTTGACATAAATTTTGCCATCCTTTTTAAACGAAGTAAATGCACCTTCCTCCATATTATTCTTAAAGGTTAATTGGAATCTTTTGTAATTTTCAAATCTATCCCACTCTTCCCATACACCATTTAATTTAAAACTGGTATCGTTAAACTTGCCTTTCAGAAACAATTTACCATTTCTGGTATATATTTTTGCATCAAGTGTTCTTAAATTAATTTCTCGGTATAAAGCACCATCTGGATAATACTCTATTTTCATTTGATTTGCATTTTCTGCAGTTTTAATATCCTCAACCACTATTTTTTTTACAGTGCTAGGGTCGGGATGGTTGCAGGCGATGGCAAACAAAAGGATGATAATTAAGTTTTTCATTTGGTGGCATACAAACATAATTTATTTTCTCAAATAAATACAGGTCCTATTAAAACGCCAACTGTAATAATACAAAAAAGTACGTAATACTATCAATGATTACAAAAGTAAACACTTCCTTTGTATCTACTTTTTAACTGTGGTAAACACGCGATGCCACAATTAATCCATTCTCTATTTGCAACACCTCACCTACCACCATATCTTCTTCTCCCTTCGTTTTTCGCAGGTATTCCATAAACACTAAATCTTCGTCCGAAATGATTTTTAGAACTTGATATTGCAAAGTTGGAAGTCTTTCAAAAGCATCTTGCCACCAACTTTTCAAGGCAGTTTTTCCTTTAATGAATCCATTGGTTTGGGGTTGTCTTATTTTTAATTTGGGGCTGTAATGAGCCGCATCCTCGTGGTAGAGGTCTAGTAATTTTACAAGGTTGTGTTCATTAAATGCTTCAAACCAAAGGGATGCAATGTGCCTATTGGCATATGCAGTACTATCTAACATAATTTTAGTTTTAATTTATTGCAAAACAATATCATTTTCTGCACCTAAACAATAATTTTCTTTTGATTTATTCCAATTATGGATGCATGCATATTTATTTTTTATTATGCCTAATTTTGAATTAAGTTTGACCCACTTATGTTGATAATGTTGAACAAACTGAAAAGTATCTACCTATTGATACCTTTGGTTTGTTTATTTTTTTACCTCGATTTAATTAAACCTGGTCACAAAGAAATCGATTTTGCACCACACCTTAATTATTTTCGCTATTTAGCCGATGCTTTTTTACATGGCAGATTAAATGTAATTGTACCGGATAGCCAAAGAGATTTGGTAGTATACAACCAGCAATTATACCTTTATTGGCCGCCTGTTCCCGCTTTGGTATACACCCCTCTCGTAGCCATTTTTGGAGTGGATTTACCGGATGCATTTATCAACGTATTATTTGGCATTTTGAATGTATGGCTCATCATGAAAATTAGTTCATTATTGTCTAGTAAATTTAATTTAGGGTTGAATGAAAAACATATCATGTGGGTTGGATTTTTTTGGGGTTTAGGTACCGTGCATTTTTACATGTCTATGGAAGGTACGGTATGGTTTGTTTCTCAAATCATGGCGCAAACATTTTTATTCTCGGCAGTCTATGCCATGCTTAAAATACAGAAACCTTATCGGGCACTTTTTATTTCCGGAGTATTTTATGCAAGCGCGGTATATACCCGCAATAATCTAGTATTCTCTGTTTTCTTTTTATTGTTTTTGTATCTCGCTTTGCATCGGCAAATTAAGTTTAAAGATTGGTTGACCAAAGGTGCTATTTTTATTTTTCCATTTATTATTTTTAGCCTTTTAAATGGCTGGTATAATTTTGCCCGCTTCGGAGATTTTTTTGAAAACGGCATCCAATACCATGATATGAACCCTTATTTCCTAGAAGCTTTTCAGCAACATGGCTATTTTTCGACCTATTTTTTAATCCATAATTTTTACATAGAAGTATTGCATTGGCCCTCTTTTAACTTACAATTTCCTTTTATTTTAAAAGAAGAGGAAGGGTTTGGATTTATTTGGGGATCGCCTTTATTTTTATTATTAATACCAGCGGTTATATTACAATTCCGCTCTTATAAAAACATAATCGAAGGCCATCCGATGCTCATTTCACACCGTCTTATTCGCTTTGGTTGTTGGGCTGCAGCTTTACCCATTGCATTTATAATTTTCTGCATTATGGGAACAGGCTGGTATCAGTTTTGCGCGCGTTACACCCTCGATTTCCAATTTTTCTTATTCGTATATCTCCTGTTTTCTTGGCAATTACTATGTGGCATTCCAAAAATAAAATGGATAACATTGATACTAATTTTAGCATCCATCGTCATTCAATTTTTGGGTGCTTGGATATATTGAGATTACTTTCCGATACAGAACTTCCCGAATATATTAATCAATATTTCTTGGCTGCTTATTTCACCAGTCACTTCGCCTAATGCATTTAGAGCCCGTTTTATGTCCAATGCTAGCATATCACTCGTCAAGCGACCATTCAAGTCTTCTACTACAATTTGAAGCGCCTCGCGCGCCTCACTAAGCGCTATATAGTGTCTAAGGTTGGTTAATATGGTTTGCCCTTCGCTTACTATACCTTTTTTAATAGAATCATGCAAAGCCGATTTTAAAAACACCAATTCATTTTCGCCCGCTTTATTGGCTTGAATGGAAAGGGTATCCGTATAACCAATATGATTCAAGGTATTCAACAAATTGGTTTTTACTGCTTCATTTATTAAATCGGTTTTATTGGCCAATACCATTAAATGGATTTGATTATTTTTAGCCTTAATCATTTCCAGGTCGCTATTAATTTCTTCAACTGAGGTATTACTCATATCAAAAATATAAATCACCACTTGGGCTTCCTCAATCTTTTTTAATGCCTTTTCAATTCCTATTGTTTCTATGGCATCTTGAGTTGTTCGGATACCAGCTGTATCAATAAATCGAAAAGGCAAGCCTTCAATATTTAAGACCTCCTCTATCGTATCCCGCGTGGTGCCTGCAATATCCGAAACGATGGCCCTGTCTTCGTTCAACAATAAATTTAACAATGAAGATTTACCTGCATTTGGGCGACCAATAATTGCAACAGGTATTCCATTTTTTATAGCATTGCCATATTTAAATGATTGAATAATGGGATCGATGTGTTGAAGGATTTGTTCAATGAGTTGATTCAACTGCGACCTATCAGCAAACTCCACATCCTCTTCACCAAAATCCAATTCCAGTTCTATGAGAGAAGCAAAATTAAGCAATTGCTCTCTCAACAATTTTATATCTTCGGATAGGCCTCCTCTTATTTGTTTGATAGCAACCTCTGCTTGGACTTTGTTTTGTGCAGCTATTAAATCTCCCACGGCTTCGGCCTGGGCCAAATCTAAACGACCATGCATAAAGGCCCTCATGGTAAACTCCCCTGGCTGAGCCAAACGTGCTCCATTATTGACAAGCAATTGCAATATGCGACTCAAAATATATGGCGAGCCATGGGCACTTATTTCAATGCTATCTTCGGTAGTAAAACTGCGAGGGGATTGAAATATGCTCATCATAACCTCATCAATCACCTCATCACCCTCGGTTATAAAACCATAATGAATGGTATGCGACTGCAGCTGGGTGAGATCCTTATTTTTATATATTTTATTGCAAATAGCAAAGGCATCCTTACCTGAAATTCTGATAACTCCAATGGCTGAAATACCCTCGGCTGTAGCGATGGCGGCAATGGTATCATCGCTATTATAAAAATTATGCAACATGTAGTGCAAAATTAGGTGAAGCCACCTTAAAAACATCAAACCCCGGATTTTTTAGGTCTGGGGCTTGAAAATTTAAGATGTTATAGATTATCTAATAATCTGAACTGTACCGTTTAATTTCGGTTCGTCTTTGTTCTTTCCTTTGTATCTGTAATTCAAGATATAGTAGTAAGTACCATTAGGGCAAGTTGCACCGCTATTGTTTACGGTTCCATTCCAATCAACTTTACTATCTTTAGATTCAAACACTTTTACACCCCAACGGTCGAAGATTACCAACTCATATTTCTCTTCACCTTTAATCTCGATGTTGAATACATTATTACCTGGCAATCCTTCTTTATCCAATCCAATGAAACCATCACTAGAATTTGGTGTAAATACGTTAGGAGGGCGGATAGTTGCTTCGAATCTATTGGTTAATTTTTTACAAACTGTATCACGACAACCTATGCTATTGATTGATTCTAAACATACCCAATAGGTACCCAATGAATCTCTAAAGTCTCGGCATGGTTTAGGACCATTTGCTTCAGCAGGACTTGGCACATAACCCAACTGTATTTCAAAACTTCTGGCAGATGCAGGCGTGATTGATTTTAAGTCGTTGGTATTATAGAAACTCCAGTTATGGTTAATACTGTTAGTTGATTTATTCTCGAAACAATATACAGGAGATCCAGAACTGTCTATATCAAAGTCGGCTTTTACAAATGCAACCGTTATTTTAGCACTGTCTTCGGCAGGACAGACCTTCGTTGACCCTGTAGCTACTGAATTCTTATCACCCCTGAATTTTATGGTGTAAATACCCGGTTTACCAAAGCTCACAGTTTGTGTAATGTTAGAACTTACCAATGTATCTGTTGGCGAATTACCAAGGTTCCATTTGAATCGGGAGTACTTTCCAACAGGAATTACATTACCTGTCATCAGCACTGGTTGATTTAAACATACATTGGTATCCTTAGGCCCCAGCTTGACAGTGTCGTAGGCATAAATATCAATGTAGAATAGTGGCATTTGTCCATCGGTAGTATCAGGGAAAGTAACACTACAAACTTTTGTTTGATTACCCGCTTTTAATTGGAATGACTGTGATAAATATATGTAGTATCTACCTGGAGCAGAGTATCTATGGGTAATGGTATCATTTTTACCTGGATTGGTTTTGCGAATAGAGTAATACTGATTATCGTAATGATTATCTCCAAAATCCCAAGTCCAAATACTACTATCACCTGGCAGGTATTTACTTAAGTTGTCAAAATTCACCAATTCACCCACACAATATTTCCTAGGAATAATGGTATCAAACTTAGGCACTGGTCCTGGAATGTGTACCTTCAACTTAAAAGTATCTGTGCAACCTAAATAAGTGTCTACAATTAGGGTTACTACAAAGTCACCGTTCCTTGTGTAATCGTGTGCTATGTTTGAAGGCAGTGCATTAGGGAAAGTATTTTTTGAAGATCTTCCACTATCACCCCAATCAATTCTCCATTTTACAATATAATCACATTTGTCGTGCAATTTCCAAACACAAGGGTCGTATACAGATGATGAATCGAAGAACTCAATAATGGTTTTACATTCTGGTCTTTGTTGATCCAATCCAAAATACGCTTTTGCTGCAGTAACAAATATGTCTTGAGGGAAAGTATCTCTACAACCTGTGCTATCACCTGCTGCAGTTCTGATTTGATAATATCCGCCGGTATCAGACTCATAATACAAGGTACCAGGAACAGATAATCCACCCAATTGAATACAATGTTGAGGAGTACCAGTACCCACACCAGTTTGACCATAAGGGAATGGACCAAAGATAGTATTAGGCAAGCTTTTGTTATCGTCTGCTTTGCTTAAATCCCATTTAGTTTTGGCTTCTCTTTGAGGTTGTCCAGCTTCTGATTTTCTATCATACCAATAATCAGTAGGATCTAATAAACAGTTACAAATATCTGGATAAGCGTGGAAGTAGTTGAATTGAGGGCAAGATGTAACATTGGCACCATGACAAATGATGGTATCGTTATAATTCATTACGCCATAGAAACCAACAATTACTCTCTTAGCGGTACCACTTTGCATGGTACAATTTTCAGGTGCTCTGCTTCTCAAACCAAAGTTTGCAATATAGAAACCTGAGTATTGAGGAACAAAACAGTAGGCATTGTATTTTTGACCATCAAATCCTGTAACCGTTTTAATTGGTTTTAAAGTAGTGTCTCTGTAGTGCAATATATTCTTTTTGTCGGCTACTTTATAGAAACGAATGAATTTACCAAATCCAGTAGTATCTAAACAACCTCTAGAACCAGTGTAAGGTTTTTGGAAAGTCCCTTTACCATTCCAGATAATGTCTGAAATCTGAGCAGGAGATAAATCGTATACATCTATATTATTACCTAATAAAATTTGCTTAATCACATCAAATACTGGTGTAATATCTGCTTCAGTATGCCATTTAGTTACCTCGGCTACTTTAATATATTGACTATCCAATGTTGCATATTTACCATCAAAATAAGAGGTTTGTTTATGATACAAATAATCAAATAAATGAGTTGGATCATTTGGATCCTTTTGGAACCTTTGATAAGACTCATTCACCTGTAAAGTATAGTATTTATCATAATATTTACCAACGTTGGCAGCAGATAAACTCCAGTTTAACTCTTCTACATCAGGCACATAAGATCTGTTTCTAGGCATCAAGGCCAAACAAATGGTATCTTTTCTACAAATATTTGTAAACTCAACACCTTGTTTAGGTTTGATAATTCTGAATTTGTTATCCAAAATCGGGAACCTTGCAAACTTATTGTAGTAAACAGTATCAATACAAGTAGAAGGATATGCGGAGCCATCTGGTGGCCACATGCCATTACCAATAATTAAACCAACATTTATATAACCTGTGATTGAATCTTTGATATCATCTACTGTAAATTGTTTAGAGAATCTTGAACCTGGTGCACCCATGATTTGATATCCCAATGGTGGCACGTTATATGGCGGATTTACTGGAGGTAAGTTACCTGTAGCAATAGAACCCGAAGTTAAGTTAGCACCAACTGCATTTACCCAATTATCTTTACCTAAAGCGGTATCAAAATTGATTTGAGCAAAGGTTTCTGTACAACCTGGTTTTGTATCTGAAAGTATAAAAGTAATACCATAATTATCTTGACTACTTCCCAAACATTGAACACCTTCTTTTCTCAATTTTTTAGCACTAGGTGGCATTAAAGCGAGGGATATTTGATCATCCATTTCACAAGCCATTGGCTGGCATAGGTCCTTGTGCCATAAACGCACATTGAAACACCTTACTGTCGGACTTTCATAAAATTTCTGACGGTGCAATGGCGCATTGATACTATCTCCTACTTTGTATCCCTGCATGGTTTGAATAGAGAAAACTTTGTGCCATGGCTGAACTAGGTTGGCCGCTATAGTATCTTGAATATATACTACCCAATAATTAAATCGTGCAGTGTCATGTATAGAATTTAGGATAATGGATTGACCTAATTGAACGGTTTGGTATTTGGTACCTTTAATTAAATTAGGTGGGAATCCATTGTTATTATCAATATAAGCGGTATCTGACTTTCTTAGATAAAAACGTGGGGTTTCGGTTGTGGCATCAAATCGGGCTGGACCAGTTATATAACTTGGCACCATAATCTTTTGCGCTTTCCAATTTTTAAAAATTACCGAATCCTTGGCCTTGATACCTAGATTATTGTTACCGTAATAGATAATGGTATCTCTGATAATTGCCATTTGTTTAGACGGCCATATTTTTACCTGAATACAAAGACCAGAATCTGCATTGTATCTGATACCATTGGCAGCACGTAAACTGTATTTGGTTTGATAAATTGAATCCCAAGGAGTATACCAATGCTGAGGCGTTGTATCTTTAGAGTATTTGCAATTTTTCAGAACTGTATTGATACCGTTTTTAGTATCTGTTGTACATTTTTCACAGAAATCGTCATCAAAATCCCAAACACGGATGGTACAATCGTTACCTCTCTTTTTCTTACCATCAGGCCCAAAAGCGGCATCGCGATCTACCTGACCAGTTGGTGTTTTAAAAATGTGGGTATATGGATAGTTAAATCCACCTTTGCCTTTTAACCATTTCATATAATTCTTATCGAATGGCTCCTTAGGGTTTACCAGCGTATCGTGAACAAAATCATATTTCACACTGTCATAAATCATGAACAAACTGTCATCGTCATAATATTTATGGTCGTTGTGATAAAAAACAGAGTTGTTTGGAAAATGAACAGTATCTGTAATCACACACTGGAATTTTTCAAAATCTTGAACCCTGTCATTCGCCGTTTCTATGGAGGTTTGTGGGCCTAAAACTAGAATGGTATCATAAATTTCTCTGTTACCACAGATTGGATGAGAGTAGGTAAATTTAATTTTGTAGGGTCCTAAGCCTGAAAACTTGTGTGAACCTACCCACTGACGGGTGGTATTCAGAGGACCAGTTGGAGGGTCACCATAATTAAATACTGGACTTATAGCTTTAGCAATAGAGCCCCCTTTTATTGAGAAATTGATAGTTGGTGTTTTTGCACAAACTGAATCAAAATCGGCAAGGATTCTTGGGTCTAATTTAATATTAGTGGCAGAACTAAAGAATGTATAAGATTCTTTGCAACCGAATTTAGACCATACGGTTAATTTGGTGTTAAAGTCTCCTGCATTAGGACCTTGCTTGTAGAAAACGTGAGATGCAGTTGGTTTCCAACTTTTGTTGTTATAAGTTCCATCGCCCCAATCCCAACGGAATGAATCGATATCCGATAAGGCAATTAATGAATTATTGGTAACTGTTAATTTAACACTGTCGCAAGCTTGTGGTCTTGGTGATGAAAAAGTCAACCCCATAGAAGCACGCACCACACAAATAGCAGGATAATTTTTTCTAGTAATACAGCCATTGCAATCTTCAGTTTCAACTAACATGTCGTAGGTTCCACCCGCAGGATCTGTAAAAGATTTACAGAATGTATTTGGCATGCTTGGCGGGCAAAACTTGAACAATTCACCGTCTGAGAACAATATCTTTACACACTTTATGCAACTACCGCTAACAGGTTGTGTTTGGTCTTTGAAACAAAATGAATTGCCAAAAAAACATGCTGTGTCGTTAGACAATTGGATCACATCAATTTTTGGCACCTCTTTAATTGTAATTGTAAAAGTGGTAGAACATGTGTTTCCATTTGCTAGCTTTAAGGTCAATTTAATTGTTTTTACACCAGAGTTCGTAAAGGTAAAAGTTGGACTACATGTAGCAGTGTTGCTTCCTTGCCCATTAAAATCCCAATTAAAATTGCTGGAACCAATGGTGTTACAGAAAAATGTGATGGGTTGACCCACACAAGGCGGGGCCCCGTTCGTAGTAATGCTACACTGGGCATCGACAGACAAATAGCTCAAAAGCATGGCTATCATTAGGCCAAATGCTTTAAATGTGCTGTTTATTTTATACTTTATATTCATAATAATTTCAAGTTGCTATATTAGATTAAATTTATGGAGTTTACAAATGGTTTTTTATCGTATTAGTTTCAAGGTTATCACCTTAGTTTTTGAGGGCGAATTAGGGAATTTATAAATTACTGTAACATAGTAAGTACCCTCGGAGAATAATTCGCCATTTGGCATTACACAATTCCAAGCAGTGTATTTATTAGTCGTTTCAAATACTTTAAAATTTCTCATATCCCTGATTATAATTCTAACACTTTCTTCTCCTTTGATGTCTATTAAATAAGCGTCATTTAATCCGTCACCGTTGGGAGTTACCACATCTGGTATGAAAACAAACGAACTATCAATACCTTTATTGCTATAGGAGTCATTTTTGGATTCTATAGGTTTTACAACTGAGTCCTTTTTAATATGTGTTTCGTTGTAAGAAGTACTGCCCATGGATTTCTCCGCTTGCTTTAGCACCTCAGGATCTGGGGAGAAAACAATATTACCCTGAGTATTATTGCTATTCATTTCAATAATAACCGGTTGTTCGGGAGTGCCCATTTCTGCATCCTTCTTGTTTTTCTCTGGATTGTTAGTAACAGATTTGCCTTTATTTTCTTTTATTACAATTGGCAATTGTTTGTCTGAATTTAGAGGGGATGTTACAGTTTCAACTTCTACATTTTGCTTGGCAGAAAACGCAGATGAAGGTTGTTTGGCAGTTACTTCATTAGTTGAGCTATTTGAAATATAAACTGCTGCGGTAATTATAGCAGCGGCCACTGCCACTATTCCAATTTTTACCCAAATGGCCGTTTTAGCTACCACTACAGCACTAGTAGTAGAAGCCATTGAGGATGACACTGCTTCCCAAACGCCTGCAGGCGGAGTGCTACTTGCACCCTCCAACTGCTGCTTAAAAAAGCTGTCAAATTCTGATATGTCTATGTTTTCCTTCACTTTAAATTTTGTTTTAATATTATCGCCTGTAAATGCTGCCTAGCTTTAAAAAGTTGACTTTTACTAGTATTCTCAGTAACATTCAACATTCTTGCTATTTCTTCGTGTCCATAACCTTCGATTACAAAAAGGTTAAAAACAGTGCGATACCCAGTTGGTAATTTTTGAATAATTTTCATCAAATCATCAACTTTCAAATTCGAAAGTATATTGGATTCAAATGGTTGATTCTCTGCTATATCAAGAGAATTTGTGGTGGCTTCCTTTTGCGATTTTCTGTAAAACTCAATACTTGTATTAATAAAAATACGTTTTACCCAACCTTCAAAAGATCCTTTTCCCTCAAATTGACCTAAATATTTAAACATCTTAATAAAACCTTCTTGCAAAATATCCTTGGCTTCATCACTGTTCCTGGCATAACGCAAACAAATTGCATACATTTTAGGAGATAATATGTCAAATAACTCTTTCTGGGCTTTTGGTTGGTTTTCAATGCATTGTTTTACAATATCACTTAATTTTTCCGCATTGAAATTCGCCATTTACACAGATTTTTGAATGTTAATTCTATTAGTAGAAGAAAAAAAGTACATCAGGGTTGCCTAAACTAAAAAAAATTAATTTTCTTCAATTTCTATTTTAGCAATATCATACCTATCCACTAAGGCTTTATAGGTTGTCTCTGAATAGAAGCCAATGCTCTCAATGGCTTCCACAATATCTTCTTGTTTTAAACCATTGCAAATTCTTCTGAATTTTACCGCTAAAACATTTTCTTCCTTATTGATGGTATAGGATGCGTACAACATATTTAAATTGTTGTGCAATAATTCTTGATAGAATTGTTCGGTATTAATGGTTGGCAAATAACTCACCGGTGATATGACTTGAAAGATGAACAATGGTTCCTCGCTTTCAAAATAGAGCCATGCATTCTGAGTTTTTTGCTCCCAAAGGTCAATGTAAATTTCGGTATCCCCGTTGTAGAGCACCCATTGTCCCTTTTCTGCACTGCGCGCCTCGGTAGGATTAAGCCCCAAAAAAGCGAGTGTCGATTCAATTAAATTATTGTATGTTTCAAAATCCATAACGTCTTTTTATTAATTTATGCAAAATTATATGTTTATGGTATCAGATTTTAAACAGATATCACTTAATTTCGCACAAAAATAAATTAAAAAGAATATGTCAGTATTAGTTGGTAAAAATTCAAAGGTTATTGTTCAAGGATTTACGGGCAAAGAAGGTACTTTTCACGCTACTCAGATGATAGAATACGGCACCAATGTAGTTGGTGGTGTAACTCCAGGTAAAGGAGGTACAAATCATCCGGATTTGGGCAAACCTATTTTTAATACTGTGCAGGAAGCGGTTAATGCTACCCAAGCCAATGTATCTATTATTTTTGTTCCACCTGCTTTTGCGGCTGATGCAATTCTAGAATCTGCAGATGCAGGTATTGAAGTTATCGTGTGCATTACTGAAGGTATTCCTACCAAAGACATGGTAAAAGTGAAAGAGTATTTAAGCACTAAAACATGCACTTTAATAGGTCCTAACTGTCCCGGTGTTATGACTCCAGGCGGCGCAAAAGTTGGCATCATGCCAGGCTTTATTTTTACACCAGGTCGCATAGGCATTGTCTCTAAATCGGGAACACTTACTTATGAAGCTGTTGATCAAATCACTAAAGCTGGACTTGGGCAAAGTACGGCCATTGGAATTGGTGGAGACCCTATTATAGGCACTAGTACAAAACAAGCTGTGGAATTATTAATGAACGATCCTGATACAGATGGTATTATTATGATAGGTGAAATTGGTGGAGGTATGGAAGCAGAAGCTGCCAGATGGATTCAAGCTAATGGCACTAAACCAGTAGTTGGTTTTATTGCTGGACAAACAGCACCAGCTGGAAGAAGAATGGGACACGCGGGTGCTATTGTTGGTGGAAAAGATGATACTGCTGCTGCTAAAATGGCCATCATGCGCGAATGTGGCATACATGTGGTTGAATCTCCTGCAGAAATTGGCGCTAAAATGCTAGAAGTATTAGGCGCTAAAGCAAAAGCTTAATCATATAGCAATTTTTTAAAAGCCCTGTAACATTGTGTTGCAGGGCTTTTTCTTTATCTTTGCACCACCTTTATGCTGATTACAACCAATTCAAAAGCAGATTATTATATACAGTTGGAAGATGCCTATAACGCTCATAATTACCATCCTTTGCCGGTTGTAATTGAAAGAGGCGAAGGCGTATTTGTTTGGGATACAGACAACAAACAGTATTACGATTGTCTTTCTGCCTATAGTGCCGTTAACCAAGGGCATTGCCATCCTCGACTGATAGATGCCTTAACTGAACAAGCAAAAAAACTGACCTTAACATCTAGAGCTTTTCACAATAATTTGTTGGGCGAATATGCTGAATTTATTTGCAATTACTTTGGCTATGACAGAGTTTTACCAATGAATACTGGGGTTGAAGGAGGAGAAACTGCCATTAAACTTTGTCGCAAATGGGGTTATGAAATAAAAGGGATTGAGCAAAACAAAGCAAAGATAATTTTTGTAGAACATAATTTTTGGGGTAGAACATTGGCAGCCATAAGCACCAGTTCAGATGAAGGGAGTTATTCTAATTTCGGTCCATTTACACCTGGTTTTGAAATTATTCCTTACAATGATTTACCCGCTTTAGAAAAAGCACTTCGAGATAAAAACATCGCTGGTTTTATGTTAGAACCTATTCAAGGTGAGGCTGGGGTAATAGTACCAGACGATGGATACCTGAAAGCCGCCTATGAATTATGCAAAAAAAACAATGTTTTATTGATTGCAGATGAGGTACAAACTGGCATTGGTCGTACTGGCAAATTATTAGCCTGCGATTATGAATCGGTAAAACCGGATATTTTAATTTTAGGTAAAGCATTGGGTGGCGGTGTATTGCCTGTATCTGCTGTATTGAGCAGCCATGAAGTAATGTTGACGATTAAACCTGGTCAGCACGGCAGTACATTTGGCGGAAACCCTTTGGCATGTGCCGTAGCCATGGAAGCCTTAAAAATTATTACTGATGAAAAACTTTCAGAGAATGCCTTTAAAATGGGACAAATATTTAGAAGCAGATTATCTGCTATTGACTCTCCACTTATTGAAACTGTGCGTGGTAAAGGACTGCTAAATGCAGCGGTTATTAAACCTTATGGCAAAGGTAAAACAGCCTATAATATTTGCCTGGCTTTAAAAGACAATGGCCTATTGGCTAAGCAAACTCACGATCACATTATTCGTTTTGCACCTCCATTGGTTATTAATGAAGATCAAGTACATGCCTGTTGCGACATTATAGAAAAGACCATTAAAGAAGAAGGTTGTTAATTTTTATTTTGCTTTATCTCAAAAGCATTACCGTTCCCGAGGCATTGCTCTTTTTAATATAGCGCCCACTTGGGGTAGAATAAAACAATTTCCAAAGGTACAAATCTTGCTCGCAGTCCTTGCCTTTGTATTGACCATTCCATCCAACATTATCCTTATCCGTCTCAAAAACTAACTCTCCCCAACGATTGTAGATTTGAAATAATTTAACTGAGATATTTTTCCCTACAGGCTTAAACTCTGCATTTAAAAGGTCATTATCTGGCGAAAAAGCATTGGCCATAAACAAATCACAATAGTCATTTTGAAAAAAGATGAATACCGAATCCACTACAACGCCACAAGGATTGCTAACTTGTACCCAATATTTTCCAGGCGCGTATACAAAATATAAGCTATCTGTGGTTCCATCTTGCCACAAATAAGTAGAGCCGGGACTTGTAGCCCTCAGAACAATGCTATTGCCCTTGCATACGGAAGTATCTTTACCTAGTTCCACTTGAGGAACAGTTGCGAATACAACTTTGGCAGTGTCAGAAGCATCACATCTTCCTTCTGTAATTTTTACCCAATAAGTACCCGAGGCATTCACCTGAATACTTGAACTACTTGCTCCTGTGTTCCACAAATAGGTACCCGAACCGTAATTTGCATTTAGAACAACCGCAGCAGATGAGCAACTTATCACATCATTGCCCAAGGCAGGTTGCGGTGTTTTATAAATATTGAAATTCTTTGTAATAGAATCGCTGCAATACTTAGTATTTAAAGTATACTTCAATTTATACGAACCAACAACATTGGGCTTAAAAGTAAAGCCGGGAATTGTTATTGGGAGACCTCCGCTAAATACTCCACCAATTGTAGAATCAGGCACTAAAGTAACTAAATTATTTGAAGTACAATAGGCAGTATCCAAGCCCGTAAAATTAGCACTTAAGTTTGGAAGTACTTTAACAAAACCTGTATCTCTACCCTTGCATCCATTAGCAGCATAAGCCACATGAATAACTCTGTATGTGCCTGTATCCTGATAGGTATGTGACACTTTTTTTACATCGCTTGAATCTTTATCGCCAAAGTACCATTTAAAATAGGTTAATGTATTATCAGAATTATCAAAATCAAATTGATTGTTTTTAATACACTGAACTAAACTTGGCCCAATGGTCTTGCTGCCAACCGGATTTGGCAATACCTGTACATTGAAAGTCAAAGTGTCTTTGCAATTGGTAGGCTTTAAATTAACATTGATTAACAGTTCCAAAGAAACCTTAAATATTCCACTCTTTTTGTAGGAATGCTTCATCTTTTGAAAGATTTCCGTTCCAGAACTATCTCCATAATCCCACACATAAGTATAGGATTTAGGCAAAGGTGAAGGAACTGGTTGGGGATTAACAGTGAAAAAATTACCTTCAAAACATTGAATACTATCCTTAAACTTAGTTCTATCTATGAAAGCAACCTTTCTAGGATAAATTCTTACTTTGTCGTAATAATCTGCCAGACAGCCCATGGAAGGAGATGCACTTAATTTTACAAGCACAACCCCCGATTTATTCTTATAACTATGCGAAACCGCTGTATTAAATGGCGCATTGGCCGTTGGGCTGGCATCTCCAAAATCATATGTGTAAGTTACTCCAGGAATTGTTGATGTCGAAGAACTTGTAAACTCGTAAAGATTTTTCCGTTCGCAACTGTCCCTAAAGATGGTGGTAAAGCCTAAATTTAGGCAATAAGTTGTAACCGTAATGGAAGGTGGTGAAGTAAAATTGTAAAGCGTTTGATTGCCATTATTATCATGCTCGTAAATTGTAAAAGTATAATCTGTACAGGGTTTAAGACTATCAATTCTAACATAATTGGTGCCATTGGCGTTGTATACGATGAAACAATTAGGAGTATAAACTGTGGCAGTATTTCCTTTTAGATTAAAATAGGGGGAAGCATTGTAGGAATTATCATCCGATGGTGTAAAACTTGGCACAAGGGTACCCTCGGTTCCCACGATTATTCTTGCGTTGCCATCTCCATAAGCAAAGTTTAATTGAATGGAATTACAAGTTATTTGAGAAACTGTAAAATTAGATGCTTGCACATTTGGTCTGGCAGCCGACAAAGACTGACAGAATAACAAAACAAACCCTATGGCGCATAACTTTTTCAATTAACGCAAATATAGCAACTACATTCGGAAAAATCAACTTTTAAATGTGAAATTTTATTGTACGAGGATATGGTCATTGCCAATCAAAGATTCATTGCGATATTTCATTAGCAATTGAGCTGTCGTTACAATGTCTTTCTTGCAATAAACTGCAATGCGTTCCAAATCATTTTGCTGCCAATAGGTATGACCTACCATGCTGCCATCGATATCATCCTTTGGCGAAGGAATACCAAAGCACTTGGCTAAAACATTTAAGGATGTGTAATTTTTATAATCTCCAAATTTCCACATCTCCATAGTATCAATAAAACTGGTTTCCCATGGCTTTTTACCCGAAGTGTCTAAAATGGAAGGTATTTGGATACCATTGATGAGCATTCTTCTGCACAAGTATGGAAAGTCGAATTCCTTTCCGTTATGCGCCACCAACTGATGTTTTGGTCCATTGAATTTAGAATCGAGTAAGTTGGCAAATTCCTGCAACAGCGAATGTTCATCATCTCCGTGAATGGATTTCACTTTCAAATGGAGTTCTCCATCGATGGCGTGAAAGATGCCTAAACCGATACAAACTATCTTGCCAAATTCTGCATAGATAGCCGCCCTGTCGTATATTTTTGAGGGAACTATTTCCGGATTATTAAGAGCGCCTGCCTTGCGGGCCCATAGTTCTTGCCATTCTTCGTCTAATTCATCAAATGTTTTTTTTTGAGATACTGTTTCTATGTCTAGAACCAATAAATCTTGAAGTTGTATATTGTTTAGCATAATTAGTTTTCATACCTGTTTACCAGCCGCCACCAGCCCCTCCACCATTGAAACCACCTCCGCCTCCAAATCCGCCAAATCCACCTCCACCGCTGCTGCCACCACCACCGCCAAATCCACCACCAAGGAACATCCCTGGCAAGAAATAACCTCCCCCTCTATTAATACCGCCATTTTTTCCTCCTCCAAATTTAGAAAGAATGAAGAAAATAACAACAATGGCTATTAAAACAAAAAGTGGATTGCTTGAACGCGATCTTTTCTTTATGACTTTATCGGGATTGAATTCGCCTCTAAGCACCTCTCCAATAGATGAAACTCCATTGGATAACCCTTGATAATAATTACCTGCTTTGAACTCTGGCGTAATGGAATTATCGATGATCATTTTGGCAATCAAATCCGTTAAAGCACCTTGTGTTTTATCGGCAGTTTGTATAAATATTTTATGGTCTTGAATGGCTACATATATTAGCACGCCACTATTTACACCTTCGCCACCAACCTTGTAGGCACGGGCAAATGCAAGACTTCTATCAAAAACATCCGCACCATTCAAACTGGATTCTATGACTACTGCAATTTCTGTTAGAGAGCTGTCCTTAATTTGCTTAATTTGAGCATTCAACATTTGCTCTTCTTGGTCAGAGAGCGCATTGCCAAAATCGCTTACATAATTGATGTATGCCGGAATTTCCGATGAACTTTGGGCAAGGCCATTTGATAAAAACAAGAAGCTGAATAAGGCAATTAACAATGTTCTATTCCCCATAAGATATTTCATCATTAAGTTCGTTGATATCATTGTTTTCTCTTGGGTAATGTTTTTTCAAAATAACACCCACCTCTTCTATGCCTTTGGTAATACCCTCCACAAAACGACCATCCTTAAAATAGGATAGCATTTTTTCTTTTACAGATTGCCAAAAATCATCACCCGCTATTTGATGAAAGCCCTCATCGCCAATAATGGCGAATTGTTTGCTTGATGGCACAATATAAATTAAAACACCATTGCGTCTTTCTGTTTCTTGCATTTTGAGTTTGGTAAAAGTTAAATGTGCATCTTCCATCACATTATTCACCAATACTTTTGAAAAATGCACACGAATTTCTCCAGAGGTTCCTAATTCGGCAGAGCGAATGGCACCAACAATTAGTTTTTCCTCTTCCTTGGAAAAAAAGCGTCTTCTAAATATTGAAAAGAAAGACACTCTTATACTATTTATCAAATAATTTATCTACTTCTGGGGCCTTATCACTTCCCTCTGCTGCTTTAAATTCCTCTTTAGATTTGAATCCAAACATACCAGCAAAAATATTACCTGGAAAGGTTCTGGCACTTACATTGAAATTTTTAACAGCGGTATTGTAATCGCTTCTTGAAGTTTGAATTCTATTTTCTGTACCTTCCAACTGACTTTGCAAACCAAGAAAGGCTTGAGTGCTCATGATGGTTGGATAAGCCTCCATTGTTATTTTAATAGCCGTATTAATTCTTGCTCCAACAGCATCTAAATCCGCAGGGGTTTTAGCATTGGTAGCTGCTGTTTTAATATCTGATGCTTCTTTCTCTAAATTAGGAATACCTGCACGTGCATTGGTAACATTGGTAAGAATGTCCTTTTCATTTTCTGCTGCTTTTTTTACAGTAGCAATTAAAGATGGAATCAAATCCGCTCTTCTTTGATACTGGGTTTGAACATCGCCCCAAGCTCTATTTACTTCCTCATCACCTTTTACCAAACCATTGTATTTACCGCAACTAAAAAAGCCCAATAACACAATAACTCCTAAAACGATTAATAATCCCTTTTTCATTTTTATATAAATTTTAGTTCAAATGTAGTAGAAAATTCATTAATCAACTTATTTTTTACATCAATAATATTAATTGAACGACCAATTTCTTTTTCAATCGAAGTAACAGCCTTATCCACTATACCACAAGGAATGATATTATTGAATAGGTTTAAATCGGTATTAACATTTAAGGCTAAACCATGCATGGTTATAAAGCGACTGCATTTAATCCCTATGGCGGCAATCTTGCGTTCGTTGATTGTATCCTTGCCAATCCAAATACCAATTCTTCCATCAATTCTCTCACTCTCAATATCATAATGTTTCAAGGTCTTAATAATGCAAGCTTCAACTCGGCAAACAAATTCTTTGACCCCAATTTTTAAAGCTTCTAAATCAAAAATTGGGTAAACAACCAATTGACCTGGCCCATGATAGGTAATATCCCCACCCCTTTCGATATGATAGGTCGAAATATTCCGCTCGTTTAATTCGGTTTCGTTCAACAATAAATTTTTCTGCTCGGCACTCTTGCCTAAAGTATACACATGTGGATGCTCGCACACCAATAACGTATGATTGGCTTCGGGCATATGCAATTGTGCTAATTTATGCTCAATGGCAGTATTAAAAAGCTCCTTTTGCAATTGCCAAGCCGCATTGTAATCGATTAAACCCAGGTCGCGTAGACGGCTATTTTGCATGGTGCAAAGATACTTGATAATTATTATTTGGATGATTAATTCTATCGATGGAACCAATCAAATTTCGAAACGACTTTATTACAATTTCAAATATTAGTCTTACTTTTATGGCACTAAAACGATGTCGGAACACAACGAACTAGGCAAAAAAGGTGAACAATTGGCCAAAGAACATTTAATGGCCAAAGGCTACAGTATTATAGCGCTTAATTATAGGGCAGGTAAGGCCGAGGTAGATATCATTGCCAAGTTAGGCGACACTTATGTTTTTGCCGAGGTAAAAACCCGCACATCAGAATTTTTCGGACTACCCGAAAGTTTTGTAAGCAAGGCCAAACAGAATGCATTTGCTAAGGCTGCAGAGGCTTTTTGCGAGATGAATCAATTTACCAATATTGAAATTCGCTATGATATTATCTCTGTCATTATTAATCAATATCTGCAGACTGTTCAACATTTTGAGGATGCTTTTTTTCCGGATAATTTGGGGTTAAAGCAGTATTAGGAAGCCACTGATTCACAGTTTAAAAATAACCTTAAATTGAGTCAATAAAGAAGCACTAGAAATCACAATTCACAGCAAACAATTAAGATTGATTTTAAAGTATTCAAATTAGCTTTTATTCAATACTTATCTCATCCACAAAAATAAAGGCATCGCCACCAGCGCCTTGGTGCCAAGCGGGTAGTTGACCGAAATTCAAGGCTTGCACTTTGATGTATCGGTATTGTTTGCCATTGCCTTTTACACTTAATTCGGTGCGCTGAACATTCATATCACTAGCGGGCACAGTTGATGAAACAGAATCGATTTCTTCATAAGTGATGCCATCTACAGAACCATAATAAGCCACTTGTTTGGGGAATAATATCCAAGACCTTGAATCTTGTAAAAAACCAGCACTTATTATATTCACTGTTTTGGTGGTTTGCAAATCGATAATGGCTTCGAAATCCTGACCTTGATAACCTTGCCAACGGCCTTTTCGCCAATCGGTATCGCCCAACAAACCATCGATCAAGCCTTCATCGCCATCGGCTGTGTATTGCTTGTTGTAGGTGGAAATAATTTTGATTGTGTAGTTGTTTGGACGCTTGTAGAAATGGGCAATACTCATAGCGCTATAATTCTTACCGCCATCAACAATATTGACTGCTTTTATTGTTGTATTTTTATCAACCATTATACTAGAATCTCTTCCAAATTTCTTGGAATTTAAGGTCGGCTCCTGCCCATCCAATGTGAAGTAAATGCCATCAATTGGGCTTTTAAAATATCTATTATAATTTATTGAATCAAAGTTTGATGTTATCTTTAATTTTAAAGTTGTATTGATCACATCCTTCCCATTCGATTCAATTATTGGTGCAGAAAGATATTGTATTAACAACCTATCTCTTAAATCCTCTTGATTACAATAGCCATAATAATATAGTTTACTTTTATTGCTTAGATAAAACCTATTTGACTGAGAATAATTTTGAGACTTAGGTGTTTTATTATTATAAATCATGATGTAATAATCGCCATTCTCCATACTAATACTATCAAACATCATAGATCCAAATTCAAAATCTTTTGATGAGGGATTCACAGGATAAAAACCCATGGCACTAAAAACATACCAAGCACTCATTTGCCCACAGTCCTCATTACCACACAAGCCATCAACTGTTGGTTTGTACAATTCATTGCAGATTTTCTTGGTATACTTTGCCGTAGAATCTATGCTGGTAAAGAGATATGGAATATGGTGACTTGGTTCATTGCCTTGCGCATACTGACCAACTAGTCCAGTGATATCAGATTGTTCTCTGCCAGTGGTTTTAGCATCGGCATTAAACAATTGAGATATTCTTAGATCATTTCTTCCGACTTCATAATCTTGCGGAAATGCAAAAGAATATTGCCATGCATTGGCTTCTGTGAAATGGTTATTAACTTGCTTAGGATCGAAGGGTTCGAGCCATCCGCCATTCTTTCGGGGGCGAACAAAGCCTGTTTCAAAATCGTATACATTTTGCCAACCTTGACTTAACCGGTTGAAATATTGCTCATCCTCGGCATTTGACAAAGCCTTGGCAATTTCTGAAACACAATACATGTCATAGCTGTATTCCAAAGTCTTGCTCACACTTTCGCTTTCATCTTCAATACTCAAATATCCTTTCTCCCTGAACTTGTCCAGGCCGAAACGGTCGCTCATCGCCTCGGCTTTTACAGCTGGGTAAATATCTTTTAACTCTTTTAGAGAAATAACCTCTTTGTTATACGCATCCAAGATCACACTCACGCTATGAAATCCTATCATGCAATTGGTTTCGTTGCCCCACAACTCCCACATGGGGAGGCGCCCGCTCTGATCGAACTGGGCTTTGAAAGTCATGATGAAATCGTGAGAGCGTTTTTTATCAATGATATTGAGCAAGGGATGCAAGGCACGGTGGGTATCCCATAACGAAAAAACAGTATAATAATTGAACCCTTCTGCTTTATGAATTTGCTTGTCGCGGCCTCTGTAGCGACCATCCACATCGTTCATAATGTTGGGATGTATCATGCAATGATAAAGGGCAGTGTAGAAATTTATCTTTTCGTCTTTGGTGCCACCATAAGCTTTGATGCGGTTCAATTCGGAGTTCCATGCGGCATTGGCTTCCTTCTTTACTTGCTCAAAATTCCAATGTGGTAATTCCATTTGCAAATTGGCTTTAGCCCCTTCGGCATCGACACTAGAGAGCGCTGTTTTTACTAGTATCTTGTCTCCTGCTTTTACTTTAAAACCCAAATTAACTTTGGTTTCGCCCTTCTCATTTTTACTAATAATAATTTGTTCGGCATCACGACTAACTTCAAAATAATAAAAGAGCAATTGGTCTTCGGCCCAAGCTTTAGAGCGTCTTAAACCTGAAAACGAGTGTTTATTGATTTGGGCAATCTTACCTTCCAACAATTCATCGCGGTGCTTTAAATTCAAAGTAATCCATGTATAACCATTACTTGCATAAGTGTATTGCTGCAAACCTACTCGAGTGGTTGAAGTTAATTCTACTTTTATATTCTGATCCAATTGAACCGAATAATAACCAACTTTGGCAATTTCATTTTTGTGCGAAAAATGGTATTTGATGGTATCTATTTTTGCAATATCGACATACATTAATGCCGATGAGAAACGTGGCATAAAGGCAATATCGCCATAATCGCTGCAACCAGTGCCACTCAAATGCGTATGAGAAAACCCATAAATAAAACTATCGCTGTAGTGGTAACCGCTGCAGCCATCCCAACTGCCATCAATGCGGGTATCGGGACTCAATTGCACCATAGCAAAAGGGCGAGTAGCACCAGGAAAAGTGTGCCCATGCCCACCAGTGCCAATCATAGGATTAACGAATTGGGTATAGTTGTTTTGGGCGTTGAGGCTTATAGATAACCCGATTATTAAATAGCTAATTAATACTCTCATTGGATGTGGTGAAATTAAAAAAATATTCTGATTATTCTATAATTGCGTTTGTCACCTTATTTGCCAGATGCGCAAATAAGTCGCCAAACAACTATGCGTTTTACATCAATAGCCCCGGGTAAAACCCAGGCTATTGATGTTCGACCCCTTCAGGGTCGAGTCAGGATAAAATCACAAAAAAACCATCCGCTTTTGACGAATGGTTTTATTAATTATTTTAGTTAGAATTAACCGTTCAATGCGGCTGCACCACCCACGATTTCTGAAATCTCGTTAGTAATGGCAGCTTGTCTTGCACGGTTGTATTGCAATTTCAATTGTTTCAAAATCTCACCAGCATTATCGGTTGCTTTATCCATCGATATCATACGGGCACCATGCTCGCTAGCAAAGGAATCTAGTAAACTTCTATACAACTGTGTTTTTACAGCGCGAGGAATCAACTCTTCTAAAATCTCCACCTTATTTGGTTCAAACAAATAATCATTGGTTGTTGCTTTCTTTCCAACAGAAATACTAACAGGCAACATTTGATCATTACTTACAATTTGAGTGGCTGCATTTTTGAATTTGTTATACACCACTTCCACCTGATTGTATTCACCAGAAAGGTATTTTTCTAAAATAAAATCTCCAATCTGAAATACCGACTCTGCATTTAAATTTGCAAAAGTTTGAATAAAAGTAGTGTTTACTGGTAGGTTATATTTTCTTAATGACTCAAAACCTTTTTTACCCACGAACAACATTTCTACTTTATTCTTCTTCACTAATTCAGCATAATCGTTTTCAATTAAGATTTTCGTTCTTTTGATAACATTTGCATTGAATCCACCACATAAGCCTCTATCACTAGTAACAACTACCAATAATACCTTTTCAACTTTTGGGGTTTTGAAGAATTTGGCTAATTTTTCATCATCAACACTATCCGCCAAATTTTGTAAAATACTGTTTAATTTATCTGCGTAAGGGCGCATTTGAAAAATTGCACTTTGTGCCTTTCTCAACTTTGTAGCCGATACCAATTTCATCGCTTTGGTGATCTGTTGCGTTGAAATGGTTGAACTGATTCTGCTTCTTACTTCTTTTAAATTAGCCATGTTTTATGAAAATATTAAGCGGTATAGTTTGCAGACAACTCTTTACAAACTTGCTCAAGCACTGAAGTGATGGAATCATCAATCTTTCCTGAAGCTAAACTATTCAATAAATCTTTATGTTTGCGTTCCAAAATATCAAGGAACTCTGCCTCAAACTCTCTTACTTTATTCACTGGAATACTGTTCAATGCACCTTTGGTACCCAAATAAATGATAGCAGTTTGTTGTTCAACTCTTAGTGGAGAGTATTGACCTTGTTTCAAAATTTCAACGTTACGTGAACCTTTTTCCAATACTGATTTAGTAGCAGAATCGAGGTCGGAACCAAACTTAGCAAACGCTTCCAATTCACGATACTGAGCTTGATCTAATTTCAAGGTACCGGCTACTTTTTTCATGGATTTGATTTGAGCATTACCACCCACACGTGATACAGATATACCTACGTTAATCGCAGGACGCACACCACTGTTGAATAAATTTGACTCCAAGAATATCTGACCATCTGTAATTGAAATTACGTTGGTTGGAATGTAGGCAGATACGTCACCCGCTTGAGTTTCGATAATTGGCAATGCTGTTAATGAACCACCGCCTTTAACTTTACCTTTCAATGAAGGAGGCAAGTCGTTCATATTTTGGGTAATGGCATCAGAAGCATTTAATTTACAAGCTCTCTCAAGCAAACGACTGTGTAGGTAGAACACGTCACCTGGGTAAGCCTCACGTCCTGGTGGACGTCTTAACAACAAAGAAACCTCACGGTAGGCCACCGCTTGTTTAGATAAATCATCATAAACAATTAAAGCTGGCAATCCTCTGTCTCTAAAAAATTCACCGATTGCAGCACCTGCCATAGGAGCAAAGAATTGCAATGGCGCTGGTGTTGAAGATGAAGCAGTTAATACCACAGTATATGGCATTGCACCTTTTTCTTCTAAAGTTTTTACAACTTGCTTAACGGTAGATTCTTTCTGACCAATGGCAACATATATACAATATACTGGTTTACCTTTTTCGTAAAATTCTTTTTGGTTAATAATGGTATCAATAGCTACAGCAGTTTTACCTGTTTGTCTATCACCAATAATTAACTCACGTTGACCTCTTCCAATTGGAATCATTGCATCAATAGATTTAATACCTGTTTGCAATGGTTCTTTTACTGGTTCACGGAACAATACACCTGGTGCTTTACGCTCCAAAGGCATTTCAAACATTTCACCGGTTAACGGACCTTTGCCATCTATAGGCTCTCCTAAGGTATTGATAACACGGCCTAACATGCCTTCTGTTACATTGATAGATGCAATTTTACCAGTTCTACGAACGGTATCACCTTCTTTAATCAATGTACTGCTACCGAATAATACGGCACCGATATTATCTTCTTCCAAGTTTAACACAATGGCTTTCATACCATTTTCAAATTCAATCAATTCACCTGATTGAACCTGGGTAAGGCCGTGGATACGAGCAATACCATCCCCTACTTGAAGCACAGTACCTACTTGTTCTAACTCAGCTTCTGATTTAAAGTTTGTTATTTGTTGTTTCAGAATTGCTGAAACTTCATCAGGTCTAATTTCTGCCATGATTTATATTATTATGCGATGTTTAATTCTTTTTTAAGGTTTCTTAATTTTGCGGCAATGCTGCTGTCTAACAGATTGTCGCCAAACTTAATCACTAATCCGCCAATGATATCAGGATTAATGCTGGTGTGCAATTCAATATCCCTTGCACCTGTTTTATCCATTACATATTTTTTAATACTCTGCAATGTGTTGTCATCTGCAGCAACTGCAGACTCAATATTTACTTTTTGAATTCCCTGATGCGCTCTGTAAGCAGTTAAAAAAGCCTCAGCAATATCAGCCAAAATATTTTCTCTGTTTTTAGAGCATACCAACACAATAAGGTTAAGTGTTAAGTTGTCGAAATTTTTGAAAATAGATTTCAGAGCTTCCAATTTTTGTGATGGTACAATAATAGGATTAGATAATACATTTCTAAGGTCTTTACTAGTTTGACAGGTGTCAAAAAGGGTTTGGACATTGGCAGCTACTGCGGATAATTGATTATCTGCAATGGCTTGTTGTATCAGTGCTTGTGCGTATCTATTGGCTATTTTAATTTCTGACATTGACTTAAGCGATAGCTTGTTGGTTGTTGTTCAGGTTATTTACTTGACTGGCAATAATAGCCTGTTGTTCTGCGCTATTAGACAATTGATTTGATATCAATTTTTCGGCAATGTTTACAGATAAAGTGGCAACCTGACCTTTCAATTCTGCAATAGCACTTTGCTTTTGCTTATTTATTTCTTCTGTTGCTCTTTGAATCATGCGTTTGCCTTCTTCTTCAGCAGATTTTTTAGCTTCAGCAATGATGTTATCTTTCATTACTTTGGCCTCTTTCAAGATTTGGTCTCGCTCCTCACGGGCTTGTTTGTGCAAAGATTCGTTATCACTTTGCAATTTAGCCATTTGTTCGCGCGCATATTCAGCAGATTTTAAAGCTTCCTCTATAGAGTGCTCTCTTTCGTGCAATGCGGCTAAAATAGGCTTCCATGCGAATTTCTTTAATAGAAACAATAGTAATCCGAAGACTAATACCATCCAAAACGTGAGACCTAAACCAGGTAATACTAAATCCATTTTTTTGTTTTTAAATTTGTTTTTTAAACAGGGGAAATGCGTTTGCACTCCCCTGTTAGTTTTAATACCTTTCTGATATCCTTATAAAGCGATCAAAAGACACAATACGATAGCAAAGAATACCGCACCTTCTACAAGGGCCGCAGCTACGATCATATTTGATCTGATATCTCCTGTTGATTCTGGTTGACGTGCAATACCTTCTAAAGCACCTTTACCAATGTTTCCGATACCGATACCTGCACCGATTGCGGCTAATCCTGCACCGATAGCTGCACCTAATTTTGATGGATCGGCTGATGTTTGTAATAAAATTTCTAAAATTGACATATTATTTGGGTTTTTTTTATTTAATGATTAATGATGATCTTCTGCGTGGTGGTGCTCTTCTACTGCCGCACCGATATATAAAGAGGTTAACAATGTGAATACATAAGCTTGAAGGAAAGCAACCAATAATTCAAGCACACTCATGAACAAGGTGAATGCTACAGATAAAACTGAAGTACCATAACCTGCATACATATTTCTTTCACCGAATATGAAAATCAAACTAAAGAAACCAAGCATTATAATGTGACCAGCAGTGATATTAGCAAATAAACGCAGCATCAACACAAAAGGCTTTAGTATTACACCGAATAATTCAATTGGAATCAACAAAATCCATAAGGCGATTGGCACATCTGGCATAAAAATATGTTTCCAATAATATTTGTTACCTGAAAAATTAACCACTATGAAAACGAATACAGCTAATATCATAGTAACGGCAATATTTCCGGTAAGGTTAGCGCCAAAAGGTGCAATTGGAATTAAGCCCAATAAATTATTGATAAATATAAAGAAGAATATTGTCAATAACATTGGCAAGAATTTAGAAGCGTGCTTTGCACCCACAGATGGCACCACCACTTCGTCTTTAATAAACAATATCAAAGGTTCTATCAAAGATTGTAAACCTTTAGGAGCCGAATTGCCTCTGTTTTTATACGATTTAGCAACGGTTAAGAAGACCAATAAAATAATAACCGCGCCTATTAACATAGCAAAAACATTTTTGGTAATGGAGAAATCCATCGGTTGTTCATTGGTTACAACTTCTTTATCTCCAATTAAAATTGCACCACTAGCATCGGTTTTATATATATGCCCTTCGTGTAATTTGTAAAAATTGCCTTTGCTTTCAACAGTTGCGTGGCCGTGTTTGAAAGCAGAGGACATGAACATGTGAACACCATTATCGTATATAATAACAGGCAATGGAATACTAACAGCATGACCGTTGTAATCTAGAATATGCCAATCGTGTGCATCCTTAACGTGTTGAAGAATCATTTTACCCGGGTTAAAAACCTCGTGGCTTTCTGCGTGGGCATCCGGATGAGCATATTCTTCAGCATCTAATGAATCTGAAGTGGAAATATCTGCATTTTTTATTTCAGGCGTCTGATGGTTCACAGGCTCGTTCGCGAAGGAAAAAACAGGTGAAAAAAGCGTAAAAACAAAAATCAGAACAAATAATTGTAGTTTACTTAAAATTGAAAGTCCTTTATTTTCGGGCATCGTCACCATTTTTATCTTTTTCTGAATTGGTGCGCAATTTAGAAAGGATAAATTGAATTTCAAAGCCTGTGTAAATAAAATATGTACAAAGCATAAAAACTACCGCATATTTATTTGCTACTGCACTCGCTTTTAGGTAGATAACTATAAAAATTAATGCTAAAATCATTTTCAATCCCATGGAACCAAAATAAATAGCGTTGAATTTAGACTGAGAAACATTAACAGCCCTTGAAATTTTTCTGATAGCATACAATGTATTTAACAAAGTAATGACGATGGCGACAAACATCCAACCTTTATCTGACCATGAAAAATAGGCAGCTGGCAAAACGACAACAAGAACTGCTAAGGCAATTGTTACAAGTGGTATTCTATATTTTAAAGGGATCATCAGAGTTGTTTTACAATATAATACATAGCGGCAAAAATACCGAGTAAAATTCCAATTACCGTAAACAAAGGAAATTTCACCCAATGAAAACCATCCAAATACTTTCCTCCAAATGCTAAAACAGTAATAATGGCTGCCATTTGCAAACCTATAGATGAATACCTAGCATAGTCGGATAAGGGTGTTTTTTTTTGCAAATTATTAACTGTTAGTAACAGTAGCTGGCTTATTCATATAGCAGTTACCATTAAAAATAGCACCGCTTTCGATAATAATTTTAGATGTTTTAATATTGCCTATTATTTTGGCAGTTGCTCTCAAAAAAAGAGTTTCAGCAATCTCCACGTCACCTTCTATTTTGCCCGAAATATCTGCGCTTCGTGCAATAGTATTGCCAATAATCTCGGCACTGGCACCCAAGGCAATTTTTGATTTTGAAATAACATTGCCGTGAATTTTACCGTCTACCCTCAGGTCGCCATCGGAGGTGATATCACCTTTAATAAGTGTTCCTGTGCCTACCATATTAAGGGCAGAACCTTGATTGTTGTCGGATTTGTTATTTTTATTGAGCATATGAAAGTGCAATAATATTAAAAAGAAATATAATTAAGTGGATTTACAGCAACACCATTATGCCAAAGTTCAAATTTTAATCCCTTTACTTTCGATTTCGCATCCGTTTCTCCCACCAAAGAAATGGCTTCCCCAGCTTTTACAAAAGTTCCAACTTCCTTGTATAAAGTTGAATTTTGTTTATAGGTAGAAATCCAGTTATTTTGATGTTGAATACTAATAATATAACCAAACTCTGGCGACCAGCCATTGAATACAACAGTACCATCCATGGCTGCTTTCACGGTTTCTTCGGAATTGGTAATGATTTCGATATAGGGATTTTTGCCCGGGTTGAATGAGGAGGATACTGTGCCGTTTACTGGAGTGAAAAATAAGAACTCACTTCCCAATAAATCTTGCTCTGGACTAAAATCAGCAACGCCATTGTTTACCATTGGCTTTTGTTTTTCTTCCTTTTGCTTGGCATTTTCTATGATGGCTTCTGCATTATTCACCCTATCACCATCCGCTTTTGTTTCATTGATAGACAGTTCAACCGATCTACTTTTATCTGCTTTATAGGGCAAATCATAGGCCGTAACATCTTCTCCATTAATAATTTGTCGCATGGCCTTTTCTCTTTTTTCAGCCATAGAAAATTTATTTTCAAGATTATTCATTTTGTTCAAAACTTCATTTTTCATTTTTCCGTCAAAATTTTGAGCATACCCTGGCGCATAATCTTTTACCGAAGGAAACAAAGTATAAATACCCCAACTAATAAGTGAGAACAACAACAAACCTGCTGAAACCACTAATAAAACGTTCCCTGGAGAAAGGCTCAAAGAAGTCTTTTCCTGAAAATTTGTTTCATTTATTATCAGTAATCTGTATTTGTTTTTTAGCTTTAAAAGTAATTTTCTTTTCTCTTGTTTCTTTTCCATGTCAAAAATGTGCTTGGCAAATAATAAATTTGCGTTTTCAAAGTTACATACAAATAAACAAGAAAAATTTGAATCCTTTAAAATTAATAGCAATTATCCTAATAGGTTTAACTGAACATCTGAATGCTCAGAGTTTCTTTTCCAAATTATGGCATAATTCCACTTCGCACTACAACTATTACTACAATGCTTCTGTGCTTATAACAGAGGTTCAAGATAATACCTTGCTGGCCTATAAAGATAACTTTAAAGATATACTTTCTCTTTACCCCATTGGCGATGAAGCATCCCTAAAAGGGAATGCCGCCAAAATGGATGAGGTTTTAAAAAAATGTTCTCACATCATAGATAAGCATAGTCAGAGTAAATGGGTGGATGATAGTTACCTTCAAATGGGTAATGCCCAATTTTACAAAGGCGATTTTTATGCAGCCATAGAAGTGTATGAATATGTTGCAGGTAATTATAAGAACACCATTGCTGGTGCAAAAGCGGAAATCAATTTATTAGTCACTTATATTCAGTTAAAAAAATATGATGATGCAGAGGCTTTGTACACCAAGCTAAATAATAAAAAAGACTTTCCACTAAAATTAAAAAATGATTTAACAATAGTGGGTGCTGCCATTAACATTAAACAAAAGAAATATCCTGTTGCCATTAAATTATTGGAAACTGCCTTGCCAAAGGTGAAGAATAAAAATAAAAAAATTAGGTATAACTTTGTTTTAGCACAACTCTATATTCTTACAAAAAAGAACAACGATGCCATCGCGAAATACAAGAAGGTTATCAAACTAAATCCACCTTACGAATTTGCTTTCAATGCCAAACTGAATATTGCAAAAGCCATTAATACCAAAAACAGAAACGAAGTAAGAAGTGCTATAACTAGTTTGAGAACCATGTTGAAAGACGATAAAAATATTGATTATTTTGATCAAATTTATTTCGAGTTGGGCAACTTGGAACTGGCCGATAAAAATGAATCGCAAGCCATTGCCGAATACACTAATTGTTTAAGAAGTAAGGGCAACGACCCCAATATTAGGAGTCTTACTTACCTTGCGCTGGCCGATTTGTATTTCAAAAAACAAGATTATTTAAATGCCCAAGTTTACTATGATAGTAGTGCCCGCAGTACAGATAAAAATAATCCGGAATACGCCAACATCAATGCTAAAAATCAAATCCTCAATGAATTGATTAAACATTTATTGAACATTAAAGAAAAAGATAGTTTATTAAGATTGTCAGAAAATAAAAAGTTGTTGGAAAAAACTATTGACAATTTGATTAAGGAAGAAAAAAGGAAAGCGGAAGAACAAAAACAAACCGAAGAAAGGCAAAAAATTCAGCAGCAACTTCAGAGCCAAAATAATGCAGCGCCCTCGAGTACCACAAACTTTCCCTTTTACAATCAAACAGCGCGTGCAAAAGGGTTGCAAGACTTTCAGCGTATTTGGGGCAATAGAGAATTGGCGGAATATTGGGTAATAAGCAGTAATAAAACGGCCTCACTCGAAAAGTTTAACAAGGGGCAGGAACAGGATGACCCCGGCAATGAAGAAAAAAGAAAATTGCTAGATGACATGCCCGATGAGCGCAAAAAATATTATTTGAGCATCCCTTTCAGTTTGGAGGACAAGCAAAAAATGAAAGATGAAATTTCCGAATCCTATTTCCTCGGTGCTAATGTTTACTATCAAAGCTTGAAAGAAAATGACAAGGCAAAAAAAATGTTGGAAGAGCTATTGGTCCGTTTTCCTAAAAGTAAATACGAATTGAATACATGGTACCTATTGGCCAAAATCAATAAAGAGCAAGGTAAAATGGATAAGTATGAATATTACACTGAACTCATCAGAAAGGCAGACCCTAAAAGTAATTTCCTAAATGTATTGGATGCAAAAGATTCGACAGAACAAAAGGTGGTGACGGAAAAAGCGGATGATGAAATTGAATTACTATACGAAAAAGCTTACAATGCCTATAAGGCTAAAAACTTTGTAGAAGTAATGCGTTTGAAAAAAGAAAATGATTTGAATTTTACGGGTAATCCTTTACAAGTTAATTTTGATTATTTAGAAGCTCTTACCATTGGTGAGCAGGGAAATTTGGATGAATTTGAGAAAAAACTACAAGCCATTGTAGACAATTATCCTCAAACAGATATTGGAAAAAATGCTAGCAGTACACTTCAAATTTTAAAAGCCAGAAAATCTAAAACAGAAGTAAAATCTGAGAATACCTCCGACACAAAGAGTATTTATAAATACGATGAAAATGCCCCTCATTTTTACATGTTGGTTGTGCCGCAGAATTCAAATACAACTCAAGTCAAAACTATACTTAGCAACTTCAATAAAAATCAATTTGGCATGGCAGATTTACAAATTACCTCCAGCCTAATTGGCACAGAATACCAAATTATAATTGTTAATAATTTCAGCAATCTTGCGCAAGCCAAAGATTATATTGCTCAGATAAAAAACAATACCGCTTTATTTGCCGAGTTAAAAGACAATCAGCTTTTTCAAAACTTCCTCATCAGTCAGGATAACTTTAGCACCCTGATAACAGATAAAAAATTAGACCCCTATTCACAGTTTTTTAAATCTTCGTATCCCAATTAAACTACAACAATGGCCAAACAACAAATACAGCATCCCCTCATTAAAAAACTTTGGAAATATTTTTTATTTACACTCTTATTTATTCCAATCTTTTTTATATTAGTTAGTTTCGGGATCCTTGGTCATATGCCCGACATCGAAGAACTTGAAAACCCGAGAAGCGCACTTGCTAGTGAATTAATTAGCGAAGATGGTGTTGTGATGGGACAATATTATATTCAAAAAAGATCTTATGTTTCATTCAAGGAAATTTCTCCTAAAATGTTTGATGCCCTTATTTCTACAGAGGATGAAAGATTTTACGAGCACTCTGGTATTGATGCCAAAAGATTACTAGGAGCCGTTATGGGCTTTGGCAGAAATGGCGGAGCAAGTACGATTACGCAACAATTGGCCAAGAATTTATTTCATTATGATGATGGCGAGCGTCCAAATGTGGTTGTCAGATTGGTGCAAAAATTAAAGGAGTGGGTAATTGCATTGAGATTAGAAAGACGGTATACTAAAGATGAAATAGCCAGTATGTATTTAAACACGGTCAGATTTTCCGGTTCCTCCTTCGGCATTAAATCTGCATCAAAAGAATTTTTTAACAAGAAGCCAATTGATTTAAAAACGGAAGAATGTGCAGTGCTTGTTGGCCTGCTTAAGGCTATTACTGCTTACAACCCAAAAAGCAATCCGGAAAATGCTTTACAAAGGAGAAACACGGTATTGGGGCAAATGAAACGCAACAAGAAAATAAGCCCTGAAGAATACGATAAATTAAAAAACACGCCTATTGTTTTAGATTATCAGTACGAAGATCATAATGAGGGTATGGCGGTTTATTTTAGAGAATATATTAAAAGAGACTTAACCAAATGGTGTAAGGAACATACCAAGCCAAATGGCGAGAATTACAATTTATACAAAGATGGCTTAAAAATTTACACCACTATTAATTCCAAATTGCAGCAATATGCAGAGGATGCAGTAGACAAGCATTTAAAAGATTTACAAAAACAATTTGATAAAACATGGGAAGGCAAACAACCTTGGCGCGATGAAGATTGGAAAGTTTTGCCGGAGTACCCTCTGCAAGAACTTAGAAAAACACCAAGGTATGCCATATTGAAAAAAACATATGGGAATGATACCACTGAAATCATGAAAGTTTGTCGCAAGAAAGTGCGCATGACAGTATTCAGTTGGAATGGCGACAGGGATACTATGATGAGTCCGCTCGACTCAATAAAATACATGAAGAAATTTTTACATACTGGTTTTATTGCTATTCAACCTACCACAGGGCAAGTAAAAGCATGGGTGGGTGGTATTAATCACCATTATTTTCAATACGACCATGTGAATAAAGGTGCAGGAAGACAAGTGGGCTCAACTTTTAAACCATTTATTTATGCATTGGCGATTGACAACAAAATTTCGCCATGTACTCAATTTCCTAATTCACCCCCAGATTACGGCAATTGGCGCATACACAACAGCGATGGCAACTATGGCGGCAGTATGAATATGTATAGAGGTTTGGCCACATCTACCAACTGTATTGTTGCTCAGGTGTTAAAAACCATGGGAGATCGCGCTCCGGAGTCGGTTATTGAATTTGTCAGAAAAATGGGAATAGACAGTGCCAAGATGCAGGCATTACCCTCCATTTGTTTGGGTGTTACCGATATCTCACCATTTGATATGGCCAGTGCTTTTTCTACTTTTGCCAACAAAGGTTATTGGATTGAGCCAACTTATATTACCAGAATTGAAGATAAAAACGGGAATATTTTAGCTGAATTTACACCTGAAAATATTAAACAGGTATTGAATGAAGAAAAGGCATATGTGATGTGCCAATTATTAGAAGGAGTATGTGCGCGTGGCACAGGACAGAGATTGCACAGTAAATATGGTGTGGAAGGTTGGGTTGGCGGAAAAACAGGTACTACCCAAAGCAATAGCGATGGCTGGTTTATGGGCGTTACCAAAGATTTGGTGTGCGCCACATGGGTTGGTTGCGACAGTAGAAAAGTGAGATTTAGAAGTACCAATTATGGACAAGGAGCTCATGCAGCCCTGCCTATATTCGCCTATTTTATAAAGAAAGCAAAAGCAGATGCTGATTTAAAAATTTCTTTAGATCCAATTCCTAAACCGGATAAGCCACTAAGCATTGATTATAATTGCGGAGAATACTCTGAAATTAATGTGACCGATGAATTTGGCCAACCAGACGATGCCCTCGATTTGGGCATATAAGGAAAAAGTAAATGACTACTTTATTAAAGAAGGGATTTCGAATTCTTTTAAAAATTGTTAAAGGATTCGCAATTTTCGTCATTTTATATTTTATCTGCTATTGGATAGGCTCCAATATTCTCGTTAATAAAAATAAGGTTGAGGGCCAAATGATAGAAATTTTTATCCGTTCAAATGGTGTACACACAGATTTGATTTTCCCTGTTAAAACCTCGCATATAAATTGGGATACTTTGTTTCCTGCCACTACTTTTAAAGCAGTAGATACCAATTTCAGATATGTGGCCATGGGCTGGGGCGATAAAGGTTTTTATTTGGAAACACCTACGTGGGCCGATTTAAAAGCAAGTACCGCATTTAAAGCTGTCTTTTTCTTGAGCTCCTCAGCAATGCATGTATCCTATCATCAAAACGTAAAGACGGATGCGAACACCAAGTCAATTAAAATAACAACAGAACAATACAAACGACTGATACAATTTTATTCTAAAAATTTCGAGCGTCACAAGAATCAATTGCAATTGATCGCAAATAAAGGTTACACAAATTGCGATAACTTTTATGAGGCCAAAGGCACTTATAGCTTTCTAAAAACCTGCAATATTTTTACCAATAATGCATTGAAAGAAGCTGGCATAAAAGCACCTATTTGGAGCCCCTTTGCAGGTGGTCTTATCAAACATTATTGAGCTTATCTAAATTCAATAGTCTTAACTAATTTGACTTTAAATAAAAAAAGCGAAAATAATTTAAAAAAAATTATATACTTCATTAAGAAAAGTTAATTTTGCCATCTAAATAAATTTGAGCAAAAATCATGTTGTTATTAGCTAATAGCCTTCACGACTATATTCCTATTCTTGTTACCTTCGTTGTAGCACTCGGATTTATAGTAACCACCATGATAGCCACCCATTTATTGGGACCTAAGAAAAAATCGGATGTAAAATCAGAGGCTTTTGAGTGCGGTATTGAATCTATTGGCAATGCTAGAACACCTTTCTCTATTAAATATTTTTTGGTCGCCATTCTTTTTGTTCTTTTCGATGTTGAGGTTATTTTCATGTACCCTTGGGCAGTGAATTTTAAAACCTTGGGCGTTACTGGATTAGTAGAAATGTTTATGTTCATGGGCTTTCTGGTTATAGGATTGCTTTACATCATTAAAAAAGGTGCATTGAAATGGGAATAAAAATTTAAAAACTTTACAAAAAATTCTTCCTTTTTAAAAATAAAAAATGAGCATAGATATACAAGCTAAACATCAGCCAGAAGGTTTAGAAGGTGCCGGATATTTCGCTACTTCATTAGAGAAGGTTGTTGGTTTGGCCAGAGCCAATTCTCTATGGCCTTTACCTTTTGCAACTTCATGTTGCGGAATAGAATTTATGGCCACCATGGCTTCACATTACGATTTGGCTAGGTTTGGTTCAGAGCGCTTAAGCTTCTCGCCTCGCCAAGCAGATTTGTTAATGGTGATGGGAACCATCTCCAAAAAAATGGGTCCTGTTTTACGCCAAGTATACGAACAAATGGCAGAACCAAAATGGGTTTTAAGCATGGGCGCTTGTGCTAGCAGTGGCGGTATTTTTGATACTTACAGTGTTTTGCAAGGTATTGATAGAATCATTCCAGTAGATGTATATATACCAGGTTGTCCACCTCGTCCTGAACAAGTATTGGATGGTATTCTCAAAATCCAAGAACTCACAAAATCCGAGGCTATCCGAAGACGCGATACCCCCGAGTATAAAGCACTACTTGCAACTTACGGCATCGAATAAATATTAATTTTATAAATCAAAAAAGTGAATACAACTGAATTGTTTAATCAATTATCCGATAATCTTAAAGCACAGTTTGGCGATGGATTAATTAGTGGTGAAATTCAGTATGATTTTCCGGTCTTTATTGTAGATAAAAAAATCATCGTTGAGGTTCTTCAATATTTAAAAACAAATCCTGAATTAAAATTTAATTTTCTAACCACATTATGCGGCATTCACATGCCAGATAACAAAGGTGCCGAATTGGGTGTTATGTATCAATTGCACAACATGGAAGACAATTGGAGAATTCGTATTAAGATATTAATGCCGGAAGGTGATGTAAAAGTTCCATCTATTACTTCTATTTGGCCTGCGGCCAATTGGATGGAAAGACAGGAATATGATTTCTTTGGATTTAAATTCACTGGTCACCCCGACTTAAGACGAATTTTGAACATGGATGAAATGAATTATTTCCCTTTGAGAAAAGAATACCCATTGGAAGATGGCAGTAGAGATGATAAGAATGATAAAATGTTTGGCAGATAATTAATTTTAAATAGTGAGCACCCAAAACCATATCATAAAAACCGAGGCAGAAAAAGAATATAATATTCTAAATCTGGGCCCTACCCATCCTGCTACACATGGTATTTTTCAGAATGTTCTGAAAATGGATGGTGAAATTATTGTTCATGCAGATCCTACTATCGGTTATATTCACCGTGCCTTCGAAAAAATTGCAGAACACAGACCTTATAACCAAATTACACCTTTAACAGATCGTTTAAACTATTGCTCTTCTCCTATTAATAATATGGGATGGCACATGACAGTTGAAAAGCTAATTGGTTGCCAAGTACCAAAACGGGCAGATTATTTGCGCGTTATTATCATGGAACTTTCTCGTATTGCCGACCATGTTATTTGCACTACCATCATTGGGCAAGACACTGGTGCTACCACCGGCTTTTTATATTTCTTTCAAATGCGCGAAAAAATTTACGAAATATTTGAAGAGGTATGTGGTGCGCGTTTAACAACCAATATTGGAAGAATTGGCGGCATGGAAAGAGATTTTTCTGAAGTTGCTTGGGCCAAGTTAGATGCCTTTATGATTGAGTTTCCAAAGTTCCTGAAAGAATTTCAAAAATTAATTGAGCGCAATAGAATCTTCATGGACAGAACCATTGATTGCGGCCCGATTACGGCTGAAAAAGCATTGTCTTACGGATTTACTGGTCCTAATTTAAGGGCAGCTGGCGTTGATTATGATGTAAGAGTTGCCAACCCTTATAGCAGCTATCAAGATTTTGATTTCAATATTCCAATTGGCGCAAATGGTGATACATACGATCGTTTTATGGTGCGCATTGAAGAGATGTGGGAAAGCATGAAGATTATCAGACAGGCATTGGATAAAATGCCAAAAGGTGAATTCCATGCAGAGGTGCCAGAATTTTATTTGCCTTTGAAAGAAGACGTATACTCTAAAATGGAGGCCCTTATTTACCATTTCAAAATTGTGATGGGTGAAATGGATGTTCCAAAAGGAGAAGTTTATCACAGTGTTGAAGGTGGTAACGGTGAATTAGGTTTTTATTTAATCAGCGATGGCAATCGTTCACCTTTTAGGTTACATTTCAGAAGACCTTGTTTTATTTATTACCAAGCTTACCCCGAAATGATAACAGGTGGATTGTTAAGTGATGCCATTTTAACAATGAGTAGTTTAAATGTAATAGCAGGCGAATTAGACGCTTAATAATATTAAAAGTAATGATAACAAGTGAACAAATAGCATTTAGCAAAGAAACTTTGGAATTGGTTCAAAAAATGATGCTAAGGTATCCCGAAGGCAAACACAAGTCGGCCCTCATACCAGTGTTACATATTGCACAAGCAGAATTTGGTGGATGGTTGAGCGCCCCGGTAATGGATTATGTTGCATCTATCTTAAAAATTCAGCCGATTGAAGTTTATGAGGTTGCCTCTTTTTACAGCATGTTTAATCTTCAACCAGTAGGCAAATGTTTAATTGAAGTTTGTCGAACTAGCAGTTGTTGGTTATGTGGGGCAGAAGACATCATAGATCACATTGAGAAAAAACTGGATATTAAAGTTGGTGAAACGAGTAAAGATGGTAGGTTCTCCTTAAAAGCAGTTGAATGTTTAGGAAGTTGTGGCACTGCTCCAATGATGCAAGTTGGTGCAGATTATCACGAGAACTTAACCATAGATAAAGTTGACGAATTGCTTGAAAAATTTAAAACTGAGGATAAACAAAGCAGATACTGCTAAACGCACATGAGCAAAAAATTACTTTTAAAAAACGACCATGTTCCTTATATCAATAAATTATCTGTTTACAGAGAGCATGGCGGATATTCGGTTCTTGAAAAAACATTAAAAAATACAAGTCCTGAAAATGTACTTGAGGAAGTTAAAAAATCTGGCTTAAGAGGTCGTGGAGGTGCAGGTTTTCCCACAGGTTTAAAATGGAGTTTTTTGGCTCGTCCAGAAGGCGTGCCAAGATACCTTGTTTGTAATGCAGATGAGAGTGAACCGGGTACTTTTAAAGACCGTTATTTAATGGAACGCATTCCTCATTTATTGGTGGAAGGCATGATACTTTCCAGCTTTGCATTGGGGGCCAATACTTCATATATTTATATCAGAGGGGAGTATTTTTATGTTGCGCGAATTTTAGAACAAGCCATAGAAGAGGCTTATGCTGCCGGATTGTTAGGCAAAAATATCTTAGGTTCAGGTTTCAATCACGACTGTTACGTACAAGTTGGTGCAGGTGCTTATATCTGCGGAGAAGAAACAGCATTATTGGAAAGTTTGGAAGGTAAAAGAGGTAACCCTAGAATTAAACCTCCATTCCCAGCAGTAGCCGGTTTATACGGTTGCCCAACAGTGGTAAACAATGTAGAAACAATAGCTGCAATAGTTCCAATAATAGAAATGGGTGGCGAGGAATACGCCAAAATTGGTGTGGGTAAAAGTACTGGCACCAAATTAATTTCGGCCTCTGGTCATATTAATAATCCAGGTGTTTATGAAATAGAATTAGGTGTGCCAGTTGAAGAATTTATTTATTCAGCACAATATTGTGGTGGTATTCGCGGAGGCAGAAAATTAAAAGCTGTTGTTGCTGGAGGATCTTCTGTACCAATTTTACCAACGGAATTAATTTTAAAAACTGCGAATGGCGAACCCCGTTTAATGAGTTATGAAAGTCTTGGTGATGGTGGTTTTGCCACTGGCACTATGCTAGGCTCTGGTGGTTTTATTGTAATGGATGAAGACACCAGTATCGTTAAAAATCTATACACATTTGCGCGTTTCTATCACCATGAAAGCTGCGGACAATGCAGTCCTTGCAGAGAAGGCACTGGTTGGATGGAAAAAATATTACACAAAATATTAGAAGGTCATGGTACCTTAAAAGACATCGATTTATTGTGGGATATACAAAGCAAAATTGAAGGAAAAACAATATGTCCATTGGGAGAAGCGGCTGCATGGCCTGTGGCTGCTGCTATCAGACATTTCAGAAGTGAATTTGAAGACTATGTTACCAACCCAGAGAGCATTAAAGATATTAAACATTATTACAGACTTCAGAATTAAAAACCAATATATAAAATGCCATTAGTTACAATTGATGATATTCCAGTAGAGGTGCCAGAAGGAACCACAATTCTTGAAGCAGCAAGAATGATAGGTGGAGACATTGTTCCTCCAGCCATGTGCTATTATAGCAAGTTAAAAACAAGCGGTGGATATTGCCGCACTTGTATTGTTAAAGTAGAACAAGGTTCGGCCAAAGACCCACGTCCTATGCCTAAGCCAGTTGCTAGTTGCAGAACAACCGTAATGGATGGTATGGTGGTGCGAAATATTACATCCCCTGAAAATTTGGAGGCAAGGGCTGGTGTTGTTGAAATGCTTTTAATTAACCATCCTCTGGATTGTCCTGTTTGCGATCAAGCAGGTGAGTGTCATTTGCAGGATTTGGGATATGAGCATGGCAAGGAAGAAACCCGTTTTGAATTTCCGAGAAGGGAATTTGAACCAATAGATATTGGAGAAAATATTAAATTGCACATGAACCGTTGCATACTTTGCTACCGTTGTGTAAAAGTGGCCGACCAGATTACAGATGGTCGTTGCCATGGTGTGGTAAACAGAGGAGAAGCCGCAGAAATTTCTACATATATTGAGAAAGCAATCGACAATGATTTTTCAGGCAACGTGATTGATGTCTGTCCTGTAGGTGCTTTAACCGATAGAACCTTTCGTTTTAAGAGCCGCGTATGGTATACCAAACCAGTAGATGCTCATAGAGATTGCGCAAAATGTTGTGGTAAAGTAAGATTGTGGAATCAAGGTGAAGAGGTTTTAAGAGTTACAGCCCGCAAAGACAAATGGGGTGAAGTGGAAGATACTGCAGATGGAAGCACCGCTTGGATTTGTAACGAATGCCGTTTTGATAAAAAACATATCAATGATTGGACCATTGAAGGCCCGAGTAAAATTGACCGCCATTCGGTTATTTCTGCCAATCATTATGAAACGACTTTAAGAAATATTAAAGCAGATACTATTAAAATGATGGGTAGCAAACCACATGGAGATAAAGTAACTTTAGGGACAGGCGCATTAGATCCAAATAATATTCATTAAATCCATTCAATACAATTTCTAAAAATAAAAAATGGAACCACTACTTATAAAAGCCATAATCGCCATCGTTGTTTTTGCTATTACATTATTAATAGCTACTTATTCAACTTATGCAGAGCGCAAGGTTGCAGCGGTTATGCAAGACCGTGTTGGCCCAAACCGTGCAGGACCATTTGGTTTATTACAACCATTGGCCGATGCTGTAAAAATGTTTATGAAGGAAGAAATTATTCCTTCTGTTTCTAATAAATGGCTATTCATAGCGGGGCCGTGCATTGCCATGTTAACAGCTTGTATGACTGGTGTTGTAATACCTTGGGGAGGCCCAATTACTTTAGGTGCTCAGAAATTTACCCTGCAAGTAGCCGATTTAAACATTGGTATTTTATATTTGTTTGGTGTAGTTTCTATGGGTGTTTATGGTATTATGATTGGTGGCTGGGCTTCTAACAATAAATTTTCCTTGATTGGAGCTATTCGCGCTTCATCTCAAATGATAAGTTATGAAATTGCAATGGGTTTAGCCATTATTGCATTGGTAATGACTACTGGCACTTTGAGCTTAAATGAAATTGTAGTTCAACAAGATGAAGGACTCGCTAACATCGTCATTCAACCGCTTGGTTTTTTAATTTTTATTGTTTGTGCATTTGCCGAAACCAATCGTGCACCTTTTGATTTACCAGAGTGCGAAACTGAATTAATTGGTGGTTACCATACAGAATATTCTTCAATGAAATTGGGATTTTATTTATTTGCTGAATATATCAATATGTTTATCTCTTCAGCAGTAATTGTATGTTTTTATTTTGGTGGATACAATTTTCCTTTCCAACATGAATTACAAAATTTATTAGGACTAACGGAAAATGCATTGAGCATTATTCAAGTGGTGGTAATGTTTGGAAAAGTATTCTTCTTTATATTCTTTTTTATGTGGGTAAGATGGACCATTCCAAGGTTCCGTTATGATCAATTGATGAATTTGGGTTGGAAGGTTTTATTGCCACTGGCCTTAGCTAATATATTTATAACTGGTTTGGTAATGTGGGGGATGGGGAAAATTTAGGGAAAGTAAGCCGTTAGCAGTTGGCAATTGGCAATAGACAGTTGGCAAGGTTAACCCAAAAATTAATAACAAAAAAATGCTAACTAATAAAAGCAAACAAGTCGTAAAAAGAGAAATGACATGGATGGAGAAAGCCTATATACCGGCTATTTTCTCAGGCATGATTATAACCTTTAAACATATTTTTATGAAAAAGGCCACGGTGCGTTATCCAGAACAAACCCGCCCTTTTGCTCCTGTATACCGAGGGCAACATGTATTGAAAATAGATGAAGCTGGTGCCGAAAGATGCACGGCATGCGGTTTATGCGCTGTTGCCTGTCCTGCAGAAGCTATTACAATGGTAGCCGCGGAACGTAAAAAAGGAGAAGAACATTTATATAGAGAAGAAAAATATGCATCTACCTATGAGATCAATATGTTGCGTTGCATTTTTTGTGGCTTATGCGAAGAGGCCTGCCCTAAAGAAGCTATTTTCTTAACCGATAGAATTGTTCCTAGTACATTTGAACGTCATGAATTTATTTTTGGCAAAGATAAATTGGTTGAAACAAAAGAACATCCAGTAGATGTAACTAAAAGACAAACACCTGCTGTTCTTGAATTCAAAAAAGATAAAAAGCATAAACACAACTTAACGGTTTTAGACAAAGTTACCAAGACCTTTAACAAGCACTAGAACTGATTCAAAACGTGGATATTATTAATTTTAACAAACTAACAAAAGACCGTAATTCGCAATTCAATTCATGAGCATTACTCTAATTATATTCTGGTTTCTTTCATTCATGGCAATCATGAGTGCTTTGATGGTAGTATTCGCAAAAAACCCAGTGCACAGTGTGCTGTATTTGATTATCACATTTTTTGCAATTGCCGGTCATTATTTGCTGCTAAGTGCTCAATTTTTAGCCGCAGTTCATATCATTGTTTATGCAGGAGCAATCATGGTTTTGTTCTTATATGTTATCATGATGCTGAATTTAAACAAAGAAACCGAGCCGCATAAAAAACCCATCATCAAATTTGTTGCCGTGGTAGCTGCAGGTTTATTAATGTTGACTTTGGTTGCGGCTTTCAAAGGTGCAGAAGTGAAAGTCATTGCCTCTGCTGATGCATCAATTGGTTCAGTAGAAAGTTTAGGAAAAGTACTCTTCAAAGAATTTCTGTTACCATTTGAAGTGTCTTCTATCCTCTTCTTAGCCGCAATGGTTGGAGCAGTTTATTTATCAAAAAAAGATCTACATTAAAAATGGAAATAATTAAAGGCATACCGTTGAACTATTATATTTTCTTGAGCACTGCACTATTTTGCATTGGAGCATTGGGTGTTATGATCAGAAGAAATGCCATCATCATGTTTATGTGCATTGAATTAATGCTTAATGCTGTTAATTTATTGATGGTTGCTTTTTCAAGATATCTTGGAGACAGTAACGGACAAGTATTTGTATTTTTTATTATGGCCGTTGCCGCTGCCGAAGTAGCTGTTGGCTTGGCTATTTTAATAATGGTATATAGAAACGCAAACACTTCGGATACCGAAGTTTTAAATCAATTGAAATGGTAATAAATTTTATAATTAAAGGAGTACAAAAGACAATATAAAAATGGAACAACTTGTAAAATTAATTACCCTATTTCCGCTTTTGAGTTTTGCCATTATTGGTTTACTGAACAGGCGCCTTACTAAAAAACATGCTGCCATATTCGCCTGCACAGGCGTGCTTTTAAGTTTTGTAGATTCATTGCTTATATTTTTCTCCCAATCTAGCTATCACCACCCTGTAGAAGTGCATATTTTTGATTGGATAACAGCTGGTTCTTTTAAGGCTAGCTTCTCATTCCTAGCTGATCCACTCTCTTCTATTTTCTTATTAGTCATTACAGGTGTGGGTTTCCTCATTCATATTTTCTCTGTTGGTTACATGAAAGACGATGATGGATTCAGAAGATTTTTTGCTTATCTTAATTTATTTATCTTCTTCATGCTTATTTTGGTTTTAGGCAATAATTTTTTAGTGATGTTCATCGGTTGGGAAGGGGTAGGATTTTGTTCTTACATGCTTATTGGTTTCTGGTATAAAGAAACTAAGAATAATGATGCCGCTAAGAAAGCATTTGTTATGAACAGGATTGGCGACCTCGGCTTTTTAATTGCCATGTGTTTAATCTTTGTAAACTTTCAAACATTGGATTACACTCAGCTTTTTACACCAGGTTATATAGAAGGTCTGGCCATAGATCAATCTACTTTAATACTAATTACAGTTTGTTTATTCATTGGTGCCATGGGAAAAAGTGCTCAAATTCCTTTGTATACTTGGCTACCAGATGCCATGGCAGGACCAACACCTGTATCTGCTTTAATACACGCAGCTACCATGGTAACTGCAGGTATTTACATGGTGGCCCGAACTAATATTTTATTTTCAATGACACCAGAAACCATGGAGTTTGTCGCCATAATAGGTACCGCAACTGCCTTACTTGGTGCATCCATAGGTTTGTTCCAAAATGATATTAAAAAAGTATTGGCCTACTCTACTGTAAGTCAATTAGGATTAATGTTTCTTGCACTTGGTGTTGGAGCCTACACTGCCGCGGTATTCCATGTGGTGACACATGCTTTCTTCAAAGCCTTGCTATTCCTTGGTTCAGGTAGTGTTATTCACGCCATGGGTGGCGAGCAAGATATACGTAAAATGGGTGGTTTGAAAAAACACATGCCTTTAACCTATATGACTTTTTTAATTGGAACTTTGGCCATCTCTGGTATTCCGCCTTTAGCAGGTTTTTTCAGTAAGGATTTAATTTTAGCCGAAGTATTTGAACACAATCAATTCCTTTTTATATTGGGAATGCTGGTTTCAATCATGACTGCCTTCTACATGTTCCGTTTATTCTTCCTTACTTTTCATGGTAATTTCCGTGGCACCCATGAACAAGAACACCATTTACATGAGTCGCCAAAAACCATGACCATTCCATTAATTGTATTGGCTGTTTTTGCGACTATTGCTGGTTTCGTTGGTTTCCCTCATCAATTAGGCGAAGCCATTGGCGTTCATAATTGGTTCGATCATTTTTTAAGTCCCGTATTAGGTGAATCGGCCTCCGAAATGACGCTTGGTACCGAATTAACACTCATGGGAATTACTACCTTAATCATTGTAATTATTATTTTTATTGCTCGCAATGTTTATATTATCAAACAAACACTTCCTGCAGGTGAGCACGATCAATTATCTACTGGCAAAAAAATAGTTTACAACAAATTTTTTGTAGATGAAATTTACACCAGATTTGTAACCATTCCACTTGACAAATTCTCTGCTTTCCTTCAAAATAAAGTGGATCATAAATTTATAGATGGCATTGTAAATGGCATTGGTAAACTAACCGTTAACGCAGGTCAATCATTGCGATTGATTCAAACTGGCAATATTGGCTTTTACGTTCTTGCTATTGTTTCTGCTATTATTTTAATGTTTTTAATCTTTTTATTCTAAGAATTCATGCTGACAATATTACTACTTCTAATACCTCTTATTACAGCACTTGCCTTGATGGTTGCAGGACCAAAATTTAGCAGGGCTATTGCTTTAGGGAGTGCTTTAATTGAACTTGTAATTACCATTGCTGCCATGGTATTATTACAACAAGGGGCCAACCCAAGTTTATTCATTGTGCATTACAATTGGATTACTAGCTTGGGAATTTCATTCAGCTTTGCAATAGATGGTATCAGCATGTTATTGTTGTTGCTTTCTAATATTTTAATGCCCATTATCGTTTATTCTTCTTTCAATAAAAATTATAACAATCCGCATATTTTATATGCATTAATGATGATGATGTTAAGCGCCATGATTGGTGTTTTTACAGCAACAGATGGCTTCTTGTTTTACATTACCTGGGAATTGGCTCTGATTCCAATTTACTTTATTATTCTGGTTTGGGGTGGCGATAACAGACAAAAAATAACATTCAAATTTTTCATTTACACTTTGTTTGGTAGCTTGTTCATGTTACTGGCCTTAATCTATGTATATCTTCAAATACCCGAAGGTGACAGAAGTTTTGATATCCAAGCATTGTATGCTGCAGGCAGAAACTTATCTGTTTCGGAACAAGGTTTTGTGTTGGCGGCTTTCTTCTTAGCTTTTGCCGTTAAAATGCCCATTATTCCTTTCCATAGTTGGCAGCCCAAAACTTATTATACCGCACCCACTCCAGGTGTTATGATGCTATCAGGTATTATGGCTAAAATGGCCACCTATGGCATGATACGTTGGGTGTTACCAATGGTACCTCAGGGTATTGTTGAATATGGACAAATAGGCATTTGTTTATCCGTTGCCAGCATTATTTATGCTTCGTGTATTTCCATTGTTCAGAAAGATTTTAAATACCTAATTGCATATGCTTCCATTGCGCACATCGGACTCATATCTGCAGGAATATTTTCTTCCAACGTACAAAGTTTACAAGGCAGTTTAATAGAGATGTTAAGTCATGGTATTAATACCGTTGGCCTATTCATTGTTTATGATATTATCTATACCAGAACCCACACTTCCGAAATGAAAAAACTGGGTGGTATACGCGCCATCGACTCCAGTTTTGCCTTCATGTTCTTCATCGTTATTTTAAGTGTTGTTGCGCTGCCATTCACCACCGGATTTGTGGGTGAATTTTTATTGATATTGGGTTTATTTACCAGCAATCCTATTGCGGGTTCAATAGCTGGTTTAAGTATTATTTTAGGTGTTGTATACATGTTCCGTTCTTTCCAGATCATGATGCTGGGAGAAACTTCTCATTCACTACTGCACTTACCAAAACTAACGCGTCAAGAGAAAACCTCCTTAACCATTATTGTTATTTTGATTATCGGTTTGGGTATTTATCCAAAACCAATTTTAGAAATAACAGAGAACTCCGTTAAAACATTATTAGAAGGCATTAAATGAAAGAACTATTATTAATATCGGGACTTGGTGTATTGGCATTGGCCGCAGGTCTGCTTAATCTGAGAAAAATTTTCATGCCGGTTGTTATCCTAGGTTTACTAGGCAATATTGGATTTTGCATCAGCGATTGGGGCAGCAACGAAACAATTTATAACATGCTATTGATGGATAATTATGCATTGGCATTCAACATTGTATTTTCCATCATCACAATTATTTGGTTTATTTCATCTGCAGATTATTTTACAGATGATAACAATTTCTCCGATCACTTTGCATTGGTTTTATTCATGCTCACTGGCTGTCTGTTACTAGTTTCTTTCAGTAACATGGTGATGTTATTTTTAGGAATAGAAATATTATCTATTCCATTATTTGTGTTGGTTGGTAGCAACAAAACCAAAATAAAATCCAATGAAGCGGCTTTCAAATATTTTCTTTTAGGTTCCTTCGCATCAGCCTTTTTACTGTTTGGTATCACATTGGTATATGGCAGCACAGGTAGTTTTGACACTGCAACTATTTCAAACTTTATTTCTACTCATCAGGAAGTAACACCATTATTATTTACGGGTATGTTATTAATGCTGGCTGCCATGGCCTTTAAAGCTTCCGTGGCACCTTTTCATTTTTGGGCACCCGATGTTTATCAAGGAGCACCTACCAATATTACAGCGTTAATGGCTACTGTTGTTAAAACAGTTGCCTTCGCAGCTTTTTACAGATTGTTCCATTCAACCTTTATGCTCATGAGCAAAGAGTATATTTTTATCTTTGGAATACTATCTGCCCTTACTTTAATTATTTCTAATATAACCGCTGCTGTGCAAACCAATGCAAAAAGGATGCTGGCTTATTCCAGCATTTCTCATGCTGGTTTTATGATGGTGACCATTTTAACTGTAAGAAGTAATACCGCTAATGTACTTTTATATTATACCCTTGTTTATAGCATCTCCAGCATTGCAGCATTTGCCATTTTTGGGGCTGTAAGCAAAGCCAATAACGAAAACGAAGAAATTAATATATTTAAAGGCCTAGTAAAACGCAATCCATTAATGGCTGGCACCATGACCCTCGCTTTGCTTTCTATGGCAGGAATTCCTCCACTTGCAGGTTTTATGGCCAAATATTTTGTATTTACAATAGCCGTAAGTAATGGATTTTTATGGTTAGTTGTTATTGCCATCATCGCTTCACTAATTGGTGTTTATTATTATTTTAAAATAATCATTGCCATGTTTGGCGACCATGAAAATGCAGACGCAAAAATTGAAATTAATGGCTTACAAAAATTTCTTTTAATAATTTGCTCATCCGCCATGATATTACTATCTGTTTTTCCAGATTTAATTCTGAATTTATTGTAAAAAACAAACCTCGGTTTTAAAAACAGAGTCAAAAAATTGTATGCTAAATTTTCACTCCACTTTTGTGAAAACTATTGATTTGTAATAAAGATTCTATTAAAGTTTGAACTAAGAGTTAGCCTTTTTGATGTATGAATCTAAAGCCGATACGATTGATGGAAATTCTTTTGTTGGTGCTGGAATGTTACATACCAAGCCTTTTTCAGCAATGGCTCTGTGGGTACTTTCACCAAAAGCTGCCAATCTTGTTTGATTCTGCTTAAAATCAGGGAAGTTTTCGTAAAGAGATTTGATATCCGCAGGGCTAAAGAAAACAATGATATCATAAAAAACATTTTCCAAATCACTTAAATCTGCTGAAACAGTTTTGTACATTATACTTTCTACAAACAGTAGTTTATTTTTAGCAAAGAAATCGGGAATATTTGACTTTCTAATATCAGAACAAGGGAAAAGAAATTTCTCTGTTTTGTGATTCAATATCAGATTAAAAAAATCTGCTTCTAGATTGGTTTTTGGAAAGAACACTTTGCGCTTGCGCATAACCGTGTATTTTTGAATGTAAAGTCCGATGCCTTCGTTCATACAAAAATACTTCATATCTATTGGCAAATCAATTCGCAACTCTTCAACCACTCTAAAAAAATGGTCAACTGCATTCTTTGCATTAAATATGATGGCTGTGTGAGAGAGAATATTCAATTTCTTTCTTCGCAAATCTTTACCAGGAATAGGATCTACCTGTATAAATGACCTATAGTCGACTTTAAGTTTTAGCTTAGCAGCAATATCATCAAATATTGATTTGCCACTCTCGGGTTTGTTTTGCGATACAAGTATCGTTTTTACTTTTGCCTCTTTCTCCATTTAAAACAAAAAACTATTAATTGATTTAATTAAAACTAATATAGGTAGTACTTCGAAGGCACAAAGATACAAAATTAAAAATAAACTTGATTGTGTTTCCGCAAATAGTCCTGAAAAAGAGAACTTTATTAAACTCAAGCCATAAATAATGAGCAAAGAAACCAATAGAATAAGGCCAACAGCCTGCTGATACTCAGGAATATTTGTAAAATAAATGAACAAAATGAGTGGTAAAAGAAGTATCGTTACCAAAAACGCGTTGATACGAAAAATAATGGCATAATCCTTACTTAAACTCATTTGTTGGAAAGCATAGGCGAATATAAATTTGAGCCACTGATTCAAAATAAAAATAGCGATAACAACGGCCGAAACGATTAATGCAAGCAACCAATTATCATAATAAATTGTTTTAAAATTGACTCTTATCAATACAAAAATACCAAGTGAAAATACCTGACTAATCATAAACCATGCAAAAAACTTACTGCCTTTAAAAATATCTGTTTGGGTATCGTAAAATTCCCTAAAACTTAAGCTGCTATACCATGCCCTATTGATGAGATAATATTGTAAAGGATAGGTATACTTGAAAATTATAAAGAGTATTAAAATGAAAAAACACCAAGCCAAAACAAACCAATTATTTAAATAGGGTCGCCTAGGAGGATTGTTGGATGCTTGCAAAGACTTTCGAATATTGGCTTTTGAATTTCGGTAGATGTTCAAATCGTAAGCAATAAATTTTTGGGGTACCAGTGTATCCTTACGAATTGTATCCATATAGGATAATGTATCCGAATTGATAGTTAACGCTAATTGACTTAAATCATTCATCAACATATTCTCTTGTTGATTTTTGCGCAACTTGTAATAATAGTCTATGCCACTAAGTAAACTGTCGGGTACAGTTTGCATTTCCTCTATGCTTAGTAATGTTTGAGAACTATCCAATTGTGCCTTACTAGGAGCCGCCAGCATGCAAAGCAAGAGGGTCGATATGATGTATTTTTTAAAAATAACTGCTTATTCCAAAATGTATTTTTCCTGCACGAAGGTCGAAATTATTTTGCTTTTCTTTGCCAAGCGCATATAAAATACTTAAAATTCCTGCGCGAGTTTCAATGTTGCCGCCAATTCCAAAGCCCCAAGGTGTGTCGTAGGTGGCCTTTTTTCCTGTTGTTTTATCTTCGTAATAAGCCCCATTCCAAAAAGCTTTAACATATGAATTAGCCCCTAACAAGTATCGGTATTCCAACTCGAGCATGTTAAAATTAGTGGCGAAAATACTTTGTTCATTGAAACCTTTAAGCGAATTAATGCCCCCTTCGCGCATTACTTCATTAAAATAAATGGTGGGTGCAATGATCTGCTCAATTCCCAAACCTGCCTTAATAGTGCTCTTCACACCTACTGGAAAATATTTATCCAGTTTTAATTTTAATCGGTATTGATTGTTTTTTAAATTAGTAGAATCATAAAGATTATAACGTGCTGTTCCGAATTTAACTTCCGTTATTCTATTATCAATTAAAATTTGTTTAGTACCTGCCGATACGGCACTTTCTATCATCCAACCCCTGCGGGGATTGAATCTGTAATCTAATAAATTAAACGAAGCAGATAAACCATATTGAGATGTTTGTATTGAATTGATGGCAGGCAACTGTTTAGCAGTTCTAATTTGAAATGTATCTACGCTGATTAAATTTGTGCTGCTAACATTGTAAAAAACTTTGAACCCATTAATCCCCGAGGTATAATATTGAATGCCTATTTGCCTATTGAGATTAGAATACAAGGTATCGTATTTCAAAAAATCAAAAGCAATATCGGCCCCTATTGGTTTGCCCAAGATATACGGAAAGTTAAAGGCAGTTTTTAATTCCTGACTTCGCGCTTTAAAACTCTTCCAGTTAATCATCAGCATCTTTCCACTTTTCAATAAATTGTTTAAGCGCAATAAAAACTCGCCCGTAAAAACAACCCTTTGCGCAGCGGTAGAAGTTGTAGCACTGGGCGCCAATCCTATAATACCATTCACTTGATCTGATTTTTTCTTTTTCAGATACATATAAGGTTTTGCTTTACCCCCATTGATGAAAACCATTTGAGGAATTTTATCGGAAAGTAAAAAAGGTAATTGGTTCAATTTATCATAAGCCTTTCTATAAACTGTTTCACTGTATGGCTTACCTACTTTCATACCCAAATAGGCACTTAAAAAATTTCGCTTCACGACAGCATCCCCATCAATGTGCATGCTATCGAACAAAAACATGTTACCTTTATCAACCGATAAATAAACCCCCAGTTTAGATTCAGATACACTGATAGAATCTGTTTGTATCTGGCAGAAAGGATATCCATTGTTTTCATAAAAATTCAAAACAGTATTGGCATAATTTGCAAATGCATTGGTATCCACCACCGAGTTAGTGTATTTCTGATTGATACTTAGCAATGGTCCCAATTTAATATTTTGATGATCTGCATAAAAACTTTTGATAAGGTATCTTTTACCTATATAGGTGAACACGTTGACCTCCTTGCTCCTCCAAGTAATGCTATCTATGTTTACAGCGGCATAACCTCTTGCTTTATAATAGTTCGTAAAATCCAGCATGGTGCGGGTATGTTGCAAACTATCAGATTCTTTGTTAAACTTAAAACCGAGTGGATTTTCTGTAAATACGAGGGTATAATTTTGTGCGTGAACTGAGCCGATGAAGCACATCAAAATAACATAATATCGCTTGCAAAAAAAAATCATTCCCTATACTTCGTAGAATACAAAACTATTGAAAACAATTGACAATCTGAGCAGTACTAAAACCTATTTATTAACGGGTATTTTAATACTTACTTTGTAATGAAAAAAACAATTTTAAGTCACCCAAAAAAATAGCATATTGCGGCATGAAATTTTTAAAGCAACCACTCTGTCTGCTCATTGCCATCAGTATGCTTTGCATGAATTGCAATGGCGGTGTGAAGGCTGTTCATAAAAAACTAAAACACCCCCTCAACATTATTTTATTAATTGGAGACGGCATGGGACTGGCTCAAATTTCTGCTGCTTCGCATTACGCTGCTGGTGGCCTATGTCTTGATTTATTTACCATCATTGGCTTAATCAAAACTTCATCGGGCGATGATTATATTACCGACAGTGCTGCAGGTGCCACTGCCTATAGCAGCGGGGTACATACTTATAACGGTGCCATAGGCGTTGGCATGGATTCTTTGCCGGTTAGAACCATTTTGGAAATGGCCAAAGCACAAGAGCTCTCAACTGGATTAATAGCCACTTGTAGTATTACCCACGCCACCCCTGCCTCTTTTTTTGCCCATCAAAAAAGCAGAAGCTTGGATGCCGATATTGCGAATGATATTTATAATCAAAATATAGATGTTGTGATTGGAGGAGGTAAGCCTTATTTTAATTTAGAAAAACTAAAACAATTAGGATACCATGTTGCCACAGGAAATGATATTGATTGGAATGCGGTATACCCTCAATATTTTTACTTTTATAACGACAGTATTCATCTTCCGAAATGGAAAGATGGTCGTGCAGATTTTTTAGTAAAGGCAACACAAACTGCCATTCGCACATTGAACAAGAATAAGAAAGGTTTTTTCTTAATGGTGGAAGGTTCGCAAATTGACTGGGGTGGGCACAACAATGATTTTGAATATACAGTTCAAGAAACCTTAGACTTTGATAAGGCAGTAAGAGTTGCGTATGAGTTTGCCAAAAAAGATGGCAATACTTTAGTGCTTGTAACAGCCGACCATGAAACGGGTGGCTTGGCCTTGAATGAAGGTTCTTTAAAAACCCATACCATAAAACCTGCCTATACAACTGGTCATCACACAGGAGTAATGGTTCCAATATATGCTTATGGGCCAGGTGCTGAAAATTTTGGAGGTACAATGGAAAATATTAAGGTATTCGAGCACATGGCAGGATTACTGAATCTGAAAAGTATACAACACTAAAATATTATCGTTAAATTATGTATTTCGTCCTAATAGCATTCAATCATTCTTAAATTTCTTTACTTTTGAATGTGTTTCACGCTAAAATAGCACATAAAAAAATCATCCATCTAAAATAAATTATTATGCTTTTAATCCTACTTGGTCTTATCATTTTTGCAGCCGCTAATTACGCTATCCGCAACAACAGTCCCTTTACCCGATTTAAGGGTGCCATCAAAATAGCAGGCATATTTATCATCGCAATAGGTGTTTTGAATGCCTGTTTCAAACAAATAGATGCTGGACATGTGGGTGTAAAATCTCTGTTTGGAAAAATTGAGGATGATGTAATGGGCAGTGGCTTGCACTTTATCAACCCCTTAGTGGAGGTAAAAACCATTGATATTAAAACACAAAATTACACCATGAGTGGCATTCATGATGAGGGAGATAAGGTGGGCGATGATGCCATACGAGTGTTGACAGCAGATGGATTAGAAGTAACCATCGACCTGACAGTTTTATACCGTGTTGTACCTTCGGAAGCACCTCGCTTGCTCAAAGAAACAGGTTTGGATTACAACGATAAAATTGTGCGCCCACTAACGCGAACCAAAATAAGAGACAATGCCGTGTATTACGATGCAGTTGCCTTATACAGCAGCAAGCGAGATACTTTTCAATGGCGCATATTCAATAGTATCGAAAAAGATTTTAAAAGCAGAGGGTTAATTTTAGAACAATTATTGGTGCGCAATATCACCTTGCCAGCTTCTGTAAAAGCGAGTATTGAATCTAAAATAAATGCAGAGCAAGATGCACAAAAGATGCAATTTGTGCTGCAAAAAGAAAAGCAAGAGGCTGAGCGCAAGCGTGTGGAGGCCCAAGGTATTGCAGATTATCAGCGCATTATTTCGACAGGGTTAAGCGATAAGCAATTACAATACGAGAGTATCAAAGCGAATTTGGAATTAGCAAAATCTGCCAATGCCAAGGTTATTATCATGGGTAAAGGCAATAGCCCGATGATTATTGATACAAAATAGATTACTCAATGATTAAGTGCGCAATATTCACCTTTTGCAACCTTGTAATCTATAGCTTATCTGGGCAAGTAAATATTTCTGCTCGTCTCATAAATTTACCCGATTCAACTGAAGTTAAACTCTATCACTACAATAACTCTTTTGAAATCATTAAAATTTACGATTGTGAGAGCTATTCTAATAAGCATGGTCAGTTTAATTTAACTTTTAACATCGAACAGGCTGAACCTTTTAGATTAAAAATTGGCGACAGAATGGTCTATTTATTTCTGGGAAAAAACTCTCAATTAAAATTATTAGGAGATTACAATAGATTGGATTCAAGTTTGTATTTTGAAGGCACAGGCGCAATAGACAACAACTATTTGGCAGCCGATAATCTGGCCAATTTTTCTATAAACGCAATAAAACACCCTCGTTTTTACGATGCAAATCAATTTACTGCATTTGAGGACAGTCTTGAGACAGAGAACCAAAAACTTTTAGCAACATTCGACACTCATAAATTTTCGACTGCGTTCAAAAATTATATTATACCTACCATACAATATCGCTTTATATACCCTCGCTGTGTATTCAAAATTGCTTATGATCCCATATCAAAACAATACATAGACAAAGTCCTCCCTGATAATTATTTCAACTTTTTAAAAGTGCTAGATATTAATGATCAAGAAAACGCGAGTAATGGAACTTATGAAGGTGCGATTAAAGAATTTTTATATGAATTTTACGATTCCAAAATTGATAAGACAGTATTTGATTCATCGTCAAAAGCGCGAAACAAGGAAATTGGGGTTTTAAAAAAATTTGCAGTGCGCAAATCCCTTTTTAAAGACAAAATTTTAGATTATCAATTAACTGAATTGATGAAAATGACCCTCACATATTCTGTGCTACACTTAAAATTATTAGACTCACTGATGGCTGATTATAAAAACAACTGTAAAGACACAGCATTACTCAGCATCATAGACCGATACTATTTAAAGGCAACTATGCTATTACCTGGTAAAGCAGCTCCCAATTTTACGTTGATAGATAGAAAAGGAAATATGGTTCCACTTTCTTCATTCAAGGGCAAGATTGTGTATATTGATTTTTGGGCCACTTGGTGTGGACCCTGCATGGATGAGATGCCCAGTTCAGCCATGTTAATGGATACTTTTAAAAACATCAATGACTTGGTATTTTTATTTATAAATGTGCGCGATGATTTTAACAAATGGAAACAATATATAGCAAAGGAAAATAAGCGAGGAATTCATCTTTTTGCAGATGCAAAGCAAACACAATTGCTTATGCAATTATATAATTTCAGTGGCATTCCTCATTATGTGCTAATTGATAAAGAAGGAAATATAATTAATTCAAATGCTGAAAGGCCGAGTAATGCAATACAAATGTTAGAGGCTGTGCTGGATTAAAACAATCTATTACTCCTTACATTTTTTCCTAAACTCATTCGGACTAATCCCTTCCATCTGCTTAAAAGTTTTACCAAAGTAAGATTCATCCTCGAATTGCAATTTGTAGGCTATTTCTTTAATACTTAAACTCGAAATATACAAGAGTTTTTTAGCTTCCAAATGTGTTTTTTCCTTTATCAATTGACTGGCTGTGGCGTTGGCTACTTGCCTAAGTTTACGACTAAATACAACTTTGCTTAAACTTTGTTTTTCGAGAAATAAATCAACTATGTGCTTATCTAAAAAATGAAGACTTAAAAACTCCATAAAAGCGGGTACTACCGGATCGGATTTTGGAATGGCAATTGCGGTTTTATTAAGTAAAATTATTTTAGAAATTATGGAGGCCAATATGTTCAAAAAATAAGAGCGGTTCTGTTCATTGCTTAAAAGTTCTTCGAATAAAAAAATCAACTCTTTAAATTCTTTTTCATTGAAATTAAAAACAGCCGATTGATCGTAAAATGTTTGATAATTAATAGCCGTATCGAATTGCTGAAGTTGAGCTAAATACAAATTACTAAAAGCAATGGTAAATCCATCTGAAAGTCGACTGCGTTGCGATAAATGCGCACTTCCTCTGGCCACCAAATGAATGGACTGTTTTTTAATTTCTTCTTTTTTATAATCAATAATATGATGCCCCCCACCCTTGCGATATACCAGCAATTGATAAAAATCGTGGGAATGAATTTCATCCATATTGTATTTTGGTGGTTCGCTCCAATGCAAAATGCTGGCCATCACTTCTTCGATTCCCATTTCCTTAAAGGAATGAACAGGAATGTTTGAATTCATTTTACTTTTTGTCATTCAAAATAAAGCATACGCTTACTCTTTACAACCATCACTGATCCATTTTTTAATACTATTCAACTCAGTTTTTGATGGCCGTGCATAACCACTTGGCGGCATGTCTTTCTTTACGAACAAACGATCGTTTAAACTACCATTATCTGCGGCACCTTTTAGAAGGGTGTAGGTTTGAAATGGATAAGCATAGCCTTGACCATGGCATGAAACACAATATTTATTGATGATTGGTGAAATGGTTGCATTATAATGCGTAAAAGTATCGGCAACAATTACTTTGGTTGTATCCTTTGTGGCTGGGGTAACGGGTGCGGCATCTTGCTTTTTGCCACAAGCAAATAAAAAGACACCAAGTAAGATTGCCATTGTTTTAAGAATTAACTGGCGAGAGATTTTTGAATTTTCCATTTTAAACACTTTATTTTTTTTGAAGAGACTATTTTAATACCCTATTGAATAATCAACAAGACACAAAGATAATCTAATCTCAGATTCAAACTATATAATTAAAATGACTTTTTATGGTAGAAAAATGGGTCATTAAAAATAGAACATATACTTTTTCAAGGGTAATTGAGTTATGTTTGTTTATTGAATAATTAAATGTATAAGAATTTCAAAATACTATTATTGACGAGCATTCTAGCCATTTTTAATGTTGCTGAAGCACAAGTTATTATCGAGGGACAAATAAAAAATGCTCCACCGAAAAGTACTCTAAAAATAAATTGCTATAAAGACAATATTTACTACGAAGAAATACTTTCAAAAATAATCAAATTAGATAGGAATGGTTCTTTTAAACTCACATTAGCCATTCCTAAATCTGCATTCACCCAATTAGTAATCGGGGATGAATACACCAATCTTTTTTTAGTTAAAAACAAGCATTTAAAAGTTAGTATCGATTACTTGAAATTTGATGCGAGCATACATTATGAAGGCAAGGGAGCTGCTGATAATAATTTCATGGCAGCGCTTTTGTTAGCCGAAAATAAATTATACCATGGGCCTTATATTACCAATGAAGATAGAGATGCCTTCCTATTATTTTCAGATAGTTTATGCGTTAATAATTTAATGGAAATGAACCTTTACCCACAACCCAAAACCACCTCTCCATATTCACCAGAATTTACAAAGTTCATTAACGACCAACCTATCTATAAAACCTTATTTTCACAATGGCAATACAGTCGTCAATTTAAAGTATTAAGTATCGTTGGGAAAACAGCACCCTATCGGTATAACTACTTTGATTTTTTGCAAATATACAAGTTCAAGGTCACCAAAATGGATGAACTTACCTCTTTTCTAATCCATGAAAATGATATTATCTCCAACTATGCGGTGCCCGATTCTTTAGTTGGCTTGCCTTTGGATGAAGCTTTAATACATAAAAATTTTAAGCACAGGCAATTCCTTTATATCACCGACAAACACGATTATCAATTAACAAGATTTTTGCGTAATAATTTAGGTGAAGTTAAGGAAGACCTATCCTTTGTAGAATCACTCGTGAGGGAATTTAAAACCGTATGTACAAATCCTCAATTCAATGCAACAATTGACAGCGTTTTTGAGCAAATTAAAAATTTACAAAAGGGCAAGTCAGCGCCAACTTTTACCTTAACCGATGCAAGTGGTAAACAAGTTGCATTGAGTGACTTTATTGGTAAGGTTGTATTCATTGATTTTTGGGCGACATGGTGTGGACCCTGCATGGAAGAATTGCCGGCTTCGCACCAATTAATGACCACTTTTAAGGATGACAAAAATGTTGTATTTCTATACATTAATATCATGGATGATAAGAAAAAATGGATTAAATATCTTACAACTAAAAATGCTGAAGGCATACAATTACATGCGAATGATAAACAATCCAATTCATTGATGTTCGATTATATGTTCAATGGCATTCCAAGCTATGTTTTAATCGATAAAAAAGGACGAATATTGAGCACCGCTTTCAAATACCCAATTTCAGAAAATTTGCAAAATTTAGCGAAGATGATTAGAGAAGCTGCAAAACAAGAATGACAATGAATCAAAAACTAAAACTATCAGAACTTGTAGCAGCTATTCAAGAAACCATACAATACCAATTTGAGGGGGAGTCGTATTGGGTATCAGCCCAGATTACCAATGTTAAAAAATACGAGGGTAATCGGAGGTGCTACCTTACCTTAGAAGAATACGAAGGCACTCAAAAAACAGCCGAAATAAAAGCTGTTTTCTGGTCGAACACCTACAGTGAAATAGAAAAATTCGAGCGGCTCACCAAACAAGTGTTTAAGAATGGCATCGAAATAATTTGCAGGGTAAAGATACGCTTCCACCCTGTGTATGGTCTGAATTGCGATGTGCTAGAAATAGATGCCGCCCATACCGTTGGCAGTGTTGAATTGGAAAAGCAAAAGACAATAGAGCGCCTCTTAAAAGAAAACCCCAGTACCATACAATTATTCGATGGGGTGTTTCGCACCTATAACAACCGCCTGCCATTGCCACTAGCCATTAAAACCATTGGCTTAATTACTGCGCCCAACTCCGACGGGCAGCGGGATTTTTTGCAGGAGCTACTACAAAATAAACATGGGTATACTTTTGTAGTTAAGGAATTTTTAACGACCATTCAAGGCGACAACGCCCATGAATTAATCCTGCAACAATTAAAAGCCATTGAAACTTCGGGTATCACTTTCGACCTAGTAGCCATTGTACGTGGTGGAGGTTCTCAAACCGATTTTAAACCCTTTGATGATTATGAGTTAGCCCGTACAGTGGCCACCTTCCCCTTCCCTATTTTTACTGGTATTGGTCACGACCGCAACCAAAGCATTATCGATTTAATGGCCCGCGAACAGAAGACTCCTACCAAAGTAGCCACCTTGATTATCGACCATAATTTTGAATTCGAAAATCAAATAATACAACTTAAAACCAATTTCTTTGAAACCATTCAAAGACAATTGCAAACTGCGAGCGACCAGTTGAATTATGCCAGGCGCATTGTTAAATTGGCAAGTCCGCAAACCATTTTGCAACGTGGGTTTGCCATTGTGAAAAAGAAGAATAGAATCATTACGAATCCGGATGAGCTAATGGTGGAGGATGAAATAGAAACTATTTTTAGCAAGCAAACTATTACGAGTACTATTATCAATAAATCTAAACATGAAAACTGAATTGAATTATACCCAAGCCTTTCAACAACTCCAAACGCTCGTTAAACAGCTTGAGCAAGGTGGTATTGAGCTGAATGAACTGACAGAGAAGGTAGAACAAGCCAATACCTTAATAGCGATTTGCGAAGCCCAATTGAAGCAAATAGAAAAGGATGTGAACAAAGCCAGCGAGCCGCCAAAAGCCAAAGCAAAACGGAAGAAGTAATAGATGGGGGTGCTTGGTCAACCATCTTTTTTTTTCCCACACCGCGAAGCAGCTTTGATGCAATAAAAAACAATAATGCAATCAAAAAAGGACACAAAGGGAAAGCAGAACAAAGAACACAAAGTGGGAAAAACATACCAAATGGTATGTTTTTTTTATTGTTCTAGTATTTGACCCCGAAGTGGGTCATATATTTGTAACAACTGAGTAAACTCCTGCCCCAGGACCATGAAAGGGTCGCATAGAAGAACCTTATAGACAAACAACTTTGTCCCCATTAATGAACCCGTAGGGATATAATATCGGTAACACAGACTATCCAAACAAACCCATATCTCTTAGGGATTGAACATCGAAGAGCACCAACTTGCTAGTTAGCAGGTGATGATCTTAAAGGTCCTATATCAAATCCTTAAAGATATATCTTTCATCATAATCAATCTCAAATTTTTGAAGAAACTCTATGTACTCTTCCATAAACGATTTTGCATGATGATGTTGTTCTTGATTTTCAATATAAGTACAGACCCTTTTAATTTGAGATTTCGCATATGAGAAGGCTCCGTAGCCTTCTTGCCATTCGAATTTCCCTTTAACAAATTTGTTTTTATTTATCCAAATAGATGAGCTTCGTTTGATATCTTTCAATAAATCTGAAATCGATTGATTGGGTATCATGCCTATAAAAATATGCAAATGGTCGGGCATGCCATTTATGGCCAACATTTTATGTCCGTTATTTTGCACAATGCCGGTTATATATTGATATAAATTGTTTTTCCAACTGGGCTCAATTACCCTAGCTCTGTATTTTACTGCAAATACAAATTGTAAATAAATTTGGGTGTATGTGTTTGGCATGGTGGATGTATAATCCCTAACGGGATATTTAATTATTGTTATTATTTACAGATGTATTATCCCTACGGGATATCATATGCATTTATTGTTATTATTTACAGATATATTATCCCTACGGGATATTTTTGGCATTTTCTTTTTCTTTCATACAGATGTATTATCCCTAAGGGATATCATGTGCATTTATTGTTATTATTTACAGATATTTAATCCCTACGGGATAAAGTATCCATATAAATTATTTAAACAAAAATATTTATATGAATGGGAAAAATAAAATGGATACGCAAAAAAAATGATTCGTGATTTGTAAAAAATTAATCGTCAATTTTTTATGGAATAATAAAATTTTATTTGGTTTGGGATCAATAGCGTCCTAAACGATTAAAAAAAGAAAGGGAAGTTTTTATCCTCAGAGTTACCTTTGAGGTTCTACAAAAAACATCCCCCTTTCTTTCAATGACAAATGTAAATCTGTTTTCTCAAATTATATCAAAATTAGACC
>JANXMZ010000050.1 GCA_025354385.1 Bacteroidota bacterium
TCTATTAAAGGTATCCTTACTTTTAAAGGTACCCAAGGGGGTTTCCCAATGGAATTTAAAGTTAGGTACACCATAAGCTATGATTGGTTTTATTACCAAGCTATCGCCTGCACATACAAAGGTATCTCGGCCAAAGGCCAATTCTACATCTAATACTGGTGGCATGATGACAGTGTCGGTGTAAATCGTTGGACAGTCTGTAGGAAGATTGTTAATGGTATGTGTTATGATGTATTTACCACCACGCTTAAATTTAAAACTATCTAGATTATGCAATGATTTAAAATACTGCAACCCAGAATTCGTGCTATCTCTTATCACCCATTCGTAATTATAGGCACCTTTATAATTAACTGTATCCTTAGGAATACTATTGAACTTCAGTTTGCCACAATCCAAAATGGTGTATTTACGTGTTGCTTGTGCTTTTTGTTTTACAATTACTAAAAAACCTTTGGCTGTGGTGGCTGGTCGTGGGCAATTATCATCTTTAACAATGGCCGTAAAACTGTAAGAATTAGGGCGGGCATCTCCAATTTTTGTTTGCCAACAAAACTCGGCTGACTTTTCTCGGGCAGTGGGATCTACTATTCTAAAGGTAGCTCCAGGAATACCAAAATTCCAAGATAGGTAAGTTGTATCAGCTTTGGTTTGATTAGGTGCAAGGTTATCTACTGTTTTAATGGTAAAACAAAGCTTATTACCCTCGCAAACAGAGTACTTATTTACAGTATTGATAATCTGAGGTGGATTATTATCCGCACATTTTACCACTATCATCATCATATCACGCCTGGTAGTTCCAATATGCAACCACTTACCTAAAGAATCTTTTCTATATTCATCAATTTGAATCACCACAGGACCAGCTTCTTTGCAATCTACAGGCATAAAAATAATGTCTCCGGTTGAATTGTCAAAATAAAATCCACGCGGTGGTTTAGCATTTGGCAGGGCTTTACAATTAATAACACCAGGAGGCAAACAGAAAGGGGTCATTGGAATTTGGCCTGTAAAAGACCCATTTTTAACAATATTTGTACCCTTGGATTTTAAAGCATCGCCAAGTGAATAAGCCAAACTATCTCCATCCACCTTATCACTTACTCCATTGTTAAATGAAAATGGCTGATTACAACAGATGTAAGAAATTGGCGGTGTGGTAAGTTGAGGGCTATTATTACACTTCCCTTTGACATTACAAATATCCAACATACTTTCTGTATAAAAATTATCGTAAGGCTGCGTTGTTATTAAAGCATCGCGGCAACATTGGGTAGCAGCAAAGAATACTTCACAACAATTATTGGCCTTAAAAGAATTGAAAGGAGAACTATTAAAATCTATGATACACTCGAAGGTATGCTCTTCGACACCTTCATTAGACGTTACATTTTGTGGGTTGCAGGGAGCAGAACCGGCCGCACAGGTAGGGGTAATATCCCTAATAGAACTTCTTGTAACATTTACAGTATAGGAAGTACTTCCACAATAAACCGAAATACTTCCAAAGTTGAGTGGTATTCCTTTGCATTGTCTGTAAATTTTGGTTAGAATCTTATATTTTCCAGGCGAAATACACACATATTCAATATCACTACCCATCATATGGTCGGCCCTCAATAACATTGAAAACAGAAAGACATACAAGAAAATAGAGAGACGTTTCATTTTATAACAATTCATCAAATATACAAACACTTTTTTAATTAATTTCGTTGCTTCATGAAGTCAAAAAATATTATTCTATTTTTTTTAGCTATTTTTATAATTATTAGTTTTGAAAATTGCAAGGCTAAAAGTTGCGATACGGCAAGCAATGTCAACGAGACAAAGCGAAAAATGAAAACCAGCAACACCGTTTTTTCAAAAAAAGAGAGAAGAAGAATGAAACGGTAATTTTTAAGGGTTTCCTTCGTCAGGCATCAATCTAACAATGAGTCCTACATTATGTTGAAAAAAGGTGCGATAATCTTCATTGATTCTTTGATTGAGGGTAAGGCCATACTGAAGGCCTAAATTATTGTTCAATTTCACCACCAACCCTCCTCCTATTTTCAAATTAGCATTCACCCTGTTGTTCCCAATGGCTTTAAAATTACTGCTTAACAGGTCGAAATTATAACCAATGATAAAATAAGGATTCACGCGTCTAACATTTTCACAGTCTTTACAATCACCAATATTTGGAAAATGTATTTGAAGTGCAAATTTCACTCTAAAAAAATTGCTGGACTGATAAGGTTCAAAACGCTTATCTGGATTTTTATAATTGCCCAAACCTAAGCCATAATTGAAGGATGCGTATTTTGATATATAGGCGTTTCTATCAACCTCTGTTACCCAGCTAGCTTTGCGATTGGCATTGGTTTTATTGTTTAGAGCAGATTCATTGAAAAGCATAATGCCTTGATGAACCCCTATACTTTTTCTTCCAAAAAACTGAGCTTGTAGACTCATACAGCATGCAGTTAAAAACGCTATCAGGAAAAATATTCTCAAAACTTTATTTTAGATAATTCTCTTTGGATATCCTTCTGTTTAATATCATCTCTTTTATCAAAGGCTTTTTTACCCTTGCCAACACCAATGTCTAATTTTAAAAAACCACGTTCATTAGCGTACAACTTTATAGGAAAAATGGCAGTACCCTTATCCTTTATTTTATTTGATATTTTTTTTATTTCGATTCTATTCAAAAGTAATTTCCTATTATGAATTGGTTCGTGATTATTATAACTGCCTTGTTTAAATTCACTGATATGCATATTTTTTATCCATATCTCATTATCCTCTACCAAACAAAACGCATCGCTAATATTCGCATTTCCCATTCGTATACTCTTCACCTCAGTACCCGTTAACACAATACCAACCGTATATTTTTGATCGATGTGGTATTCGAAATTAGCTTTTCTATTGATGATATTTACAGGTTTTAAACTCAAATTATTTCAGTTTCTCAAATAGAAAATTCAGTTTCTCTTTCTTTATGATTTTTTGTCCGGTTTTACATTCCGCAATAACTCTATCACCTACCTTCGCAATTACATTACAATCGATTTTATTTTTCTCGAGCAAATAAATTGTGGCAATAAAACTAACTTTCTGACTTATTAAAGCAGGCGAGTGATGGGTAATGTTTAAGAAAGTTCCTATGCCTTCTTCATCTACATCTTTCATTTCTAAAACAAAAAGTCGACTGCACCATTCCGCGTCTCTCCCCAAAGCAAAGGTGCCATATACTTCATGAACATTACCACTTTCAAATTCAGCTAAATCTGCTTCGCCAACTATTTTATCGAATGTTTTTGTATCGCCTATTTGAAATATTTCCTTCATTAATATTTGCAAAGTTAAGTCATAATAATTGAGAATTCTTAACCCGAAATTTTAAACATAAAAAAACTGCAGTTCATAAATAAAATGCAGTTTTTGGAATTAAGTTTATGAAGGACTATTCTCCAACCTGAACAGGCGATTTTGGCTGAACAACCTTATCTACCACATTACATTTTATGTTCAGATAATAGGTTCCTGCATTGGTTACCACAGTAATTGTTTTGGTTTGGTTACCATGCTTGCCAGAAGAATCAAATATCGCAGTTATTGTCCCTTCTTTTCCAACTAAAACTGGCTCCTTGCTGTAAGAAGGTACGGTACAACCACAACTTGCAGTGGCACTTGTTATCATTGCTGGTTCAGTTCCTTTATTAGTAAAGGTGAATGTGTATTTTACTTTAGCTCCTTCGGTAATATTTCCAAAATCATGGGTTTCCTTTTTCCACTCTAGCGTCTTAGGCTCTTCTGCCTTTTTTTCAGATTGATTGGTGTGAACTGGGCTGGCTACCAATGCTAACAAGTATGTAAATAATGAAATCATATAATGTAAATTTTCTTTTTAAATATTAAACAAATAGTGTGCCGAATATTATTTTTCTTTTTCTAAAATGTTGGCGTTTACACTAAGGTAATAGGCTCCTTTGTTTGTATAAACAGAAACCGATTTATAATGTTTCCCCTTTTTACCTTTGGAATTAAATTTTACAGTGATGGTTCCTTTCATTTTAGGTAAAATGGGTTGACGCGGCCATTTATTAACAAGGCATCCGCATGACCCCATGACATTTTCGATAATCAATGTATCAGTATTATTATTTGTTAATGTAAAATTAGTTTCAACAACTTCACCCTGAACTATGTCTCCAAAGTCATGTGTCATTTTATCCCATACTATCAAAGTATCGTTATCTGAAACATATTTTGCACTTATGCTACAAATAGCTAAAAATAGAAGGATAGAAAATGCAATTGAGTATTTAAACAAGGCTGTTGGGTTAGATTTAGAAATTATAAAATGCATTCAGATTTGCTGTATTATTTTTTTTAAAACTTTAGAAAAAAAAGGCGTTGATATTGAACTATCAATAATCAACGCCTTCATAAATTATGCCTTCAAGAAAGCATAAATATTTTTTTAATTAGATTTTTGCTTCAATTTGATTCCACCGCTTGGCATAGGATCAACTTTAGCTTTTTCACCAACAAAACATTTGAAAGAAAGCAATTCCTTGCCACCATTCGTTGTTAAGGTAACTGTTTTATCTTGAGCACCTGACTTACCAGCTGAATTAAATCCAACTAATATCTCAGCACTTTTGCCCGGCATAATCGGTTCTTTTGAGTAACTTGGAGTGGTACAACCACATTGTACTTCATGACTCAATATCAATACTGGCTCTTTTCCAACATTGGTAAGGGTGTATGTGGTTTTTACTTCTTGACCTTCAGAAATTGTTCCGAAATCGTGAAAAGTTTTATCGAATTTAACATCGTAGGCTTTGTCTGATAAAACTATTTTTGGCTCGGCTGCCTTTGCAGTTGTGGCTTTAGCTTTTGGCTTCGGTTTTGGTTTGAATGCAGCTACTCCAATAAAAAAAAGAGCTGATAGACTATAGATTAATACTTTTTTCATAATAGATATATTTAAAATTTGTTAAGATGCAGATTTGGTTGGTTTTGGTTTAGTTCCAGAATCGTTATTTTTTACCTTAGGCTTGCTATGGCTTTTTGACTTAGGTTTAGATGCTTCTTCTTTAGCTTTCAGTGCATCTTCGGCATCTTTTTTGGCTTTCCATTCATCATAGGCAGTTGCACTAATAACAGTTCCAGAAATGGTCAACACAATTGTGCCCTCTGAAGTAGTTACAGTAACACTTTTATTGAAACCACCTTCGCTAGCAGCGTTAAAGGTAGCAGATATTTGTCCTGATTCACCCGGTTTATAAACACCACCTTTCCAATTTGGAGTGGTGCAACCACATGAAGCGGCAACGTTTTGTAAATTAATATCTTTGTCGCCTACATTTTTAAATTCAAAAATATGAGTGGCCGGGTTTGAAACCTTTACATTCCCAAAATCGAACGATGTTTCTTTAAACTGAACAAATTCTAGGTGCTGAACTGTAGCAGGTGGGTTTTCTGAACTTGGCACCGGCATTGGCATTGGACTTGGCACTGGTGTCTGAGCATTAACAACTGCAAAAGTTGAAACTACCATGTAAGCGCTTAATATTACTCTTTTCATACTGTTATTCTTTGTTATTAATTATTTCAAATATTATACCAATTTTTTAATTTTTAATTCGGTTTACAAAAATAATGATAAATCCTGACTAATTTTGAAAGCACATTTTTAATTTTATAAAATTTTGTTTACAGCCGTTACACCCAAAAAACATTTAGGTCAGCATTTTCTTAAAGATGCTGAAATAGCAAGGAAAGTTGCCTGCCTTTTTAAAGATGACCATTTCAATAAAAAAGCCATTGAAATTGGACCTGGTATGGGCATTTTAACAAATTTTTTATTACAAGAATATGACAAAGTTGTAGCAGTTGATATTGACAAGGAATCTGTTGAATATTTAAATCACACACTCATTAATCCTAATTTAAAGATTGTATTGGCCGACTTTTTAGACAATCGCGAACTTCGCAACATCCTTAACGAGCCATCTGTAATTATTGGCAATTTTCCATACAACATCAGTACGCAAATCGTGTTTAAAGTACTGGAAAACATAGAAATTGTGCCAGCATTTGGAGGCATGTTTCAAAAGGAAGTAGCCGAAAGACTTGCCGCCAAAGAAGGTTCTAAAACCTATGGTATACTGAGCGTGTTGCTGAATACCTATTATGACACACAATACGTTTTAACCGTAGAACCGGATGTGTTTACTCCACCCCCAAAAGTAAAATCAGGTGTTATTAAATGTATACGAAAGGAAGGCTTTGTATTGCCCTGTGATAGAGCCCTCTATTTTGAAGTTGTAAAGACAGCTTTCAATCAAAGAAGAAAAACACTTCGAAATGCTTTACATAAATTTAATCTTTCGGAAACCAATGAATTTGCTAAATTGCGAGCCGAACAGTTAAGTGTGGCTAATTTTATTACCCTAACCCGTTTATTTGAAGAACAAAGAAAATGAGCACTACATCTATAGAAAAAGAACTATTGTTTAAGTTGCAGCCATTATTGGATGCCCGAGATGACAATGGTGTAATTGCCATATTAGATGATTACAGACCAGAAGATATTGCGGATATTTTTTGGGACATTGAACTCGATGAAGCCAAGTATTTGATTAAAATCATTCAAAAGTCGAAAGCAATTGAAATCATCCGTTCTCTCGATGAAGAATTACAAGGCCGATTTTTCAAAGGCTATACCGCCAATGAAATTGCTACTGATGTAGTAGCATACTTAGATTCAGATGACGCAGTAGATATTCTGAATCTACTCTCTACCCGCAAAGCCGAAGAGGTTATTTCCTTTTTAGATGATCAGGAATATGCCAAAAACCTTGTTTCCATGCTTCATTATGACGATGATGTTGCAGGGGGGTTGATGGCAAAGGAGCTCATTAAAGTTAAATTTAATTGGACCGTTAGCCAATGTGTTGAAGAAATTAGAAAGCAAGCGGAAGAAGTTACCAATGTGCTGACAGTTTATGTTGTTGATGAAAAAGATATTCTGAAAGGAGTTGTTTCATTAAAAGATATTGTTTTAGCTAAAGCACACACCTCTGTTATAGAAATTACCAATGATGAATTCATTTCGGTAAATGCATATTCTACAGGCGAGGAAGTTTCAAGCATCATGAGCAAATACGATTTGAACGCCATTCCCGTGGTAGACAGCATGGGCCGTTTAATTGGTCGTATTACCATTGATGACGTTGTTGATTTTATTAAAGAAGAAGCCGACCGCGATTTCCAATTACAAGCGGGTTTGAGTGAAAATGTTGAAAGCAGTGATAAAGTTTGGATATTATCCAGAGCGCGTTTGCCTTGGTTAATGATAGGATTATTAGGTGGTTTGGGCAGTTCTGCATTGGTTTCTGGATTCGAGAGTGATATTTCTCGACTGCCTCAATTGGCATTCTTTATGCCAGTAGTAGCCGCTATGGGTGGTAATGCTGGCGTTCAATCCTCTGCCATCATTGTTCAAGGTTTAGCCAATAACACCCTTAAAAGCAAAAACATTTTACCTAAATTAGGGAAGGAATTTACGGTATCACTTCTTAACGGTCTTATTTGCTCTGCCTTATTATTATCTTGGAATGTAATCATTGGTCATGGATACGATTTGAGCATGGTGGTTAGTATAGCACTCATCACTGTTATCATTGTTGCTTCGCTATTGGGTACCATTACACCATTAATTTTAGAAAAATTCAATATAGACCCTGCTTTAGCCTCTGGGCCATTTATTACTACTACCAATGATATGATAGGTTTGGGCGTTTATTTTTTATTGGGTAGAATGCTACTCGGTTAATCAAGTTTCCATATTTGAAAGCAGTTAGACCCTATACTATAAAAGGCAAAATATTGTGCGGTATTATAAAAGCCATTGCCGTTTGCGTGCATTTATTCAAAAAAAAAGAATGGGATAAGGCCATAGAATTTGAAGAAAACCCCCTCACCATGGGCTTCATGGACTTGCTTTATTTTTCTTACAAATATTATTATCTACCGCCTCGACTGCCATCACATCCAAGAGTTTTAGAACACTTCCAAAAAACAAACCACCATATACCTGAATTTCAAACACAATTGAGTATTTCTCTGGGTGGAGATTTAATGCCTTATGAAATGATAAAACCAGAAAACACTTTGCATTTGTGGAATAGTATTGGTAAAGATTTTTTTGGCAGTGATATTGTATTCGCCAATCTAGAAACCCCTTTGGATAAAACCCAAAAGACTTCCTTCGTGCCAGAGGTAATGCTCAGCAATATGCTCTTCAATACCAACGAAACAACTTTCAATATTTTTAATGGTAATGGTCAGTTTAAGGGATTTGACATATTAAGTATTGCCAATAATCACAGTTTGGACATGGGTAAAACCGGTTTAATAAATACAATCGAATTTCTTGAAAGTAAAAACATAAAAGCCATTGGTGGTGCCAGAACACAAAAAGAAGCAGAGGAACCTGTCATTATAGAAAAAAATGGGTTTAAAATAGGATTCATTGCTTACACTTATTCACTCAATCAATTTGAACCTCCCAAAGACCAACCTTGGTTAGTAAATGTATTGCCACTCAATTTACCCAACTCTAATATTACTTTAATTCAAAAACAATCCAAAGCCTGCAGGGCTGCAGGTGCAGATTTAGTATTGTGCTCCATACATGCTGGCAATGCTTATCAAACTTATCCAGGTAAAACAACAGTCGATTTGTTTGAGAATATTTTTAAAACTTGTGGGGTAGACATCATTATTGGTGGGCATCCTCATAATCTTCAACCTTGGAGGCATTATACTTTTAATGATCCCGAAACAGGTCAAATAAAAAATGGTTTTGCTATTTATAGTTTGGCCGACTTTATTGCTTACGACATATTTACATGGTGCCATTTATGTGCCTATGTAAAATTAGAAATAGGCAGAAATCAAGAAGGTAAAGTTATTTTTAAACCTACCGTTAATCCTCTCATCATGCAAAGAGATACCAAACAATTAAAATTGGAGGAAGCTGCTAAAGTTTTTGAAAAAGAAATACTAACAGAAGAAGAGCAGGATCTTAAAATTCTGTACGACGCTTGTATCAACTAAATTATTTAGAAAGATCGATTACCTCTACACCTGGGTAATTGGCCGCATTAAACTCAAACACTGTATCGGCAATGGTAGCATTAGGTGTTTGGGTAGTAATGGTATAAGTTTGCTTATTACCTGCCTTAAAAGAAACCTTTAAACTCAACACAGTTTTTAATGTTTTATCAACTTCCAAATTCATTAGAAAATAAGGCTTCTTCTTATCTGTTGGGGTCAACTTCACTTTTTCAATTTCTGTACTCCCCTTTTTGTAAGAACCTTCACTAATATAAAGGAAACCTTTTTCCCAAATAGTGAAAATTTTAGCTGGATTTAAGCCATTGCTTGCATTGGGATTGTATTTATCTTTAGTACACTCATTGGTTTCTTTGGTATAGGTCCAAATAAATTTACCATTGCAAAATATTTCCTGTCCACTAAAACTCAATCTAAAATTATTGCCCTTGGTTTGCAAATTTCCTTTTTCTGTTTTCTTAGGTGTTTTAGGATCTGAAGCCTCACTTAATACGGTAAAATCTGATTTAAGCGTCTTATAATCTTTATATTTTTTAGAAACGTCTTTTAAAAGTTTATTGACTGTTTTATCTTTATGTGGCGTTATAGCTGAGCATAGCGCAATTGCAACTAAAGACAAAAGGAAAAAATTTTTCATGGGTGCAAAGGTAATAAATTTATTTATACAGCGTATTCAAAAATTGCTCCAAACTCGCTTCGTCTGGTATCAGTACCTTTCTGGCCTTAGCTCCCTCAAAAGGACCAACAATTCCGGCTTGTTCCAACTGATCTACCAATCTACCTGCCCTGTTATACCCTAATTTCAATTTGCGTTGAATTAAGGAAGTACTGCCTTGCTGTGTCATTACAATTAAACGGGCAGCATCTTCAAATAAGGCATCGCGTTCATTTGCGTTAAAGTCTTCGCGCGAACCGGCTTCATCATCTCCTCTGAACTCAGGCAGTATCAAAGCGCTGCTATAACCACGCTGGTTACCTATAAACTCTGTAATTCTCTCCACTTCCGGGGTATCCACAAATGGGCATTGTAAACGTATCAAATCATTGCCAGTGCTAAATAACATATCGCCTTTACCAATCAATTGATCTGCACCATTGCTGTCTAAAATAGTTCTTGAATCGATTTTAGAGGTTACCCTAAAGGCTAATCTAGCAGGAAAATTTGCCTTAATAGTCCCTGTAATAATATTCACCGAAGGGCGTTGAGTGGCCAATATTACATGTATTCCAATAGCCCTGGCTAACTGTGCCAAACGTGCAATAGGTGTTTCTACCTCGCGACCAGCAGTCATCATTAAATCTGCTACCTCATCAATCACCACTACTATATAGGGTAAAAATCTATGTCCTTCGGTTGGCAATAATTTCCGCTCTCTGAACTTGGCATTGTATTCTATAATATTTCTTTTTCCTGCTGCCTTCAATAATTCATAACGCTCGTCCATTTCCATACACAATGAATTCAAGGTGTTACAAACCAACTTTGTGTCGGTAATAATAGCATCTCCATCTCCAGGTAGTTTTGCTAAATAATGGCGTTCTATTTTATTATATAAAGTTAGTTCTACCTTTTTGGGATCCACCAATACAAATTTTAATTCTGAAGGGTGTTTTTTATAAAGCAAGGAAACAATGAGCGTATTCAATCCTACAGATTTACCTTGACCGGTTGCTCCAGCACATAACAAATGGGGCATTTTACTTAAATCTGCAATGTATAATTCATTGGAAATAGTTTTACCCAAAATTACAGGCAATTCGTAATTGCATTCCTGAAATTTTTTGCTCGCTATCATAGAGCGCATTGGCACCATTTCTGGTTTTTTATTTGGCACCTCTATTCCAATGGTACCTCTTCCTGGAATTGGCGCAATGATACGAATACCCAAAGCCGCTAAACTCAATGCAATATCATCCTCCAAATTTTTAATTCTAGAAATTTTAACCCCAGGTGCAGGCACAATTTCGTATAATGTTACGGTTGGACCTATGTTAGCACGAATTTCAGAAATGGCAATATTGTAATTCTTTAATGTTTCTACAATCAGATTCTTACTGGTCTCCAATTCCGAGCGATCTACTTCTGTCTTTGTAAATTCATATTCTTGTAATAAATCTAGGGTAGGAAATTGATAACCTGGTAGGTCGAGGGTAGGATCATAAGGATCTTCGAGCCCCGCTAGACGAGCAGCTGGTGCAACATCTAAAATAGGTTTCTGAATTTCTTCTGGCACAAATACATCCTCTTCGTGCTCCTCAATTTTCAACTCAAAATCTGTTGGCTTATCAATCTTTTTTTCTTTTATGGGATCTACTATGAAACTAATAGGCGCTAAATACTCTTCTATGTTAGCACCTGTTTCAACAAGTTCATCTTCATCTGGTATGGAATGCAATTGTATGCCATCTTCCTCTTCTACCAACTTTGCATTTTCTTTGTTTACTAATAGTTCTGGAGCATGCACTTCCTCGTAATGCTGTTTAATATTTTCTGCTTCTGTTTCGTGATCGGAAAAAGCAACCTTCATATCTTCAGGTTCTTCCTCATATTGTACAAGTCCCTTTTTAAATTTCAAATCAATGTTGTATACGATGATCATGAAAGCCAAAGCGTATAAAAATAAGAATGTAGCAGTGCCCACCGCCCCTATTAAACTTTTGAGCCACATGTAGCCAAAATAACCAAACCCACCACCCATAAATAAATTATCGTGGTTAAAAATGAAACCCATTAAAATTGAAATCCAAACAATGATAAAAAAACTGTATCGCAAAATTTTTGTCATAGGATGCAGTTGCCATTTGAATAAAAGTCGAGTACCTAAAGTAAAAATGGTAAATAATAAAATATAGGAGGCTATGCCAAACCATTTGTGAATAAAAAGATGACTGAACCATGCTCCAATATAACCCATCATATTGCTTGCTCCGCGCTCATTATTGGCCTTGAACCATTTCCAATTGCTACTTTGTAAAATATCTTGATCGGTTTCGAAGCGAGAAAGATTAATAATGTGTGACGTAAATGCAACAAAAAGAAACAATGAAAACAAGATAAAAAAGGCGCCCAAAATTTTATGGGTACGCTCATCTTTTACCCAGGCCAACTTACCTTCGCCCATTGGTATTTTCTTTTCTTTCTCTTCAGGAAGAAAATCATCCGCAGCATTTCTAAAACTATTACTTTTTTTGGTGGCCATTATGATTGCAAAACGCAAAATTATAACGAATCATCAGTATATTTATTGCTAATAGCTTTTACAAATCCACATTTCTAAATTATTGTGCGAATTAATGGAATCTGCCTGACAGCAAGGAATTTCGGGTGTTTTTAAGATTAAATTTTAACAGGAAGTAGCATCGTCATTCCAATCAATTACGAATAGTCCCATAGAAACAAACAACCAATTAATAAATAAGCGCTACCAGAATTTCCAAAATGGTTTCTTTTTGGGAATATTTTCAAGGGTGGGCTTTCCATAATAATCTTCTAAGCCTTCTATCTCTTTCATCGTATATTGTTCACCTTCATCACCCTGCAACTTTGCATTCAGTTGCTGTGCAATGCCTAAAATAATTTCATACAGGCAGGGTCGGTCCATTTTGTGCTGATTGAACCTTCATAATAATTAAACCAAGGTCTGTTACTTTCATCCTGTTCGGGGTGGGCCAACCAAATAACCATATTGGTAATCCAATTCTTTTGTATCACCTTCAAATTGCTTCCATGTTAATTCAGGAGATGAATCTACTATTTGTTTCCATTCTTCAATTGTGATATTAGATGCTTCATCATTATCATAATTATTTTTTCTTACAATATGTACTTCGTATCCCATTTTTTCAAAATTTAAAAGCGAATATATCAATTATAATTATAAAACTTCTATTTCATTGAACCTGTTTTTTACGCCCAATAACTATTAACAACTAACTATTAACTTTATTTACAAATAGCCTTACTTTTGTACCTTTATTTAAAAGTAGGCATAAGATGAGCAAACCAAGCATTCCAAGAGGTACAAGAGATTTTGGCCCGAAAATAATGGCAAAACGGAAATACATTCTAAACACCATTGAAGTCGTTTACCAATCATTTGGTTTTATGCCATTGGAAACCCCTGCAATGGAAAATTTGAGCACCCTAACTGGCAAATATGGTGCAGAAGGTGATCAACTGTTATTTAAAATTTTGAACAGTGGTGATTATTTAAAAGACATCGCTACAGACCAATTTGAATCTAAAAAACTCACCTCCCAAATTTCTGAAAAAGGATTGCGTTACGACCTAACGGTCCCTTTAGCGCGTTTCGTAGTGATGAATCAAAACGAAGTTACTTTTCCTTTTAAGCGCTACCAAATGCAACCTGTGTGGCGTGCCGATAGACCACAAAAAGGCCGCTACCGCGAATTTTGGCAATGCGATGCCGATGTGCTTGGCACCAACTCCTTACTATGCGAAGCCGATTTTATTAAAATCTACAAACAAGTATTCTCTAAACTTGGATTGAATGATTTTGAAATTCGAATCAATCACAGAAAATTATTAGAGGCCGTTGTAGAAAAAGCAGATGCATCTATTCATTTTAAAACCATAACAATTATTATTGATAAGGCCGATAAGATTGGAATTGAAGGTGTAAAAAACGAATTGATAAACATTGGTTTGAATGAGAGTCAGTGTACCATTATCCTTTCTTTGTTGAACAAACAAAAGTTCAATTTGGAAAATATTGGGACCATCAAAAATGCTTTGCCTGAAACCGACAATGCCAAAAAAGCAATTGAAGATTTATCGAGTTTACTTGATTTGCTGAATCACGAAACCGACTATGTATTTTTAGACGGCAGCCTTGCCCGCGGACTAGATTATTACACGGGTTGCATTTTCGAGGTGGTACCTACCAGTGTTCAAATGGGCAGCATAAGCGGAGGTGGACGATACGACGACCTAACGGGTATCTTTGGATTAAAGGGCATTTCTGGCATAGGTATTTCTTTTGGTATTGATAGAATTTACGATGTCATGGAAGAGTTAAATTTATTCCCTGCAGATGGCACCAATTTTACAGATATTTTATTCTGTTGCATGGATGATAGTGCTTTTCAATATTGTTTACCATTAGCAGATGCATTAAGAACTCACCATATTAAAACAGAAATTTATCCCGATGCTGCCAAATTGAAAAAGCAATTGGATTACGCCAATTCCAAAAACATACAATGGGCGGCCATCATTGGCGAAAACGAGATGAAGAACAATGTTATTTCGCTTAAAAATTTAATCAGCGGAGAACAACAATCCGTCTCTAAAAATGAATTAACAGGACGCATTAAAAATATTTAAAATGCATTAGGTAAAAAGAATATTGGCATAAGCATAAGCATAAAAACACAATACGATTAAAATAAAAAAAGGCATGTTTAAAATAGGTGAACCATTAACATTAGAAGCCATAGAAAAATTCATTCATTCTAATGAAAGACTTGAATTGAGCGAGGTAGCTGTTGGCAGAATTAATAATTCTTACGATTATTTACAGCGAAAAATGGCCAATGGTGCTGCTGTTATTTATGGTATTAACACAGGCTTTGGTTCGCTTTGCAACACTATTATTCCGAGTGATCAATTGGGCCAATTGCAATACAACCTATTGCGCTCTCATGCCTGCGGAACGGGCGAATACGTACCTAAAGACATCGTTAAACTTATGCTTTTATTAAAAGCCCAGTCTTTGTCTTATGGCTATTCTGGCGTTCAGTTAGCAACCGTTCAGCGCCTAATCGACTTATACAATGCCAATATTATACCTGTCGTATACCAACAAGGATCTCTAGGAGCTTCGGGCGATTTAGCGCCGTTGGCACATTTAAGTTTACCCTTGATTGGCGAAGGAATGGTATGGGAAGGCGAACAAATGGTGGATGCAAAAACCGCTCTTTCTAAAAACAATTTATCACCTGTTATACTCGGCCCCAAAGAAGGTCTAGCCCTTATTAATGGCACACAATTTATGAGTGCTTATGGTGTTGCTTGTTTATTGTCTGCACGTACTATTGTTTACCAATCCAATACTATTGCTAGTTTAAGTATAGATGCATTTGATGCAAGGATGGAACCCTTTTTATCTTTCACACACACCATTCGCAATCAAACTGGGCAAATAAAAACAGCCGAAATTATTTTAAATAATTTAAAGGGAAGCGCAATTATTACGCAACCCAAAACACAAGTTCAAGACCCCTACTCTTTCCGTTGTGTACCACAAGTGCATGGAGCAAGTTATGATGCCCTGCAATATGCAGAACAAATTTTCGAAAAGGAAATCAATGCTGTCACAGATAATCCAAATATTATTGAGGCCGAAGACATGATTATAAGTGGCGGCAATTTTCATGGTCAGACCTTGGCATTAAGTTTAGATTTTGCTGCCTTGGCATTGGCAGAACTTGGCAATATTTCTGAGCGAAGAACCTATCAAATGATCAGTGGATTGAGAGGTTTACCAGCCTTCTTGGCAAGCAACCCGGGTTTGGAGAGTGGACTCATGATTCCTCAATACACTGCGGCAAGCATTGTTAGTCAGAACAAACAATTGTGTACCCCTGCGAGTATTGATAGCATTGTAAGTAGTAATGGCCAAGAAGACCATGTAAGCATGGGCGCTAATGGGGCTACCAAACTTTATAAAATATGTGAAAATGTTTTACAAATTTTAGCCATAGAATTGGTAACCGCAGCCAGAGCCATAAAGTACAGACGCCCACTAAAAACATCGCCCATGTTGGAAATATTTTTGACCAATTATGAGCAGGTAGTTCAACCACAAGAAACAGATGAAATGATGTCGCCAGTGCTATTGAAAACCAAAAACTTTTTGAGCAATAAATAACGGCCACATTAAGGACATTTCAATTTACTATAAGGCTCATCTCTCAAACGGAAGTATTTTTCATTCAGCAAATCTTTCGATGGCAATACCGACATAAAGTCGGCCCCTAAAAAAATATCAGTCCTGTACAATTCCTTTTGGATATTAGGTTCATTTTTATAAATCCTAACACTTGTATTTCGAATACCATCTATTTTCGACAATAGCAATGTTTCATAAGGCAGAGCCCAAGTAATGCCCCAATCAAGATAATTCATACAGGAATCGCTGTACAAAATTTTAGAAGAATTGAGTGGATTCTCTTTTGTAATTAAAGCATCCATCCTTTGAATTCTTTTAACGTAAAAAGTTTTAACGTCATATACCCCTTTCCATTGATAACACATAATAATTATCAATACAACCATAACAAAATTGGAGAATTTGCCATCCTTTAAACTTATAATATTTACAAAAGGCAATAGCGTTATAACAATCCACGGTAAGAAATTTTTCTCCATAAAAATATTCCCATCTCCCCTATTAAAAAAAACAATAATCAAGAGCCAAAAACCGACAACTGATAAAGCATAAAATCCCAACAATGAATACTGTTTGTTTTTTATGAAATATAAAATTGCAACCAAAAATAATCCCACAGGAATAAAATACATGTAGAAAAAATAAGATTGCCAATGCAGTCCTCCAACAAAGAAATTAAAACTATAAACACCCTTTAAATTTGCAAGAATATTTGAAGTATTATTTAATTGCGCGTATAAATCATCTTCATATCCGCTACCATGGCTTATAATTTTCTTCAAAATAAAAGCACCTATAAACCCAATACCCAATTGCATAGCAATATTTTTATTATTGGGCTGTAAACGATTGGATAAAAAATAATAAGTAAAAACAAACAGCAATATTATAATAGCCATTGGATGGCTGAATACTGCCATTAAAATACACAAAGCATAACACAATGTTTGTTTCCATACCGATTGAGGATGTGATTTAAAATGATAAAGTAAAGCCAACAATAACAGAGAAAAAGAAATAGCCAATGCTGTTTCATTCACCGTTAAAAAATAGGATTCTCTAATGCCCAATACTTGCATTAATAATAAAAGCATTGCAATGCGAGGTTGCTTTATTTTTAACAAAATAAAAAAAACAAGCGCATGAACAAGTACATGACAAAATGAAAATGCCACTAAAACAGAAGTTATTGAAAAATTCATTTTCAACATGGCCCAAGGTATCAGTTGATATAAATACAAGGCATTGCGATTATGCTCTGCCGCTGGCCAACCTTCGTTAATAAGATTAAATGCGTAATATGCAGAATCTGCATACAACACACGCTCCTTAAAAAAAACAACGGATGCAATCAACAGTATACTAAACCCAATAATCCCTATCCATTTTATTTGTTTCATTTTAAGTTAAAATATCTTTGATTATATGCGTCCTTATAAATAACAAAAATATGCTTGCACAAGGAGATTACAAAAATTACATGTACTCACACACCTTTGACAAAATACAATACGATGAATTTTTTATAGCACTTACTACTTTTAACACTGTAAAGTAATATGTTTGTATAAAATATTTTGTTATGATCCATTCTATAAAACTAACTTTAGTGGCTATTGCCATTGTTTTTTCCTCATGTTCGCCTAACTCTAATAAAACAAATAATGATGCCACACAAGCAAGGGTGCAAAAGTTTCTGGATAAATACAACAACGATTATCAAAAGCTTTACACCATTAGCAGCGAAGCTCAATGGAAGAGTAATACCTATATCAAAGAAGGAGATTCTTCCGCCATCAAAGCCACGGATGAGGCCAATAAAAAAATGGCGGAATTTACTGGCAGTCAAAGTGTGATAGATAGCGTTCAGAATTTTCTGAAAATGAAGGATGCCTTAACAGACATTCAGGTAAAACAACTGACCGTTATCTTATATACAGCGGCCAACAACCCGCAAAGTATGAAAGACATGGTAGACAAGCGCATTAAAGCAGAAACACAGCAAATAAGCAATTTATTTGGCTATAATTTTATCCTGAATGGCAAAAAAGTAAGTACAAATGATATTGATAAAATCTTAAATGAATCTAATGATTTAAAATTAAGAGAGCAAGCATGGACTGCCAGTAAAGAGGTTGGTAAAACCCTAAAAGATGGATTGGCCAATTTGCAAATGCTGCGCAACAATACAGTAAAACCTTTGGGTTACAGCGATTTCTTTTCATACCAAGTAAGTGATTATGGCATGAATACGGAGGAGATGATGAAAATGAATGAGCAAATGATCAAAGATATTTGGCCCATATACAGAGAATTGCATACTTGGGCGCGCTATGAATTAGCCAAAAAATACAAGTCAAAAGTAGTACCCGATGCTTTGCCAGCGCATTGGTTGAGCAATCGTTGGGGACAAGATTGGAGCGCCATGGTGAATGTAGCAGGATTAAACTTAGACAGTGTTTTAAAAACAAAAGATAAAGAATGGTTCAGCCAACAAGCCGAAAAATTTTATGTGAGTATCGGTTTTCCGCCCCTTCCAAAATCATTTTATGATAAATCAGATTTATACCCATTGGCATCCGACGCGGGCTATAGCAAAAACAACCATGCCAGTGCTTGGCACATGGATTTAAAAGAAGATGTGCGTTCGCTCATGAGCATTGAACCAAATAGCGAGTGGTACGAAACAACCCACCACGAATTTGGTCATATTTATTATTACCTAACTTATTCAAACAAAGATGTGCCCTATGTTTTAAGAGGTGGTGCCAATCGCGCCTATCATGAAGCTTTTGGAAGTATGATGGGACTAGCAGCCATGCAAAAACCTTTTATTGCAGGCATTGGTTTACTGCCGGGTGATGTTAAAACAAACGACACCATGCAACTTTTAAAAGAAGCCTTGAATTACATTGTTTTTATTCCGTGGAGTGCGGGCGTAATGACCCATTACGAACACGATTTATACGCCAACAATTTGCCAGTAGCCGATTACAATAAGCATTGGTGGGGACTTGTGAGTAAATACCAAGGTATTGCACCTCCGAGTTTGCGCAGTGATGACTATTGCGATGCCGCAAGCAAAACCCATATCAATGATGATGCTGCACAGTATTACGATTATGCCTTATCTTATATCCTATTATTTCAAGTACACGAACATATTTCGAAAAATATATTACACCAAGATCCACATGCCACCAATTATTATGGCAATAAAGAGATTGGCACATTTTTGAAAAAGATGATGTATCCAGGTGCTAGTGGCGATTGGCGGAAATTATTAAAAGACAATACTGGAGAAGAATTAAGTGCCAAGGCTATGGTTAATTATTTTATGCCTGTAATGGATTATTTGAAGAAGCAGAATAAGGGCAGAAAATATACTTTACCGGAGACCATTTAATAGTCAATTTAGTTGTCTAAATTAATGGAGTGGTTTAAACCAAATTCACTCCAGCCCCTATCAATTCAAGGGGCTTCACCTCATGCTGTATGTTCCCTATCTTCTTTAGTGAATACATGACATTCTCTAACATTTTTTCGCTTATGGTATAATCGGTATTCCATTCAGTGCTATAAAACCAAGCCAAGGCATCTTCGGGTTGCATATCGAAATTCGCCAATATCATATCAATGCTATTATCGGCCGTCATGAATTGTTTGCAGGTAAAATTAATGGTCTTTAAAATGGCTTCAACTTTTTCAGGATGGTTCTCTAATATATCATTCGAGGCCACTATTTGAAAACAACTCCAAGGGGTTATGAATTCCCCTATTTTGCGCAAAAATCCATTATCAACATTGGGTTTGGTGGTATACTTTTCCCAGAAAAAAACTTGAGACTCGTTGGCCTCCATCGACCGAATGGCACCAGGCATATTTTCTACCAATACAAAATCTCGCTCTTCAATTTTTTTATTGCGCACTTCGGCATCTATCATGGCCATTAAATGGCTGCCACTGCCAAACCTACTAATCGCATATTTCTTACCCTCGCAAGCTCCAATGTTTTCGAGTCCCGAATGATTACCGGTATGTATGCCCCAAATTAAAGGAGATGTAATATATTGTTTGACTATTTTGGCTTGTAACCCTTTGATGATTGCAGATACAGCACCCTCGGTTAACAATATGGCCATGTCCAATTCTCCTGCTTCCAAGGCCTTTACCATAGCACCTGTACCAGCACTGAAAAACGACCATTTGAAATCTATGTTTTCTTTTTCAAAAAATCCATAGTCCTGAGCCAGTTGCCAAGGAAAATTAAAATGTTCTGGCACGCCCCCTACACGAATTGTTGTTTTCATTTTATTAGTTAACAATGCTATCTTTAATTTGTTGTTGCAAAATTTATACTAATTTTGACCAATGTTTCACCAGCATACCAACCATGACGAACATCATCAACATGACCACGCGCATGGGACTAAATTAAAAAGCATTTCGAGTACTTTTACGATTGGTATTCTCTTAAATGCGAGTTTTGTGGTTGTGGAAGCCATTGCAGGTATTTGGAACCACTCGCTTGCATTGTTATCCGATGCAGGGCATAACTTAAGTGATGTAGCAGGATTACTTATTTCTGTTTTAGCATTTAAATTAGCTAAACTACAACCAACAGAACGATTTACATATGGTTTCAGCAAAGCCACTGTTTTGGCAGGCATGGCCAATGCCATTATACTTTCTATAGCTGTTGGTGGTATTGGATACTCTGCTATTAATAGATTAATGCATCCAAGTGCGCTCAATGGCATTACTATCTCTATAGTCGCCTTGATAGGTATTATTATCAATGCGCTGAGTGCTCTTTTATTTTTTAAACAAAATCAGAATGACCTTAATATAAGGAGTGCCTATTTACATTTATTATTAGATGCCTTAATTTCCTTTGGAGTTGTTATTGCAGGTATTGTAATATACTACACCAACTGGCATTGGATAGATTCACTTATTAGTTTAATAATTATGTTTGTAGTGCTTTTTTCAACTTGGGGCTTATTAAAATCTACCATTAGATTATCATTAGATGGCGTGCCTGACAATATAAGTCTTGAAAAAATACGCGCCCTTAAAAATCTAGACCAACATATTCTTGATTTGCATCATATTCATGTATGGCCCATTAGCAGCAGTGAAAATGCTATGACAGCCCATGTACTTTTCAAAGAAAGTATTTCCTCTGATTTGGCGGAATCAATTAAAGAGCTCATCAAAAAGAATTTGCACACAATAAATATCCATCATGCCACGTTAGAAATGGAATACCAATGTTGTAAATCCGAAAAAAACCATTAACTTTGTATTCGTAAATGAAATTTAAAGCCATTATATTATCCTTCTTATTCCTGCTTACTGGCAGTGGATTAAAGGTAGAAGTGGCTACATGCTGTGATGCCTTTTCTGGCATTTCTCTTCATTTTAAGGACAATGGCTTTAAAGATGCAAAAGACTGTTGTGCTTGCATTAAGGCTACCAAAAAATCTTCTTGTTGCCATACCCAATCCTATAGCACTGTTATCAATCCTGTATTGGGTCTGCAAAAAGTTTTAACCATTACTCACAAAGATTTTAGCAAAAATCTTAAAACCATAGAGTACAAAAAGGCACCTTGTGTTGCCTTTCAAAACACAAACCAAATTTCTTTTGGCGAATTTGAACAGCGAACACCCACGGTGCCGATTCTGATTCAGAAACGCGTGCTTCAAATTTGATTTTTATTTTGGAAAATTAACATTGCCTTATACCCAAAAGTATTTGTTTGCATTGCTATAATTTTCATTCAGGTTCTATTTATTAATAGACAATTTCTCCGTTAATGGTTTAATATCATTGACAAAAACTATCGTCTGTTAGAAACAGACACAACAAATAACAAAATAAAATAACATCAAAATGAAAAAGAAAATAATTGTATTGGCTACTTTAGCCATCGTTGCCACTACAGGCGCTCTGTATGCTTACTCAAACCAATCTAAATGCAACGGCTCATGCTGTGGAACAGATAAATGTGAAGTGGCTTGCACTTGCGATGATTCATGCTCTGGCACCAACTGCGATTGCGGTTGCTCTTGCTGCAAATAAGCAATAGATTCACTAAACACCATCTCCCTGAAAACGGGAGTTGGTGTTTATTTTTTTATCCTTTAAACCCAAAAAAAATGAAATTTATTAAAATTACTTTTATGGCATTTATTGCCATTGTTTCCATTGCATCATGCAAGAAAAAAAAGACAGAAACCCCTGCTCCCCAATTACCACCAACAGCCAATGTGGCCATTCAATTTGAAAATCAAGTTGATGGGCAAGCCATTGAATTAGGCAAAATGCAATACACCAATGCTGCAGGCAATAAGTATCAAATTGATTTATTAAAATACTACATTACCAATGTTGTTTTAGTAAAAGATGACAATACAGAGTTAGCCCTCAAAAATTACGATTTAATTAATGCTGCAGACTTAAGTACTTGCGTTGTAAATGCACTAGCCGTTCCAAATGCCAATTATACAAAAATTAAATTCAATGTTGGTATTCCGCAAGACCGCAATCACAATGGCGCTCAAAATGGCGACTTAGACCCAGCAATGGGTATGATATGGGATTGGAATACAGGCTATGTTTTCTTTAAGCACGAAGGCAAGTATACTAATAGTGCCAATGCTGTTAAATCTCTCATATTTCACTATGCCACAGATAGAGCATTAACCCCAATCGAAGTGCCTTTAACCACTGCTTTAAATGTGAATGGCGTTGATAAGAAATTATTCATTAAATTTAATTTAAATAACCTGTATACAACACCAACTAATTTAGATTTCAATATTGACAACAATCACCAATCTAGCAGCAGTGCTGATTTTCCTTGGATTGATAATATGAAATTGAGTTTTGCTGACGTATTTCAATTTGATAAAACTGAATAAATTAAGACATGATGAATAAGTTAATCATTGGAGCAATGGTTTGCTTTTTTGTTATTTCCTTTCAATTTGGTTGTAAGAAAAAAGAAGCTACTCCAGCTATCGAACAAGGCTTAACACCTTATACTCTTCAGATTCCTGCCGGTTTACCTGATATGCAAATACCTTCCGATAATCCTATGACAGTAGAAGGAATTGCATTGGGTAAACAATTGTTTTTCGACCCTATTTTATCTGGCGATAATACCATGGCTTGCGCTTCTTGTCACCGTCAGTCGTTTTCATTTACTGATAGTAACCTGCAATTCAGTATTGGAATCGATCATTTACCTGGCACAAGAAATGCCATGCCTTTGGTAAACCTAGGTTATCAGAAACAGTTCTTTTGGGATGGAGGAGCTGCTAATTTGGAATCTCAGGTAATAGGACCCATACAAAATCCTGTCGAAATGCACGAAACTTTGGTGAATGCTTTGGCCGAATTAAATGCGCATCCCACCTATCCTGCTTTATTTAAAAATGTTTTTGGTGGCGATAAAATTGAAACGGCCATGGTGATGAAAGCCATTGCACAATTTGAACGTACTTTAATTTCTGGCAATAGTAAATACGACCAAGTGAAATTGGGCAAAGGCAGTTTTACGCCTCAGGAACAAAGAGGCCTCAATTGGTTCACCGATTTGAATAAAGGTGATTGCGCACATTGCCATGTTATTGGCAGCACCTTTAGTGATTTTGAATACCGAAATACTGGATTGGATAGCATTCCTGTAGACAAAGGACGAGGACGTATTTCACTCAATACAACAGATGATGGCAAATTTAAAACCCCTTCATTAAGAAATATAGCATTAACGGGTCCTTACATGCACGATGGTCGTTTTAAAACTTTAGAGGAGTGCATTCAGCATTATAATGTTGGTTATAAGTATGCAGATAATCTGGATCCTAATCTTGTAAATGCAAAAAAAGGAAGATTAAATCCGGCAGATGTTCAAGACATCATTGCATTCTTAAATACCTTAACAGATACTGAATTTATTAACAATCCGAAATTCAAAAAATAAACACCTATTTCATTAGAATACCACAAATCCATTTATTTAATAGATGGGTTTGTGGTTTTTTTTTGCCTTGTTTTTTGCCTTAGAAATTTTCGATATAACAGCATTCAACCCTTTCAGGGTTGTGAAATCTATGTTTTTATTTTAATTCAAATCAAATTGAAGCCCATGAGGCTTTTTTTTGACCTTATATAAACATTAAAATATTCCGCGAACAAACAATGTCGAAGGAATTGAATTTGAATAGAATAATTAATTGACGAGGAATACACAACCACGAAGTGGTTGAATGTCGCCCGAGATTTTAATTCGAATTGAAACCCTTCAGGCTTCTTTTTTGACCTTATATAAACATTAAAATATTCCGCAAACAAACAATCTCGAAGGGATTGAATTTGAATAGAAAATTTATTGACGAAGAATACACAACCACGAAGTGGTTGAATGTTGTTTTAAAACCCTTGAGAATTAAACAAGGATCTATATGTTTTACAAAAGGTATTTTTCATCAAATTCAATCCCATGTTCATTCAACAATTCGGTATATTCTTCCTTGAATGATTTATTTGCAACACGATGATGTTCTTCCTGATTCTTTACATATTCAATAATTCTATCCTTATCACGATAGGCGTATGAAAATGCACCAAAACCTTCTTGCCAACCATTAAAGTTCGAAAACAATTTTTCCCTTTTTATAAAATCTGTACTAGACATTTTTATGTCTTTCACAAAGGCTGATATCGCTATATTGGGATTAATATGAGTTACAATATGTATATGGTCTTCAACACCATTAATTCTATAAAGATGACAATTTTTATTTTTAAAAACACCTGTTAAATAATTGAATAATTCATATCTACCAAAAGATGTTAAGCTTCTTTGTCGGTTCCGAGTCGAAAAGACAATTTGATAAATTAATTGGGTATATGTAGTCATAGTTTTAATACAAATAAAAGAAAAATAAAAGTAAATTTACATTTTCACATAAAATTAATTGCAATTTAACCTAACAAATATGGACTCATCAAAATGAAAAATCAAATAGGGCAAATTATTATTGTATTTTTATTAAGTGCAATTTACCAAAGTTGCAAAAATAAAGATTGCCATAAAACTGGCGAGTGTCCTCCTGAATATTACCGTATAAGACTTGGCGAATTGAAAAACTATCTTTGGACTCTACCTGGTAGTTATTGGATCTATAAAAATTCGTTAACTGGTGACTTGGATACACAAGTTTGTAATTTTTTTACTTTTGATTCCATTAAATCACAAGGCACTCTGGATAATAGCAAACATATTCATGTCGAAAACGATTTTATAAAACGTCAAATTGAGAGTTCGTTTACAGGTTTTATTTATTTTGATCAAACAGCCATAAGTGGACCAGATTTGAAAAGTTTTAATAATGGCGTTACAGTGCTTTATAAAACGTTAACTAATGATATTGGTGTAATTAAACCTCTGTTCTACCCTTTTACCGATGGTTTAATTAATGGAACAGGATCTTCATACACCAATTGTAAAGGCATGGATAGCACCCTTATTATCCAAGGGAAAACCTATTACAATGTAGCTAAGTTTGATATTGACCAAGACGATATTTGGTTTAATTATGCCAATTACCCTAATGCAGTTTATTATTGGGCAAAAGATGTGGGGCTTATTAAAAGATTTAATAAAACAGAAAACTTCTCGTGAGAATTAATAGAATATAAAATTATTAGATAAAGGAAATATGAATATAAAATTTTTACTTGGCTCCATATTAATTGTATTTGCAGCAAATGCTTACCCTCAGAGTGAAGATGAAAACCTAAAAAATATTGGAATTACAAAAATCGATACTCAAAATTCTTTACAAAAATTGGACAGAAAGCCGGTAATTTAATTCCAGCAATTGCAATTAAGTATGCAGTTGGTTGCATTTTCTTATAAAAAAGCAACCCTTCAAATAAAGCAACTATCAGTCGCTATTTTTAAGGGAAAGAAAATTCAGACAAGGCCCTTTCTTTTATAATTAATTTGCCACTAGCGTCAGTTTCAATCATAAAAAGTGAGGTCCCATGAAAAACAAAGTTCCAATCAGATGAGACATTCATTTTTAAAATTTTGCTCGTTTTACTGCTAACTGAGTAAATCACCAAATCAGTTTCAAACTCATCTTGAGTTGCAATCACTGCATATACCATTGAATCGCTTTGATAACTTGCCATAACTATACCACCTTCCAATTTGTAGGATGGATGTTTAGTTAACCGATAAGATAAATCTGGCATAAAATCCCCAAAAGAGGGATTACTATGATTTAATTCAAAGCTATCAAGCCTACTTTTTATTCGGTACGGGTCAATATAATTGTTTGAATTAGCATAAAAGAAAAAAGGAATTGGATAGGTATAAAACAAGGAACTGTTCGACCCAGGCACAGCGTATATGGCCGGAAACTGATACGTGCGATCCTGAACATGCTCACTAACTCCGCCATAAAATTTTAAATTGGTTACCAAAGCATGCTCCCTCTGAATACTGTGTATTTTCCTGTTTAGCTTGTAAATTACGTAATCCATACCATTACTTTCTAATGTATTTATAAGAACTCTATTGCTATCCAGAAACTCCATTTCATGATAAGGTGGAAGGATATTAAATTTAAACTCTTTCATGAAATTTGGCAATATAAACACATCACGAAACCTTAGTAATGTATCATATTCCGCAATAGCAAATTTAATATTTATCTCCTTATCCGATAACATCCTAAACCTTATTACCACATACACCTTGTTGTTTTTCGATGCAAGATTTATAATATCAAAATTCTGCCCTATAACAACCCTTCTTCCATTTTTCAGCATAGGTTTGATCTTGAAAATACTCTGGGCACATTTATTCATTCCATTTCGCAACCCTGTGTCAGCATCGATATCCACAGATTTAAGCACTTTTTGGGTCTTTAGGTTTTGCACTATTAGTTTCTTTGAAGCGGAATAATATAGATTGCCATTATATACGATTAGGGCATCAATACCAAAACCAGACAAGGCAATGACCCATGTGAAGAAGCAAGTAGAGAGTAAGAATTTTTTATTCAAAATAAATATAATTTGCTGAATCCGATGCTGATTTTTCCTTTGGAACATAATAATATTTACCATCCGAATCTACCATTAGAAGTAAATTATATTTGTCTGATATTAAGAATATATCCTTTTTCAAGCAAGTCTTTGTTTTTATATTAAAAAAAGTAATAAGTGTTTTATATTTGAAAAAACACACAAATGCATATACCTCCTCAGAAAGTTTTTTAACTTGGTAAATTGAATTGCCTTCCACATTTTCTTTAAGAGGGTTACAATGCGTAATTAAAGTATCATCAATTATATCATAATAAATACTATCGTCCGGAAAATAAATATATGGGTACGGATCGAGCAACCAGGCCTCATGTCGTCTTGTGCCAAGATTTGCAAAATTCCCTAATACATTACTATAAAAAGTACCCGTAAAATCAAGAGGTATGGTAAAGGTTGTTCGATCAGATTTTTTCATTTCATGCCGATTGTTGGATACATTAAAATAAATAATTCTTTTTTCAGTCAATTCATGGTTAGCGTCTTCCACAACTTGGTATTGCAAAGCAGTATCTGAGCAATTAATGCAAGACCATACTGTAGGATAAAAACCACTATAACTAACATAAGGATCAAGGAAATAATCTGTTAGTCTCAAATCTAGATTCAGCCTGCAAGCGATACCATAATTGGACATTTTCATTTTATTTCCCTTGCCAAAGGAAATAATCTTGTAATCGCCTAAAAGAAAAATTCGTGAATTAGATACAAACATATCACCCCATTCTCCTTGCCTTTTATTTTGGAACTTCGATTGAAATTTCTTCAATGAATCATATGTTTCCAAATCATTCTTTTGGGCAATGTTATACTTATAATAAATCACACTGTCTGGATTTACAACACTATCCAAGCTAAGTTCAGCAGAAATGACCCCAGTTTTATAGTTAAGTTTATAAATTTTGTGGTTAAACAATGGTTCAAAGATGTAGACAAAGCTATCTAACTTTGTAAACTTGCAACTTTTATTAAGCCTAATTCTTTCATCAATTTTAACTTTAGAACCGTATTGTAACATAATCGAATCAGCACTAACGACATTTCTTTTATACTTTTTCAATTCAGAATCACTAGGTTGGTGTTTTAATACCATAATATCTAAACTACTGAACTCATTTAATGTCCTAGTCCTAACTATTTTTCCATTTAGAACAAAAAGCACTGTATTGCTTATTACTTTGCCAGCATTTAGCGATTGGATTTCATTTTGTTCTAAAACCTTAGTGCTATCCATTATTTTGCCGAAAATTTCCAGAGAATACCTTTTGAGCTCATTGCGGTGAATACCCGACAGGAAATAAAAATGTGGAATATTGTTATGCTTGCAAACTGTATCTACAAATTCAGCCAATCCAACAAAAGATTTACAATTGCCTGCATCAAGAAAAGTTATAACATAAGTTGATTGGGCTTTCGATACGGTATAGAAATTAAAATTAACAACAAAAAAGAGCATTCCCACAAATTTCATTTTACATCCAACCACATTGTTAATAATTTCCATTTGCACTCCAAATATTTCCCTATCCATTTAGTACCCTCCACCAAATACAACATGCATTTTCATTCCTGTCTTTGTAAAACATGACAAATTCTGAGCGAGAATATCCTGAAATTGATGGCCCAAATTGGCGTGTCCTTGTCCATTAAAACCAACATAAGTACTTTTTGCTTCATCACAAGTCAAATGATAAGAACCATCCAAAGGAAGGTGATTTGGATCTGTAGGATTTAAGGGATAATAATTACTCTGTTGCTCAAAATATATGTTAGATGAGGCCCTCACAAAATTCCATACTGAATCATCAGTACCTAACGTAAAGGTGTCTGCCTGTAATTTATAGATATTGCCTCCTTCACATTTAAAAACAGCTATAATTGGTGTGTCTGTATCCATAACAACCTGTGTATTTGTTATTGTGTAAATCTGCTAAAAGCACATACAACTGCCATAACCAATAATAATTTACGCACAATTTAGATTTATTTATTTTTTATTTTCGAATTTAATACTCTTCACAAAAGTTATTCTACTTTTTAACTGATAGTTTTCCACACTAGCGTTGCGTTAAGGAACTAAAACATGTCAAGAAGCATGAAAAAACAAGTGATTCAGACGAAAAAAGTCTGGCGTTGTTTTGATATGATATTATTCCTTTGTATCATGAACAAAGGAAAGATGGTTTTCTAGGAAATTATGGAATTTGCATCTCAAGATGTTTTTAAACGCTGTGTTGACAGATACAAAGGAAATTATCAATCAAGAGGATTTACCTGCTGGAAACAGTTTCTATTTTTAGCATTTGGTCAACTCACACATCGCGAGAGCATGAGCGATGAAATTATGATGATGTTCTCCCCTTGTTACTATCTCCTATTGATTACTCCCGCCATTGGCTGTGCCGTTGGCATAATGGTCATTTCATTGATATTTACATGTTGCGGGCGATTAATCATAAACCATACTGCCTCTGCAACATCGGCAGCTATTAAATTTTCAAATCCTTCGTAAACCGTTTTTGCACGTGATTCATCTCCTTCAAAACGCACAATAGAAAATTCCGTTTCAACGGCTCCTGGATGAATGGCAGATACTTTAATTGGATATTTGCTTAAGTCTAACCGCATGCTGCGGTTCAAAGCATCTACCGCATGTTTGGTAGCGCAATAAACATTCCCGTTAGCATACACCTCCTTACCAGCTATACTGCCAACATTAATAATATGCCCTTTGTTGTGTTGAATCATGTAAGGCAATATATTTTTTGTAACATATAACAAACCTTTCAAATTCGTATCTATCATGGTATCCCAATGATCGACATTGCCATCCTCTATAGAGGATAAACCCATGGCCAAACCAGCATTGTTTATCAATATATCTATAGATTGCCAATCCTCAGGTAAAGTCGCTAATTTTTCTTCAACTTCTTTTCTGTTCCTAACATCCAAATTGATATACAAACTTGAAGTGGTGTATGTATGTTCCAAATATTGCTGCAAAGATTCTAGTCTTTCGGTTCTGCGGCCTACTAAAATTAATTTATATCCATTGCTTGCCAATATTTCTGCGCAGGCTTTTCCGATACCAGAAGTGGCGCCTGTAATTAATGCGATTGATTGAGAATTCATTATTGGTGCAAAAATAATGAAAATATTTTTGGGGGATGTGGTCCAAAAAATTGTATTATTACTATAAAATTGAAATGAACCATGTCGGCACCTGAATTATACATATTGGGATCAAGCAGCGCAACGCCTACTAGAGACAGGAATCCCAGCTCTCAGGTATTGAAAATTGGAAGCGACAAAATTATGATAGATTGTGGTGAAGGCACCCAAATGCGACTCATTCAATTGGGCATCCGACATACCGGTTTAGATTATATTTGTATAAGTCATCTACATGGCGACCATTATTATGGACTAATAGGTTTAATTACCTCCATGAACCTGATGGGGCGTAAGCAAAACCTGAATATTATTGGTCCACCTCACTTAAAAGATATTCTTGATTTGCAATTGAAGGAAGGCGGAAAACAACCAGAGTTTAATATTACTTTCCATGCTACAAATCCAGAAAAACCAGAATTAATTTTAAAAACCAGTCACTTCGAATTGAGTTCTTTTCCATTAAAACACCAAATTCATTGCACAGGTTTTATTATTAAAGAAGCGGCTAAAGAAAGATCATTGAATATTGATCAAATAGAAAACCATCAAGTACCCATTGCAGCTTTTAAAAGCATTAAAGCGGGAGAAAATTATATCAACGATAAAGGCGAGGAAATTTCTTACCTGCTGTTGAGTCATGATCCTAAACCTTCCAAAAGTTACGTGTATTGTAGTGATACTATTTTTGACATGGATATTATTCCATATATAAAAGATTGCACCATTTTATACCATGAGGCTACTTATATGGAAGCCTTAGCTGACAAAGCTTTGGAGCGTTATCATAGCACCGCAAAACAAGCTGGCATCATTGCAACACATGCGCAAGTGCATCAATTACTAATCGGTCATTTTTCTTCGCGCTATGACAATTTAGAACCTTTGCTTTTAGAAGCAAAATCAATATTTCCGAACACCGCCTTGGCATTGGAAGGCTTGAAATTTTTAATTAATGAAAATGATGCCGATGCAGAACCTACTGTTTTAGAACTAAGCAATGCGTTTAACAACCATTAAGTTTATACTATTCTCTCAAAATATGCGTTGTAAGTTTAAATGATTAAAAACCAATCCTGTCCTAAACAATTTTGGACAAGAACATAAGTTTCAGATTTTCAGTAAACTTTCACCAAAATAATTCTGTTTTCAGAAAAGAACCCCCTGTATCTGTATTGGAGGTGGTCCGTTGTTGTCTTCAAAAGGCTTGTCTATCCATTGTTGTAGATTAATTTTAACGAAGATATTGAGCCTGATAAAAGCAACCAGATTGGATAAGTGCCACTTGTATTTTGCCATAGCCTTAAGCGCTTTTAATATCAA
>JANXMZ010000051.1 GCA_025354385.1 Bacteroidota bacterium
TCATAATCAAGCAACGTATGCATTTTAACAGCACCTTTGGCCGTTTTATATTTTGCCCAATCAAACAAACTCAGACTTAAACTAATGGTGGTCGAATCCAAAAGAAATATTTTAGACTTGATTTTGAACTTTACGCGCTTAAAGGCCGCCTGCTGTCCTAAACTTTCAAACAGTTGATAATAGTAAGAGCGGAACAGCTCCCAATCACGATTTTTATTCTGATAGCTGATGGTTGATTTAGATGGCGCCCTTTGAATGCCCAAATGATTTAAATTGCCGGTAGCAGAACGGAGTCCATTGCTAATGTCGCGTACCGATTGACTTTTTGCAAACTGGCAGAACAACATGGAAACAAGGTGTGTCCAACTGTTGTATCCCTTCTCATGCTTATCAGTTTGATATTGATTTACAAGTTTAGAAAATTTATTGCGGTCTAATCTTGAGATAATTTGAGAAAACAGATTTACATTTGTCATTGAAGAAAGGGGATAGTTTTTTGTAGGACCTCAAAGGTAACTCTGAGGATAAAAACTTCCCTTTCTTTTTTTTATCGTTTAGGACGCTATTGAATTAAAAGTATTTGAAATCCTGATTGTATGTCACAATCAGGATTTTTTTTGTCCCTTTGTAACCTTTTAAAAATTAAATTCGTTATACCATCATAACAGCAATGACCGAAAAGGAATACAATACAACTGTTGAATCCCACGCCAATGCCTTGTTCAGATTTATCTACAAGAGTTTAAAGGTGAGAGAGGATGCAGAAAATATTGTGCAGGATTCTTTTGAAAGTCTGTGGCTCAATCTTGATAAAGTTGAATTTTTAAAAGGAAAGAGCTGGCTTTTTACAACAGGTTATCGCAAAATGATAGACTTGATAAGAAGAGATAAGAAAATGGTAGAAATGCCAGAACACCTTACTGAAAAAACAAGAGAAACCTCACAGCCAGATATGAAAAAAATTATCAATAATGCGCTCGATAGACTGCCAGAAATTCAAAAAACTGTGATTATGCTAAGAGATTATGAAGGGTATGATTACACAGAGATTGGAAACATCGCAGGTTTGACAGAATCGCAAGTGAAGGTTTATATATTCCGTGGCAGACAGACATTAAAAAATTACTTAGTCAATTTAGAAAATATAATATGAAAATTAATAGCGAAAATATCGATGAACTGATGTTTCAGCTTTTGGAAGGTGAAATCCAAGGAGAAGAAAGAATCATTTTGCTTGAAGCAATTGAAGCGGATAAGGATTATCGTTTGCAATGGCAAGCATGGCAAAATACTGTGCTCAATCCGAATGAAGAATTGCTCGTGATGCCAGTTCATAAACTGCTTAAAAAATCGAAAATTGGGCTCATTGTGATGTGGAAGTATGCAGCCGCGGCTGTTGTTGTGCTCACTTTTGGATTCGGTGTTTTTTATTCTTTGCAACACGGTGAAAAATCCATAGCAGGTTCGGAAAACAGGCCGAAAAATCCAAAGCTTGAAATAATAAAAGTGCCAAATAACGAACCAGTGGGTAATCAAATTAAAGAAAAGGATACCACTATATCTTTCAAGCAGAAAATACAGATGATGGCGCAAGGTGAGCATACTAATATTCGAAAGGCACAAAAAGGTACCCCTGAAACTGATGTTGTACCAATGCCTTATACAGCCCAATTACAAGATAAAAAGGAAATTGAGGTGTCAGTTAAGACCCCTGATATTGAGCAAAAAAAAGCAACTGAAATTACACTTGTATCGCAAGAAACTGAAGAAAATAATACAGTAGTTACCTCTTATTCGGAAAGTATTCCTAGAACAAAAAAAACAGTTTTGAAGCAAGAAATATCAGAGAAGAAAAGTTTACTGGCCCGTATATTTAGCAAACCCCAATTCAAGCTAACAAACGATAGTGCTAACTTTAAAAACAGAAAATTAATCATAGAAAATAAACAATATAAAATCATTGCAGGGTTTTAAATACAGCTAAAAATTATTCATCATTTTAATAAAAATCAATCAAATGAAACCAATACAAATATTAATCGGAGTGCTTAGCTTAGCTTATGCCAGCATTAATCTAAAAGCACAAACACCTTCAGATACAGTGAAGGTAAGTTACAAAGGTAAAAGCTATAAGGTGAGCCCGAACAGAGATCCGGGCGAACAAGAAAAAAGTACCACTTGGAAATTCAGAGACACTATCAAAAAGCAAATGGTATTAGTGAAAGTGGTTGTAAAAGAGGATGATTCTAAGCATTGGGATTCAGAGGAATCTTCAACTAAAAAGGATTCGACCTATTGGCACTATGGCTCATTCAAAAAAAATTTGGCAAGAGAAGATAAGTTGATAAAAACTTATATAGTGCCAACCTTAGAATTTGGATATTTAACTTCGATTAATGAAAATAGTGTTGATGATAAACTCAATCCATCGAGCGGAAAAAGTTGGTTCAGTAATGTAAATTGGATAAGGCAAACCATCAACCTTTCTCACAATAAATTTTTCTTGAGCTATGGATTGAATCAAAATAGCAATTCAATAAACTACAGTAATAAACAACAAGTTCAATACATCGATAACAATGGTTATTTGCAAACAAAAATAGATACCATCAATCATTATAAAAGGAATAGATTTGTTGCTAGCTATATTGCAATTCCAGTATTGTTAGAGTATCATAGTAAAAACGATAAATTTAAGTTAGCCGCTGGCGTTGAGTTTGGATTTAATGGAAAATCGGTTATCCATCAAAAAGGTAATAGAACCGAAGGTAATTTTACTCAAACCAACCGTTATGATTTGAAAGTTAATCCAACGCAAATAAATGCACTTCTAAAAGTACAAGTTGAACATATTGCCATTTATGCACGTTATTCCGTTACAGAAATGTATAAAGACAATGCATACGCACCTAATACCAACCCCCATCATCATTTATTCTCAGTTGGTATTTGTCTGTTTGGAATCTAACAAAATGCACTAGTTATAAAGGTTGATTTAATAAAAGGAAAGCTATTGAATGAAAATTCAATGGCTTTTTTTATCTGATCAAATGGATAACACCATTTACTTTAATTGTTTCACTGCCTTTTTTCGGATCCTTCTTTTTAATGGTCATTAAATAATAATAAACACCATCGGATAAATTGCCTTCTGTATTGCGCAATTGTCCATTCCAACATTGAATTGGTAAATAGCCTTCAAATATTAACAGCCCCCAACGGTCGTATATCCATACCTTGGCTTCATCGCAAGAAGGGTCAATACCTTCAATTGTAAAACAATCATTCTTGCCATCATTATCAGGTGTAAAAACATTGGGTATCTTTAGGCTTTTTGAAGGGTTAGAGAACAATTGTACAGCCATTGTCTCTGTGTCCTTGCAGCCGCTTGTGGGGTGCTCTACTTCCAAAACTACCAAATGTTTACCATCATGAAGGTAGCGATACTCTGGATTTTCTAAATTACTCAATGCGCCACTATCTCCAAAATCCCATACAGGATTTTTATAGTTTGTTGATGTATTTGTAAACTTAAACAAGTTATCACAAACCCTTGGCTCCATATCAAATGATGCCTTCGGACTTTCTAAAACTTCTATGATGGTAGAATCAAATTCTGCAACGTTGCAGCTGAAAGAGTCAATAGAACTCAATTTAACTTTGTAAGTTCCTTTTTTGGCAAAAATATGGGTTGGACTTTTTATTGTATCAATAGGGCTGCCATCACCATAATCCCAAAAGAATTTTTTGCCGTGTTTGCTGGTATTGGTAAATTTAACAGTTAAAGCCTCGCAACCAATTGTAGGGTTTGCGGTGAAATGCGCATCCACTAAAAAGGTAATTTGAAAATCAATTTTAAAGAATGCATTGCTGCAGCGTGGGCTGAAATTAGACGTAAAAGGTGCACCTGGTGTAACGGGGAAATCTTGGTTGCCTCCCAATTCAGGACAACTGGCACATACTGCTTGATAAACCACCCCGCGTTTATCAAACCTCGAAGTGCCTCCATCTACATGGTCGGGTGTTTTATTGCCGCCAAAATAAGTGGCATATAACAAGTTTTTAGCATCCTTATTCATTACCAATAAATAAAAGTCTTGCCTATCAGTATTACCCTGAATGGCCCCGGGAGTAATTGGTAATTTATTGGTGGTTAACGAATGCAATCCATTAAATGCGATATCGGACCCCCAACCAGAAAAATAAATATTATCACATTGATCTACCAAAAATGCCGAGGGAGATATTTCAGGATCGGCTGTTCTAAATCCGAAGGTGGTTGCTAAATTAACATTTGCTAAATTGGGAGACATTCGGATGATAAACTGGCTAGTATTATTCTTGCCATAAGTGCCAGGTGTTCTGCTAATATTGCCTTCTGTTTGTCCAGCCGCGTATATTTGCCCATTGGCATCTATGTCGATGAAATATATTTGATCATATTGACCAGTGCCAAAATAGCTTGCATTTTTAAAACTACCATCTTGTTTTAATTTAATAATAAAGCCATCTGCAAGTCCGCCATTATAGGTATTTTGAACGCCATTCATGGTATAATACATCGCTGTGCTAGCAGTGCCTCCACCAACATATACAAAACTATCATAAAGACGAATGGAATAGCAAGCATCATCATCATTGCCGCCTGCATAAGAACTGAATCTCAAATTTTTTAAATCTTTGTCGAAACTAAAAATGCACCCTTCTTGAACAGATCCTTTAGCCGCTTGAAAAGCATTTTTTAATGGAAAATTGTTGCTGTAAGTAGTAGAAGCAACATAGATATTATCGGCAGTATCAACTACTATATCTCCTCTAAAATCATCTGCATAATTGTAACGTAGTTTTTTTGAATTCAAACCATCAAAGTCGCTGCCACCGATGAAAGTACCACTCAACATTGTTGAACCATCTTTCGAAAGCTTTACAACAAAAATATCGGTATTTCCATTAAATGATGTGTCATATCCAGTTTTTGCAATTGGAAAATTTTTAGAATAGGCGGTACCCATAATCAATAAATTATCATCATTATCTACTACCAAACTGTGTGGAAATTCATCATCTTTTCCTCCTAAGTAGGTGCTATATAACAATACTGTTCCGGCGCTATCATATTTATTAATACCAATGTCGCACGAGAGATTGGCTGGCGCTCTGCCACCTCCAGAACCTCCTCCGTATGTAGTTTGAAAAGCACCCGAAGTAACAGGGAAAGCGCCATCATCGCCATCTACTATCCCCGCATTGTATACAAATGCTTTAGAATCGTGTGTGGCTGTAAAACCAAAATTATCGCCTTGACTTCCACTATAGGTTGCAAAAATTAATAGTGGGTCTATAATCAATGTCTTAGAATGGTCGTAGGTGCCCACATCAAAACTTACTTGGTAGTTTGCTTCATTTTGTTTTACTACATAATCGCAGCGAATGTAAGTGGTATCCTTTCCATTTAACTGAAAGGCAATTGGTTTTTGCTCCATCACATTACCGACAGATGTACTTATTAAAAGCGCTCCGTTATTAATTTTTAATCCGTTCGTGTATTCATATTGAAGGATAATTTTTGAAGATTTAGCATTGGGTGCAAGAATAAAATTATGCTTTATATCCTTGCCTTTTTCTAATATTTCAAGATCAATATCAGAATATAAATTGCGGTAAATAATTTGATGATACATGTTGACATTGCTAGCCCATTGCTTGGGATCATTGCCAATAAAATAATTTAATTTGCTCGAAGATTGTATACGTGATTCGATTTCACAAGGCAAGGCATTTATAAAATTGACATCGTATCTGTGATAATTTATTGTATAGGTTTTATTAAGTGTTTTATGCAAATGATATTCATGCCACATGGAGTCGTACATGATAGGGTCTTTCAATAAAGTAGTAATACCATTTGATTTATAGAAAAGCCTTCCATTCTGAATCGTTTTACTGTATTTTACAACTGCGTTAACTTGTCCTTTATTTTGAATAAATAAATTTTGAGCATCACTTTTTACAGTTGCAATTATTCCAAAAAACAAAAATAAAAGCTTTAGTTTACCCATTACTATATAACAAAGATAAACAATTACTCATTTTAGTTGCTTAAAACGATTAAAGTTTACAAAAAAATAGCCTTACTTTTGCACCCTTAAATCAAAGTTAGGAACCCAAAAAAAGTATAATATGTCAGAATTAAACGAATATCAGTTGCAACGAAGAAGCAAACTGGAACAACTCAGAGCCATGGGGATTGATCCTTATCCTGCAGAGATGTGGGACATTAATACCAATTCAGCAGAAATTCTCTCAAAGTACAGTGTAGAAGATAATAATTTTCAAAATGTAAGTATGGCGGGTAGAATTATGAGTTTACAACCAAAAGGCAAGGTGTGTTTCATGAAAATTCAAGACATGGAAGGACGTATCCAATTATACGTTGGGCGCGATAATATTTGTGAAGGCGAGGATAAATCTTTGTTTGATATGATGGTTTTACACCTCTTAGATATTGGCGATTTTATTGGGGTGAAGGGCGAAGTGTTTATTACCAAAACTGGCGAAACCACCCTTAGAGTGAAAGAAATTAAATTCTTGGCGAAGGCCTTGAATCCATTACCCATTGTAAAAGAAAAAGATGGTGAAATTTTTGATGCTTTTACCGATCCAGAATTGCGTTATAGAATGCGTTATGTTGATTTAATCGTCAACCCCCAAGTGAAAGAAACTTTTATTAAGCGTACCAAAGTGGTACAATCCTTAAGAAATACATTCAACAACAACGGTTATTTTGAAGTTGAAACACCCATTTTACAGGCTATTCACGGGGGTGCTGCTGCACGTCCATTTACTACCCATCACAATGCATTAGACATGCCGTTGTTTTTAAGAATTGCCAATGAGCTTTATTTAAAAAGACTTATTGTTGGTGGTTTCGAGGGTGTATATGAATTTGCTAAAAACTTTAGAAATGAGGGAATGGATAGAACCCATAATCCTGAATTTACAGGTCTAGAAATTTATGTGGCTTACAAAGATTATAACTGGATGATGGATTACACAGAAATCATGATAGAGAATGTAGCCAATGATGTCAATGGAAGCACCGAAGTAAGGGTGGGTGAGCAAGTTATTAATTTTGCACGTCCTTATAAGCGTATCACTATGTTTGATGCAATTAAGGAGCACACAGGAATTGATATCTCTCAGATGGATGAGACACAAATAAAAGAGGTTTGTAAATCCTTGAATATCCATACAGATGCTAGCATGGGTAAAGGGAAATTGATTGATGAAATTTTTGGTGCCAAATGTGAAAAACACTGTATACAGCCAACTTTCATTACCGATTACCCAATAGAAATGAGTCCACTTACAAAAAAGCACAGAAGTGTTGAAGGTTTAGTAGAGCGTTTTGAATTGTTCGTGAATGGAAAGGAAATCGCCAATGCATACAGTGAGTTAAACGATCCAATCGATCAGCGTGAGCGTTTCGAGCATCAATTGCATTTGGCAGGCAGAGGCGATGATGAGGCCATGCCTTTAGATGAAGATTTCTTAAGAGCTTTGGAATACGGAATGCCGCCAACGGCTGGTTTAGGTGTTGGTATTGATCGTTTGGTGATGTTAATGACCAATCAAGCGGCTATTCAAGAAGTATTATTCTTCCCTCAAATGCGACCAGAAGCGGCACAGAGCAAGGGGTAACATGCATGGATCTATTTGTACCTGACTTTAAAGGAGCACTTGTATTTCTATTGTTTTTATTTTTTGTTATTCCAATTTATTTTAAAATTTTAACAAGGATAATACAAAACAATTATCGGATCAGGCACAAAACCTGTGGGGAAATGATTTAAAATTTGATATTTGCGGGACAATATTTCCATATGCACGAATCCCTAAATGTACTATTAGATTTGGTCCTTCCCGAAGGAGTGAAGACGTATTTCGAGTTAAAATCA
>JANXMZ010000002.1 GCA_025354385.1 Bacteroidota bacterium
ATATTCCATGCAGTCATCATCGGATTGGAAGCGATCAGCAAACTCTAAGAGGTTTTGTCCTTGAAATAAATTCATATAATCATTGATTTTATTAGGCTCAAAGATAATATATAATATGTATTTATCTACCTACCTCTAAAAAATTATTCATCCTTTATCAATTTCTCTTTCTCTAATGTTCCTCTTTTAGCATTTATTATTTTGTAATAATAAATTCCCGCTTTCAAATAAGATACATCCATTGTAGCATTATTCTTAATTTTAGTATTTAGTAATTCCTTACCCATCCCATCATACAAAGAGAGTTCACAGAGTGCGAGTGTGTCATCCCTTGCTATAGCTTATTTGCGATACATAATCAGGGTATTGCAATGTGTCTTCAAAGCTGTAATCGTTATCAATATAATAAAAACCAGTAAGCGCATTTTAATAATAATTTGCATTGAATTAAAATTATTTCAAAACCAATTGCTAATTATAAATTTAAGCAGTTGGGCAGTCTCAGTTGCTATTCCCTTTATCATTATTTATAGATATTTTCACTCCATTTTTCCAACAATATAATTAGAAATAAAATTCACGATAGAATCTAAAAATATGGCTTTAAATACATTGTTAAAATGCAATCTATTCAAACTTGCCAAAGTATTTTCTTTAGTATTTGAGTATTCTATGTTTCAATCCGACTTCTTCATTTCATTTGTGTATGCCATTAGTGAATTGTACCATAATAGGGAGTATTCAAAATTGCCTCTCAAAGAAAAATGTTGGGTATCGTGCCTTTGGAAAGCATATATCATCGAATCTGTAAAAGGACCCATGTATACATTTTTAGAGTGTTTTATAAAATCGCGTTGTGCGTTTTGCAAGGCAGTATCTATGCCCAAAGGTTTGGTATCCAAAGCCCCAATGCTGTAACTAGCTACGGCGCAAAAAAAAGGCGCATTAAATCCTTTTCCCCTAATGGTTTCTAAAATAATTCCCAGATCTTTTTTATATGGCCCAGTTGGGTGTCCATTGTCCGATTCTCCTTGATGCCATAAAATAAAAGTAGGCGTTATATCATGGTCTATCAAATCGTCTAAAGTTTTAATAAGCTTTTCATGATAATCGCCTCGGGCCCATCTCTCTGCAGTTGCACCGCCCTCAGCAATAGGTATAATAATTACTTTTTTACACCAACCACTATCTATTAATCGGTCGGCCAATATTGTCCAAACACAGCCGCCATCACCACTAGCACCCATTAAAGGTTCTTCTGCTTTGTACAAGCTCCCATCGTAATAGTTCAACATGGGATTGTGTGGGTTATAATAAATATCACTAGAGTTAGCCGCATTAGATTGTCCAAGTGTAAATAGGATAATTGTACTATCAGATTTCAATTCGGCTAAATCCAATTTTTCATTTAAAAAATCTATTCTCTTTATTCGCGTTTTAAATCGGTAAGTAAAACTAAATGGTTTGTACACAATTAGCTCTCTGATAAAAAAGCCGCATAACAATAGCGAAACTATTAATAAACCATTCTTAGTCCATCGAAACCATTTTTTCTGAAACATTTTTTTAATCAATCAATTTGCTAAATTAATAATTCATTTGGTCAAAAAATAATTTTTATAGTATTTATGATTTTCCGTACACTTTTAGCATATTAAAAACTATTTGGGATTATTCAACTTAACTTTGTTTAAAAACTTATCATTAAACAATGATATTTCCCTTAAGTAAAATATTGAAATCTTTGAGCATGCTAAATAAGCGCGAGGTATTGATAGAATTTTTAGATGATGTGTTGTTGGCGTGTAATGGTGTTAAAAAACCTATCAATTAATTGATACTTTTACCCAAAAGGAGCGACTTAAAAAGCCTGTTATTATTGGCAAATTCACCGAAATAACGAAATAGCAAGACTCTTAATAGTGGAAGAAAACAATTCAATAAAAGAAAAATTATAGTCGAAGCCGTTGTAGTAAATTCATTTGCACATAAATTAAGTGCTAATTATTATGTGATCTTTCTTAAAAATATTTATCCTATTCAGTTTTTACAGATCAGTTAAAAGCAGGCCAATGGCTATTAATAGATCAGTTGTCTAACGCCTTCCGTAATACTTCTTTTTACCTCCCACATTCGAAATGGGTTTTGGGCGGTTGTGGTTCGGCCTACCTTGTTGTTGCTTAGGAGCCTTTTCCGGATTGTGGTCCATCAAAGGAAAAGGATGGTTATCTATCATCGGAATTTTTTTGCCAATTAATTTTTCAATGTCTTTTAAGTATGCTTTTTCTTCCGCATCGCAAAAGGAGAAAGCCGTTCCATTGGCGCCTGCTCTTCCTGTTCTACCTATTCTGTGCACGTAAGTTTCGGCAATGTTCGGTACGTCGTAATTAATAACATATTCCAATTCATCTACATCAATACCTCTGGCAGCAATATCCGTAGCTACCAATACACGCGTGGTTTGCGCTTTAAAATTGGTCAATGCTCTTTGTCTTGCATTCTGTGCCTTATTGCCATGTATTGCTTCTGCTTTTATATTGTGTTTCAACAATACTTTCACAATTTTATCGGCCCCATGTTTGGTGCGGGTAAAAACCAAGGCCGTCTTAATTTTAGTATCCTCCAAAACATCGATCAACAAGGCATTTTTATTGCCTTTATCTACAAAGAAAATATATTGTTGAATGGTATCTGCCGTTGACGATACAGGTGTTACCTCTACTTTTACGGGTTTATTTAAAATACTGTTCGATAGTTGAATAATCTCTGGTGGCATGGTTGCAGAGAAGAACAAAGATTGTCTGCGTTGAGGTAATACCTTCAAAAGTTTCTTGACATCATGAATAAAGCCCATGTCTAACATACGATCGGCCTCATCCAATACGAATATTTCTATGCTATCCAAAGAAATGAAACCTTGGTTCATTAAATCTAATAATCTGCCAGGGGTCGCTATCAAAATATCTACCCCCCTGTTTAAGGTCGTTGTTTGCGCACCTTGACTAACACCACCAAAAATAACGGTGCTTATTAAACCGGTATATCTACCGTAGGCTTTAAAGCTTTCGTCAATTTGTATGGCCAATTCTCTTGTAGGTGTAACAATTAAACTTCTTATTTTTCTCTTTTTATCATTGCCCTTTTTAGCGGCTAATAATTGAAGAATAGGAATGGCAAAGGCAGCTGTTTTACCAGTACCCGTTTGTGCGCATCCCAATAAATCTTTACCTTCTAATACAATTGGAATGGCTTGGGCCTGAATGGGAGTTGGGGTTGTATAACCTTCTTCTTTTAAAGATTGAAGAATAGGATCTATAATGTTAAGCGATTGAAATTGCATGAATGAAAAAATTTGAGGGGTAACGAGAAGAATAAAGCCTTCAGCTTTGCTCAAATATTTTGCAAAGGTAGGCTTTTAAATTTAAAAACTGAGAGATGTCTTCAAAATTGAGATGTCAATTCAATGCATTGCTAACAGAATTTAACATTTGTTTTATACGATGCAATAAATCAGAGTCTGTAATTTCTCCGTGGCTACTTATCTTTGTTTTGGCTCCTGGTATATGAATGCTCCAATCATCCTCAATTCTGGCGCCCATTGTTCGCAGAATCAAAAGTAATGATTCATGGGCCTTCTCTCCAAGCGAGGATGCCGTTATAGGAATACAAGGTTTCATGTCAAATACCATCGTAGAAACCGTCCATTCCAAGGCATTTTTTAATATTCCCGGCAAGCTAAATACATATTCTGGAGTGCAAATTAATAGCACGTCGGCACTTGCAATGGCATTTCTTAAATCTTCTACTTCCCAAGGTAAATGGTCATCTCCTATCTCTGGATTAAAATATGGCAGGTTTTGCAATTCCGAATAATTTACAAATTCGAAAACATCTTTTCCGATGGTTTGAATAGCTTTTAGTAAATAAGCGTTTACAGAATTACTTCTGATACTGCCAGAAAAAAGCAGCATCTTTTTTAAAGCAGACATCCTTTAATTGCTAAGATTAAAGAGATTGATACGCTGTTGTTCAGGAGTTATCAATACTCCATTTCCTTTGCTACCAATAGTTATATCCGAAATACCAGATGCTGAAATATTTTCTATTTTATCGTGCATGTCGCTGGCAAAAAAGGTAATGGTAGGCTGTTTAAATCTATCGGTTTCGTGCAAGCCTATGGTAGCCAAACCATCCGTAAGAATGGCCCACGCATAAGGCGCTGCATTTTTTGACATCGTTTTAAAACCAATGCTTTCCCAAAAGACAATAGAGGTCTCTAAATGACTAACGGGTATGGCCAGTTCGCCAAACATACCACTTACTTTATTGACATATTTTTCAGGATTAAAATAATCATCGTGGGACATCTTCAACATGGCTGGTCCTTCCGGCTTATAAAAACCATCCAAATAAGTTACCAACTGAATAAACATTCCATCTGGGCTGTTAAATGAATAATGGTGAATATGATCAAACTCGCGGGGTTTCTGAATAAATGTGATATGATTACTTTCCAATTGGGCAGCCACTGTGTCAATATCCTTGGTATAAAAAGTCAATGCCATGAAGGGTGTTTCCTGCTTGGAAAGCATTATAATGAGCGTACCATCTGTAATTTGTATGAATGGATATGGAAAATCAAACCTATACAATTCTCTAAAACCCAACTTTTGATAAAAGGATAAAGATTCCTCTAGGTCTTTAGAGTGAATGGTAATAGCTGTTGCTTCTCCAAGCTTTGAATTGGGTAAATTGAGCATCATATAGAATTACAATAATAATTAATAATCATGAATTCTTTACTTCTATTCTTTGGGTCTTAAAATCTGTAGGCAAAACCTAATGCTGGTATGTTTTGAACCCGCGAACTAGCGAAATACCAATGTCTGGTTTTTTGCATGGCCAAAGGTTTATCGATGTTAAAATTATAGAAATGAGCATCTATTGCTGCATCCACAATATTAATGAGGTAAATACCAACAAAACCAATTAATAAATAATCACGGTTTGTTCTGTGCAAATTGCGTTCTGCCTTCAGTTGGGCAATTGGTTGTTTTATGTAAAAAGAATCTGGATTGGTAGTACTATCTTTATCAGATAGTAATATTAAGGCTTTTTGAAGTTTTAACATGGCTTTTCTTTCATCCAATCCAAAATAACCAGCACTTCCAAGCCCTGCGTAAATCAGCGGTATTTTCCAGTATTTTTTATTGTAAGCTTGGCCCAAACCAGGCAACACGGCACTGTAAATGCTGGCCAAATTAGGCGAATGTTTTTTATGTGTAAGAGAAAGAGAATCCTTTTCTATATTGAGGCTAGTACTAAAAGTGTGAGTTACAGACGGCTTAAAAACACTGAACTCATTGGATGTATAAAAGACCTGTGCCTTCAGCAAAAATGGAAAAAAAATGACTGCAAATATTACAACCGACCTATTCATTATCCGCTAAACTACTCAAAATGCGTTCCAAATCTTCGTAATTTTTAAACGGGATAATCAGTTCGCCTTTATCTCCTTTTGATTTTAATTGTGTAGCAATACCAAAACGTTGAGATAATTTTTCTATTTTATATTTTAGAGCATCGTCCAATTCAATGCCAGCTACTGCCGTTTTAACAGATTCGCCCGAAACAGCATTTTTTTCTTGTTTAGATAGTTTTACAATCTCCTCTGTACCTCTTACACTTAAGCCATCTAATTCAATTCTTTTATATAAAGCCAATTGATCCTCGAGGTCTTCTACACCCATGATAGCTTTGGCATGACCCATAGAAATTTTGTTGGTTCTGAGCGCCACAATTATTGGTTCTGGTAACCTTAGTAAACGCAAATAATTACTAACAGTACTCCTATCCTTTCCTACTCTTTCACCTAATTCTTCTTGCTTAAGGTTACACTCTTCGAGCAATCTTTTGTAGGATAACGAAACCTCTATAGGATTTAAGTTTTCTCTCTGAATATTTTCTATTAAAGCCATTTCCAACATTTCTTGGTCGTTGGCTATTCTAATGTATGCTGGAATGCGCTCTAATCCTGCTAAAATAGAAGCACGTGTTCTGCGTTCACCACTGATGATTTGAAATTTATCGTACCCCATTTTGCGCACCGTAATGGGTTGAATTAATCCATGCACTTTTATGGATTCTGCCAGTTCATCTAAGGCTTTTTGTTCAAATTCAGTTCTTGGTTGAAAAGGGTTGGCTTCAATCTGACTTATTTCGACAAATTGAATGCTGCTATTGCCATTGCTTTTGTATTCAGATGAGAGGGTAATGTCTGTTTCTGCATTGTGTAACAAAGCTGAAAGCCCTCTACCTAATCCACTTTTTTTAGTTTTATTATTATTAATGGTTGTCATTGTATTTCTATGATTCTTTAGGGTAAAACAGAATAATCTAAATTGTTGCTTTTTCTTTAGTATCCATTAAAGTCATTCCATTTCTTTGCAAAATTTCGCGGGCCAAATTTAAATAAGTCGTAGAACCTTTACTTGCTACATCGTGAGTAATTACAGGGATACCAAAGCTAGGAGCTTCACTTAATTTGGTGTTGCGCGGAATAATGGTATCGAACACGATGTCTTGAAAATGCATTTTAACATCTTCTACCACGTGGTTACTCAAACGCAATCTGGAATCATACATGGTTAACAATATACCTTCTATGTTCAATTGCTTATTGGATTCTTTTTGAATGATACGGATGGTGTTCAATAATTTGCCGAGACCTTCTAATGCAAAGTACTCGCATTGCACTGGAATTATTACAGAATCAGAAGCACAAAGCGCATTGGTAGTAATTAAACCAAGGGATGGTGAGCAATCAACGATAATGAAGTCATAATCCTTTTTAATTGGCTCTAACACTTTTTTCATCACCTTTTCTCTTAATTGCATGTCTATCATTTCTAATTCTGCTCCTACCAAATTAATATTGGAGGGAAGTAATTTTAGAAATTTAAGATCAGTATTTAGAATTACATCTTTTGCATTGACTTCATTGATGAGGCAATCGTACAAACCAATTTTAATATTCTGAGGATCGAATCCGATACCAGAAGATGAATTGGCCTGAGGATCGGCATCTATCAAGAGTGTTTTGTATTCCAATACAGCCAAACTAGCGGCCAGATTGATAGCAGTAGTGGTTTTACCAACGCCTCCTTTTTGATTTGCTATCGAAATTATTTTTCCCATTTATATTATAATTCTATTGTTTGTTCTATGTTCATGAGGGTAAGTATTTTACCCGATTTGTTAAATTGAATAATGGCCTCTTCGTGGTTCACCTGAATATAACCAAAAGTATCGTAATGCATGCCAATGATGTGATTGCACTGAATAAAGTTGGAAGCGGTAATAGCATCTGTAATATCCATAGTGAAATTATTGCCAATTGGCAAAAAAGCAAAATCGATAGAATGCCTTAGAGGTATTAATTGCATGTCTAAAGTTAGCGCAGTATCTCCACTGTAATAAAAAGTTTTAGTGCCATCTGTAATTACAAAACCAACAGGATTTCCACCATAGCTACCATCTGGAAATGAACTTGAATGTACGGCCTTAACCATTTGTACTTTACCAAAATCAAACTGCCAAAATCCACCAATATTCATGGCGTGTGTGTTGGTGTAATTTTGATTGTTGAACCATTGCGAAATTTCCCAAATACCAACCACCATTGCATTGTTATTTTTAGCAATTGTCAATGCATCTGCAGTATGATCTTGATGGGCATGGGTTAAAAAGATATAATCCGCCTTGATGGCATTAACATCTACTTGCTTTGCCAACTCATTAAATGAAATGAAAGGATCGAACAAAATGGTTTTTCCACCGATGTGCACACTAAAACAGGAATGACCATAATATTTTACCTCCATTTGTACTTAATATTGAACTTTCAAAAATAGGTTTATGCTTTTTAGAAATACTGTCAAATACTTTCTTTTTTTCCCCATTATCTTTGGGTGGGTTGGTTGTAAAAATGTGGATAATTCTAAATTTAGGAATTACTTTTTTTATAATGAAGATGCCAATATCACAACGTTAGATCCTGCATATGTAAAATCACAGAGTGATAACTGGGCGGTATCACAGTTGTATGAAGGTTTGGTTGAATATAATGACAGTTTGGAAATAAAACCTGCGCTTGCCAAAAATTGGGAAATTTTAGAAAATGGGAATCGCTACATTTTTAATTTAAGAACAGATGTCTATTTTCATAAAACAGATTTATTCAAGAATGAAATACGAAAATTGATAGCGTCGGATGTGGTTTATAGTTTTAAAAGAATTGCCGATCCAAAAACAGCATCTCCAGGCGCTTGGATTTTTAATGATAAAATGGATTTGAGGTGTTTTCAATCCGATTCGTTTCAGTTTCCGGTTATAGCGCTTAATGATAGTACGGTTGCAATAAACCTGTTAAGACCTTTTGCTCCATTTCTTGGTATATTGGCCATGCCATATAGTTTTATTGTACCAAAAGAAGCTGCAGAAAATGCCGAGTATTTCAGAAATCATCCCATTGGTACAGGACCATTTCAATTTAAAAAATGGGAGGAGGATGTAGCCTTATTATTTGAAAAAAATAAGAAGTATTATCGTTTCGAAAACAATGTACAACTCCCTTATTTAGATGGCGTGTATATTGATAACATTAAAAATAAGCAAACTGCTTTTATGCGCTTCATTCAAGGCGAATACGATTTTTTTAACGGCATAGATGCAAGCATCAAGGATGAGTTACTCAATAAAAATGGCACTTTAAAAAGCAAGTATGCCTCCCAATTAAAACTTTTGAAAACTCCTTTTTTAAACACCGAATATTTTGGTTTTAATATCGACAAAAAATTTGATAAAAGTCCTTTAAACAATATTAAAGTTCGGCAGGCCATGCAATATGCCATCGATAAGCAGAAAATGATCTCTTATATACGCAACGGTGTTGGCGTTGCTGCCGAGCATGGTTTTGTACCAGTGGGTTTGCCTAACTATCCTTATGAATCGGTTAAAGGGTATTCTTATAATTTAACATTGGCAAAACAGTTGATTAAAGAAACAGGCATTGATTTTAAAACAGCGGAACCCATTGTATTAAATATTACTTCCGATTATTTAGATATGGCCGTTTTTGTTCAAAAAGAATGTGAGTTGGCTGGTATACCAATAAAGATAGAAGTGCACCCTTCCAGCTTTCTGAGACAATTAAAAAAAGAGCAAAAAATAAATTTCTTTCGCGGTAGTTGGATAGCCGATTATCCAGATGCAGAAAATTACATGGTATGTTTTAAGCAAGAAAACTTCAGTCCTGGCGGACCCAATTATTTTCATTTTTATAATGCAGATGCCAATGCGGCCATTAATCAAAGTAACCTTACAACCAATGATAGCATCCGCAATGGTTTATTGGCAATAGCAGACAATAGTCAGATGGCCAGTGCTGTTTGCATTGTGTTGTATTACGATGAGAGTATACGTATGAGTCACCCTTGGGTGAAAGGTTTGACTAGTAATCCTGCTAATTTTTTAAGGTTGAGAAGCGTAAAGAAAATTTATTGATTATAATTGCAATAAATTGCCTTAATTGTTAAGGAGTTTAGATAAATGCTTTTTCATTTTACTCACTCCTAATTCAGTATAACCTTCCAAATACCCCAACAATTCTCCATTTTTATTGACAACCAATACTGTAGTATAACCTTTAAAGTTTAGAACCTTATTGTTTTTAAATTTATCATAATAATTAATAAAGTTAAAGTTACATGAGTCTATGAATTTTTTATTATCCATACTATTTAATCCGACTAATTCTAATCCTTCTGAATGAAAAGTAGAATAGATATCAATCAAAAGTGGTTTTAATAAATGGCATGGACTGCAACCATCGAACCAAAAATAAAGTAAGGTAATTTTGTTACTTTTTACGATTGAATCTAGTGAAATTATTTTATCATATTTTTTAATATCCAATAGCTAAACTGGTTTACTAGTTATTAAATGATAATTACTTGAATCGACTTTTTTTACTCTTGATTTTATATAGTCTTTTTTAGCAGCTGCAAAACTACTTTCTATTTTATCTTTAATATTTATTGGAACCTCTTTATAGTATTGAATTTCAGAGAATGCTGTATTAACATAATACTTAGGAAGCATTACTTGTTGATTAACGAAATTCTCATAATTTATTACATAACCATTTGAATCAAATATATATTGACTTTCTACATGCACTGGACCATAATCATCATCGTAATTTCTTGAATAAAAAAAACTATTTTCATTTAATATTTCAACAGAATCAAGAGTAAAACATTTGAAGAAGGTGTCTTTTGAAGCATGCAAGAATAAAAACGCTTCATAAAACTGGGTGAATTTGGAATTAAGTATGTTTTGTTTATAGGTTCCTGTGTTATTGCTTAAATAGACTGCAGTATCCATATAGTAAATAGAACTATAATATGGCTTACTCGTGTCCAATCCGATTTTGAAGAATTTAAAACCATTTTTTTCACGAATACACCAAAATTTTTCCTTTATAACAAATGTGTCAGTTTCGCTTTTTAAGTCCCAACTATTATAATTGATATTTACTTTTTTAATCACAAAGGAAACTGCTTTATATTTATTTTGAAGGTCGTTAAAATTTTTAAATAATTTTGTTTTTTCACACTGTCCCAATGCCAAATATGATTGGATAAGTATGAGAAGAGATAAAATATATTTCAATTAATTTGCCTCCTTAAATCAAAAAGTTTTTTAACTGCAAATAAAAGGTACAGAACAAAAATCGCAAAAATAGTTCTACTCAAATAATGCTTGTTAACTTCTATAAAAATTATTCCAAGAATAGCCGTAAATATTTGCAACCAAGCCAAAAACTTTTTATCTGTTAAAGTTGGTGATAATTGCTCACCTTTTGTTCGATGAAGCCTTACTATTCTATATATGCTATATATAATACCCGTTGGAATAAAAACAATGTACATTTGATTAAGAATATTAAAAAAAACTATATAAGCCATAACAGCAATTGTCATAAAGAACTGCAAATAAGTAATGATTAATTTGTCTTTGTATTGGAATTGAGGGTAGTATTTATAAAGAAAAATCCCCATAATATACATTATAACGAGGGACATATTGAACCAAATAAAAAGGGTGTCCTGTAGTTCCATTTAACAAATATAGAAAATTATTGGATAACTCTAAAGTTTATTTCTATCGCCTAAACGGATGGTCTACCGAAAATAGATTTAAGAACACAACAACAATTTTAATTTTGAATTGTTAATTTAATACCTCTATTATGGCTACCAAATCACAAAAAAAAACAGAAAATATCCAAGAGAAGATTGTAGCATCTTACATGGATTTTGTCTTAACTGAACAGAAACAACCTGCTTCTATTTATGCGTTTTCCAAACACATTGGCATTGATGAAGCTGCATTCTACAAGGAATACACTTCATTTAAAGACATTGATATTGCTATATGGAAACAAGCTGCCGTGCAAACTATCAACACTTTGATGGCATCAGAAGAATTTGCCACCTACAATTCAAGAGAAAAATTATTGGGTTTCTTTTACACTTTGGTAGAAGCATTGAATGCCAACCGCAGCTACTTCATATACAGTTTAAAAGAACAAAAACCACTTCACAAAAATTTAGCAGAGTTCAAAGAACAAATTGAAAACTTTGCAAAGCCCACGATACAACAAGGTTTGGCAGATAAGGAACTTGAAGAACGCAAATTTATTAGCGATCGTTACCATGATGCTGTTTGGGTGAATACTTTATTTATACTTACTTTTTGGACCAACGATAATAGTAAAGGTTTTGAAAAAACAGATGCTGCTATCGAAAAATCCGTAAACTTAATGCTAGAGCTTATGGGTAAAAGTGCGCTCGATAGTTTGTTAGACATGGGTAAATTTTTATTGCAAAACACGATAAAAAAATAGCACAATTTTATAAGATATAAACCTGAAATCAAAAATTCAAATCCCAAAATTATTCTCTCTCTAATGCCTAAAGAGCAATTAAAAATTCCTACCTCTAAAATACAAAGAGCTGCAAGTTTTGCAGGCGCTGGAGCCAAAGTAGGTGGCAACTACATTAAATACTATGTAAAAAAAGCATTGAATCCCGACTTGAACAGAGACGAGCTCAATGAAAATAATGCAGAAGATATTTACGATACTTTAAGTAAATTAAAAGGCAGTGCACTTAAGGTAGCACAAATGTTGAGCATGGATAAAAATCTGATGCCACAAGCTTACCAAGATAAATTTCAAATGGCGCAATACTCTGCCCCACCCTTGAGTTATCCCCTGGTTGTAAAAACATTTCAGCAGGAATTTAAAAAATCGCCAACAGAAATTTTCGAAACGTTTTCTAAAGTTGCCATTCAAGCTGCTAGTATTGGTCAAGTGCACAAAGCCGAGCTCAATGGACATACTTATGCTGTAAAGGTTCAATATCCAGGTGTTGCAGCAAGTGTTAGTAGTGATTTAAAATTGGTAAAACCATTGGCCACGCGCATTCTTAATTTAAAGGGAAAAGACATCGGTCGCTATTTTAAAGAAGTTGAAACTAAATTATTAGAGGAAACCGATTACAAACTGGAATTAAAGCGCTCCATTAAAATATCAGAAGCCAGTGCCCATATTAAAGATGTGGTGTTTCCAAAATATTATCCAATGTTTAGTGGTGATAGAATATTAACCATGGATTGGATAGAGGGGATTTCTTTAACAGAATTTGCTAAACAAAATCATCCTCAGGAAATTAAAAATAAAATTGGGCAGGCACTTTGGAATTTTTATGATTTTCAAATATTCGAGTTAAAATCAGTGCATGCTGATCCACATCCAGGAAATTTTATTATTACACCTGATTTTAAATTAGGGGTCATTGATTTTGGGTGTGTGAAAGAAATTGAAAAACAATTCCACAAAGATTATTTTACATTGCTAAATAGCGATGCTATAAATAATGACCAAGAGTTTACACAAATCATGTATAAACTTGAATTTCTTTTGCAAGACGATGATGAAAAAATTGTTCCTGTACTCAAAAAGTCCTTTAAGGAGATGTTGAACCTTTTAGGAAAACCATTTAACTCTACAACTTTTGATTTTGGAGATGAAGCTTATTTTAAATCCATTTATGCCTTAGGTGAAAAATTTAGCAAGATGGTGGAGTTGAAAGAAGCTAATGGTGCTCGCGGCCCACAAGATGCCATTTATATAAATAGAACTTGTTTTGGCTTATACAGCATATTAAACCAAGTGGGTGCAGAAGTAAAAATTATAAAAAGAAAAGTATAAATATGAATTTCATGACTAAAAAAGTATGGATAATTACCGGTTGCTCTACCGGTTTCGGAAGAGAATTAGCAAAGAAGACCCTTGCAATGGGCTACCAGGTGGTAGTAACTTCTCGTAAAACAGAAGACATTCAAGACATCACCAAGGACTATGAAGCACAATCATTGACATTGGCACTAGATGTCACAAAACCTCAAGAAATAAAAGCAGTGGTGAATTTGGCTAAAGAAAAATTCGGACGCATAGATGTGTTAGTTAACAATGCTGGGATAGGTTATTTTGGCGCTATCGAAGAAAGCGAAGAAGCTAAAGTAAGACAAATGTTTGAGATAAATTTTTGGGGGTTGGCCCGAATGACCCAAGAAGTTTTACCAATAATGCGCGAACAACGCAGCGGTCATATTTTAAACGTGGCTTCAATTGGTGGCTTAGTTGGATTTCCCGGTGTAGGTTATTATAATGCAACCAAATTTGCAGTTGATGGACTTTCAGAATCATTGGCCAAGGAAACAGCCCATTTGGGAATTAAAGCAACAATTGTAGCACCAAGTGGATTTAGAACTGATTGGGCAGGGAGATCTGCAGATAATAGTCCTCATGTTATTGCTGATTATGCAGAATCTGCCGGTCATAATAAAAATGCCATACGAGGCAACAGTGGAAGACAGCCTGGAGACCCTGCAAAAGCGGCCGAAGCCATTATTATGGCTGTTGAGTCTGCGCATCCACCATTACGATTGTTATTGGGCAATGGCGCTGTAAATGGCGCTCGCATGAAACTAGATATACTTAAAAAAGATTTTGATGCTTGGGAAGAAATAAGCAGAGGTGCCGATGTGCCATTGAATTAAAAGCTTTAAAACCTGTCTTCATTATTTATGATAAAGCATACACTTTATCCATACAATAATTGGCTATTTCATTAAGTCAATGCGGAATAACCACTCACAAAAAGTATTACAATGAATATAATATTTTCCACCATTATTCAGGGCCTTCAGAAAGGTTAAGGACACCACATTCTTGGCGTTATCCTGACTGTTTATCCTATTGCTTACAAAACTAAAAATTGCCTTGTAGAAGCTTTTGTAAAGCGGCTCAAAATACTAAATATCACTTGTGCATTTTAATATCAGTTCAGCTTCATCCAACTCAAGAAGCATATCAATACTTAAAATTATTTATTTAACGTAAGTTTATTTACTTCGTTACAAAATAAATTAGGTGACCCAAAAAATCATCTATTGCTATTTAAGTTAAGATCCATTCGCTGCATCCCAAGCCAGATAAGCCATTAGGCCAATACCCGTTTCGATAGCATCAGCATCAATATCAAAGGTATTGGTATGCACTGGACTTACTATACCCTTTTTCTCATTACGAGTGCCTAATCTATAAAAACAAGCTGGTATTTCCTGACTATAATAAGCAAAGTCTTCTGCGGCCATCCATATGTCCAAATCTTCCACATGGTTATTGCCCATGAATTTATTGGCTGCTTGCATGATATTTTCTGTTAGAGGGACATCGTTTTTAAGATATGGATAACCTTTTTCTATAATAACTTCTGCAGTTGCACCATAAGCCTGTGCGGTGTGATCAGTAATTTGCTGGATGTGCTCGTGCGCTGTGGCCCTCCATTTTTCGTCTAACGTGCGTAAGGTCCCTTCTAGCTTTACGCTATTCGGAATAACGTTGGTAGCACCTCCATCCGAATTTATTTTACCAAAGGATAAAACGGTTGGAATAATAGGAGCTGCTTTACGACTTACCAATTGCTGCAAGGCCACTATTACTTGAGCGGCAGTTGCTACTGGGTCGACACCCAAATGCGGCATGGCACCATGACCACCTTTGCCATGGATGGTAATGTATATTTCATCGGTACTTGCCATATATAAACCTTTTCTGAAACCTACATTGCCAGTATTGATAAATGGCATGACGTGTTGCCCAATAATGGCATCTACTTTAGGATTCTCCAAAACACCTTCCTTAATTAACATACTGGCACCTCCAGGTAGCTTTTCCTCCCCAGGTTGAAAAATTAACTTTATATTGCCCTTAAGGTTATGTTTAATGGTTGTTAAAATCTTGGCTGCGCCCAACAAGCAAGCTGCATGAACGTCGTGTCCGCATGCATGCATTACTCCAGCATTTTTAGATGCGTAGGTATTTTCATTTTTTTCAAGTATTGGCAAGGCATCTAAATCTGCCCTTAAAGCAATGGTTTTTGTGCCTGTTCCATTTCCTTCTATCATCGCCCAAATGCCAGTTTTTGCAATTCTATGAGGTTTTAGTCCCAATTGAATTAAATAATTTTCTACCAATAAGGAAGTATTGTATTCTTCGAAGGAAAGCTCGGGATTAGCATGTATATGCTCGCGTATAGCTATAAATTCCGACTTGTATTGATTGGCTAATGCTTGTATTTCTTCTTTCATATTTAAAACCCTTTGGCTTAATATTTGATGTATTGCTTAAAATTCCTCAAATTTGCACTTTTAAATGAAAGCAATCAAGTATTTATCTGTATTATTTTTTCTAACATCGATTTTAATTTCATGTAAGCCTCAGAATCAACAAAAGCATTCTTTAGATCCTGTTACAAAAGAATATTTTGATGTAAAAAACGGATCTAAATACTATTTTTCAGAAATAGGTGATACCAATGTTGTAAGTGAATACACAGTAAGTAGTTACAACAATAGCCAAAGTAATCCAGATATTGAGAACAGTGAAATTTTAAGTTATGATTTAACTGCAACCGGTCAACCTAAAATTACTTTGAGGGCAGAATCAGGTGGTACACAATACAGAGATAGGATAGCCATGATAACCAATAGAAATGATTCTAATTTTGTTGGACCAATTATTTTTAATTTAGGTGGCGCTTTTTCTACCATTGCAACTAGCTCCGATTCAGTATTTACTTACCCTACTTATAAAATAAATGGTAAAACATTTACGGATGTAGTAAGGGTTAAATTATTCTACGCCAATTTTTACCGTGAGGTTTTCTTTGCTAAAAACATAGGCTTAATTGCCCGCATAGAAAGCAATGGTAAAATGTATTACGCTAAGAAAACAGTTATTATAAAATAAAGTTTAAACCTTTAAACTTTTTTGCAAAGTATTAGCTTCGGCTATTAACTTATTAATATTAATTGGCACTACCCCATTCTCTTCGCAAACCAATCCACCTGCTAGATTAGCCAATTGCGCTGCAACATCGATATTGGCACCACAAGCTAAGCACAAGGAGACCACACTAATCACAGAATCGCCAGCACCACTTACATCTGCAATATTTCTAATATGGGCTGGTATGAAATGGTAATCGGTATGATCGGTTATTAGCACACCATCTTCGCTTAAGGTAACCATGGAATATTGGTTATTCAAAACTTCATGAAGTTGATAAACCGCCTCCTTCAAATGATTGCGGTTTTTTAAATCTGTATCTATATTTAAACCTTCTTTAATTTCTTTTAAGTTGGGTTTAAACAAGGTAACATTTTTATAGGTCAGAAAATTATTGCGTTTTGGATCGACAGCAATTGGTTTATTTGCCTCGTTGGCCAATTTAATAAATAGAGGAATATTTAATGAGGTTAAAACACCTTTGTTATAATCTTCTAAAATTACCACATCGCAGTTTGGCAAATGTTTTTTGTATGCCGCTAATAGCAAATGCTCTTCTTCGGAATTCAAATCGGAAGTAATTTCATTGTCTATGCGAAGCAGTTGGTGTTTATTTCCTAAAACACGTGTTTTAGTCGTTGTTTTTCTTTGAGAAGATTTGATGATACCATCAGTCGTTAAATTTTGTTCATTCAAAATTCCCATTAATTCATCGCCTTCTGTGTCTTTTCCAATCACCGAGCATAAAACTGGAATGGCATTTAAGGCGGCAATATTAAGAGCAACATTAGCTGCTCCGCCCAATCTACTCTCCTTCTTTTCGATATTTACAACTGGAACAGGTGCTTCCGGAGATATGCGTTCTACTTTTCCGATGATATAGGCATCTACCATTACATCGCCAACGATTAAGACTTTCTTACCTTTAAAAGATTCTATTAATTGCTGCATGATTGTATCCAATTTAATTGAGTTTTGCCAAAGCAGATTTAATGCGGTTCATGGCATTTATAAGATTTTCTTCGCTGGTTGCGTAAGAAAAGCGAATGCAATTATCATTACCAAAAGCACTACCCGCAACTGTTACCACAAATACATCATCTAATAAATACATACAAAGGTCTTGTGAGTTTTTTATAGTTTTGCCATTGGCGCTTTTTCCAAAGTAACTGCTAACATCTGGAAACAAATAAAATGCGCCATCCGGATTATTTAATTTTAAGCCAGTAATATCTTTTAAAATATTCAAACACACATTTCTTCTTTTTAAGAATGCATCCACCATATCATGCGTTGGTTGCATAGTGCCCAATAACGCAGCTATAGCTGCTCTTTGTGCTATGGCATTAGTTCCGCTTGTGAATTGAGATTGTAATTTTTCACAAGCATAGGCAATCTCTTTAGGTGCTCCAATGTATCCGATTCTCCAGCCTGTCATTGAAAAAGCTTTTGAAACGCCATTCACTGTAACAGTTCTATTATAAAGTGTCCCAAAAGAGGCTATGCTGGTATGTTTACCAACAAAATTAATATGCTCATAAATTTCATCACTGATGATATAGATATCCGGATATTTTTCAAAAACAACTGCTAAGGCTTTTAATTCATCATGTGTATACACAGAACCACTCGGATTATTGGGACTGCTAAACATAAAGAGTTTTGTTTTATCAGTAATAGCAGCTTCTAATTGTTGCGGTGTAATTTTATAATCACTGTCAACATTGGTGTTAATGTAGATGGTTTTACCTTCGGCCAAATGCACCATGTCTACATAACTTACCCAAAAAGGTGTTGGAATAATAACCTCGTCACCTTCATTTACTAATGAAAGCACAGCATTCATAATGGAATTTTTAGCACCGGTACTTACAACTATTTGGTCAATATTATAGTCCAAATCATTGTCGCGTTTAAACTTTACTTTAATGGCTTCTCTTAACTCTGGAATACCTGCAACAGGTGTATAAAAAGTAAAGTTATTATTAATTGCATCAATAGCGGCCTGCTTAATATGTTGTGGTGTAAAAAAATCCGGCTCTCCAAAACTTAAGCTGATGACGTCTTTACCTTCTGCCTTTAGTTGTCTACCCAATTTAGCCATTGCAATTGTTTCCGATTCTGAAATCAAACTCAATCTATCTGCAATTACTTTTTTGTCTTCTTGTGTTATCAAAATTTATTGAAATAAAGTGCAAACGTACTGTAAATAAACAAAAAGATAAAAATTATTCCGATTAATTAACCCAATCTGAATGTTTTTCTATACACCTTTGTCTCTATTGGATGAAATTCTTCAATGAATTCTTGAAAAAAGAATTTTTATAGCCCTCCAAAATTATTATTTTTGACCCTTATTAGAAAACGACAATGCTAGTTGAACAAATCCTTTACCAATTACTTTTAGATCATGAATGTGTTATTCTTCCGAATTTTGGTGGATTTATTGTGAGAGAGAGTCCTTGCAACTTTAATGCAAGCAAAGATGTATTAAAACCACATAGCAAATCTGTTTTTTTTAATCAGCATCTGCAAGAAAACGACGGCTTACTAATTAATGCCATTTCAAAAAATAAGCAAATCAATTACAACGAAGCCAATACCATCCTTGAAAATTGGATCAATAATCTTTCTACCTCTATTGAAGGAGATGGTAAAGCAAGCGTAGGTAATATTGGTATCTTTTTTAAAGGAAATGAAGGCAGTAAATGGTTTACTCCAGACAGCGCTTTAAATCTATCATTGAGTACTTATGGTTTAAGGCCTGTAAAAGCCGGTGTTGTGGCACAAGAAGATATTCGAGAGGAAACACCTGTTATAGAATTAAAACCAATGGCAGATAATATGCCTATTGAGACATTTCAGTTGCCTAGAACCAATTGGAAAGCATGGGCTGCTGCGGCTGCAATTGCTGTATTGGCGCACATTGGCTATTTATCTATTGAGCATTTGAATCAGTCCAAAACCCATCAAGCATCTGTGCTTCCAAACATTAGTCAACCAGAAATTGTGAAAGAAACTGCTCCTGCTGCGCCAGATTCAATAACAGTTGAGAACACTATTGAAGAAAATAACATTCTTGATGTTCCTCAGACAATTGTTGAAGAAACTGTAACACCAGAGGTAAAAAATGAGGAAGCGCCAGTATCCTCTAATAAAGAACTGCCAACAAAGGTGAAGGATGCAGAAATTAAACAAGCCGAAAAAGTAAACGAAGTGCAACCTGAAATTGCAGTTCAAAAATCTAACGATATAGTTGGAAAATATAAACTTGAAATCAATGCCATTAATCATCAAAAAGATTTATTAAAAAAAGGTATTCAATCTCAAATTACCGTCAATGAAAATGGATTGTATGAAGTTATCGTTTCAACTATAAAAACCAATTAATAAAATAAACCCTTAACAACTACGTTATATATTAAACATGTTATTATCAATTCTATTACAACAAACTGCTGTCGCTGTTGATTCAGCTACGGCCGCTCAAGCTGCCACAGTTACAACTCAAATGCCAGACAATTTATGGGAACTCGCCGTTAAAGGGGGAGTTGTAATGATACCAATTGGTATTATGTTCATTTTTTCACTATACCTTGCCATTGAAAGGTATTTAACCATCAGAAATGCTGCTAAAATTGACTTCGCTTTTATGAGTAACATTAAAGACATGGTTTTAAATGATAATATTTTAGGCGCAAAAACACTTTGTACCAGAACTAATACCCCTATTGCTCGAATGATAGAAAAAGGCTTGAGTCGCATTGGTAAACCTATCCACGACATCGATTCTTCTGTTGAGAATGTTGGCCGAATGGAGATTTATAAAATTGAAAAGAATGTTGGTTTTCTGGCTACTATTGCTGGCTTGGCACCCATGTTTGGTTTCCTTGGAACCATCTTTGGGGTTATTCAAATGTTCTATAAAATATCATTGGCAAACAGTATTCAAATAGATATCATCTCTGGTGGATTATATGTAAAAATGGTATCGAGCGCTGCCGGTTTATTATTGGGTATTTTTGCTTTTGCAAGTTACCACTACCTAATGTTGAAAATAGACCGCGTTGCCAATAAAATGGAAGCTTATAAATTGGAGTTTATTGATATACTTCAACAACCTGCTTAAAATAAATCAGTATGGCTATCAGAAAAAGAAATAGAATTACTTCAGAGTTCAGTTTGTCTGCAATGACAGATATCATCTTTATGTTGTTGATATTTTTCATTCTTACTTCCACTGTTTCTCCGGAACCTATTTTAAAAATTGTTTTACCCAAGGGTGTAGATAAAGACCATTTGCCAATTAAACCCATTAATATTTATTTGAATGCCGCTGGTGAATATGCTGTAAATGATCAAAAAAATATTACAATAGAAAGTTTACCTTTTGCACTCGAAACGGAATTAAAGAGAAATCTCACGGCTCCGGTAAGTATTCATGCTGATAAATCTGTGATGTACGAAAAGGTTATGGAATTAGTAAGCATTGCAAATAAAAAGGGAGCTAAAGTGGTTTTAGCATTAGAAAAAGACTCCGAAAAATAACACCATTATGAACCCCATGACTGACGCAATTGAAATTAAGAACAAACGTATATCAGGTGTTACCACATCTGTTATCACTGGTATCATGATTTTATTCCTTTTGCTCATGCAATTTAAAATAGAGCCACCAAAGCCAGAAGAGGAAGGCGGAGGTGTAGCTGTAAGTTTGGGAGAACCAGATGCCGGTGGACCAGCAGAGGTGCCCGTTGAGGCTTATCAGCCACCAACTACCCCTACTTTTCAACCGCGCGAAGCAGAAGAGCAAACACCTGATGCAGATGCGGTACCGGTACCTAAAACCACCCAAGATGTGAAAAAAACAGAGACTCCAAAAACACCTGTTGAAGATGATATTTTAAGAAAATTAAAAGAAAGCGCCCAAACAAATAGAAATAAACCTACCAATGGCGGTTCAGGTAGCAGAGATGGTAACCAAGGTGCAGCAGATGGTATTAATGGTGGCCATCCTAATGGAAATGGTACTGGTACGAATGGAACAGGACCTGGACCCAACGAGGGCGTTGGAACTTCAAGTAACAAAAGTGTCACCACTAGTTTCATAGGCCGAAAATTAAAATTGGCTAACAATACTGAAAACTGTGGCGAAAAAGGGACTGTTATAGTGGATGTAACTGTAAAAGCCGATGGCACCATCATTCCAACAGGCATAAATATTGGCACCAAATCTTCTTCTCAGTGTCTTCAGAATTTGGCCATGAAATTTGTGAGAAACTCTAAATTTGCAGCTTCGGATGTTTCAAGCGAAGATGGCACTATAACCATTAAGTTTACACTTAATTAATTCTTTCCTGTCTCTATTTTTAACATGGATTATAAAGAAACCTTAGAATTTCTATTGACCCGCCTGCCCTATTTTACACGCGATGGTAAAGCGGCCATAAAACCCGATTTGACTAATACCATTTTGCTGTGCGAGGCTATTGGGAATCCACATTTAAAATTTAAAAGTATACACATAGCTGGCACCAATGGCAAAGGCAGTACAAGTAATATGTTATCTGCCATATTGCAATTACAAGGTTATAAAACAGGCCTTTACACTTCTCCTCATTTAAAAGATTTTCGCGAGCGAATTCGCATCAATGGTAAAATGGTGAGTGAAGATTTTGTGGTTGCATTTACTGAAAAAATTATTCCTCATTTGGACACTATTCAACCTTCCTTTTTTGAAATTACTGTGGCCATGTGTTTTGATTACTTTGCACAACAGGAAATTGACTATGCGGTTATAGAAACGGGTCTTGGTGGCCGACTAGACAGCACCAATATTATCCATCCAATACTTTCGATTATAACAAACATAGGCTACGATCACATGGATTTATTGGGCGATACCTTGTCCAAAATTGCCTATGAAAAGGCAGGGATTATTAAATCGGAAATACCTGTTGTAATTGGTGAGAGCAATACAGAAACGGATGGTGTGTTTATTGAAAAAGCCAAGTTAGAAAACACCTCAATTTATTTTGCTGATCAAAATCCTAATTATTACAATACCGAAATAGAAACGGATTTGAAAGGTATTTATCAAAATAAGAATGTAACAACTGTAATGCAAGCAGTAGAAGTATTGCAGAAACTGGGGGTTAAAATAGATACCTTTACAGCAGCACGCGCCTTAAGACAAGTTAAGCAATTAACTGGATTCAGAGGTCGTTGGGAGATAATTCAAGAGCATCCTAAAATTATTGCTGATACGGGGCATAATGCGCATGGCTTGCGTTTGGTTTTTGAACAATTAAAGCAAGAAAAATTCGAGCATTTGCACATTGTATTTGGTATGGTAGCAGATAAAGAAAGAAGCAAAATCTTACAACTAATGCCAATTAATGCGACTTATTATTTTTGTAAACCCAGTTTACCACGTGGTTTAGATCCATCTGTTTTAAAAGATGAATGCAATGCTATTGGTCTTTTAGGAAATACCTTTAACTCGGTTAAAGAGGCTCTGGCCGCAGCAAAGGAAAATGCCAAAGAGGCTGATTTAATATTTATAGGAGGTAGTACTTTTGTAGTGGCAGAAATAATATGAGCGCGGAAAAGAAATTAATTATATTTACAGATGGGGCCTCATTAGGCAACCCAGGCAAGGGCGGCTATGGCATTGTTTTAAAATGGGGAACTGCCAGAAAAGAGATAAGCGAAGGATTTGTACTGACTACTAATAACCGCATGGAGTTAATGGCTGTTATAGTGGCCTTGGAAACCATTAATAAACAGCAATTGAATGTACATATTTATACTGATAGTAAATATGTGTGCGACTCTATTGATAAAAAATGGGTTTGGGGTTGGCAAAAAAAAGGTTGGAAAGACAAAAAGAACATTGATTTATGGAAGCGCTTTTTGCCACTTTATGATCAGCACCAAATTACGATGCATTGGGTAAAAGGCCATGCAGGTATTGAGGAAAATGAAGTGTGCGATGTATTGGCTACCACGGCTGCCAAAGAGGGTCCTTGGAAAAAGGATATAGGTTATGAGCACGAGCGCATAGCAGGTATTTTTTAAAAAAAATTTACTTTCCTAAAAGCCGCGCCACATATTTGCCAATGATATCAAATTCAATGTTTACCTCATTGCCTACTTTTAAATTTTTAAAAACAGTATTCTCGTAGGTGTATGGGATAATTGCAACAGAGAATTCATTTGGCAAGCTATCTACCACTGTCAGGCTGGTGCCATTAACTGTTATTGAGCCTTTTTCGACGGTTACATCTTTGCTTGTATAAGAAAAGAAATACTTCCAACTCCCCTGCTCATCTATGATATTTTCACAATTAGCAGTGACGTCCACATGGCCTTGCACTATATGCCCATCAAAACGACCATTGGCAGGCATGCATCTTTCCAAATTAACAACATCGCCCACATTCCAATTTTTCATGTTGGTGCGGTCTAGTGTTTCCTTTATAGCAGTTACAGTATAAGTAGCTCCATTAATAGCCACCACCGTTAAGCATATCCCATTGTGAGATACACTTTGATCTACTTTTAATTCATTGGTTATATTAGATGAAATTATGAATGACTTATTAGTGCCTTCATTCGTAATTTGTTCTACAGTACCTAATGTCTCTATGATACCGGTAAACATTTTTTTTAATATTAACCAAAAATACCGTCCAAAATAATTCCGGCATCATTGCTGTTGATACACATAATTGGAATTTTACCGCCATTATTTACGATTTGCTGAGCATAGCTACCCAATAAAAATTCATTGAATCCCTTTTCTTGTTGACTCATGATCATAATTAAATCGGCATCAATTTCATTGGCATAGGCCAAGGTGTCTTCAGCAAAACTATCAGGATATTTGTCTTCTTCTAAACCACGCAATACAAATTTAGCACCATTGCTAGAGAGTATATCTTGGGTTTGATTAACAACAGCATGAATTCTATTTCTGAATTCTTCGTTGGTTGTATTTTCATATATTACATGAATGGTACTGTTGAATTTTTTAGCAACATGTACAGCCCATCTTACTTTTTGACGACTTTCTCTGGTTAAGTCAATTGGCAATACAATTTTTTCGTAACCATTGCCGATGGATTTCTCTTTTACTACTACTACAGGTACATTGGCATAGTTAATTACTCGCGATGCATTGCTGCCTGTAATTTGTTGTAAACCACTGGCACCATTTGTTCCCATAATGATACTGTCGTAATTACCTTCGTTAGCAATGTTAGAAATTACTTTATAAATTTTACCAGATTCAATTAGCTTATTGATTTTTACATTCGGATAAGCTTTGTTAGATTCAGCAATTATTTTATCTAATTTCATATCGATGGCTTCTTTTACCAATTCGATATTATTGTTGCCCCCGAATAGGTTACCAATGAAATTTCCTTCGTCCATTATGTGCAAAAGAGCGATTTCATTTTTATAAGCATCTGCTACTTTTAAAGCATGTCCCAAGGCATTTTGTGCTACTTCCGAAAAATCGATTGGCACTAAGATGGTGTTATTATTTTTATTCATTTTTTAAATTTTATGCTAAATTACTGTATACATTTTGTACGTCTTCATCTTCTTCAAGTCTTTCTATCAAAGACTCTACTTGTAATTTTTCCTCTTCGGAAACCGTTACTAAACTAGTGGGAATTCTTTGCAATTCGGCACTTACAATTACAATTCCTTTCTCCTCTAAAGACTTATACATTTTTCCGAAATTTTCGAATGAACTGGTAATTACCATCTCATTTTCTTCTATTTCTATTTCCTCCAAGCCAGCATCAATCAATTCAAATTCTAACTCTTCGGTGTTCACATTGTCTGTTTTAATCACAAAAATACTTTTTCTAACAAAGGCATAATCTAAACTACCGCTTTTCCCCAATTCTCCGCCACCTCTGTTCAAATGCATGCGAATATTAGCAACGGTTCTGGTTGGATTATCAGTGGCTGTCTCAATAAATAAACCAACTCCCTTCATGCACATGGCTTCGTAATTTACTTCTTCGTAGTTACTGGAGTCTTTACCTGCAGAACGCTTGATAGCAGCTTCAATCCTATCTTTAGGCATATTGGCACTTTTAGCATTGGCAATCACAACTCTCAATTTGGCATTAGAATCTGGGTCGGGGCCACCGCCTTTTATGGCAATGGCAATCTCCTTACCATATTTTGTAAAGGCTTTCGACATCCGATCGAAACGGGCAAACATGGTATGCTTACGTTTTTCAAATACTCTTCCCATAATTATCTACTAATTTTCGGGTGCAAAAGTACTAACAAAATTTTGAAATAGGAATCGCTAAACGATGAAATGTTCGATATGTTCAATGGTTAGAAGATTGATTGTGAGTTAAAGTGTTCAATCACCTTAGTACACCAATGCAGATTTCCAAGTTTGAGTTGCTTTATCGTATTTTACATTTTTATCAGGAAACATCACCCAATTCTCTTTTACTTCAGGTAAATATGCATTAATATTGCCGTTTTCTATTATTGTCCTGAACAAAATCGATGATTTTTCTTTGAGTTCCGGCATCTTCATTTTCCAAGTCCAGAATAATTCTTCATAGCTTGCAGAATCAATTGCACCAGTGGAATTTCTTTTAAATCTCCCACAAACCGAAGCGAATTTATCGCGATGGATACTAGGTTCTAAACGACTTACCATAAAATAGGAATATCCGTTGGGTGATTCAAAATAATGCATCCATTGGTATTGTCTTTCTACTTTGTGCACCAGCATATAATGTTTGTTTTTAGGCAGAAATCTTTGATTGGCAGGGATGCTATCGTGTAATTTAGAAAAATGAGGTAAAATGGTATCCAAAATACCATCGTAATTAACGTTATATTTACTCAGAGAATAATCAGGCTTAGAATTGCATGCATAAAAAACAGTGCTTAAAATGAGTGCAATAAATAATTTATTCATATCTTTAAAATTAATGCAAAATTAACCTTGCAGATTGGACTTTATATTGATTCAGCATTTTTTAATTGTTAAATAATGATTAACAACCATTTTTCAATTTAACCAAATGCGCCATAAACCTCTTCCGAATGTAGAAACATAAAGCATTCTTTGGTCTTCAAAATATTTTATTTCTGAGACAATGGTGGTAGGAAATCCTTCTCCTAATTTTTGCCAATTTTCATTGCGAGTCTTTACAAAAATTCCATTGGCGTTGCCGCACACCCAAGTATTTCCAACTGGCTCAATAGTATAAACAGGGTAATTGCCCAGACCAGTGCTCATATTTTCAAAAGTATTGCCCCCATCTTTACTAACATATACTTTGTTTAATTCCTCAGATTGGGCATTATCAAAACCGTTTAAGGTAATGGCAATATCCCCCGCATCATTGACATCTATGTCTGTTATCGCCCGCCATTTTAATATAGGTAAAGCTTCTGTTTTGTCTATCCAAGTGGCCCCGCCATCATTGGTATAGTATAGTTTTTTGAGCAAGGGGGCACCCCAAGTGGCATCTAATTTAGATAACCATATTTCATCATTGTTTTCCTTGTTAACCCAAAATGCTCCAATAGGCCTTTCTGTTGTTAAAGTACTTGTTAGTATTTCAAAATTTTTACCCTCATTTTGTTTGTACAAATGGTGATTCGCAATAAATAGATTTTTAAAATTTTCAGAATAATACATTCTAAAATCAAAGAAATTGATTTCATCTCCTGCGTGATTATAATCAAAACTTTCTCCATGATCTTTGGTAACATAGCACATTTTAGCATAACCACAAGCAAAAGCATTGCTATCTCCCATGGCCACTACTCGGCCGCCATCGCCATATAAATCGCAACCTAGCCATTTCCTTTTATTGAATACAAAAATTCCTTTGTCTTGAGTACCCGCCATCATTTCATTGACCTTATTTTTATCAAACCCGAATACTAAAGCGGCATTCAAATTGGAGGATTGATTGGTAATACTTCGCCATGTATTGCCTTTATCAAGAGAAATATCTGCACCACCATCTGTTGTCATGTATATGACTCCGTTTAATTTCAATGTCAAGCTATTCACATCATCGTGGGCTTGATTTGATACACCTGCATCGGGCCTGCTAATTTGTGTAAAGGATGCACCATCGTTTACAGATTTAAATAATCGCGTAGTGCCAATGTATAAAATCTCTGAAGTTCCAATAAGTTCACTGCTCAAACACATGTGGTATAAATTGGCTGTATATTGTGATTTGCTTTGAAGCTTAATATCTTTCAAATGGGTATCAACTGTTAATAAATAACTGCTATTATGACTCACTGCAATCCATAATTTCTGTTTGTCTTTTTTAGAAAATTGCACTTCGTACCTAGCGTATGGTCCGGGTGCGGAACCATAGGCAGTGCATAAACGCGCTGTTTCATCTAACCAATTTAATCCACCATCATAAGTAACCAACAACACATTTCCTGTTACGATAATATTTTCATCATCTTCTGGATTGACCTTAATGGATTTTAAATTCTCTACAGTGGTAAATACTTTCAACCATGTTTTAGCACCATCATTTGATACATATATATCATGATTGGTAATACTGATTAATTTTTGTTCACCCTTTTTATCTACAATAGCAATGGCCCTTTGTTGTGTGTAATTGTATTCAGAAGGATTGTATTGCAAACTGTTTCGCTGCCATGTTTCACCATTGTCAAAACTTTCTATCAATCCATAGCCATATTGCCTTTCGGCTCCCAAATCTGTGGCACAACAAGCAATGATATGTTTTTCATTTTTTCTAAAACGAATCATATCAAAAATCCCAGTTGCAAATTCAAAATTCAGTTTTTGCTGCCAAGTTTTACCACCATCGGTCGTTTTAAATAAACCCGAACTGGCATGTCCTAAAAATATTTCATTTTCATTTTCAGAATTAAGCAGAATAGATTCAAATCTTCCTGAACCGGCGGCTGACCATTGTCCATTTGCAGTTATTGGATTAGGAGCGCCAAAAGGACCAATGGCTTGCCAAAGATTGGGTTCTATTTTTGCAAAAAAAGCATCTTCATTGGAAGATGCTTTTATAACTTTTTTATTTACTTTACATGCCAAAGGCAATAAAATAAACAAAACTGAATATAGTAGTTTATGGGTTCTCATCAACCCTATTATTTATTTAAAATTAGAGGCTACTACCAACTCCTTACCTCCACTGCTGTAATCGTAAAACCCTTTGCCAGATTTTGAACCAAGATCACCAGCTGTAACCATGTTTACTAATAAAGGACATGGTGCGTATTTAGTGTTTCCTAAACCATCGTACAAAACATTTAAAATGGCCAAGCAAACATCTAAACCAATAAAATCTGCCAATTGCAGTGGCCCCATTGGATGTGCCATTCCTAATTTCATAACTGTATCAATTTCTTCAACACCTGCAACACCTTCGTGCAGGGTAATGATTGCTTCGTTAATCATGGGCATTAAAATTCTATTGGCAACAAAACCCGGATAATCATTTACCAAAGTTGGAATTTTACCAATGGCTTTACTAAGGGCCATAATGGTTTCTGTAGTTACTTTACTCGTTTTATAGCCATTAATAATTTCTACCAATTTCATAACTGGTACAGGATTCATAAAATGCATGCCAATTACTTTATCTGGTCGTGAGGTAACCCCAGCAATTTTGGTAATACTGATAGAAGATGTATTAGAGGCCAGAATACAATGTGATGGGGCCGAAGCGTCTATGTCTTTAAATAATTGCAATTTAATACTTGCGTTTTCTGTTGCTGCTTCTACCACTAGGTCGGCATTCATTACACCATTTTTTAATTCAGTAGTAGTAGTAATATTAGCAAGGGTTGACAATTTTTGTTCTTCGGTAATCAATTGTTTACTCACTTGTCTGTCCAAATTAGAGCCAATTTTTGCAACGGCTTTTTGCAATGCCACATCGTTGATGTCAATTAAATTAACCATGTATCCATTCATGGCAAATACATGTGCAATGCCATTTCCCATTGTACCGCAGCCTATAACAGAAATATTTTTCATTTTATAAAATTATGGTGCAAAAATAGACAAATACTTAAGTCAAAAAATAAAATTTTTAGAATTGATACTAATCACATGGATTGCTTCATAAATCAAAATACCTAAGGATTTAATCCTTTTTTATAAACTTCCAAGCAACGGTTTCTTGCAAAAGTATGCTCTACAATGGGTTTTGGATAATTTGGTGTTCCATATTCTGGCACCCATTTTTTAATGTAAATTTCCTGAGGATCAAATTTTTCAGTTTGCAAGTAGGGATTGAATACACGAAAATAAGGTGCTGCATCTACTCCACTGCCCGCGGCCCATTGCCACCCTCCATTATTGCTAGCCAAATCAAAGTCGAGTAGTTTGGCAGCAAAATAAGATTCGCCCCACCGCCAATCAATTAATAAATGTTTTGTTAGGAAACTTGCTACAATCATTCGCACCCTATTGTGCATAAGACCCGTGGTATTAAGTTCTCTCATACCCGCATCTACTATTGGGTATCCGGTTTCACCTTTGCACCATTTATCAAATTCATGCTCATTATTCCGCCATTCTATTTTATCATAGGCTGGTTTAAAGGCACCTTTCACAACATGCGGAAAATGAGTTAAAATTTGACTATAAAAGTCGCGCCATATTAACTCATTCAACCATTTTTCACTCAATTCATTTCCCTTTCTTGCTTTCTCCCTTATAGAAATTGTACCGAAACGAAAGTGCATACTTAATTTGCTTGTACCCTCAATGGAGGGTATATCCCTGTTAGCAACATAGTTTTTGATAATACCCTGCTTAGTTTCTTTGGGAGGAAAATTAAATTGAATGGAATGAAAACCAATCTCTTCAAGACTAAGAGCAGGGGTCGCTTCCACTTGAATAAAATTAATATAATACTTTTGGCAAGGATAAGATTTTAAATAAAAATTAGTCAACTTAGTTTTCCATTTTTTTGAATAAGGCGTATAAACAGTGTAAGGTGTTCCATCATCTTTCAAAACTTCATCCGATTCAAATATGACTTGATCTTTATATGTTTTCAATTCAATACCATTGACTTGTAAAAGTTGAAATATGGCAGAATCTCTTTCAATTGCAGATGGCTCATAATCGCGATTGGCATATACTTTTTCAAGTTTATATTCAACCACCAATTGTTTAAAGATATCTAATGGATGGCCATAAAATACTTTTAAATCTGAACCATGCAATTGCAATTCTTTTTTTAATGCTGATATGGTTTGATGAATGTATAATACCCGTTTGTCTGCCTTATCTTCCAAGTTATTCAAAATTGTTGTATCAAAAATAAAAATAGGAAGAAGTGCATTGCTTTCTTTGAGTGCATGATAAAGCCCTGCATTATCATCCAATCTTAAATCTCTTCTGAACCAGAATATATTCATTAATTCAATAGGTTTTGAATGGCTTTTTCTGAAGTTTCATATTTAAATTGAAACCCTGATTGTATTATTTTTAAATTACTTACATTTTGCGATGTAAGTAATAAGGTATAGCGCTCACCGAACAATAATTTTAAAGCAAACACAGGAATGTTTGGCAAGAATAATGGTCGATGCAATATTTTGGCAATTTGTTTAGTTATAATTCCTAAAGTATTGGGGTGGCTCGCTGTGGCATTAAAAGTACCAGAAATTTTATTTTCGAGTAAATGGATGAGCATATTGCTCCAATCGTCTACATGAATCCAACTAATAAATTGTTTGCCATCTCCCGGTACAGCTCCTGCAAAATATTTAATAGGCATGGCCAATTGTTTTAAAAAGCCTCCTTTATTGGAGAGAACAATACCAGTTCTGATAATAGTAATTGTATTTGTAATGGATGAGAACTTATGCATCTCTGCCTCCCAATCAACCACTAAATCGGCAATAAAACCTTCCCCTTTTGTAGAGTCTTCATTCAATATATCTGAACAAATATTTGGATATATCCCTGTGGCAGAACCTCCAATAAATTGCTGTAGTGGTTGCTTTTCTTTTTGAAAAGTTTCCAACAATATGCGTGTGCTCAGAATGCGACTATCAATTAATTCTCTTTTTCTGTTTTTGCTAAAAGGCTTGTCAAATATGCCTGCTCCACTTAAATTGATACAAATATCTACCTCTTTCACAGCATCCCCAGAACATTCATTTTGAATAGGATTCCAATAAAAAACAGTGCGATTGTCTGCTATATTTTTTTGGGTTGATAACAAAACTACATTATAATTTTTTTGTTTAAGCTTTGTTATTAGATTTGAACCTATTAATCCGGTCCCGCCGGCAATCAAAATTTTTGGCATATCAACTAAACACAATTAAAACCTGTAAGTTTTAAATTCATGAAAAAAGGTAAAAAGGAATTCAGAAATAAGTTATTCATTAAGGATATTGAGAATATTTCGGGAATAAAGGCCCACACCATTCGCATATGGGAGCAGCGGTATAAAATTTTTGAACCACACAGAACCGATACTGGTATTCGTTTTTATGATGAAGAGCAATTGCGTCTAATTTTGAATATCTCAATTCTGAATAACAATGGCTTTAAAATTTCTAAGATTGCTGAAATGAATTTAGATGAAATTCATAAAAAATGTCAAGAACTATCCGAGACAAAATCTAAATACGATGGTCAAATTCAGTCTCTCGTGAGTACCATGATGATGTTTGATGAAAAGGAATTTAATAAGATATTATCCATTAATATTTTAAAAATTGGATTAGAAGATACCATGATGCAAATTGTTTTTCCATTTATGGAACAAATTGGTTTGTTATGGTTATCAGGCAGTATTCATCCGGCTCATGAACATTTTATTTCCAATCTTATTCGTCAGCGATTGTTTGTAGCCATTGATTCTTTAACCACTATTCACTCCAACGATACCCGTAAATTTTTAGTATTTGTGCCTACTGGAGAATCACACGACTTGAGTATATTATTTGCTAATTACGTTTTACGCTCTCGTGGACATGAGGTTATTTACCTCGGTTCTCAAACACCTTTCGAAGACTTGTACGATGTGTTTGAATTACGCAATCCAGATTTTATATTCAGTATAATTACCTCCATTAGTAGCAATGTGAGCATACAGATGTTTATAAATAATATGGGAAAACAATGGAAAGAAACCACCATATTGTTGTCGGGAAATCAAGTCACCAACAAAAAGGATTTGAAATTGCCACACAACTTTAAAATCTTAAATAACCCTGCAGATTTGCTTATATTTTTAGAAGAATTAAAGCACAATCAAAAGGCCAGAAACGTGGCAAAATCATACAGTCCTAAATCTGAATAACAAAATGTCGCTTCTTGAAATAAAGCATTTGAAGATTAAAGCCAATGCCCATGAATTGGTTAAAGATGTTTCCTTCAATATAGCGAAGGGTGAAATATTGTCTTTGGTAGGCGAATCTGGTTCCGGTAAATCGTTGACCTGTCTTTCAATTCTTAATTTGTTACCTAACACCTTGCGTGCAGATGGCAAAATTTATTTTGATTCAGAAAAATCAGGAAAATGTAATTTAATGACTTTAGATTCGAAAGCATTGAGAAATATTGCACTCAACGAAATTGCTTATATTTTTCAAGAGCCAATGACTGCGTTGAATCCAGTGCAAACTTGTGGGCAACAATTAACGGAAAATATAAAGTTGAGTGGATACAAGCAACAAATGATCAATGAACGACTTTCAGATTTATTGAACATGGTAGACTTAAAAGAACACCAAAGGGTGATAAAAGCTTACCCTTTTCAACTTTCGGGTGGGCAAAGACAGCGTGTAATGATAGCCATGGCGTTGGCAGGCAATCCAAGTTTATTAATTGCCGATGAGCCTACTACCGCATTAGATGTTTTGCTTCAAGAGGAAATTTTGGGTTTGCTGAAGGATATTTGCAAAAAAAACAAGAAGAGCATGTTGTTTGTCTCGCATGATTTAGATGCAGTCAAACAGTTTTCAGATCGTACTGCAGTGATGTATAAAGGCAATATTTTAGAAATCAATACAACTTCCGAAATTATTCAGAACCCTCAACATGCTTATACCAAGGCCTTGTTGGCATGCAAACCTTCTGTTGAAAAAAAAGGATTTTATCTCACAACAATTAAAGATGCCGAAGATGTAAATTTCACCCCGAAGCCATTGACCAAGGAAATTGTGGGTGAAAATTTAGTCATCAAAGTTGACCATTTAAACAAAACTTATAACAATCAATTTAAGGCATTGGATAATATTTCATTTACCATTAAAGAAGGTGAAAGCGTTGGCTTAATTGGCGAATCTGGTTCTGGCAAGAGTACCCTTTCTAAAATTTTAGTAAATCTTGAAACTAAAAGTGGCGGTGAAATAAAATTTGATTTCAAAAATAAAAAAGGTTTAACGTCGAATGTACAGATGGTTTTTCAAGATCCCTTTGCGGCATTGAACCCCAGTTTGAAAGTAAAAACAATGTTAACAGAGGTCTTCAAAATACACCAACCAAACATTCAGAAAGAAGAGCTGAAATTTGGCATGGTTCAAATGTTGGAGAAGGTAGGTTTGAAAGAAAGCGATTTAGAAAAATATCCTTCCAATTTTAGTGGTGGTCAACGACAAAGATTGTGTATTGCGCGCGCATTGGCTGTTAAACCTAAATTACTCATTTGCGATGAAGCAACTTCTGCACTAGATTTATCCGTTCAAGCACAAATATTAAACCTTTTAAAGGACCTACAAATAAGTGAACAACTAACTGTATTAATGATAACACATAGTATGGCAGTGGCAGCTTGGTTTTGCAATAGTATTATTGTGTTAAAAAATGGTTCCATTGTGGAGCAAGGCAATGCTAAACAATTATTTGCACATCCGAAAAATGAGTATACAAAGTTACTCCTCGAAAAATCCGTTTAAATATCGAGTACCTTTACCTTGTATTTATGGATGTTGAAATTATTTGAAATATCAGATTATAGATCCATTATTTTATTTTGGATATTGATTTCATCAATCGGCTTGTATGCACAACAGAGAGATACGCTTGATTTTTACAAAAAACTAAAGATTAAAACAGACAGACATAAATTTACAAAACTGCTTTATGAATCAATTATTGTTGAGCCTGTTCACCGCATTTATGAAAACAAACCCATTTTAGCCAATCAAAGAAAAGATAACCCTAATGCCAATTATGAAGGGAAAATTATAAGGAAATTGATTATAATTGTATATGACCCTTTCGGACATTCTGTGAACGATACATTTACCAGAAATATAAATGGATTACAGAAGGCAGGTAATCGAATACATATTACAACCCGTCATAAAATCATTCGCAATATTCTATTATTTAAAGCAAATGATACGATTGAAATGATAAGGATAAGGGAATCTGAGAGACTATTGCGACAAATGAATTATATCAACGATGCTAGAATTATCATCAGCGGTTTTATGGAATCCGACAGTGCAGATGTAACAATAAAAGTAATGGATAAATGGAGTCTTGTAGCCTCGGGTGATGCAGGAACTATTGGCGGCAGTATCCGTGTAAAAGATCGCAATTTAAGTGGCCTCGGACAAACCTATGATCAACGTATTGGTATTTACTCAACTAGAGGATTTGAATATTCCGGCGATTATAACATAGTGAATATTAAAAACACTTTTATTTCTTCAGATATTTATTATACGTATACAAATTTGGGCAACAAAACGGGTATTGCTTTTAATCGACCTTTTTACTCACCACTTACTCGATGGGCAGGAGGTGTTGAAGGCAATCTTATTCGGAGTCATTTTAATTACACAGATACAATAGAACCAAAGAATAAATGGGTGCCACTTAATTTTTACAATTATGATATATGGCTGGCCAAAAGTTTTCCTTTAGGTTTAAAAAAGAAAAATGAGAAAGCAGATAATATTATTATTGGAACTCGGTACTCTAATGTAATTTATCTAAAAAAACCTTCCTTTGATCTTGATACTAGTAAAATATTTGTCAATACAGAAACATTCCTAAATAGTATAGGTTATTCGCTCAGGAAATATTACAAAGACCAGTTTATTTACCGCTTTGGAGCTAATGAAGATGTGCCAGAAGGCATATTAATACAAGGTACATATGGATTGATAAAAAAGGATATCAAAGGTTTATTTAATTATGTTGGATTCGAAATTTCAAATGGGAGACACTTAAAAAAGTTGGGATATCTTTCAGGAAGTTTTAAATATGGAACTTTAAATGAGGGCGGTAAAAAAAGCAATATAACCATTAATACTACCTTGAATTATTTTACAGATTTGCGACAAAAAGGAAAATGGTATTTCAGGACTTTTGCTTATTTTAAACTAATGAAAGGCTTGCACAAGCAAATTTATGAAACCTTAACTATTAAACCCGATGAAATGTATGGGTTTAACCCCAATGGCTTAATAGGTAATGGTAAAATGATTCTTAATCTTGAAAATGTAGCCTATGCCCCCTATAATATTATTGGTTCTAAATTTGCCCCGGTAGTACTCATTGGTATGGGAATGATAGAAACAAGCCATCCAAAACAACCTTTTAGTAAGGTTTATCAGGCTTATTCCTTGGGCTTATTGGTAAGAAATGAAAATTTGCTCAACAGTAGTTTTGAGTTTTCCTTGGGTTTTTATCCAGATATACCTGGCAATGGAAGTAATGTCTTTAAGTTGAATCCAATTGGTAGCTTTAGCCTCAAGGTAAGAAATTTTGACATTTCAAAACCCGCCACTGTTGGTTTTGAATAGTGAATAGCATTCTAAGATAATATAAGGTCTGTTAATTTAAAGTTGATTTTAGAAAAGAAGGCAGCAATGCTATGTTTATGCAAAGTAGACTTGCCTTTGGTATTAATTTTTAATCAGTAATTATTATTTATAAAAAAGGAGAACTTTCAAGTTCTCCATTTTTATAAGTTTTATTTTTAAATCTCCCTATTCACATCCCACTGCTCTAGGTAATCGGCTACCCTGCGAACAAAGGCCCCACCCAAAGCACCATCTACTACTCTATGATCGTATGAATGGCTTAAGAACATCATATGACGAATAGCTATTACATCACCATGCTCAGTTTCTAAAACAGCTGGGCGTTTGCGAATGGCTCCTACGGCTAAAATAGCAACCTGTGGTTGGTTGATAATGGGTGTTCCCATAACATTGCCAAATGTACCCACATTGGTTAAGGTATATGTACCACCTTGAATATCGTCTGGTTGCAATTTATTTTCTCTTGCACGTTTTGCTAAATCATTCACTTCTCTAACAAGCCCTAATAAGTTTTTAGTATCTGCATTTTTAATGACTGGCACAATTAAATTACCCGTTGGCAAAGCTGCGGCCATACCTATATTAATATTTTTGCGCTTAATAATATTAGTGCCATCTAACGAAATATTAATCATTGGGAAATCTTTGATAGCTTTTACAACTGCTTCAATAAATATGGGTGTGAAGGTAATTTTCTCCCCTTCTTTTTTCTCGAATCTCGCCTTGTTTTTTTCTCTCCAAAGCACCAAATTAGTTACATCGGCTTCCACAAATGAAGTAACGTGTGGACTTGTAGTAACACTCATCACCATGTGGTCGGCAATCAGTTTACGCATGCGGTCCATCTCAATAATTTCATCACCGGGCATCATGGTTATTTTTGGCCCTTCGTGTCTTACAGGAGCCGCTTTAATAACTTCTGTTGCTGGTGTATTTACAGGAGAAGGTGTTGAACTAGAAACTGCACCTTGTGCTTTTCTACCACTTTCAATGTATCTTAAAATATCACTCTTGGTAACCCGGTCTTCTTTTCCTGTTCCTGCTATCTGCTCTAACTCCGCCATACCAATGCCTTCCGTTCTTGCAATATTTAATACCAAAGGGGAATAAAAACGGGCACCATCACTATTTGAAACATGCACAGCAGCAGTAGCTGTTTGAACACTTTGCTCAATAACTTTTACAGCTTGGGGAACAAAATCGGATACAACTTCTTTTTTAACTTCAGGAGCACTGCTAGCAGCAGAACCTGCTTCGGTTCCAATTAAGGCAATGGCAGAACCAACTGGCACAACATCCCCTTCGTTCCATAGTTTTTTTATTAAAATACCTTCATAGGTAGAAGGCACTTCTGAATCTACTTTATCCGTTGCAATTTCTACAACTGGTTCATCTAATTTTATTTGATCACCTTCATTCTTCAACCATTTGGTTATAGTTGCCTCTGCAATACTCTCACCCATTTTGGGCATTATTAATTCAAATTGAGCCATAATTATAGCTGCAAAAATAAATATTTTAAAGATTAAAATGATTTTTATTTACTGCCTACTTATTCAGCACAATATTTTTCTAATAAAGTAGCTATTTTTTCCCAGCTGAAATTGTTGAGGATGGCATGAGAACCCGCTTTACCAGTTGCCTCACGCGATGAGGCAGACGATAATAGTTGATTGACCTTTTCTACAAAACCAATCGTATCTGTTCTCATAAAAGCACCCTCTCCATCGACAATACCTAAACCTTCGAATCCAATATTTGAACAAACAACTGGTATTCCCATGGCCATAGCTTCTAATACCTTATTTTGAGTACCTGCACCAAAGCGAAGAGGGGCTACAACAATACTAGCAGCATTATACATGGTTTGCAATTCGGGAATAAATCCAGTAACCTCAATATCATCCGTATTTGCCAAGGCTAATACCTTATCAATGGGCCTTTGTCCAGCAATGATAAATTTTACATGAGGGTGTTCTTTTTTAATCAACGGAAAAATTTCTTCTGCAAAATACACTACAGAATCTACATTTGGGGCATAGTCCATATTGCCAGTAAATAATAAAGTATTGGCATGGCTGTAGTCGTGATTTAAGGGTCTGAATTTTTGCGTATCCACACCATTTGGCAATACCTTAATATTCTCATTGCCATGTTCTTTGATTAGAAATTTTCTATCTTCTTCCGAACATACCAAATTCAAATTAAATTGATTTAATATGAATTTTTCGTATCGATAAACCCTCCTACTCTCAATGGCATCTAATAGCTTTACAAAAATATTTCGATTGATATTTTTTCTTCTTTGCCAATATAATGAAAACGCATCTGGCAAATCTAAAATACGTTTTAGGTCTTTTTTCCGAATAGCGTATTGTGCCATTCTTAAATGTTGAACGTGCACCGCATCAAATTTATCATTATCCAATATTTTAGATAAAGCTTTTTCAAACTTGGTACTTTTAAAATAATTGACTTGTAATGGCAAATTACCTAACAACCCTATTCCAACATTCAAAACACTTTTCCATTTGGGTAACTTAACCACTTCTATAGTTTTAAAGATCGCCTTTAAGTCATCTATGTAATCAAAATCCTTGTTACTTTCGGCAAAAGTTATTAGGTGTAATTCATGCTTTTTAGACAACTGTGTTGCCAAATTAAATATTTTTAGTTTATCGCCCCTAAATGGTGGATAAGGAAATCTATTGGCAATAAATAATATTTTCACGAAAGCTAATTAAAATTGAAAGCGGTAGGTAATATGTTTTTTTATTGGTTGTGCACCCATTGATTCGAACATGCTCAACATTTTAGGATTAAAATCGCCAATCCAAGCCAATTCATTTTCTGTGAATTGTTTTTGTCTTTGTATGGCTTCCCTAAATTTCATGATGAGGGCCACTTCCAATCCCAAGTTTTGATATTGCGGAATGACACCGAAAACAATGCCTCTTAAGCGTTTTACTTTAGATTTATAGTATAGGAATTTTAATTTACCAATCCAATTGAGTTTGCCGTTAACATGTTTAAAAACTTGATTGACATCTAATACCGTTATATAAAACCCTATTGGTACACCATTGGCATAGGCAAAAATATTCATTTCTTCTATAAACAAAGGCTTCATCATTTTCATTAACACCATGATTTTTTCCATGGTCATGGGTTCGAAATTTTCGTGAAAAGACCATGCTTGATTGTATATTTCAATAAAATCTTTGGCGTATTTTTCCAAATTGTTTTTGCGAATATAATCGAATGTATAAGTAGGATTTGCAAATACCCTACCTGCCAGTTTACTGAAACGTTCAAAATTAAAAATGCCTTCGTGAATCAATGAAGTGGTTTGACCAATTTCATGCTTAAAGCCAAAATTCTCGAACAAATCTTTATAATACCTTAAATTGTAATTTTCTCTGTAGCTTGGACTTTCAAATCCCTCCACCATTAAACCCCAAAAACTATCGCGCTCACCAAAATTAATTGGACCGTCCATATAGGTACAACCTTGTTCTTTCAGCCATTTCTTACTTTCATCAAACATTATATTGGCAGCATCTTGATTATTGATGCATTCAAAAAAACCAATACCCCCTGTTACAGCACCTGTTCTGGGCAGTTTATTAAAAAATGCTGCATTCCTACCTACAATCTCGTTTCCTTTATATAAAAGCCATTGAATGGCTTCACCTGTTTTATAGGCAGGATTCTCCTTTTTATTAAAAACCATGGCAATGTCCTTATCAAGGGGCATGATATAGTTTTTATCCTCTTTATAAAGCTTTTTAGGGAACTGTATGAAGGCATTCATTTGTTCCGAATTGCTTACTTTTACTAATTGATATTCCACTTTGCAAAAATATTTTATAATTAGATACAATTTTTAGTTTTTTTTGCACCTAGTAAAAATAATGAGAAACTTAATTTACAAACCAACATCTAATAGTGATAGCAGGCCAATGCGAGAAGATGATGTTGCTGAAATGAGAGCTTATTATTTCAAGAATGAATCATCAAATCTCAAATTTCTGCTGGAAAAGCGATTCGGATGGATGAATAATTTTATAAAAAATGAAGATAATGGGATAGAATTGGGCAGTGGAACAGGCTTGAGTAAATTATTTATTAAATGTAGGCATTTCCGGATTACAGACCTGAATAACAACGAATGGCTAGATGATAAAAACATAGATGCCTTAGGCACACCATATGAAAATGATAGTTTAGATTTCGTAATTGTATCTAATCTAATATATACCATCTCTGAGCCAATGAAATTCTTTAAAGAAATGAATCGTATTTTAAAGCCTGGGGGTGTTGTGATAATACACGAAATTAATGCTTCTTGGAGCATGCGAAAACTAATTCAGGTGATGAACAAAGCAGGTTATGATTTTACAACTAAAGTATTCGAAGAACATTTACTTTCGAATGACTTTGAAAACATAGCTGTTCCAAGGTTATTATTTGATAGCAAAAAGCTATTTGAACAGAATGTTTCTGAATTTAAAATTGTTTATTCTGGCTTCAGTGAGTTTTTATTACTCATTAACTCTGGAGGCTTGGCAACCAAAAAAAAGCATGTGAGGATGCCTAAATTTTTATTGCGATTAGTCAACCTAGTTGACAAAATATTAATAGGAATAGCACCTCAAACTTTTGCATTACAAAGACAAATTGTTATTCAAAAACAATTATAAACAGTTTGAAAATTAAAGTTATTATTACTGGAGCAACTGGTATGGTGGGCGAAGGTGTTTTATTGGAATGCTTGCAACATCCTGAGGTTAAAGAAGTGCTTATCATCAACAGAAAGCACTTGCCAATTAGCCACCCTAAGTTAAAAGAATTGATACATTCAGATTTCTTTGATTTATTACCAATTAAAGAACAATTAAAAGGATACGACGCCTGTTTTTTTAACCTTGGCGTAAGTTCTGTAGGAAAAAAAGAGCCAGAGTTTAATCATTTAACCTACGACCTTACGATGCACATGGCCACCCTCCTTTCTGAATTAAATACCAATATGACTTTCTGCTACGTTTCGGGTTCGGGCACAGATAGCACGGAGAAGGGTAAGCTAATGTGGGCAAGGGTAAAAGGAAAAACAGAAAACGACATTCTTAAATTACCATTTAGAGCCGCTTATATGTTCCGTCCGGGTTTTATGAAACCAACAGTTGGCCAAAAGAATGTTCTCAAAGCCTACAACTATTTTGGCTGGTTATATCCAATTTTACAATTCTTATTTCCAAATTCTGCTTGCACTTTAAAAGAAGTTGGATTGGCAATGATTAATGCAGTCCTGAAGGGTTATGACAAAGTTATTATTGAAGTAAAAGACATTGTAATTTTAGCAAATAAATAAACAAAACACCTATGTACGTTAGACGTCAATTCGATATCCTTTTTATGTATCTGTTCTCATGGCGACTTATTTTATGGTCTCTGTTTACAGGCTCATTGGCATTTCTGTGTTATCAGATATTGTTATGGAAATGGGTCGCCATACCTTGGTTACCTGTTTCGTTAATAGGCACTGCTGTGGCATTTTATGCTGGTTTCAAAAACAATCAATCCTATGAAAGAAGTTGGGAAGCTCGGAAAATCTGGGGTAGTATTACCAATTTAAGTAGGGCTTTCGGCTCGGCCTCTAGGGCATTTATCACCGGGGAATATGCCAATACGACTATTGCCCAGCAAGAAGTAACCGAGCAAATACAAGTACTTATTTACAGACATATTGCATGGCTATATGCACTCAAACATTCTATGCGTCAACGCACGCAATGGGAGCATCAGAAAAAAGTGAATAAACGGTATCGCAATTTTTTTGAAAAGAATTTTGATTTTGCCACACTCGAAAAAGAAATGGCTCCTTTTCTAAATGATGAAGATGAAAAATGGGTAAGAAATAAGAAAAATATTCCCGCTCAATTATTAGACAGACAATCGCAACATTTGGCTCAATTAAAAAAAGAAGGTTATATCGAAGATTTTAGGCACATGGAATTACAAAGCTTGATTACCGAATTATACAAAGAGCAAGGAGGAACCGAACGCATTAAGAATACGCCATTACCAAGACAATTTGCTACTACAAGCACCATCTTTATTGTTATTTTCACCTTCCTTCTGCCATTTGGTATGTTAACAGAATTTCAGCAATTAGGCGATGGTTTATTGTGGCTTTTGATTCCATTTAATTTGGTGGTATCATGGGTATTTACTTTAATGGAATACATGGGCGACTATAGTGAAAATCCATTTGAAGGCCTAATTAATGATGTGCCTATATACAGCATTGTTAGGAATATTGAAATTGATTTAAAGGATATGTTGGGTGAAACAGATTTACCTGAAAAGATACAGCCTGTAAGAAATATTTTATTTTAGACGTTTCAGAATGGCAAAACGAAAAGCCTGCTCTAGTAAAATATTAATATCATTAAGTGGCAAATCTTCTAAAGAATCAATCCGTAGGATTTTCATTGGGAACGTTTTTCTGCAATCTGTTTTTCATGCGCTATGCTTTTTCCATCAACAATTCCCAAAAAGGCCTTGTTTGGTTTCCATTTCTAACCATAAGTGCAACCATTTTTCCATTCAAACAAAAGAAAGGCATACAGAATTTCCATACCTCTGTAATTTTAGGATTAAATTTCAAGATAATAATTCTTAATGCTTGCAAACAACTTTTTGCAGGCTCCTTCTGCTCCAAATAAAAATTATCTAAATCATTAAGCATATCTTTCAAAAATTAAGGATTGTTTTTCATAAAAAGCATGAGATTTCCCATGGCTTTTTTCCTTACTTTATTTCTAAAAAAACTAGTCCACCCCAATAATCTCCCGCTTAGCCCAAACGCTTGAGAAGCCCACTGATACCAATTAAATGAATCAATATGGCCTATTATTTTACCATCTTCAAATAGAAATTCAGCGTGAATGCGATTGATAACTTTTTTACCAGTAGTAGAAAAAGTATAATGTGCTATCCAATCTGCACTGCCTTTGTGCTCATTAGCCTCAATATTTTTAAATTCCAATTGTAAATCCTTGCCATTTTTACATAACATGTGCCACATGGATTTTACTTGGGCTGAATTCAGATTTTGAAAAACTGCATCGCTAAATTCTGCTTTGTCATGATAACAAGCTTGCATGCCTTTGTAATCTTTTTTACTGAAATTGGTATAAAACTGTTGTATCACTAATTCATTTGAATTCATAAAATTGCTACTGCAAGTATAACAAAATTTGCATTATAACATATTAATAAATAGAATTTGAATTACAATGATACGAGTTGTTTAGTAGTAACTTTAACTTTTTTTTCTAGAAAAACATCATTTAGTTTTTGTGTGTATTCATCCATTTCTGATGCCACCTTATTAAAAAAGCCAGTTAATTCAATTAATTTTTCAGGAGAAATGATTTCTTCATTTAGTACCTGAACAAGTCCCATTAAAGTTGTAACTGGTCTTCTTATGATATGTGAAATTGAAAACATGATTTCCTCTAAAGTCGCTATGTACTCCTTACTTTCAGTAATATCTTGAAGTGTTCCATACCATACCACTCTGTCTTCTCTTTTTTCAGGGTTTGCCTTTGCTCTGTGCCATTTTATAGTACCATCATCTGCCGTAATTCTAAACTCAAAATCCAAGTTAGTAAGGGTTTTAAAAGAAGTGCCAATACTTTCGTACACTTTTGGTAAATCATCCGCATGTATGGTATTAAATCCCAATACTGCATTATTCTTCAACATTTCAGGCGTAAGTCCAGGGTGAATTAGAGAAATACCTTTGCTTACAAAAGGGAAACTCATATCTCCATCATTAGTTATTTGAAATTTGAACAATGCACCTGGAGAATGATCCGAAATCTTTTCAATAAGATCTTCATTTTTTACAATTTCAATATCAAGTAATAAACTTTCGGCTCTTTTCATTAGCATTTCAAATACCCTGTTTGATAAACTTTTAAGAGTTCTTAATTCAAACTCCGATAATTCTCTTGGCTTGATATCTTCAATGCAAAAAGCACCTAGTAAATGTCCTGTACTAGAAACCAAAGGAGCCCCAGCATAAAAACGAATACCCTCTTCTCCGATTGCAAAAGGATTGTTTTTAAATCTTTCATCCAAATGGGTGTCATTTATTACAAGTGTTTTTGGATCCACAAAATTAATATGATTACAAAAGGAGATTTCTCTTGATGTTTCTATTAAATCAAGTCCAAATTTGGCCTTGAACCATTGTCTTTCTGAATCTAAAAATGATATTACAGCAATTGGTACCTGAAAAATATCTGCGGCCAATTTTACTATTTCATCAAATTCCTCCTCCGGTTCGGAGTCTAAAATTTGAATTCTTTTTAATTCATTCAATCTTTCAAGCTCATTCATCGTTATTATTTAAAGGTATCTACGAATAAAAATTTAAAATGGTTTTTAATTTCTTAAACTTTGCATAAATGTTTATGTTTGTCTAAGGAAATCAAACATTTAATTTTTCTAAATGGATATTAGACTTAACAAAAGAATTGATTCTATAGATGTATTGAGAGGAGCTGTGATGATTATCATGGCGCTTGACCATGTTCGGGATTATTTTCATTTTTCTGCCAATACAGATGATCCAATGAATTTTGCCACCACCACTTCCCTTTTATTTTTCACGCGGTGGATTACTCATTTTTGTGCACCGATTTTTATTTTTCTTTCTGGCACATCTATTTATTTGCAAGGGTTAAGAAAGACAAAAAAGGAGTTGAGTATTTTCTTAATAAAAAGAGGGCTATGGTTAATACTTTTAGAAATAGTGGTGAATTCATTTGGCTGGTCATTCAATCCTTATTACAACGCCTTGTTTTTTCAAGTTATATGGGCAATTGGCATTAGTATGGTTATCATGGGATTATTAATATACCTGCCTTATTTCGTTATTCTGATTATTGGATTACTAATTTTTGCTGGACATAATTTACTTGATATACCTGAAGCAGACCCCAATTTTAAAGCTGGATTTATTTGGAACCTTTTACACCATGGGGTATTTGTTCCATACGAAATTATACCTCACCATTCTATGATCATTGTGTATCCATTTTTACCATGGACTGGGGTAATGATACTGGGTTACTGTCTTGGAAGGCTTTATGAACCTAAAGTAACACAAGAGGTGCGAAAGAAAGATTTGCTTTTAAAAGGATTTGCGCTAATTGCATTGTTCGTTGTTTTAAGAACCTTCAATATTTATGGCAATCCTGAGCCATGGAGCGCACAGAAAAATACACTTTTTACATTTTTCTCTTTTATTGATGTTCATAAATACCCACCATCCTTGCTCTATGTTTGTATGACCATTGGTCCTGCATTAATTGCACTTGCCTTCATAGAGAATATAAAAAACAGGATTAGCAATTTTATGCGAATTTTTGGTCGCGTAGCACTGTTTTATTACATCCTTCATATTTATTTGATTCATGGCTTGTGCATGCTTTTGTTTTTTCTCAGAGGGCATACCATGGCAGAGGCCATTAATCCTGGAGCTCATTTTCCATGGTATTTTGTAAGATCTGGCGAAGGTTTTGAATTGCCAATCGTCTACATAATTTGGGTACTTGTAATTGCTATTTTATATCCTTTATGCAAATGGTATGATACATACAAAACCAATCACAAACAAAATAAATGGTTAAGCTATTTGTAGTTCGTCATAAATTGATGGCGTTTTTAGCTTAAGTCATCTATAAAATTATTATGTTTGTGTAATCAATAAATAATATGCAATACCAATCCATAACTCCAAATATAGGCGTTCGAAATGTTAATGAAACAGTTCAGTTTTACACCCAAAAATTGGGATTTGAATTATTGATGAGCAATCCAGAAGAAGGAGATTTGATATGGGGCATGGTTGGTAATGGCCACGTATTTTTAATGTTTCAAGAAGATCAAAATTTAAAGGAAGAATACCCTGATTTAAAAAATGCTGGGCAAGGCGCCATCACTTTTTACATTAAAATAAAAGGAATGAAAGAATTGTGGGAACAAGTAAAAGGTTCGGAAATGGTTGTTAAAGAAATGGGCACTACTTTTTATGGAGCAGAGGAATTTGCAATAAGAGATAACAATGGTTACATTATGACCATTGCAGAGTCATAATTAACATGGTTAGCATTCTTGCTTTTCGCAAATTGGCTTTGGCGTTAGAAGGTGCTGTAGAATTACCTCACTTTGAGAAAGCATCTTTCCGAATCAAGAAAAAAATATTTGCTACACTTGATGAAAAAAACAAAAGGGTTTGCTTAATGTTAAATCCCATCGATCAGAGTGCATTTACTGCATTCGATCCCAATATTATTTATCCTGTTCCTAATAAATGGGGATTAAAGGGTGCTACTTACGTTGAATTGAGTAAAGTGAAGTCAGAAGTGCTACAAGATGCATTATCGGTATCCTATCAAACCATTATTTCCAAGAAATAAAAAGTCAACGACTCGTTTTTATTTTGTAGACTTCAACATTCTAAAAGTAAACCAACCCAGAATCAAAATGATTACACTCATTAAAATCCATAACCCTTTGACGTTATTAAATAGTGGTTTTTCTATTTCAATTATTTTATCCTTAAACATTATTTCATTCCCTGTTAAAAGTGTAGAAAGGCCATGTGGTATTTTATCGGGAAATTGTTTCAAATCGTATTCGGGAAACAATGCGTTGGAATTGCCGTAAACCAAAAAATATTGAGCATCTGTATTGGAAAATCTAATAATTAATTTGTGCATGGCCCCATAAGGCTCTATCTTATTAAATGTTAATAATTCATTGTCATCATTGTTAATTATTAATTTTAATTGTCGGGTTAATTGTGTTTTAAAATGAAAGTCTCCTTGTTCAAATGAACTAATAACACCTTGGTATAAATTGGAATATACATATTGCCATCCTTTAGGTGTTTCAAAACTATCAACAAGGCATTGTATTTCTATTGGTCTGTAAAAATCAATTTTGTTTTTAACGGCAATTTGCAATCCACTAATCGGCAGTACCTGCTTGAAATCAATAAACGTAATACTCTGTTTCTCACTTTTATTTTCTACTCTATTTGAAATATAGTTATTGTAATATTTATAATTTCCTTGTTTGCTTATTTGATTTGATAGATAGGCACTGCTAAGTTTCGGATTGATTATCGACTTAATCGAAAGCCTGTAATAATGAAATGCGGATTCTGAAAAATAAATGTTTGTAAACTCATAATTGGTTTTAGAATTGTGAATAGAAAGTATCCTGTATTCTTCTGTAATTGTACTCCAATTAAGCCCATCCAGACTAGCTTCTAAATTTACTTTCCAATCAAAATTATCGTTTTCAAAATGCAATTTTATTTCATTAATATTTTCCTTTGATGTACTTTCAAACGTATACCAATAAACGCCTTTAGCATACACTTGATTAATAATTTTAAACGGAACTCGGAGCTCCTCCATAAAAGTATTTTCTACTTCTAAAAGAAATGGTGCTTCAGTTGTATCATTCGAGGCATTGATACCATAAATTCTTATATCCGAAAAATCAGACTTCACCTTGGCATACATTTCATCGGGTATTATTATTTGGTGCCAGGGTTTGTTAATTCCTGCAATTTCCCTTTTATAACGAAAGTTATTCATTTGCCCCTGAACCAATAATACAGGTGATAACAATAAAATTGGAAAGATAAATTTCAATTTAACTTTCATCAGCAATCAGATGTTTAAATTTGTGGTATAAGAAAGAAATAATAAGTAATAAGATACCTAAAGAGACAAAGACAATGGTTTTTGAAATAGTATCAAGCATGGCCATGTCATAGAAAAACAATTTCAAAAGTGTTACCGAAAATAAAGCAATCGCCCCTATTCTCAGATGTTTTTGCTTCTTCCAAATACCAATTGTAATTAAAAACAAGGCATAAACACCCCAAAAAATACTCAAACCCAATTTGTCTGATTGAATACTGCCAGTTAATGCCAACCAATTCATCAATTCATTACTCAATATACTGATAATTGTAAAGTGCAATGCAGCATCAAATGGAATTTTCAATTCAACCTTGATCCACTTTTGTTTACAATACAAATGCCCCATAAATAAAAGCAATACCATGGCTAAAAAAGCAATGTATCTGAAAATAATAAAGAAACGGTCTGCATTAAAATAAGGGTTATCTTCCGGATGTAGATAGGCAATTCTCAATTCATTTAAAAGATGAATACCATCGGTTAAAAATAGAATTAGCAGACCCGCCATTAAGGCAATATTAACCATACCAAGTATTCTGTTTTTAATTATTTTAATATTCAAATAAGCTAAAATAGAATTGAATAAAACGGAATAAATATAAATCCAAAGATGTTCCTTTATGGGCAAATACTCGTTGTAAATAGTTTCGCCACTCGCTATATCAGATGGCTTAATACGTATCATCGTATCTGCATAAAGTTGTTTCATATAATGTACAATTTCTAGATAGAGCGACAGGTAAGCAACAAAAATGAGTACACCAGGAATTAAAACCTGCATTACATTTTTAATGGTTATATCTGGATAAGGGTCATTAGATATTTTTAAGTTTTTTCTATTCTGCCAATTGATAAAAAACAGTGCAGAAAAGAATAAAAGGGATGTTAAAAAATGGATATTGAACAACGGCAACCAATGTTTAATTTTATCGATATCAATAAATTGATAACTTGTCATCCAGTCTTGTACTAAACTTAAAAAGGCCATAATAATTATAGGATAAGAAAGTTTTTCATATATTTCAACTGCCTTATTTTTACCGATCCAAAAAAGGAATGCTGCTTCAAAAATCCATAATAAAGTTACCCAATTACCATCCAATTGTACAGGTATTGTAATTGTAATAAATACCAATACTAAGCCTGTTACCAAATAAAATAATTGTTTATCGGCTTGTTTCTGCTGATAGATAAAGTATCCTATTAAACAATGAATACATGCATTGGCCAAAGTAAATAAGCCAAGATAAATATTTAACAAAGCATCATCTAGGAGATAGTATCCTAATCCGTAAAAGATGAAGGAATTAAAAAGTAACATGACAATATCTACAATATCGAAAATCTCTTTCTTTATTATTTTAAAAGCAAGAAAAACCATGTAAAAAATGGCGAAAAATATAAATAAAAAAGTAAATGCAATTCCAAAATGATGTTCGGATTGATATCCACTAAATACCCATGAACTAAACATGAGCCAGCTCAATCCAAATGCAGAGAAATAAAGTGATTTCCAATACTTTTTAAATGCGATAATTAAAATTCCAATATTAATAATGCTCATGTAAGTAAACAAAATGACTACTTTTCCAGAGCCATCGCTTAATAAGAAAGGTACTGCATAAGCCCCTACTAATCCAATATGAGCAATTACCTGTTGATTGTATTGGATGGCCGCCACTACTGTAAATGCAGTAAATACCAACATCATTCCGAAAGCCGCCAATTGTGGAATTAAACCATAAAAACTATAGGCGGCAAAAGTCATAAAATACAAAATGGCCATGGCCCCACTCACCAATACCGCACTGTAGGTTTCATATCTAAGTTTCAATTTCATCCCTACTATTAAAACTGATATACCTATCATATAACCAATAATAACCCTCGTTAAAGGACTTACCAAATGATGCTCTATAGAATACTTGGCACCTATTGCCACCCCAATCACTAAAATTACAATGCCAATTTTGCTTATTAAATTTTCTCCAATAAATTTCTCCAGATTAGATTTGATAGGATCCAAAACAGTTTGACTTTGCAGATTCACCCTTGGTGAAGCAATGGAAGAATCGCCATAAACAGGTCTTTTAACTTCTTCAATGGGTTGCTTAGGCACAATGATAGGTTCAAAGGCTTTATATCCTTTCTCAGCATCTGTTATTGGCTGTTCAAAACTATTGTCATTTTTAAGGGATTCGATACTTGACCGCAATTCATTAATTTCTTTTGCGAAAATCTCCTGATAGTTAAAAAGTTTATCTAAACGTTCTGATAGTTCCGAAATTTTTTTATTTAAATCTGCCATATACTCAGTTGTTGTTTGTCATAAAATTAAATTATCCAACTACAACAAACATAAGAAATATATAACAAAAGAAATTTTAATGTTTAGCCAAGCAGTTCAACTAATCCGATAAATAAAAAAGGAGGTCTACTACTGTAAACCTCCTTTTAAAAATTATGAGCCCTACCAAACTACTTATTAAGAAACCCTTAAAGGTAACGGCAAGGTATAAATGAATTATTAACGGCTGATAATTACTCTCATAGTCCGTTCACCTTCACTTGTAAATACTCTTACAAAGTACACACCATTCGACCAAACAGATGTGGCAATTATATTACTACCTTGGTTTAATTTACCTTCCGAAATAATATGCCCCACTATATCATAAACATCAAAATGAAGATTATTATTACCTAAGGTTTCACCAACCCAGTCCATATGAATTAAATCATTGGCAGGATTTGGGTAAAGTGCAATTTGTTGCTTGTATAGTTGATTATTAATATTCAACCCACTGCAATTAATAGATTTGGTTACACATATAGTTGTATCGCAATGGTTGCAAGTATCTGTTACTTTAACACACAATACATAAGAACCATTTTTATATACAGGAACAGAAATTAATCTATCGCCATTGCCAACTTTGTTACCCGCTAATGTCCACTCATATTTCATACAACTTTTGTTGTAGAACGTAATATAGCCATTGATTGAACTTCTGCTACCGACACATGAATCCCACACATTAAAATAAGGCGTTCTCGCTTTAAAATTACAGCCACTAAAACAAGTAATGGTGCGCGTTGAGCAATAGGTCGTATCGCATTTTTTACAAGTATCTGTCACTTTTACACAAATATTATAAGTGCCATTTTGCGAAATAGCATGGTGCATGATATTGCTTCTACCTGCAGAAACTCCATTAATGGTCCAACTATATTTATTACATGTACCGTTCTTAATGCTAAGGTAGGCATTTACAGAATTAACTCCCCCTGTTCCTTTACAAGTATCCCATGAGTAGAAATAGGAATTGCTTTTCCAATTACAAGTATTGAAACATGTTATGTTTCTTGTAGAACAAATGGTTGTATCGCAATTATTGCAAGTATCAATTACTTTCACGCACATTGAATAAGCACCATTTTTATAAATAGGATAATGGATATAATAATTTTTTGTTGTTTGCACAACACCATTAACGCTCCAAATATATTTCAAACAACTTCTACTATTAATCCCCAAATAGGCATTAAGACTATTGTTGCCACCATTGCCAGCACAACTGTCATAACACACTAAGCTTGGCGATTTTGCCTTCCAGTTACAGGTTGGGAAACAGGAAATGGTTCTGGTTGAACAGAAGCTCGTATCACATTTATTGCAAGTATCTATCACTTTTACACACAATGTATAAGTGCCATTTTTAGTAATCGGATAATTGATATAATAATTTTTAGTGGTTTGCGCAATGCCGTTTACACTCCATACATATTTTTGGCAACTCCTATTTTTGAAACTAATATATGCATTGATTGAATTGGCTCCACCCTTTCCTTTACAAGTATCCCAAGCAGAGAAATAAGGTGTTTGATTTTTCCAATTACATGGATTGAAACAAGTAACTGATTTAGTGGTGCAAAATGTTGTATCACATTTATTGCAAGTGTCAATTACCTTTACACATAAGACATAAGAGCCATTAGCATTTATTTTATAATGGAGTAAATTACTATTAGTAGTTTGTGCTACTCCATTTACCGTCCATGAATATTTTAAACAATAGAAACTTTGGAAACTGATGTACGCATTTAAAGAATTAGCACCTCCATTGCCTTTGCAAGTATCCCACGAATAATAATAGGGTTTTCTTTGGTACCAATGACAAGTGCCTGAACCAGAATTAAAACAAGTAATGGTTCTTGAAGAACAGAAAGTTGTATCACATTTATTACATGTATCTGTTACCTTTACACATAAATCATATTTGCCATTTTGAGTGATAGGATAATTGATGTAATAATTTTTTGTTGGTTGGGTAACCCCATTAATGCTCCAAACATATTTCAAGCAAGTTCTGTTATTAATTCCAAAATAAGCATTGATGCTATTGTGTCCACCATTACCCTGACAGCTATCAAAATTATTAAGACTTGACGATTTGCTTTTCCAATTACAATTAGAGAGACAAGTAAAAGACCGTGTAGAGCAATAAGTTGTATCGCATTTATTGCAGGTATCTAATATTTTTACGCACACAGCATAAGTTCCGTTGGCGCTAATTGGATAGTTGATATAATAATTCTTTGTACTCTGCAATGTTCCGTTGATAGACCATTGGTATTTATAACACGAATTGTTTTTAATACTTACGTAAGAGGTAATACTGTTATGTCCCCCCTTCCCTTGGCAACTATCTACCACATAAAAATACGTTTTGCTTTTCCATAAACAAGGGGTAAAACATGTAATGGTTCTTGTAGAACAAAATGTAGTATCGCATTTATTACAAGTATCTGTCACTTTAACACAAAGGGTATAAGTACCATTGGTCTTTACCTTATAATTGACAACAGAACTTCTGTTACTTTGGCTAACACCATTCAAAGTCCATGTATATTTCAAACAAGTATTTTTAATACTGATATAGGCATTCACACTGTTGTGTTGACCGCCATTGCCTTGGCAAGAATCCCATGCATAAAAATTTTGCACCTGACTTTTCCATATACAGTGAGTGGTATCCTGCTTAGCCAGAAGGCTGGAGGCTGAAAACAGAATAAATAAAAGGAAGCATTTAGTAATTTTTTTCATAAGCACACAGTTTGTTGTAATGGTTTAGACAGAGATTTTAAGAAAAGGTGGCTTCCTTTAAAACAAAAAAAATAGATAACCTATTGAAAAACAAAAATATATTTTACAGACTCCAATATTCCATACTCGTAAATGTGTTGCGGAATAAGCCTTTCAAATCCAATACAAATGAATTGGCATTACAAATTGATTTAAAATAAGTTTCATTCAAATCTTTGTATTCCTGATGACTCACGGCTGCAATAACACCATCGTATCCAGTTCCTATCTTATCGGCCAAATGAAAACCATATTCTTCAAATACTTCTTCGCTATCTGCTCTTGGATCTACAACCTCAACATTTACACTATAACTTTTGAGTTCTTTTACGATATCTACAATTTTTGAATTGCGAATATCAGCAACATCCTCTTTAAAGGTGGCACCTAGTATTAAAATACGGGCGTCTTTAATTTTTTTATCATTGCTGATGAGTTTTTTAATGGCAACTTTGGCAATGTGGGCGCCCATCATGTCATTAGTATATCTTCCTGCAGCAATCACGCGTGGATGCAATCCCAATTCTGTTGCTTTGTATGTTAAATAATAAGGGTCAACACCAATGCAATGCCCTCCTACCAAGCCCGGACTGAATTTTAAAAAATTCCATTTTGTACCTGCAGCTTCTATAACATCGTAAGTATTGATGCCCATTTTATCGAATATCAAACTCAATTCGTTCATCAAAGAGATGTTCAAATCTCTTTGCGTATTTTCTATAATCTTAGCCGCTTCGGCTACTTTAATAGATTGTGCTTTGTGAATACCTTTGGTAATAATTGACCCATACAGGGCTGCAATTTCTTCTAAACTTTCAGCATCGCTGCCTGAAACTATTTTTAATATTTTGGTAAGGGTATTTACCTTGTCACCCGGATTAATTCTCTCAGGTGAATAACCCACTTTAAAATCTTTATTGAATAACAAGCCACTCTCCTTTTCCATTACAGGTATACAGTCTTCTTCAGTACATCCAGGATATACGGTAGATTCAAACACTACATAATCGCCTTTTTTAAGCACTTTGCCAACGGTTTTAGATGCACCCAATAAAGGTTTAAGGTCGGGGCTTTTTGCATCGTCAATTGGGGTTGGCACTGCCACTATATAGAAGCCACAGTTTCGAATATCCTCTAGGTTATGTGAAAAAGTAATATCACAACCTTCAAACTCACGGGGCTCTACTTCCTTACTTGGATCCTCATGGCGGTTCAGCATATCAACGCGTTTAGGATTGATATCGAAACCCACTACTTTGTATTTTCTGGAAAACTCCAATGCCAATGGCAAGCCAACATATCCAAGACCAATGATTGCAATTGATTTTTGTTTTGCCACTATATCGTTGTAAATACCCATAATTTGCTTATATTTAAAAGAGTGCAAAAATAGAAATAATCCTCAATACAAATGCATTGGGATTTTTATTTATTAACAGTTTAAAAACTATTGACGACTATTAAGCCCTTTGTCTAATCTTCAAACCTACTTTTTTGCCTGAAATATTTTCTAATAGAGGCTTTAAAATCAAGAAAGCATTCTTCTTGGTTTCTTCGATAATACCCATTTCCAGCGCCTCTTTAGCCAGTTCCTTTTCTGCTACTTGATAAACGGCCTCCACCATATTGCGGGTATCCTCTTTAAAATAAACACCACTGATATCATAAACTTTGGATTTTTCATGGTTGATTTTTACATAACAAATCTCGGGTTTAGGAATGGTAATGATAATACTATCGCCAGATTTTTTTACATCTGCTGCCTTTATTTTGCTTAAATCTATACAACCTGTCGCTTCGCCAACAGCTATCATCAATACCTTAGAGTCTGGCCACCATTCTTTAATCACTTTCTTTTCAATCACATCCTTAATGGTAAACTTAGTCAATTCCATTTTACCCATGGCCTCTATTTTTTCAACCAAAGCATCATGACTAATAATATTAGTATTAGAAGAAGATACTTTTTTGTAAATGAAAACGCCCACGGCAATTACTAAAATAAGTAGGAGTAATTTTCCATTTCCTCCTCTCACCAATGCCATTATTATTTTTTGAAACATGTCATTATGGTTTTATATCAAAAACAATCACTTTATAAGTATAAACTTTACCATTAACCAATTTAACAGCAACACTAAATTCATCATTGTCATTTAAAATTTGTGTATTAATTTCGGGTTCCCATACCAAGGTATTCATGCCATAGCCAGGCGCGTAATCCTCCATTTTCAAATTGACAATCTCTCCTTTTGCATTTTTCATTGTAACCACAGCGCCTTTTAAATTTTGATTTAAGGTAAAGCTCCATTTTTTATACACCATCATTTTTGGGCAATAGCCAGCAGGCGGCCATGTTACAGCTTGTGTTCTGTATTTAGCACTATCTGTTTTATTGGAATTATCAACCGTCAAAATCGATGTATAGTTATTGGAAGTACCAATGCCCATTAATTGAGAATAGGGATATAGTAACCATCTTCTATTACCAACAGTTGGATGATTTTGTCCCATAGCAGCTGTAATCGCAATAGCAGGATTACCATCTTTAGAAAGAATGGATAATTTTAAGGCATCAAAACCGGCGGGTATAAAACAACGCCATCCATCATTGGGTTGGTGACTCATGCTTTTATTCGCCTCGCACATCAAAGCGGCTATTTCACAATTTTCGTTATTGTCGTTGGTTAGCACTATTTCTTCTGTTACGCCTGCCATTCTTCTAAAATAGTTAATCCTTCTCTCCAATCTCAACACTAATGTATCACTCATTTTTCCAGGTATACATTTGTCCATTTCACCCTTCCACTTAAATTCCGGAATACCTAATTCTTTTTTCCCAAATGGGTTAATGCGAGAACCGTAATAATTTACTTTAAAATCTTCAGAAACAATTTTTTTCCATTGCCCATCTAATTCCTTTTTTAAGTCGGAATAAAGTGTATTAGACTCGTTCCAAATTTTTCTAGCCAATACAAAATCAGCGCTGTCTGTGGCTTCGTTAATTAAACGTGTTCTATATTCTTTTGCTTTTGTTTTAAAACTTAAGTCTTTAGGATAGTCTTTTGCACATGCATTGTTTAAATTCAACATTGGCAAAATATCGTAATAGCCAAGTTGCTCTTTATTTTTTTGGATAATATATTCCTGCATGGTTTTTTTCGTGAGTATATCCTTAGAATTTAGTTCCAAGTGACGGTTGAATAATACTTCAGCATACACTGGCTTTTCTAAGACAACAAAAGAATTAAAACTTCTTTGCAAATTGGGTTTTGCACTTAAACTAATATGTTTTATGTAGGTTGAATAAGCAGCTTCTCTTAAATTAATATCTACAAAATACTTGTAAAGATTTTCAATAAATATATCAGGTTCTTGTCCCGCAAAAATATCATACTTCTTAATTAGTTCAAGATTCTTGGAACTGCCTTTGTCTTTCTTACTTTTAGCATACAACATCACCAAACTATCAAACTGCCTTTGCTCATTGGCCTTAGCCATACCATTCAACAAGAAAATATAGATAGAATTTTCTCTATGATTTAAAAAAGAATCTGTAGGAAAATCTTTCAAACTTTGCTGAACCAATTTTAGGTAATCATCGCTAGGTGGAATTTTCTCTAAGGCATAGCGCATTAAGTTATAGGTATAGGAGCTTAAAACTGGATCATTCGGTAATATCTCACGACCATTTTTAACAATAACATAGGCCGTATCGTATTGCTTTTTTTCAATGTAATATTGCCCCAACTGACGAAATGGCAATTTGCTGTAACCATATAATTTATAACCAGATTCTGTAACGCCTGCGTAAATTAGCTCTGCGGCCTGCTTAAAATAGGTCAAACTTTCTATTCTCAAATTCATTTGCCAATAACATTCGCCCACCAACACCAATGCTTGTGTATCCAATCCGAAACTTAAACTGCGCTTAAAAATCGGCAATGCTTTGGAATATTTATTGGTGTTATAAGCTTCTAGTGCCTCCTTATTGTTAGCCTTTACGATGGCTTTTAGATATTCTACATTTTCAGGTAAGCTGTAAATATAAACCCCGCCAATCATTACACGCTCGTCTTCTTTTGTATATTCTGCGTATCGGATAGCATCCTTCATAGCATTTGGAAATTTCAATTTCAAATCTCCATCATTTGCTATGGCATACATGATTTTAGATTTTAATAAGCGCACACCAGGATAATTTTTATTTTCGCCTAAAAGACATTTGTCAATTAATTTATTGGCACCTGTAAGATTACCTTTAACAAACTCGCGCTTTGCTTTTTCGAAATTTTTATCTTGAGAAAAAACACCAACGGAAGTACTTATTAGTAATATAAAGAGAACTATTTTTTTCATGTTATTTATTAACTACAAATTAATTGAAAATATTGTGATTACTGCTAACAAGTTGTTCAACACTCCATGCTTCGGGCTTAGCACTAAATTTTATTTTTGTATTTTCCCAAGTTTCTATAAATAACTCAGAATGCCTGTAACTTTCCAAATGGTCTTCGTGTTCCCAAATACTAAAGGTAAATATAACATTTGGAGTGTTTTTTTGCTGCCATAGTGCTAGATGGGTGCAACCTTCGTGCGCCTTTATTTTAGATTTAACCGTATCAAATAGCTGTAAGAAATTTTCTATTTCATCTTCTTTGAAGGTCATTTTCACAAGCCTTAAAATCATATTTTTTGTATGGTAATTTTGGTATCTTCTTTAATTCTGAAAAGTTGCGATGCATTGCCCTGATTGATGGCCAGTTTAAGAAAACCCGTTTTACTAAACATCAACAAAGCGACTCCCTGATCTACGTCATTGTAATCTTGATATATTTCATAAAAATTAGCATCGCGGATGTATTGTATTTTCGCATTGAAACGCCCTTTCTCAAAATTTTCCTCAAATAAATCTTTCGTAAGATTAAAATAACAATTGCCATGTGGATCGGTAAATATCCTCTCGCAAACCACCATGTGCTCATGCACCATTGGTTTTTTCTGAGTTTTTAAAACAATGTCATTTATTTTTGTCAACTTACCCAAATCATTTTGAAGAAGACGTTTTACAACATCGGCCAAATGCTCATTTTCAAAGGTATAAAAAACATCGTTTTTATTTAGTTCGAACACTAATGATATTAAACCATTATCCGGAAAAATATACCAGTTATTTTTGTGTTGATAAATAATGGATCTAAAATTCGACCCTATTCTCACAATGCTTACCATTCCTTGGTTTTCAGGGTTTTGTAATTGTTTTAGAACAAAGGAGGCCTCCACAATATTTTGAAGTCGTAAATCATGAGAAATATCAATAATATCAACACCTTTAAGCGTATTTAGAAGTTGACTGTGCAATAGTCCAATTTTATAGGAACCGGATTGAAAATCGGATATTAATTGAATGATTGCCAAAATTGATTATTTTCGTGTGCAAAAATATCCACTATTCATTCAATTAAAAAAGAATCTTTCACTTTGGCAGAAAAATCAATCCTAATAGACGACTTGCAACCACAAGATATATACGGTGCAAACAATATTTACCTCAACATCATTAAAAACAAAAATCCGAAGCTTCGTATCATAGCGCGCGGAGACGAAATTAAGGCCATAGGAGAAGAGCAAGAAGTAAATGATTTTCTTGAGAGATTTCAAAAATTCAATAATTCTTTAAGTAAGGGAAGAGAACTTAATGACTCATTACTAAGTGAAATATTTGGATCCGAAGATACGGTTGCCTCGGATGCAAGCACGAAATTCAATTCCGACAATGATAATAATACCATTTTATTTGGCATTAATGGTAAACCCATTAAAGCTCGCACAGCCAATCAAATAAAATTGGTTCAAGAAATTGCCAAAAACGATATTGTTTTTGCTATTGGTCCTGCTGGTACTGGTAAAACCTACACTGCTGTTGCCGTTGCCGTAAAAGCCTTGAAGAACAAAGAAATAAAACGGATTATCTTAACAAGACCAGCCGTTGAAGCAGGCGAAAGTTTAGGATTTCTTCCGGGTGATTTAAAAGAAAAAATTGACCCTTATTTAAGACCATTATACGATGCTTTGGACGACATGATTCCGCCAGACAAACTTAAATTGTATATTGAGAATAGAACTATTGAAATTGCGCCATTGGCTTTTATGCGCGGACGAACTTTGGACAATTGTTTTGTTATTTTGGACGAGGCGCAAAACACCACAGATTCTCAACTCAAAATGTTCCTTACCAGAATGGGGCCTTCTGCCAAATTGATTATTACCGGAGATTTAACCCAAGTGGATTTACCGGCAAAACAAACCACAGGACTTATTAAATCAACCAAAATTTTAGATAAAATAAAAGGAATAAGCATTGTTTTATTGAATGTTGATGATGTTGTTAGGCATCGCCTAGTAAAAGAAATTATTAAAGCTTACGAAAGTTAAAAAACCAAATTAAAAAAAAAGACTACTTTTGTTAATTAATTTATGTTAAATGAGTCAAACTAATACAGCAAAAATGGAAAAAGGATTAATGGCTACCAATTATTTTTTTAAAGACCAAACCGCTTTTTATAGAGGCAAGGTAAGAGATGTCTATACTATCAAAAATGAATATGTAGCAATGATAGCCTGCGACAGAATTTCTGCCTTCGACCATGTATTGCCTAAAGCAATTCCTCATAAGGGTGAAGTGCTAACTCAGTTAGCGTCTTTCTTTTTGGATTCCACAAAAGATATCATTCAAAATTGGAAAATAAGTACCCCTGATCCGAATGTAACATTTGGTATTAATTGTGAAGCAATTCCTATTGAAATAGTAGTAAGAGGATATTTATGTGGACATGCTTGGAGAGTTTATAAAACAGGTGAACGCATGATTTGTGGTGTTAATATGCCAGATGGTTTGAAAGAAAATGACCAGTTTCCAACCCCTATCATAACGCCTGCAACTAAAAACAGTACCGGACACGATGAAGATATTAGTGTTGAAGATATAATTACTAAGAAAATAGCAAGTAAAAAAATCATTGATCAAATGGTAGAAGCGGCACATGCACTTTATAAACGCGGTAACGAAATGGCCAATGAAAGAGGACTTATCCTAGTGGATACCAAATATGAATTTGGGTTACACGATAAGAAATTAATTTTGATTGACGAAGTTCATACCCCCGACTCTAGTCGTTTTTTCTATTTAGATACTTACGCCAAATTACAAAAAAATGGTAAACCTCAGAAACAATTGTCAAAAGAATTTGTAAGAGAATGGTTAATGGCTAATGGTTTCCAAGGTATAGAAGGTGAAATTATTCCAGAAATGACCAATGAATTTGTTCAAAGTGTAACTGAGCGATATACTGAACTTTTTGAAGCCATGACTGGCAAGAAATTTATTGGAAGAGATTACACAGATGCTGACAAAGTCATTGAAGAAAATATAAACGAAACAATTCAAACACTGTAACATAAACTAATTACTATAAAACTCAATGAATTTAAAGAACAGTAAAATAATTTTACTACTACATTTATCATTTTATTTTATTTCTTCACAAGCGCAGACTGTAAAAACTTTCGCAGGTAAAGCTTACAATGGAACGGGTTTTTACAATGGCACTCGCAATAACCATAAGGATTCCATGCTTTTTTCCGCTCCTACAGGCATTGCTATAGACACCGCTGGCAGAATCTATATTTCCAACGAGCAGAATATTATGCTCATTACAGGTACCAATTGCAAATTGGTGGCTGGTTACAATCTCGATCCAGCATCCGCTGGCGCTGCAGATAGTAAAGATGGCACTGGAATATCAGCTAGGTTCTCAAGCCCTGGTGGACTTTGTCTTAATTCAAATACTAACGAAATTATGGTGGCTGATGTGGATAATCACCAAATAAGAAAAGTAAGTGCGTTCTTTAATAATTCACAGGATCCTTCTGTATCTACTTTTGCAGGTGTAAAGCTATTGAATGGTTCTTACTTAAATAGTTCAAATGCGCTTTCTAAATTCAATGCACCAGTAGGTGTTGCGGTAGCCTCTAATGGCGATGTATATATAGCAGATAGAAATAACCATTGTATTCGAAAAATTTCTGGGGGCAATGTAACCACCATTGGTGGTAAACCAGGCGTACAAAGCCATGTGAATGGTGCCGCAGGAACCTCTACTTTTGATGCTCCTTTTAATGTTTGTATTGATGGTAATAACCTTTACGTAGCAGATTACGGTAACAATGCAGTTCGTAAAATCGACCTTACAACAAATATTACTACAGATTATATTACCTCAGGTTTATCATTCCCAACGGCCTTATGTATTGCAGATAATACACTTTACATAGCAGAGCAAATCTGTGTTAAGAAATATGACAACAATGTGCTTTCCTTGTATGTTGGCAGTACCTCTCAAACTGGCAATCAAGATGGAGTTGGAAGTGCTGCTCGTTTTGAGAATATAAGTGGTATTGCATACAGCACCATTACAAATTTGCTATATGTTGTAGATAAAGGCAATAACGTTATTAAAGTTATTGCACCTAACAATCGTCCTGTGTGTAATTTCATTGCTTCTAACATAGCGCCAACCAAGGGACAAACTGTGATATTAAAAAATACGTCCACCAATAAACCAACAAGTTTTAAATGGACTTTTTCTCCTAGTAGTTATACCTTGCTTAATAATTGTTCTTTAACAGATAGTGTCGTTTATATCAATTTTACTCAGGCCGGCTCATTCACTGTTAAACTTTGGGTGTCCAATAGTGGTGGAGCAGATTCATTGCAAAAAAACAATTATATTAATGTCAGCAGTGTTACTGCCGCTCCTGTAGCTGCATTTTATGCTTCAAAAACTAACCCTGCCTTGAATGAGGTTATTAGTTTAATTGATCAATCTGCCAACGATCCAACCATGTGGACTTGGAGAATTACACCTCCTACCTATATTTTTACCAATGGTACTGATTCTAATTCAAGAATCCCAAATATTAAATTCACCAATGGGGATAATTATAGTGTCACCCTACTTGTATCTAATGCACAAGGTGGTACAAGTATTACAAAAACCAATTATATCAACGTGAATCAGAGTGCTGTTCATACTTTGAATGCAATTCACGACCTGCAGGTATACCCTAATCCTGCAACTGACAACATTAATATTCATCACCAATTGAATGGAGAAGTACTATTGATGGATATGCGTGGTGAACTTATAGGTAAATGGACCAAATATGATGCCTTTCTAAACATTACCATATCTACATTTAATTCTGGAGTTTATTTCTTGACGCTTAAAACCAGTGAAGGAATGATAAGGCAGAAACTGATTATTTATCATCCTTAACTATTGAGATACCTATTAGGGTGTATTTAAAGACTTCCTGATCCGATTTCAACCTTCAGTATTGGCGACGTAGCCAAAATTTCTATTTTTAAATATTAAAATACTTAATTTTAATAAATTTTTTATAATATATTTATTTTTAAATACTTATGCATAAATTATTTTTATTTTATAATTTTAATCACCTTAAATAAACTAATACTTTCTATTAAATAATATTTTTTGGTATACTATTTGCAAACAAATTGGAAACTAAAAATATGTTAAAGGCTGCCACTTTATATTCACATCTGTGCGTTTCAAACAACTGAGCGTTTAGATAAGTTTATAAGCTGCCAAAAAGTTTGAAAACACATCATCCATTTCCGCCATTCCATTCCATTACTACAATTCCTGTTCTTAACAGAGTTATGGCTTGCCTTTGGCTTTCATTCACATTTATTTATTCTAAATTCTATTTTCACCAACCCACCGTTAGGCCTGTTCCAATCAGAATAGTTCGGTGGTATATTAAAACATAAACACACACATTAAAAAACACTATGCAAACTAAAACACTAAAACTACTAAACACAATTTCATTCATTCTTTTTCTAACCTTTCTCCAGCTACCTGCTCAAACTGTCACCACATTTGCAGGCAAAGCTTATCTTGGCACTGGTTCATACAATGGCACAAGAAACAATCTAAAAGAAGATACCTATTTTTCTGCACCAACCGGGATAGCGATTGATACAGCAGGTAGAATTTATGTTTCCAATGAACACAATATGATGTTGATAAGTGGCAGTGTTTGCAAGCTTATTGCAGGTTATCAATTGGATCCTACAACAGCGGGTGCTGCAGATAGTAAAAATGGTACTGGTACTTCTGCAAGATTTTCTAGTCCTGCGGGCATTTGCATAAACCCTGTTACCAATGAGGTATTAGTGGCCGATATGGACAATCATCAAATTAGGAAAGTTTCAGCATTTTTTAATATTAATCAAGATCCTTCTGTATCAACATTTGCAGGTGTAAAATTACTTACAGGTAATTATTTGAACAGTTCAAATGCCGCTTCAAAATTCAATCAACCTATGGGTGTTGCAGTAGCTAAGAATGGAGATGTATATGTAGCTGACAGAAATAACCACTGTATCCGAAAAATTTCTGGAGGGAATGTAACCACCATTGGCGGCAAGCCTGGCGTTCAAGGCCACGATAACGGTGGACCTAGTGTTTCAACCTTTGATGCACCTTGGAATGTCTATTTAGACGGGAATACCCTCTATGTAGCAGACTATGGAAATAGTGCTATTAGAAAAATAAACCTTAGCGATAACAGTGTTTCAGATTTTATAACCTCGGGAATGGATGCTCCAATGGCTTTGTGTAAAGTTGGTAGTGTTTGGTATATTTCTGAACAAACTTGTATCAAGAAATACGAAAGTAATATATTAAGTGTGTTTGCTGGCAGTCCAGCTGAAACAGGTAATTCCGACGGCGTTGGTACTTCAGCAAGATTTGAATTTATAAGTGGGATGGCATACAGCAAACAAGACCAATTAATTTATATTGTAGATAAAGGAAATAATGTTATTAAAAGTCTTACACCTGTTAGCGGACGTCCATTCTGTAATTTTACATGTTCTGAGTCTACCCCAATGAATGGCCAAACTATAACACTTACGAGTGCCTCTACCAACAACCCTTTAATACAAAAGTGGACTATTACTCCTGCTAACTATACCTTATTGAATAATACAACATTGAACGATGGTGTTATTCAACTTAAATTCTCCAAAATTGGTTCTTATTCTGTTAAACTTTGGGTGCAAAACACAAATGGCAGTGATTCTATAGTGAAAAGTAATTTTATCAATGTCATGCCGGCTACCAAAATTTCAAATATTGAATTGCAAGAAATAAAAATGTTTCCTAACCCTTGTAATAGCTTTGTAAATATTAATAACAACCTAAATGGTTTAGTGCAATTGCTAAATTTAGAAGGACAAGAAATGAATACTTGGGTTAAAAGTGAACAAAATTTAAATATCGATTTAACAGCCTTTAAATCTGGTGTATATTTTATAAAACTACAGACAGAAAATGGATGGATGACCCAAAAATTAATAATTTCAAAATAATATTTTACTTGAAGGATAAATAAAAGGATGGAAAAAAATCCATCCTTTTTTCGTTCCAGAAATTCCACACTATTGAGGGAGTTCGCCAGATATTTTGATTAATTCCAATACTGTCTTCCAATTTCTATTGGTAGCATTAACTTTAAGCTTACTTTCAAAAAGATTAATACTGAGCTTGGTTTGCCCATAACCATTCGGGCAATACAAATAAATATTAGAATCTATGCAGATAAAAGCATCAGGTAAAAAATTAAATTGAGTCAAATTTTCTAATAATGCCTTTGAAGGTACTTGAGATAAAAAAGTCAAATGCAGATAGGCCATTTCTTTATCTTTTAAGAATGGATTTTTTGCTGCAGATGCTAAAAGTTCATTTTCATTCAAAACTACCACTGGCACATCAAATCCAAATTCTTTTTGGATACCATCTCTAATTAATTTTGCCAAATTATCAGTGGTAACTGTTTTATAATGAAACACAATATTACCACTTTGTATATAGGTTTTTGCGTTAGCAAATCCGAGCTTATTGCATAATATACGTAAAGCTTCCATTTTTATCAACTTCTGTCCATTTACATTAATACCTCTTAACAATGCAATATAAGTATTCATAAATTTAGTATGGGTCTACGTCGGCTATTAATTGTAAACTCTTAATATTTTCCTTTTGCAACATGTACTCATAAGTTTTTTGAATAAATGCTTTAATGGCTTTTTCATTGTCTTTGTCCTTCCCCATTTTAATGAGAATATTTCGCAAATAAAAGTTCTTTATTTTAGAAATAAAAGGTGTTTCGGGTCCCAACACCCTTGCACCCAATTGATATTTTAGTAGCGAGGAAAACATAGCCGCGGCTTGATTGATAATTTCAGGATTTTTGTGTTTCAATGTTAATTTTATTAATCTGCTGAAAGGCGGATAGCTAAATTGTTCGCGTTCTGTTATTTGCTGTTCATAAAATCCTTGATAATCATTTTTTGCAATGGCTTGTAATACCTCATTTTGTACTTGTCTTGTTTGAATAATCATGGTACCTTGTTGTCCATGCCTTCCTGTCCTTCCAGCAAGCTGCGACAAAAGTTGAAAAGTTCGTTCATAAGCTCTGAAATCAGGAAAATTCAACAATTGATCGGCACTTATAACGGCGGCCAAATGTACGTTTTCAAAATCGAGACCCTTTACAACAATTTGGGTACCTACCATTACATCTGCCTTGCCATTTTCAAAATCATTGATGAAATTGCGAAAAGCATTTTTCTGCCTTGTGCTATCTTGATCGAATCGAATAATACGCATTTCTGGAATTAATAATTGCAATTCCTCTACTATTCTTTCTGTCCCATATCCTTGAATGCCCATTGTATTGCTACCACAAGCCTGGCACTTGGTTATGTTGGGTTGATGATAGCCACAATAATGGCATTTTAAATTATTACTGTATTTATAATAGGTTAAGGCAATATCGCAATTCACACATTTGCTGGTCCAACCGCAAGTTGTACACTCCACCACAGGAACATAACCTTTGCGGTTTTGAAATAATATCCCTTGAGATCTTTCCTCTTGCAAATTTTCCAATTGATTGAATAAAGTGGATGTGAAAATACCGTGCATTTGTTTGGTGCGGGTTTCTTCTCTAATATCTGCAAAAACAATTTGAGGTTGAAATGCTTTACCAAACAGAGCCTTTAACTTCACCAAACCATACTTTCCTGTAACTGCATTATAATAAGTTTCTATGGAAGGTGTTGCTGAGCCGAGAAGCACTTTAGCATCCGTGCTTTTGGCATACACAATTGCAAGGTCGCGGGCGTTGTATCTTGGCGCTTTATCAGTTTGCTTGAAGGTAGTTTCATGTTCTTCGTCTATAATAATTAGACTAAGATTTTGAAGTGGCATGAACAAAGATGAACGAGGTCCGATCAATAATTTTATCTCTCCCTTATTAGCTTTTTGCCAGATCTCTACTTTTTCAAACTGGCTAAATCTTGAATGAGAAACGGCCATTTTATCTGAAAAATAATTTTCTAAACGCTTTATCAATTGCTCAGTGAGGGCAATTTCGGGAACCAAGTATAAGACACTATTTCCTTTTTCTATTTGCTCTTGAATGAGGTCAATGTATATAAATGTTTTTCCACTGGCAGTGGCACCATGCAATAAGGTTGTATTTTGGGTTTTGAAAGATTCCTTCACTTCTTGAAGAGCAACCAATTGGGGTTCAGAAAGTGAAAATTCTTTTTCTTCTATTTTATTAGTTATAATTCTATCGACAGATACTTGATACTGTTCAATTATTTGTTTATCAATTAAAGCTTTAATAGCAGAAGCCGTTAGATTAAATCTCTTTATGATATCTGTTTTTGCAGCATCGTAGTTGGGCTCTCCCATTAAAGCTAGCAAGGCTTCATATTGTTTTTTTGCCCGCCTCTCTGTTGTTATTAATAACTCATTAAATTGTTCTTCTTTTAGACCTTCTGCTAATTTAATTCTTGTAATTAATTTGGGCTTATAAACTTCTGTAATATCATCTGATATAACAATTAAATTTCTATCGTAAAGACTTTTTACAATTTTAACAAAAGAAGATTTTGATTTCAATTCTGTTTCTATAGCAGATATTTTTAGTTTTTCTTTTCCTGTTAATAATTTTAGAATTTTAACTTCCTTTTCATCTAATTCAGCTTCATTGTATACTATATCTTCCGCTAATGATACATAGGTTTCGCTTTCTATTTTTAAACCTGAAGGCAAAGCTGCTGCCATCACATCACCAAGCGTGCACATATAATAATTGGCAATCCATTGCCAAAATTTTAATTGCTGAACTGTAATTAATGGAGAATCATCTATAAAAGCCAAAACATATTGAGCTTCATAAACCTTTGGGGCTTCAGTTGTAATATTAACAATAAGTGCAGTGTATACCTTTCGTGATCCAAAGACTACAAAAACTCTTTTACCAACTACAGCTAACTCATTCATCTCTTCGGATAAACGATAAGTGAATAAGCGCGGAATAGGCAGCGGCAATACAACCTCAACATATAGCGTGTCTCTTTCCGTATCCATTATATTTTCTAACTCTTGAATCAAATCGTTTTTGGTGAAATATATTGTAGAATATGGCCGGTATTCCAATCAATTTTATTTTCAAATTCAAGTATGTAGCAACCACAAGTATTCATTTCCTCTGCTCCTTTTAAACTTAAATGGTTAGCCAATTCGCTGATACCAAAATTATGCCCAACAATCATAATAGTGTTATACGATTGATGCCCTTCCAAAATATTGAAAATATTAGAAGCACTTGCATGGTACAAATCTTCTAAAAATAAAATGGGTGATTTCAAATCAATAGCTTCTGTAAATAAAGTGATGGTTTCTGTGGTACGTTTAGCTGCACTGCACAATATAATATCAGGCTCTAACCCATATTTTAGAAATGCCTTTGCCACCATGGGAGTATCTTTCCTGCCCTTCTCATTCAAGGCTCTATCAAAGTCAGAAAGTGTTTGGTGGGAAACACTTTTGGCATGTCTCAACAATATCAAGTATCTACTCATTCGTTTTGAATCTTGAGATATTGATTGCAGATATAAAATAACCCATTACAATGAGCAAACCCCCAAATGGCGTTATCATACCAAGTCTATTTAACCATGATTGATTTAACATTTCAGAAATTGAAATAAAATACAAGGTAGTGCAGAAAATAAAAATTCCGAAAAAAAGTGAATAAATTGATGCTTTAGATATTTTAAATTTTGTTGTAATATTGAGTACTAAAATCAACAATAATCCTATTGAATGCACACTTAAATACTGGCAAGCGGTTTGATAAATTTCAAACTTGCGTGGTGTTAGAACCCCTCTCAAACTGTGGCTTCCAAAGGCTCCCAATATTACCGAAATACCAATCATAAAAACAACTGTTGGCAAAAGTAAATCTGACTTATTCTTAAAAAACATGATACAAAAATATACTAAAATGAACGCAATTAACTCAAAAGTGCTGCTATTTTTTATGAGCTTATGCACATTTCTTTCTTTGAATTCGCAAACCTATTTGGGTTTAATGCAAAGTAACTACAGTGGCATACATCAAGCCAGTTTAAACCCAGCTAATATTGCCAATTCTGTTCATAGATTATATATTAACGGGTTTACTATGGGATTCGGTTTTAACAATGATTATTTAAACCTTAATTTACCCTTCAGTATTCAACAATTAGCTACTAACAAAGTACCTGCCCAATACCATGTGGGTGGAATTAAAAGCAATCCTGTAAATTTTCAAGACAATTGGTTGCAAGAAAATGTAAATGGTAAAAGTAAAAATTTAAGTGTCTATACTCAATTTCGCTCACCAGGCATTATGATAAGTTTGCCTAAAGGATTTGCAGTAGGTGTTTCTTACAAGAATACGGTGATTTTTCAAATTAATGATATGGCAGAACCTCTAGCTCGATTGGCGCGATATGGGGTAGACAGTTCCAACAAAAATGTGCTTTACAGTGGTCCTAACAAATATACTGTGGGCGATAAATTTGAAGATAACGCATTTACAGTAAATATGAATGCCTATGGCGAATTGGCTGGCACTATTGCTAAAACCATAATAAAAGAGGACAATATGGTTTTAAAGGCCGGTTTTACTGGAAAATATTTGATGGGATATGCAAGTGGTTTTATTAAAAATAAAGGAGTTCAATTTCACATCCCTAATACAGATTCCATTATATTTAATAAGGCAGATGTTGAATACGGTTATACCGACCCCGCAATTTTTCAAAATCTAAATGCAATAAATGCTGATTATCTAAGAAAAAAATTAAAGGGTGCAGGGTTTGGCTATGACATTGGAGCAACCTTTGAATACAGTCCAGAAAAATCTAAAAAACTCATAAATAAAAAAACAAATTATCTTTTTAGAGCAGGCGCAAGTTTGTTAGATGCTGGTGGGATTTATTATAAAAACAATTTGAAAACTACCCATGTTACGAATGACAATGATAAATATTTCGTTGTTTCGGATGCCTTTTCAAATGCATGGGCCCAAAATACTGAGGTAGGTTTGAAGTATACAGATAGTGTGATGCGCTCTATCTTTACCATTGATTCTGCTAATAAACAAATTAAAACCAAAATGCCCACTACTATTAATCTTCAGTTCGATTACAATCTTATCAAGAATTTATACATTGGTGCCAATATTTCTCAAGATTTAAGGGGTAAACAAACTATTGGCATGCGTAAAGCATCCTACATCGTTGTTATTCCAAGATTTGAAAGTAAGTCGTTTGAAATTTCCATGCCTATGGGTTTAATGAACGATTATAAAAATACACGTATTGGTATATTCTTAAGGTTGGGTCCTGTTTTTTTTGGCTCTGATAATCTCATTGGTCAGTTAAAAACTAGTAATTTTAGCGGTGCAGATATATACTTTGGAATTAGCACAGGTATAACTAGTAAGCAAAAACAGTCTAAAAAATAAGTAATACTCATTTTTTAGACGGGAACGATTCATATTAGATGAAACACATAGTTTAATCAGTTAAAAAAATTATTTTTGCGCAATGGACAAAGTAGTTTCTAATGCAGAAGAAGCCATCAGAGATATAAAAGATGGAGCGGTTATTATGTTAGGTGGATTCGGTCTTTGCGGCATCCCCGAAAATTGTATCAGTGCTTTGGTAAAGCAAGGAACCAAAGAGTTAACCTGTATTAGTAACAATGCGGGTGTAGATGATTTTGGTATTGGCTTATTACTTAATACAAAACAAGTAAAAAAAATGGTCTCTTCTTATGTTGGAGAAAACGAAGAATTCGAGAGACAATTACTCAATGGGGAATTAGATGTAGAATTGATACCGCAAGGAACACTGGCCACCAGATGCATGGCTGCTGGTTATGGCATGCCTGTAATATACACCCCTGCAGGGGTTGGCACAGAGGTAGCAATTGGAAAAGAAACACGCGAGTTTAAAGGTAAAACTTATTTAATGGAAGAAGCTTTTGATGCTGACTTTGCAATTGTAAAAGCTTGGAAAGGCGACCATCACGGTAATTTGGTATATAAAGAAACAGCTCGTAATTTTAATCCATTAATGGCCATGGCCGGTAAAATAACAATAGCAGAAGTTGAAGAATTGTTGGAACCAGGCGTATTAGATCCAAATTTTATTCATACCCCAGGCATTTATGTTCATAGAATTTTTGAAGGTAAAAATTATGAAAAGAGAATTGAGAAGAAAACAGTAAGAAAAAAATAGCCCTCTTCTATTATTTTTAATTCGGAATCATAAAATGTTCTGTAAATATTTCATTCTCTTTGTTTTTTTTTCGCTCTTTATTTGCGGGAACGCACAAAATCCAACTCGTTTCTGTGTTCGTGGTCAAATTATTGATAGCAGTACTAATATAGGAATTAAACAGGTTCACATCAGCATTCTCAATAGTTTGGGCAGCAATTCAACTCAATTTACTAAAACAGATTCAAATGGTAACTTTGTATTGTGCTCCAATGAAATCATTGAGGGATTAAATATTAACTTGGTTGGATATCGAAATAGAATTATTTCTTACTTAAATAATACAGATAGCAATTTCAACATTGGTGCATTATGGCTAAGTTCAAATGTAAATGCACTGCAAGGTTTTTCTTTAAAGGCAAAAAAAGAAGAAGAACCTATGACCATAGAAAAGAAAACGTACTCAGTTAGTCAGAATATTTTAGCAACAGGCGGAACTGCCATAGATGCTTTAAAACAAATACCAGCGATTAATGTGGATGCCGATGGGAATATTAGTTTGAGAGGCAGTAACAATGTAACTATATATATTAATGGGAAACAGAGCAGTTTAAGCGGTGCCGATAGGCAGGCCATGCTATTACAAATTCCTGCAGCTAATATAGAAAGTATAGATGTTAATACGAATCCTGGTGCAAAGCAAGATGCAGAAGGCATGAGCGGCATTATCAATATTACCCTTAAACAAAATACAAGTAAAACAAAAAATGGTTATGTAACACTTGGAGCAGGCACTCATAACAAATACAATGGTACAGTATCCTTCAACACCAGTTACAAAAAATTTGTTTTCAGTAATACCCTCTCCTTTCGACAAAATGATTTATGGGGAAGAGGTTATAATTTAAGGCGCAACTTCATTAATGGTATTCACAGCAGTATCAATCAATATAGCAACAGCGAAAACTTAACCTACAATGGCGCTTTATCTGGCAATATTGATTACAATGTGAGTAAAAAATTAACTTTTTCAAGCAATTATTTATTCTCGGACAATATAAATATGGACAATGATTTGAGCAGAAATCATCTGGCTAATCAATCAGACAGTATTTATCAAATTATTACGAGACGCAGTAAGGTAGAAGGTAATTCATATAATTTTGACGCGGGTTTAAGCATGCGTAAGACCTTTTCAGCTTCCAATCATAATTTGATAGCCATGGTCAATTTTTCAAGAACCCATGCCAACAATCATACTGATTTTATTCAAAATGAACTTAGCACAGTGACAGAACAAATAAAAAGTTTGAATCCTTATTTACTTTATAACTCGAACCAAAATATTTTCACGAATAGATTATTGCAATTGGATTTTACCAAACCTTTGGATAAAAGTACCAAACTTGAAACTGGTTTAAAATACACAGGTAGAAATCTAGACAATGATTTTTATGTAGATTCTTTTAACTATACAAAACAGAAAAACGCAACTGATTCTGCAAAATCAAATCATTTTTTATATGACGAAAAGGTAAGTGCAGCCTATGCTATGATTAATCAAACGATTAACCCTCTCATTAAATATAATATTGGATTGAGATTTGAAAATACCAATATTTCTGGCAAACAATTGACAAGCAATGAAAATTTCGGGTACAATTACAGCAATTTTTTTCCATCTGGCAGTGTGAATTTAACTTTACAAAAAAAATATAAGCTTCCAGATATACAGTTTAGTTATAGCAAAAGAATTAATCGGCCTAATCAAAGAGATTTGAATCCTTTTCTAAACTTTTCTGACCCCTATAATTTATCAAAAGGAAATCCCAATTTAAAGCCTGAATTAACACATGCATTAGAATTATCAGCCTTGTACAATACCAAGAAAATTGTTTTCACAGCTACTTTATATGCACGCCAAACGGATAAACCGATTTCGAGATATCGCACGATTGATTCCAATGGTATTTCCATGATAACACAAATTAATTTAGGATACAACAGAAGTACCGGTGGTGAATTAATAACGAGATTTACACTATTAAAAGCCTTAAAGGTGACTTTAAATGGTAACATCTATAAATATATTGTGGCAGGTAATGTCACCGGAAATGATTTTATTAATCAAAGAATTTCTTATTCGGGAAAGGCCAATTTAAGTTACCAATTTTGGAAAAAAACGGATGTTCAGGCCTCTTTCTTTTACATGGGTCCGAATGTTACACCACAAGGCACTATGAAACCAATGTACGGGTTAGAAATAGGAGGTAAAAAAGATATTATCAAAGATAAATTATCATTTAGTTTAAATCTTTCCGATGTATTTAACAACAGGCGATTTGCCATGATCATGTCTGATGCTTCTTTTACATCTGATATTTATAGAAAAAGAGAGAGTAGAATTCTTATTTTTAATCTTACTTGGAAATTTGGTAAAACAGATGCTGCGGTGGAGAAAAAACCTAAGCAACAAGACCGTCCTGCTGATATAGATTTTTAAAAACGGATATGTTAGAAATCATTAAAACCAGAGATGGCAGTTGCACCCTAGCAAATGCAGAACTTAATGAAACCTATCACTCCATAAATGGTGCGATGACAGAGAGCATGCATGTATTTATCAAAAATGGTTTACTAAAATACATTGACGAGAAAGAAACAATTCACATTTTAGAAATTGGTTTAGGAACTTGCTTAAACGCTTTACTTACACTAGAAAATATACCGAATGGCAAGACTGTTTTTTATACATCAATAGAGCCATTCCCAATTACAATTGAGATTTTAGAAACCTATTATGAAACATTTGAAAAAAAACCTATATTCCTTAATCGTTTAATAGAAATGATAACATGTGATGAAGGACATTTCAACTCCATCACGCCTCAATTCAACTTTTCACAAGTCAATAAAAAATATCAATTTTTTACACTTCAAGATTCAATAGAGTTGTATGCAAAATTTGGTCAAAATTTTATAGGTTATGATATCATTTATTTTGATGCATTTGCACCCCAAAAACAACCCGACATGTGGGATTTGGAGAATCTTAAAAATATTGTTGAACAAATGAGTAAAAATGCCCTGTTAACAAGCTATTGCGCTCAAGGACAATTTAAAAGAAATTTAAAAAACTTACTATTGAAAGTAGAAGCTTTAGAAGGTCCGCCAGGTAAAAGAGAAATGACAATTGCTTATAAATAATTGTTGCATTATTTTAATAAAAGGCTTATTTATAAATATTTTAATTAATTGATAGTCAGTAGTTAACACTTGCTCGATATTTTTTACTTGCAATTAATACTCAAATATTTAGTTTTGTTAATATTAAATTAACTGCTTATTGAAATGAGAATTTACATTGGAAACTTAAATTACAGATTGCGTACAGAAGAACTGAAAGCTGCTTTTGAGCCGTATGGCGAAGTAGTGGGAGCCAAAATTGTGCGCGACAAAGAAACGAACCGAAGCAAAGGTTTTGGATTTATTGAGATGGCAAATGATGCCGATGGTGTTAAAGCCATAGAAGCCTTGAATGGTTCGGATCTCAATGGAAGAAACATGATTGTGAGTGAGGCAAAGCCAAGAGAAACGGACGGAAGTTCGGCTCCTCCTCCTTTTAATTCATAGTCTAAAAATCCTTACTACTCTCTATTCTGCCTTCTCCTTAATAAAAAGGAGTAGGCAGTTTATTTTTCAAAAATAAATGTTATTAATACCAAAGCCAGATAGATTTCCGAACCTAGTGCAGTGTTATAACCAAGTGAATTAATTTTCGATATTCTAACGGCTTAAAACAATCAATCTTAAAATATCTTTTTTATTCTAAAAGCTATTAAAGATTGGAATAATTCTATTCTCTACTTACTAAACATGTTGTAGAATATTATATTCATTTATCAACACCGAATTTTATTCAATTATAATGAAGTCTTTATTTTTCAAAAGTTTTGAAAAACACTCCAATATTATGCACTATGTCTGAGGCTATCATTGATGTTTTAGAATTTTTAGCCGCTGCAACGTCTCCAGCATACCCATGTAAATACACTCCTATTATTGCCGAATCGCAAACAGAATATCCTTGCGCACAAAGTGATGTAATGATACCTGTGAGTACATCTCCACTGCCAGCTGTAGCCATTCCATTATTTCCTGTACTATTAAAATAACAATCACCATTGGGACTTGTAATTGAAGTATGATGCCCCTTTAAAACAACCATCACATTGTATTTTTCAGAAAATAATTGCTGGGTTTTGAATCTGTCAAATTCATTTTTATGCTTTTTGGTCAACCTATCAAATTCGCCCGGGTGTGGTGTTAGCAACATTTTGGAATTTAATTTTTGCAACAAACCCTTATTTAAGGATATAGTATTGATGGCATCTGCATCTATTACCAATGCTTTGCTTTCAATTTTCATTACTAATTTCAGTATTTCATAAGCATTTGAATCTACACCCAAACCTGGTCCTATTCCTATGGCATCAAACTTATTTAAATCTACAGTTGAAAATTCTTGAGTTGAAATTACCATTGCTTCGGGCAAATAGGCATGCATAGCGGTTATTGCTTCTGAAGGTATAACGGCAGTTAACAATCCACAACCCGATCGGAGTGCTGCAGAAGCAGAGAGCAAGGAAGCTCCTACCTTACCTTCGCTGCCTGCAATAATAAGCGCATGACCAAAAGTACCCTTATGTCCAAATGGAGACCTTGGTTGAATGAGTTTTGAAATTAAATCTGTATCCACATATATTGGTGATTTCTGTTCTTTAATGAAATCATTATTCAATCCAATTTCAACACAATGAAATTCTCCAACAAAAATTCCATTTTCAGAAAACATAAATGCCAACTTTGGTAAATGAATACTCAATGTAATACTAGCGGTAATAGTATTATAAACATTACTTTCAAATACTGTATCAGGAGAAAGACCTGAGGGCAAATCAATAGAAACAATAAAATTTCGTGAACTATTTATTTTTTGTACCAATTCTGCAATAAACCCTTCCAATGGTCGCGATAAACCTGCACCAAACAAAGCATCTATTAAACAATCTCCTTCATGAATTAATAAGTCAACTAAGTTTACTTGTTCTTCTAATACAATTGGCTCAATTCCCTTCGATTGAATTGTTTTTAGCGCCAAGGTAAATTCATCTAAATAGATGGCCTTGGTAATGTATACTCTCACAAATTTCCCCGCATCACATAAATTTGCTGCAATTAGTAATCCATCGCCCCCATTATTTCCGGGTCCGCAAAAAACAGTGTATTGTTCAAAACGAGGGCAAGATTCTAGAATGATCTTTGTAAGATTTTTGGCTGCTCTTTGCATCAGGTCAAAAGAACTGATGGGCTCGTTTTGAATGCAAAACTTATCAACTTCTTTTATTTGCAGAGCATTTAATATCTTCATAAATAATGGTCTTTAATAATTGCCATTAACATTCAAATATAAGAAATGTGGCGCAATGAGCTTAATCTTTTTTCTCAATTTCGCTCATGCCAGCCGCCTTGGTTTTTATATGCTTTGGTTCACCTTGATAAATAATTTTAGAAACACCAGAAGCGTTGGCCTCCATGTTATCTGTTGCATTTATTTGAGCTTCGGAAGTGCCAGATGTTTTAATTTGAATGTCTTTGACAACAAAATCTGCAGCATCTACCTGCGAAGTGCCAGAGCAAGATATATTTAATTTTAAGCAATTACCCGATAGGTTCAATTCAGAAGTTCCACTGGTTTCTACTGTTAATGCATCTGGTGTAATATTTGCAAAACATTCGGAAGCACCACTGCAATCAATGGTTATGTTGTCATTGTGGAAACCCTCAAAGTGCGCTTCTACCATGCCACTAACTTCAAGAGAATTTAATTCAGGACAAACTACAATAACTTCTACTTCCTTATTTCGATTCATAAATGATTCATGACGCAAATGAATGTTTAAAACCCCATTTTCTACCTCAACAATTATTTCTTGTTTGTCATTAATACCTTTTGCTTTTACAATCCTGTCTGTGCCACACATGATTTTTACTTTCATAATGGATGAAACCTTGATTTTATTAAAATCTCCCACCGAGTAATTGATTCTATAATCCGACGGAATTAAGGCTGAACCGTATGACTCACAATCAGTGCAATTGATACCTTCTTCATCTATTTTATAAGCATTACCAGTATAAATTGCATCATCAGAATGGCTATTAATTTCAATATTCGCATCATCATCTATTCTAAACTGTGAACCTCTTGGTAGCTTAAGAATAAACAATATTTCTTGTTTGCGATACTGTTGATTTTTAGACAGTATGAAATTTTCAGGAAAGGTTATAATACTATCTTTTATCTCCAATTTAAATTCGCAATAGCTAGCATTATTCTTTGCAGCAGCAATATCATGTCCGTAGGCAGAAATAACTTGAATAATCTCTGCAGGTCCATCTGTTTCTTCAATCAGTAATTCAATATCTCCGATTTTAATATCTTTATTTTCAAACTCAAACCTTCTATAATGTTTATTGCCTTTAAAAGTTTTTATAATGAATTTTTTTTGTGTTGAATCTAAAGAAATTGTTTTTTCAATACTAGATTTTGTAGTGAAATAAGTACCAGTCTTAGCCGCTGATATTACCATTAATACAATCGTCAAAATCCATAATGTTGCAATGGTTCTTATTAAAACTTTTGATTTATTAAATGCTCTGCCATCCGTTAATAGTAAGCTCGACCAATAAAAGAAAGTAAGGGTAAATGAAAATAATGTAAGGACTAAAACAACTTGCGCCAAAATGCGATCATTCGTATTTTCGAAAAAATACAAGGATAAAATATTAACGATATTGGTGGGATGCCCATTGATAATTACATTGCCAGTGATACCAACAATGGTAGAAACAAAAAATGAGAGCGCAATGATACCAAAAATAAGTCCCATAAAACGACTAGCCAACTTAAAAACTCCACGCATTAAAACACCAATGGCATTAAAAACCGATCGTAAAAAATGTGCGCCCTTATCTTGGAAATTTTTATTTTTAAAATCTTCTTTGATACGGCCAAACTCATTTTCAACAGATTTCTGAATAGTATCAATATTTATTTTTTCCTTGCGCATGGCTAATTTTTCGGCAGTGGTTCGGGCCACTGGAATTACTATTAAAAGAATAAAGTATATCAATATGGAAGAACCTCCTGCAAAAAAAAGTGCAATAAAAATCAATCGCATGATAAGTGGATCTATATTAAAGTAATAGGCCAAACCACTGCACACACCACTGATAATTTTACCATCGGGGTCTCTAAAAATTTTAGTTCGTGTAGTTTCAAAATTTTGCGTATGTTGCTGCTGAGATGTTTTTGTTTGCTCTTGTTCTACAGTTTCCTCGTCGCCTGCAATATCTTTTGGAGAACCCACAGATGCAATAATCTCACTGACATGTTCATTCGTAATATTCGACTGACCATTCTTGAGTTTTTCGAGCAATAATTCAGCAATTCTGTTTTCGATATCCGAAACAATTTCATTGCCTTCGGGTTTATTGCTGAAATAATTTTTCAACGCGTTCAGATACTGATTGAGCATTTCGAACGCATTTTCTTCAACCTGAAAAATTCTTCCCCCGATGTTGATGTTGATGACTTTATACATTGTAATTATTTTGTTGCTTGATTAACACTAAAAACCAAATTTTCCCAAGTTATATTAAGGGCTTCTAGAAATTGCTTGCCTTCATTCGTAAGTTTATAATATTTCCTTGGCGGACCCATTGAACTCTCCTGCCAATTATATTCCAATAAACTTTCGTTTTTAAGACGGGTTAGCAAAGGATATAAAGTACCCTCTACTACAATTAACTTAGCATTTTTTAAATACTCAAGTATATCCGATGCATAAATTTCTCCTTTAGAAATAATGGAAAGTATACAATACTCCAATATTCCTTTTCTCATTTGCGCTTTGGTATTTTCGATATCCATGGATGACAATTTTTAATATTCTTCTTTCTAACACAGCTTAGTAAGTTTGAACACTGCAAATCTAATGGAATTATATAGTACTATGTAATACAAAGTACTATAGAAAAATTCAACTAATTAAATATAAGGTATTTATATTTTATTGATTAGATAAAAATGTTAAATAAAAGGATAAATTATACGGTTTGTAGCCTATAAATAATTGCTTTCTACCATGAATTTTACCAAATCCATGAGATCATTACCATCTGTTGATTTTAGAATATGGTATTTATTATCAAAATTGGTTAGTGTTCTCCAATCATGTGAACCTGCTTTTAACGCTGTGCTCAAGCAAACCATCTGTTTCATGGTATTGTTAACCTGAAATTGTTTTAGCTCACCGCCAGGACTTTGAATCTTTAATTCTTCAAAGCTTCCTATTACTTTATCGTCTTGATAGATATCGTTCCCTAGAATTGTTATTGGTTTAGTCCTGTCGCGTTCGAGCATTGTAAAATTAACGGCAGATTTTGCAGCGTCTACTAATTTCTTTTTATAATTGCCCTTTATGGTTACAAATGTTTCTGCTTTTAGAGTGTCCAAGCCCCATTCATTTATCAAACCATATTTGCAAACAACTTTATCTATAAGTTCTTTTTTAGATGGAATAACATCACAATTGATATTGAGTTCTGGAAAAACAAAATTATAGAAATAAACACGTCCCTCTCCTTCACCTTCATATTTTTTATTAATATAAAGAAGTAAGCGAAGCGTTTTTAAATCGTAATATGAAACATAATCATCATTCTTAGATAAATTTTGTATCAAAGCTATTTTATTACCATGGCAATTGAGGGTATCTGCCCCAATTAAAGATGTATCTTTTTTATTTTGAGCAATCACTGTTTGCATTGCCAAAATCGCCACTATGAAAAATGTGATTTTTAACTTCATTAGTTTAAAGATTGATTTGATTTTTGATGCCTTGATATTCCACTTCATCATTACTAGCCAATATTATTATATGGTTGGAGTTAATTTTATCCAAGCAATTTAAATACCATTTTTCTCCATCTTTATCCATATTGGAAAGTGGTTCATCTAACAATTTAATATGGCCATTACCAGCAAGACATAAGGCTGTTTTTAATCTCTGCTGCATACCAGATGAAAAATATAGAATGGGTTGATTGGCTTTATCGGTAGTAAACTGTGCATGGTCCATAAATTCAGCTATGTCCATTTTCATTTTACCAACATTTATTTGATGGGCATGAATCTCCTGAATATTAAACTCCAATGGCAAGACCATTAATGGTGAGGTATAATTAAAAATTTGATGTGGAAATTCTATCAGATTTTTGTTAAGCAATACATCCCCCTCTGCTGCTTGTATTAATCCATAAATAATTTGTAGCAAGGTTGATTTTCCTGAACCATTTTTTCCAAGAATGGCTATACTTTCGCCTGTTTTTAATTCAAAACTAATATTGCGAAACAACCATTGTTGATTGTAGTGCTTACCAATTTGATTAATTTCTAATTGCATTATTATTTACTTTACAATAGAAGTTAATTCTGTGAAAAAAGTTTCCTATTAGTTTATAATTTATTTAGAGATATAGCCTTTCATTATGCCCCTGTCGCTCTCTTTTATAAACTGTAAAATTTCATCCCTTTCCGAACTAGCAGGCATATTGGCTTCAATGTGCGATATGGCTTTTGCATTATTTAAACCGCGTACATAGAGTATGCGATAAATTTCTTGAATTTCTGCAATTTTATCAGTTGAATAATTTCTTCTTCTTAGTCCAATTGAATTCACACCTTCGTAACTCAATGGCTCTCGTGCTGCTTTTGTGTAAGGAGGAACATCTTTGCGCACCAAGCTACCTCCACTTATCATGGCATGTCTGCCAATGTGAACAAACTGATGCACCAAGGTAGCACCCCCTAAAATAGCGTGCTCTCCTACGACAACATGGCCTGCTACTTGAGTACTGTTGGCTAAAATAACATGATCGCCAATCATACAATCGTGTGCAACATGGCTATAGGCCATAATTAAAACATTAGACCCTATTTCTGTTTTACCTCTGTCTTTAGTTCCTCTGTTTAGAGTTACACATTCTCTTACAGTGGTATTATCGCCAATAACCGTTAAAGAATCTTCCCCTTCAAATTTTAAGTCTTGGGGAATTGCAGAAATAATAGCGCCCGGAAAAACCCTTACATTCTTTCCAATTCTTGCACCTTCAAAAATAGTAACACCGGAACCAATCCAAGTGCCTTCTCCTATTTCAACATTTTTATGAATGGTAACGAATGGGTCTATTACCACATTATCGGCAATTTTTGCCTGTGGATGCACATATGCTAATGGCTGAATCATTTTAATTTATGAGTGTTTTTAATAATACAATATTTAGGAGCTTACCCCCCAAAAGTTAAATGTTTTTTATTTTTATAATTTGAGCCATCATCTCCGCTTCGCTCACTAGTTTATCGCCAACAAAGGCTCTACCGCGCATCAAACAAATACCTCTTCTAATAGGTTCTAATAATTCCATACGCATTACCAAAGTATCGCCCGGTACAACCTTATCTTTAAAACGAGCATTGTCTATTTTCAAGAAATAGGTAGCATAATTTTCTGGATCGGGCACTTCGCTTAATACCAATACTCCGCCTGCCTGGGCCATGGCTTCTAATTGCAATACACCCGGAAAAATAGGATCGTTTGGAAAATGACCTGGAAAGAAATACTGATCGCCAGAAACATTTTTAACAGCTACAATATGCTTGGCAGATTTTTCAATTATTTTATCTACCAATAAAAATGGATGCGCATGTGGTAAAAAACGGTTGATATCTTTGTACTCAAATATAGGTTTGATGTTTGGATCATAAAACGGCGCTTCGCTTACCGCTTTCTTTTTCGTTTTCTTAATGAGTGCTTTTATTTTTTTAGCAAAAGCTACATTGCTAGCATGACCGGGACGTGCAGCCATAATTTGTGCTTTAATGGGCATTCCAATCAAAGCTAAATCACCTAAAAGATCTAACAATTTATGACGGGCTGGTTCATTTTGAAAACGCAATTCAACATTGTTCAAAATACCTTCTTTTCTAACTTCTACTTTTGGCTTATTGAATATTTTAGCCAAACGCTCCATTTCATGGTCTTCCACCACCCTATCAACTATTACAATGGCATTATTTAAATCACCACCTTTAATTAAATTATTATTCAACATGATTTCAAGTTCATGTAAAAAACAAAAAGTTCTGCAACTGGCAATCTGTGTTTTAAATTCACTCAAATTTGTAATTATCGCATGCTGGCTTCCAAGCACTGGGCTGTTATAATCCACCATTACAGTAGCTCTGTAATCATCTAAAGGCATGGCTACCATTTCCACCTGATTTTCAGGATCGTTGTAATGAACGTTGTAAGGAACACTAAAATATTCTCTTTCTGCATCTTGTTCAATGATACCAGTTGCCAATAATTTATCTACAAATGGCTTAGAGCTGCCATCCATAATAGGCATTTCAGGTCCATCAATTTGAAGTAAAACATTATCTATCTCCAAACCTACCAATGCCGCTAATGCATGTTCTACGGTGCTAACTCTTGCGCCATTCTTCTCTAATGTTGTGCCTCTAGACGTATCAACAACCAAGTCGCAATCTGCTTCTATGATGGGCTGTTTATCCAGGTCTACGCGCTGAAATTTATAACCGTGGTTTTCTGGAGCCGGACTAAATGTTAGGTTAACATTTGCACCTGTATGCAATCCAACACCCGAAATGGTTACCGCATGTTTGATGGTTGTTTGTTTCATTCTTCTTTTGTCTTTGTATTATTAAACCAATTCTTCAATTTATGAATTGGTATCTTGTTGTTTTGTGAGTTCCTTTATTTTATTTTCCAATTCACGCACTCGGAGTTCCAATGCCGGTAAATTGCGCTGTAAAACCTGACTTTTGAAGGCATCTTTTAAAGGCATAGCTGGAGATCCAATATACTGACCATTTGGTTCTTTTATACTTTTGGGTATTCCGCTTTGTCCTCCAATTTGAGTACCATCTGCAATGGTAATATGCCCAACAATACCAACTTGAGCACCAATTACACATTGTTTTCCAACTTTTGCACTTCCAGCCACCCCGCTTAATCCCGCTATCACTGTGTTCTCGCCTACTTCTGCATTGTGTGCAATTTGAACCATATTATCTAATTTTACACCTTTCCGCAAAATTGTGCTACCCATAGTAGCCCTATCTATGCAACAGTTAGCACCAGTTTCAACATTGTCTTCAATAATCACATTGCCTATTTGAGGTATCTTTGCATAGCTGCCATCTGGTGTTGGTGCAAAACCAAATCCATCCGAGCCAATAGCGGTGCCAGCATGTATGATGCAATTATTACCAATGATACATTCCGAATATAAATTAACACCTGCATAGAGCAAAGTGTTTTTGCCCACTTTAGCATTTTTGCCAACAAATACATGTGGATACAATTGTGCACCATCTGCTATTTCTGCGCCATCTTCTATGACTACATAAGCACCAAGGTAAACTTTATTGCCTAATTTGGCTTGCGCACTTACCACTGCGGTTGGGTGTATCCCTTGTCTATTTTGATGCGGATTAAAATACTTATCTAAAACCTGACAAAAACCATAATAAGGCATTGGATGACGAATAATGGCGCAATTAACTGCCTTGTCCAATACCAAATCATTGCTTACTATTACTACTGATGCAGCAGTTGTATAAATGTGATTAATGTATTTTGCATTGGCTAGAAAAGCAATATCTCCAGGTTTTGCATCTTCAATTTTTCCAACTGAAGTAATAATTTGTTCCGCATTTCCTTCAATGCTTCCATTTATTAAACTCGCTATTTCAGATGCTGTAATTTGCATATATAAGGATGCGAAGATAATATTTAGGGATAATAGCTTAAATAATATTTTTTAACGGTTTGTTTAAGCGCTTTCAAATTGTAATTGTCGCTGGCCTCGGTAACGTCGGAAATGCTGCCATTCTTCATTAAAATATTAATTCGGGTGCTTTCGTCTTTGTAAGCATCGTTCTTAATTAAACTTTGAGATGCAAAATAGCTGGCCTCATCTGTTTTCAACTTAAATTTATGGCAAATTGCGTTCTGCTTTTCTTCAACTAATTTATCATCAAATGGTTTCGACGCAATTTGAATTTTTGGCAAATGACGCTCTACTAGGCTCTTTGAAAGTAAACGCAGCACTTTATCATCGCAAGTTTGCCAAGCCTTAATGGCCGAAAAAATATCTGAGTCATCTAAATTAGAAAAGTACTGTAATGCTTTAGGATTTTCTTCAAATGTCTTTTTATTAACCTCGTTTTCTAAAAACCATTCTAGGGCTGGTGTTGCAAAAAGTTGAGTACCTCTTCTGCTAATTTCAGCAGCGCGTTTAATGATGTTGGTTAAAAGAATATCGGTTGCTACCACTGTTTTGTGCAGGTATACTTGCCAATACATCAATCTGCGAGCTATAATAAATTTCTCTATGCTGTAAATACCCTTTTCTTCTACCACCAATTCATCGTTCACCACGTTTAACATATTGATGATGCGCTCCGCACCAACCACACCCTCCGTAACGCCAGTAAAAAAACTATCCCGGTTGAGATAATCTAAACGGTCCATGTCTAACTGACCAGAAATAAGTTGATAACAGAAAGCTTTTTTGTATTGATTTTGAAAAATTCTAATAGCAAGGTCTAGTTTTCCATTGAATTCAATATTCAATTGGTGCATCATCTTTAATGAAATAAATTCATGCGATACATTGCGCACCAGAGTATGTTCTAAAGTATGACTATAAGGACCATGACCAATATCGTGCAACAAAATACCAATGTAAAGGGCTTCTGCCTCGGCATCCGTAATTTTTACTTCTTTATGCCTTAAGGTTTGTACCGCTTGGGTCATCAGTTGAAGTGCGCCCAGTGCATGATGAAAACGGGAATGTGTGGCCCCTGGGTATACATAATCAGTCATCCCCAATTGCTTAATCCTACGCAAACGTTGAAAAAATGGGTGTTGTATAAGTTCAAATATCAGATCGCTGGGAATGGTTAAAAAACCGTAAACTGGATCATTGATAATTTTATTGTTTTTGGTCATTGAAAGAAAGATACAAATTTACGGATTTTTAAATCTAATAAAACATCATTATTACGCAGATTAAACGAAGAATAAATAAACTTGAAAGAATAATATTACAGCATTTACAGACAGTTATAGGGGCTATCAAGTTAATATTTTTAGGTAATGAATAAATAAAGTTTTAATATTGTATAGATGCGTTTATTGTTATTATTTACATATACTTTATTATTTGTGCATTGTATTCAAGCACAAAAAGAAGCTAACAATTGGTATTTTGGAAAAAACGCAGGAGTAACCTTTAATACCGACCCTCCTAGCGCATTAATTAATGGAAAAATAAATACAAGAGAAGGTTGTGCCAGTTTTAGCGATAAAAATGGTAATTTATTATTTTATACCGATGGGGTCAAAGTGTGGGATAGTACAAATACAATGATGCCCAATGGAAATGGTCTGCATGGCGATTTAACCACCACGCAATCTGCACTTATTGTACCACATCCTGACAGCATTAATATTTATTATATTTTTACAGTTGCGGCAAAAGGTAGCGAAAATGGGCTTCAGTATTCAAGAGTCGACATGAACTTAAATTCTGGAAAGGGAGATATACCTTTAAATGAAAAAAATATCAAATTGATGTCTCCTTCTTGTGAAAAAGTAGCCGCAGTAAAAAAGGATAATGGCAAAGAATATTGGATTTTAGCTCTTCAATATAAAAGTGACAATCTTTTGGCATACAGTATTGATAAAAACGGATTAAATCACTCTCCAATAATTAATAAAACTAGTCTATTTATTTCAGATAAGCAAAGTTCTAATACAGTTGGTTATCTAAAGTTTTCCAGCGACGGTAAAAAAATCGGATTTAACAACTCTCAATTAGGATATACATTAATTGCGGACTTTAACAATAGCAATGCAACCATTTCAAACATTTGGAAATTTAATACTAATCTTGGATATGGATTGGAATTTTCCCCTAAATCACAATTTTTATATTTAACTGAAGAAGCCACTACCAAAATATTTCAATATGACATGAGAACAAATAATATGGAAAAATTTATAAATTCTAGAATAGTAATTGACAGTTGCCTTTCAAGCATTCCATATGCGCTTCAAATTGGACCCAACCAAAAAATTTATGTATCATATAGAGATTTTAAATTTCTTTCCGTAATTCATTCACCAGATTCATTAGGATTCTCTTGCAGACCCCAACATGACTATATTTATTTGGAAGGAAAAACCACTATTTTTGGTCTCCCTAATTATATAAGTTCCCTTTTTTTAAACAAACTAAACCTATGGAAAGATACTATTATTTGCCTAAAACATAACTTAATCATTACCTGTAATATCAAAGGGAGTATTAAATGGAATACAGGTGATACTAGTCATTCTATTTTAATTCAATCGCCTGGCATTTATTCTTCTGAAATTAAAACCCGTCAGGGGTACTTGCCATATTATAAATTTAAAATTACAATTAGCGATCACACAAAATTAATTATAGGGAACGATACCACATTTTGCAACAATTTCAGTTTTAAATTAAAGTCTTCTGTTAATTCTGCTAAATATAATTGGAATACAGGTGAAAACGACAGAGAAATAATTGTAAAAAAAGAAGGTCAATATATATTAAAAGTAACCGACTCGAATACTTGTTTTAGTATTGACACTATTAACATTAAAAAAATTGCAATACCGAATATTAAGCTAAATTATGATTCCATTGATTGTAAATATATTGATCTATTTGTCGATTCTTTAATTGGACTCAAATATCGTTGGAATACCAATGAAAATAGCAGCCATATAAAAGTTCAGACTAAAGGACTTTATATAATAGAGACCATTCATCCATTTTGCAGTAACAAAGATTCTATTTATGTAAACCAATTAAGCCAACCAGAAGTTAACTTAGGAATCGATACTAGTCTTTGCAACTATGAACTAAAATTAAATACTACAGAAATAGGCTCATACCTATGGAGCACAGGTGAAACAAGACCTTTTATTTTAGTAAATGAACCAGGCAAATATAGTTTAACTGTAAGCAGAAATAATTGCAATGCAACAGACACTGTAAATGTAAAACTGTGTGAAGAAATGAACCACTTTGTTCCGAATGCATTTTCACCAAATGATGATAATATCAATGACATATTCAAGGTTTATGGTTCGAGCATTGCAGTGATTGAAATGGAAATTTTTAATCGATGGGGTGAACTCATTTATAAAAGCACAGGCAAGGATCCTAGTTGGGATGGCACTTATAAAAATAGTCCATGTATGGAATCCATTTATTTTTATAGATTATTTATCAAAGGCAAAAAGGCTGGCACGGTGGCTAATTTGAAAGGCAGTTTAACTTTAATTAGGTGATTAAGCAACTAAACACACTGAATTACAGTCTTGTTATAAATCCCAACACATGATTAAAAAAATTACTTTACTTTTCATTTGTATGGGTTGCTTAATTTTTGTTGAGGCTCAGAAACAATACAATATGTGGTATTTTGGTACTAAGGCGGCCATTAATTTTAACACTACTCCAACCACTGGAATGTTGGGTTCACAACTTTCTACTTTTGAATCCTCCACTAGTATTTGTGATTCAAATGGAAGGGTTTTATTTTACACCAATGGCGATACAATGTTCAATCGATTGAACAGACCATTAAAAAATTTCAATTGTCCCATCAGCAAAGACCACTTCAGTTCAAGGCAAGGTTCTATGGCTTTGCCTGTTCCTAAAAGCAATCATTTATATTACTTGATAACCGTAGATGGAGATGATAATCAAAGCCCTTTCTACCTTGATGGATATATCCGTTATTCAATTATTGACATGAACGGCGATGGAGGACTAGGCGAAGCAGTAGTGCTTTTTAAGCCACTAGGAATCATAAATCCAAGAGAAAATTTTGGAGTATCATTACATGCCAATGGAATTGACTATTGGATAGCTTCTATTGACGATGTAAACGGTTTTTTTTATTGTAAAAGAACTGTGAATGGAGCCTTTGACACAACCTTTCCTATCGAACAGAAACTAACAAATTCTGATCTTATTAGTAATTGCAATAAATTTTCGCCTGATTCCAAAATATTTCTATCACATTTAAAAATGAATCCTGGCAACAGCGGTTACACTGAATTTCTGTATAAATTTAATAATAGTGATGGGACATTGTCTGATCAGGTTTCAATAAATTGTGACATTTATAACGCTTTAGGTAATAATGGTGAATTTTCACCAGATTCACGATTCCTTTATACTAGAAGGTATTATTATAAAGCAAGCATTAATAGAATGATAACCGAAGTTCTTCAATACGATTTATCCGTTTGGAATTCTGCAGCTATTAATGCATCCGAAACCATCGTAGCTCAATTTATTAACAATATGGGACTAAATGGCTTCCAACTTGGACCAGATGGTAAAATATATGGCTTGGTAGATGGAGAGGATTATGTTTCCGTTATTAATAATCCATGCCTTAAAGGCCTTGCCTGTAATTTTGTTCTAAGAGCTGTTAGCACAAAACCTAATTACAGCAGTGCAACAATTCCCTACTATCCTACATTTATGTTCAGATTGAAAAAAATTAATTTAGGCAAAGATATTGTGTTATGTATCGGTGATTCAACTAGGCTTAAAACCAATGCTCCAAAAAATAGTAGTATTGAATGGAACTCAGGTGATACAACCGAAAGTATCATAATAAAAAGACCTGGTACCTATATAGCAAAAGTAATTGATATAGCAAATAACTTCGAATCCAGTGATACAATTAACATTACAGTCGGTCCTAAATTCAAAGTCTTCATAGGCAACGACACTGCCTTCTGTGGTCAGTTTTCTCACCTCATTAAGGCCAGTTCTGGTTTTGCAAAATACAATTGGAATACTGGCTCAACAGCCATGCAAATTAAAGTTAATTCAAAAGGTATATACACAGTAAAAGTATTGGACTCTAATACATGCCCAAGCGGAGATACCATTGCCATTGATCAGATTAAAAAACCGGTGATTAAATTGAGTTACGATTCTATCAATTGTAAATATATTTTCCTATCAACTGATACCATCAAAGGACTCTCCTATTTATGGAGTACAAAGGAAACGACAAATAATATAAAGGTTGACAAGAAAGGATGTTACAGCCTTAAAGCAATTGGTACATTTTGCAGCAACCAAGATTCTATTTATGTCAACCAATTAAGTCAACCAGAAGTTAACTTAGGAATAGACACTAGTCTTTGCAATTATGAACTTCAATTGAGTACCAAAGAACAAGAAAGGTACCTATGGAGCACTGGAGAAACAATACCTTCCATAACAGTAAATGAACCTGGTCAATATTGGTTAACTGTTAGTAGAAATAATTGCAGTGCCAGCGATACCATTAATGTTAAACTTTGTGAAGATATGTTGTACTACATTCCTAGTGTATTCACCCCAAATGGTGACAATATCAATGATGTATTTAAAGTGTTCGGTTCAAATATTTCATTTGTAGAAATGGAAATATTCAACCGCTGGGGTGAGAAATTATTGGAGACAAGTGGGAAGGACGCCAATTGGGATGGCTTTTATAAAAATGAATTGTGCATGGAATCGGTTTACTTTTATAAAGTAAAAATTAAAGGCAAGAAAGTTGGTAGTGTTAAGTATTTAAAAGGCACTATTACTTTGTTAAAATAACAATTAAAAGATTTCAAACCTCTATCCATAATTCATTAAAATGTATTTGCTTTGCAGTAATTAAATTTTATGCTTACTAAAGAACAAATTGCAAAACGTATCGCTTCAGAATTAAAAGATGGCTATTATGTCAACCTAGGCATTGGTATTCCTACCCTTGTAGCCAATTATATTCCAGAAGGTGTTGAAGTTATTTTGCAATCTGAAAATGGATTGTTGGGCATGGGTCCTTTCCCTTTCGAAGGTGATGAAGATGCCGATTTAATTAATGCAGGTAAGCAAACCATCACTACTGTTCCCGGTTCTTCTTTCTTTGACAGTGCAGTAAGTTTTGGAATGATTAGAGCTGGCAAAGTAGATTTGACTGTTTTGGGGGCCATGGAAGTAAGTGATAAAGGGGATATTGCCAATTGGAAAATTCCGGGTAAAATGGTAAAGGGCATGGGTGGGGCTATGGATTTAGTGGCCAGTGCTAAAAATATAATAGTGGCCATGCAGCATGTTAATAAAGCAGGTGAATCTAAACTATTAAGCAAATGCGATTTGCCTATTACTGGTTTAGGTTGCGTTAAAAAAGTGGTAACCGAATTAGGTGTTTTTGATATTAATGAAAATGGCTTTGAACTAATAGAAATTGCGCCCGATGTTACAGTTGATGAAGTTAAAGCTAAAACTCTCGGCAGATTGGTAATAAGCAATGCGCTAATTACGATGTCTGTATAACAAGTTACTCTTCATTATTAGGTTTTACTTTCGGCTTTTGTTTTAACAATTGTCCTTGGTCATTATACAATTCATACAATACCAATTTATCTTCGGCATTGTAATAAAACCACTCTCCTACCATTACCCCATCTTTGTAATGACCTTCCACATGATTTTCTCTTTCATACAAACCTGCCTTAAAGCTTCCATCCAATTTACCCATATGATAAGACCCATATTGATCTAATACATGCTCATATTCGGAAGTGTATCTTTTATGGCCCTTTGCGTCCGGTGCTATTTCTGTGGTAATTTTGTTCGTTTTATAAATTCTATAAGGTCCATTTAAAATATCATCTAAATAATTATAGAATGTGAGCGTATCACCAATTTCATTAAAGGTTACCCAAGCACCTTCCTTCTTGCCCTTGTTGTAACTTTCAATTTTCATGATACTTCCAAATACATTATCCCAATAATAAGATACACTGTCTTGAATGCCATCCTTAAAATAACTTTCTTCTGCGATAGTGCCATTTAAATGATATCTTAAAAACTGACCTTCTCTTATACCTTGGTTATAGGTTGTAATTAATCTAATATTCCCCGCTTCGTAATAAGTCTCCATTTTACCATTTGGTTTCTCGTTGATGAGTTCTACTTTTTGCTCAATATTGCCATTGTTATAGTAAGATATAGAGAGTCCTGTCTTTTCTCCCATCAGATAAGTAAAGGTATATTTAGGATTGCCATTGTCATAAAAAGCATTCACTGTACTGTCCAATAAATCGTTTACATATTTACCACAAAGTTTTAATTGACCATTCAGGTGGTAATATAAAAATGCGCCATTGCGCTTGCCCTCTTTAAAATTCAATTTGGCTCTAACAGCAACGCCACCTTTAAAATATTCTGTTTTTGTCCCATCTATCAAACCATTCTTCCACTGTATTTCTTGCATTTTGGTTTTATCTTCAAAAGTTTCAATACTAATGCCTGTGTAGGGCTGATCGCGGTAATAATAAACATCATTTTGATTGATGAGTTCAGAAAATTGCACCTTCCTTATAGTTGGTTTATTAGTAGTAACTGGTGTTACAGGTGTTTTGGCTGGCGTTTTTTTATTCTGCGCACCCATATTTAATGACACCAATAACAAAAAAGAAAGACTGAGAATTCTAAACATGTTGCGAAAATAATTGGTTTGAAAACACTTTGCAATAATAGAAGTCAACATTTAATTTACGAATGAAGTTTTATGGAACCATCCTAATATTAACAATTCTGTCATCATTTATTTTAATATTTATAAAACTAGCTTAATGTTAAAATAACCTATAAATAACAACATTATTGTGCATTATGGTATTGATTTTTGTTTTAAAATAGCCCTAATGCACCATGCAACCAATTTATTATCTGTAACTTATACATTAATTAGAATGCTTACAAATCGATTAATATTCTATTACAACCTACTTAAATTTGTCATATTATCTTAAATTCGCACCAATTTTAAAAATACATGTCCAAATCCCTGCTCTTGAATTCAGGTTTTCACAACGCAGTGCTAAGTTTAGCCATTAAGACGATTAAGCTTAGGTACAAAAATTCTTTTCTGGGAATTTTTTGGAGCATGTTGAATCCATTGATTTTTTTGTTAATTCTCATTCTCGTATTTCAACACATCAACCACATTGAACATTTTGCCCTTTATGCTTTGAGTGGCTTAATTTTCTGGAATTTTATATCCGCCTCTATTTTACAAGTAATCACCTCGTTTATAGACAATGCTGCCATACTCAAGTCCATCAACCTACATCCATTCTCATTTCCTTTATCGGCAATGGTAGCAGCTATATTCAATTTATTATTAACCTTAATACCTTTTTTTATATTGATGTTTTTTTTAGGCTACCAAATTAACTTGAGCATTCTCGCTTTCGTCCCTTTTCTTATAGTTTCTGCTGGGTTTATTCTTGGATTGGGTTTATTTTTGGGCACTATTAATGTTTTTTTCAGGGATATACAATTGTTGTGGACCACGATTATTCCTGCCTTTTTTTACTTTACGCCCATTGCTTATGCGCCCGAGTTGCTGCCAGAAGGGCAACGATTTCTATTAAAGCTCAACCCATTTTATTATTTTATAGATTCATTTCACGATATTTTTTACAGATCTCAGTTTCCATCATTCGAAAATTTTGGCATGAGTTTCCTTATAGCTGCTTTTAGTTTATTCATAGGATATATTGCATTTAAAAAGTATAGGAAGGGATTTATTTCAAATATATAATGGAAAACTTGCAACCAATGATACGATTGACAGATGTTGACATCTGTTTCTACATTCAGGAAAACGGGTTTGTTTCCATGAAAGATTTTTTATTGAATTTGGGTAAATACAAACTACTTCAAAAAAGTTTTGTATTAAAAAATGTAAACCTTCAGATAAATAAGGGCGAGTCTTTTGCTTTATTGGGGAAAAATGGATCGGGCAAAAGCACTTTACTGCGTGCTCTTTCTGGTATTATTATGCCTGAGAAAGGTAAAATTGAATTATTTGGCGCAGTGGCTCCCCTGCTGGGTCTCGGAGTTGGCTTAGAGCATGAATTAACAGGAATAGAAAACATTCGTCTTTGTTGCGCTTTAATGGGAATGACCAAAGCCGAAATTAAAAAACGACTTCCGGAAATTATAGATTTTTCTGAATTGGGTGAAGCTGTGAATTGGCAAGTGAAACGTTATAGCACTGGCATGATGAGCAGATTATCCTTTAGTATTGCCATCATTAAACAACCTGAAATATTGCTAATAGACGAAGTATTATCTGTTGGAGACATAGGATTTCAGCAAAAATGTTTAAAGAAAGTAATGGAGATTAAAGAGAATGGAGCTACTATTATTTTCGTGTCACATAATTTTGATGAAGTTAGTCACATGTGCACGCGCGCAGCACTAGTAAATCATGGCACTGTCGAATTTGTGGGAACCGTTGAGGAAGTTGGAGAAAAATACCGTCAATTATTCGAGCATTAAAATGTCTGAGAAAAGAAGAATAAAAGATAAATTAAAAGCACCTAAAAACTCAAGTCAAGAGTCTGAGTATACTGCCTTGCTCAATGCAGTAAAAAATTACGAAGAAAGAATCAAAGAAATTGAAGGAAGTGCTTATTGGAAAACATATTTATTCTTCACAAAAACGAAACTTATACTCACAAGCGATAGTTATTTGAAGAGTGATAAATGGCGGTTCTTTCAAAGAGTTCGTTTTTTATTTTCTGCACCTGGTTTATTTCTTATTAAAAAATTTGTTCTACAACTATTCAACCTATTATTTGGCAAAATGAATACCCTGATTAGCCTCAAAAAACAGGAAGAAAATCAGGAATATAAATTATTCAAGGAAAAGAGATTTCCAAGAGCAGGTGATTTGAAAGACATGAAAGAAAACATCAGAAACCTTTCTGTACAGCCAATTTTAGAAATTTTCGTGATGGTAAATTCTGAAAACTTTAAACACTTAAACGATTTTTTAAATGCCATTGAAAAACAAATTTACACCAAGTTTAATGTGTATTTTGTGGTGAATCAGGTAGCTGATATTATTCAATATACCTTGAATAAAGTCATTAGCAATGATGAAAAATTTCGTTCTATAACAATGAGCCAACTGAATGACAATACCCGACATTTACTGGGCGAATATATTTTATTTACAAAGCTTAATTGTATTCCTGCGCCTAATTGTTTTTATGAATACATCCACGAAATAAATTCAAAAAAGACGTTAGATTTTATTTATTCAGACAATGATTACATCGTAGATAAGAATCCAGAACAAACAGAAAATCCTTACTTCAAACCAGATTGGAGTCCGCATTCATTGTTATCAAGAAACTATATTGGTAAAACTTTCCTAGTATCAAAAAAAATATGGCAACAAGTAAACCCTGAATTAAGTAGTAATTTCTATGGTCTGGTTTTAAACCTTACACAACGGAGCACAGCCATTAGTCATATTCCAAAAGTATTATACCATGAGTATTCAGAAAGCATTAACTTTAAAAAAATACTCGAAAATCACAACGCACTCAATCAATATCTTGGAGCGCATTATGGCAATGCCTATGCAAAATTATCTGAAGAATCTTTGGGTTGTTTCGAACCAATTTTTGCGTTGAAAGAGCGCCCATTAATAAGCATCATTATTCCATGTCGCAACAAAGCTTCGGTATTGGATGCTTGTTTAAAATCCATTTTTGAAAAATCAAATTATCAAAATTATGAAATAATTATTATTGATAATGGAAGTAACGAGAAGAGTTTTACTAGTACTGTGGCGCAATGGGAATTTAATTACCCAAACATTATTAAATGTATTAGAATTGATATCCCATTCAACTACTCTGTACTGAATAATAGGGCGGCAAAGTTTGCGAAGGGTGAGTATTTACTATTTCTTAATAATGATACCAAATTAATTTCAGATAACTTATTTGAGCAATTGCTGCAGATAGCTCAATTAGACCAGGTAGGAATGGTTGGACCTAAATTATTGTATCCTAACAATACCTTGCAACATGTGGGCATAGTGCTTTCTGTAGATGAGGTAGGAACCCATATTTATTCAGGCGCACACAAGGATACCGCAGGTTATTATAACAACACCAATTGTATTACAAATTACTCCGCAGTTACAGGTGCTTGCATGATGATTAAAAAAGAAAGGTTTGATTTTGTTGGTGGCTTTGATGAACAGTTGGCTGTAGATTGTAATGATGTTGAATTATGCTGCCGCTTGATGTCCGAAGGCTATTACAATGTATATGTACCATGGGCAAAAATGTATCACCATGAGTGTTTAACCAGAGGCAATCCTATTATCAGTCGCAAATCTTTGGCGAATCAAAACAAAGAAAAGAATTACTTTATTGAGAAATGGGGCAACCTTATTCAAAATGACCCGTATTACAACATCAATCTTTCACGCACATCCAAATATTTTGAAATAAGCAATGATTAGTTCAGAAAATAATAATATTCTCTATAGTTTTTTAATCCCTGTTTATAATACAGGCGTTTTGTTATACGAAACCTTAGATTCCGTTGCTAATCAAAATTTTGACCTTGATTCTTTTCAAGTAATAATTGTTGATGATTGTTCAACCGATAAAGATACAATTGCTATCATCGATCAATTAATTGAAAATCCATTTTACAAAGGCTTAAAACTTGAAGTAGATAGAAATAAAAAAAATAGTTGGTTGGCCGAAACAAGAAATATTGCAGCCAGAAAAGCTATTGGTAAATACCTTGTTTGTTTGGACAGTGATGATATTTTAGAACCAGATTATATCATTCATTGCCACCTAGCTTTTGCTGCATACCCCAATGCTTCATGGGTTTATCCAAGTGTCAGAAAATTTAGCTATCGCAATCAAATAGACATCATGTCGGATTTTTCTGCAAAGCAATTATTTTTGAGTAATTATGTGGTAGCCGTTTCTCCTGTTAAAAGGGAACTTTGGGAAAAGTTAAAAGGACAAAAAACTATAAAAATTTCTGACAATGTGAAGTTATTTGAAGACTGGGATTTTTGGCAAAGAGCTTTAGGTAGAGGTAGATTTGGGGTTCCTATCAAAAAAGTTATTTTTAACTACAGACAGAATATAACTTCATTGATAACAAGAAGCGAAGATGAGGGCAATTTGAGCACTATCATCGCTTATAGGAAAAATTGGACTACCGTATTTGGATTAAGAGCCTCTCAAAAAGGGTACGAAAAAGACAACAACCAATTTAAAAGCAACTTTGGATTCATAACAAAAATTATTCGTAAAGTCATTAAAATAACCTTGAAACGCAATCCTGCTAATCTCAAGTTTAGTGATTTATTTTTATACGTATTTTTTCCAAAGCGTTTCATTAAAGTAAAATCAAACAGTAGTAGAACAAAAGCACTTAAAATGGCTGGTTTTATCACTGGGTTTCCTTTAAATGATTTGTACAAAAGCAACTATCAAGAGAGCAAAAAAATAAACAATACTATTTTCTTTACTCATTTTTGGTGGCATGTTGGAGGAGCCGAAAATATACTATTTGATTACATGAATGTGGTTCAAAAATCGGGTTCAAAGATTGTAGACATTGTCAACACGAGTTTTGAAGAAAGTGGCACCCTTAGAACAAGATTCAGCAAAATTGCAGACGAACAATTTGCACTCGATGAAATAGCTGAGGGTCCCTATCCCAGATTATTAGCCCTACTTGAACTAATTAAATTGGAACGTCCTAGAATTATAATGAATATGAGCAATCCTTTCATTTATGCCCTATCTCCAGTATTAAAACGAATGTTTCCTGAAATGCAAATTTATGACTTACTGCATTGTGAAGAATATAATGAAAATGGATGGTTCGAAACTGCATACCATTACCAACAATGGATAGATAAACGTATTGTTATAAGTGAGTTTTGGAAAAAGGTATTAATTGAAAAGTATAAAGAAAAGCCCGAAAAAATAAATGTTGTTTACAACATGATTGATTATGCATCTTTCAAAAATAGCAGAAAGGATAGAAATGAGGGATTAAAAAATTTTAATATCAATCCGAATAAAAAAATCATTGGCTTTCTAGGTCGCTTTCATGAACAAAAACGACCCGACTTATTTATCGAATTGGCCGATAAGATGCAATATTTTCCCGATTATCATTTTGTAATGGCTGGCGATGGTGAAATGTTACCCGAGCTAATGGACAAAATGAAAAGTATCCAAAACTTAACTTATTTGGGGCCAACTAAACAACCAGAAAATATTTTACCATTATTTGATATTGCAGTTTTTCCAAGCAGATTTGAAGGTTATGCGCTTGTGAGTATGGAATGTGCTTGCCTTTCCATTCCCGTCGTGGTTCCAAATATCAATGGTTTTAATGAACAAATAAAAAATGGGCGCTTTGGTCTCGTGTACGAGATCAAAAGTGATAATGAGGATGTAGAAACCATTATCCACTTAATTACGAATAAATACGATGAAATAATTGAATTAGGTAAAAATGGTCCAGAATTTATTGAGAAATACCACAATGAAAGTAAAATTAAGGCCTGCATTTCCGAACTTTTTAAAAATAAACAGGAATTCAATATTTAGTTAATGAGGTCGGAAAGCCTTTATTTTAGGCTATTTCTTTAAAAAAATTTTAAAACCGAGAAATTATTCATTAATTTGAAAAATGTTAGCCTTTTAATAGATTGAAAACCGCAAATAGTTATACCAAACAGATATTTTGTATTGAAGGCGACTGGCATCCAGACTTGCGTCAAAAAGACACCATAGAAAATGCACTTCGTTTTATGGAGACCGCTAGCGGCATGAAAGTAAAATACATTCACCGCCACTGCAGCACACCCGAAGAATTGGAGCACCGCATAAAGGAATACGAAAAGAAAATTTACGATCAATTTAGTATTTTCTATTTGGCCTTTCATGGTGTACCAAATGGTCTTAAGCTCAATCAAAAAACCATACTCTCATTGGATGAATTGGCCAATATGGCTGAGAATAAATTACAAAATAAAATTGTTCATTTGGGCAGTTGCCAAACCCTTAACATAGATAAAAGGTATATTAAAAAACTGCTAAAAAAGACGGGAGCGCTTTGTATCAGTGGGTTTAAGAAAGAAGTTCCATTTGTAAGTTCTACCATTTTCGATGTACTTTATTTTGAAATGTGTCAATATTATAAAAAAATGGACACCATTGAGAAATACATGAAAACCTACTATGGCAAGCTGATGAAGGAACTTCAGTTTGTAATGATTTATGAATAAAAATTTATGACAAAAAAAAATATATTAGCATTAAGTACTCTATTGGCAATCATCTTGGTTTGTCAATCATTTAATCCCAAGCCAAAAGCACAACCAAAAGAAGATATTGTAAAAATACATACCCAATTCGGAGATATGTATGTATGGTTATACAAGGCCACTCCACTGCACAGAGCCAATTTTTTAAAGTTAGCAAAAGCCGGATTTTATGATAGCACCACCTTTCATCGCATCATTGCTGGATTTATGATACAAGGTGGAGACCCCAACAGCAAAGATAAAGATCCGTATAATGATGGAATGGGCGGCCCTGGCTACACGATACCAGCCGAGTTAAGAGACACGATTATTCATGATAGAGGGGCGTTGGCGGCAGCAAGAACCAATAATCCTGAAAAGGCATCTAGTGGTTCTCAATTCTATATATGCTGTAGCAAAGAAGGTACTTCATTTTTAAATAGACAATACACAGTGTTTGGAAAAGTAATGAAAGGTTTAAATGTAATTGATAGTATTGTAAATCAACCTAAAGGTGAAAACGACCGTCCGATTAAGAACATTATTATGAAGGTAACTGTTGAAAAACGGACTTTAAAGCAAATAAAAAAGGAATTTAATTATAGTCCAAGACAATAAATATGAAACAAGGTTTTAAATATTTTTTTTGTTGCTTTATTTTAGCACTTTTAATAATCGCAAGTTGTAATAAAAAAACTGAAAAACCTGTTGCTGCGCCTACCCCACCCCCTATTTCTCAAGAGGATATTATTCAAATTAGTACCGTTTATGGTGATATGTATTTGTGGTTATACAAAGCTACCCCATTGCATCGAGCTAATTTTTTAAAATTGAGCAATGATAGTTTCTATAATAACACAACCTTTCACAGAATCATTTCTGGCTTTATGATGCAGGGTGGCGACCCTAACAGTAAAGACAGTGACACCACCAACGATGGTTCCGGAGATGTAGGTTATACTATACCAGCCGAAATAAGAGATTCCATTAAACATGATAGAGGTGCTTTGGCCGCCGCGCGTTTAGGCAATGCTGTCAATCCACTAAAGGCATCTAGTGGTTGTCAGTTTTATATTTGTCATAGTAAATCAGGTACTACTGGTTTAAATGGTCAGTACACCGTGTTTGGCATGGTAATGAAAGGGTTGAATGTTATAGACAGTATCGTAAAACAACCTAAAAATAAAACAAATGATAGACCATTTAAGGACATTAAAATGCAAATTAAAGTGCTTAAAAAGACTTTAGAAGAGATTAAAATTGAATACAATTATATTCCTAAGCAGTAACCCAGCCTATTCTGCGCATTGTTTGGTAGGTTTTCACACTCTAAATCTTTATTAATTTAATCATTAATTTTTTTGAGTAACCAATTTAATTGGTTACTTTTGCAACCCTAATTTATTCGTTCATTCATTCATGTTATCTCGCAGGAACATCCGCATCAAGGTCCTACAGCAGTTGTACGCTTATACACAACAAGACTCCAATTCTTTGCCATTATTTACCAAGCAATTAGACGCAAGATTCAAAGAGTTTTACCAGTTTTACTATTTTAATCTACTCTTTTTAGATAATTTTAATACTTATTTAGAAAGTGAAAAAGAGATTGAATCTGCCAAATATTTTCCGAACAAAAATGTGATTCGCACAACTGATGTTTTAAAGAAAACTGATTTTTTTAATGCATTATCTGCTAGTGATGAATTTGGTTTATTAAGTTCAAAACTTCCGTTTACTTGGAGTAAACATGGTGAAATGTTTAGCCATATTTTTAAAGATATTGTTCAGTATGATTTCTTTATCGAATACAATATTTTTGACCATCCTACAGCAGAGCAGCAAAAAGAGTTTTTAACAAATCTTTATGAATTTCTTTTTAATGAATTTGAATTGTTTGACAGTGCTATGGAAGAAGAATACGTATTCTGGAATGATGATAGTGCTGATATTTTGAAAACAATTGTAAAGCATATCGATCATTTTTACACTGCTGGTAAATTGAAATTTGAGCTAATTAATAATAAGCAAAAAGAAGACATAGAGTTTGGAAAAGAATTGTTTGAAAAATGCATCATAGAAAAAGAAAGTTTGGATGAATTAACCCAAAAGAATTCTCCCAATTGGGATCCAGAGCGTTTGACATTAACAGACATGTTGATGCTAAGAATGGCATTGTGTGAATTCTTACATTTCGAAACGATTCCACCTAAGGTATCTATCAACGAATATCTTGATATTGCCAAAGCTTACTCCACACCAAAAAGCCATTTGTTCATAAATGGAGTGCTCGATAAATTGCGCATTACCTTAAGTGAATCCGGGAAAATTAAAAAAACTGGAAGAGGATTAGTGAATTAGTAAATAACCAATTATTTTTGCAATATGAAATCTATTTTTTTATCATCCATTATTCTTCTAGCATGTGCTTGCAACAATCAACCTTCAAAAAAGGTAGATGTTGATATGATTGAAAATCCTGCCACAGCCAGCAATCCGAATGCTGAAAGTACAAATACCACAGAGATGACTTTTGAATCATTGGAACATAACTTTGGTGATATCCTTGAAGGACAATCTGTAGAAAAAACTTACAATTTTACCAATACAGGCAAAAATCCATTATTGATAGACAGATGTGATGTAACATGCGGTTGTACAGTGCCTAGTTATCCAAAAACGCCAATAGCTCCAGGTGAAAAAGGTTCTATAAAAGTTGTATTCAACAGCTCAGGAAAATCTGGCGTAAACAACAAAACTGTAACGGTATTTGCCAATGTTAAAGACGGCAATATTGTTTTAAAATTCACTGTAAACGTAATTGTAGTTCCCCAAAAATAAATATGACTAACTTATATATAATTCTTCAAGCCCAACAAGGTGGCACTGGTTCCTTTATGATGATGATGGGCTTAATGCTGGTGGTAATGTATTTTTTCATGATACGCCCTCAACAGAAAAAAGCAAAAGCTCAAAAATCTTTTATTGAAAGCCTAAAAAAAGGTGATAAAATTATAACTACTGGCGGCATACATGGCAAAATTGTATCCTTAGATACTACCACTGCAATTATAGAAAACGAAGGCTATAAATTAAAAATAGAAAGAGTAGCAATTTCTTCTGAATTGAGCGCTCCTTTAAATAAAGTAGAAGAAGTTAAAGCCGAAGTTAAAGCTTAATAACGGATGATTAGACTTGGAATTACCGGTGGAATAGGAAGCGGTAAGACCATTGTTTGTTCAATTTTTGAGCGCCTAGGTGCTCCGGTTTACAATGCCGATTTAAGAGCCAAATGGTTAATAAATAACAATACTGATTTAAAATTAAATTTAATACAGCAGTTTGGAGAAGATAGCTTTAAAGACGGTCAATACAACACTGCATACATTAGCAAAATTGTTTTTGGAGATTCTAAGAAGTTGGCTTTATTGAATTCTATTATTCATCCAACTGTATTCGAAGACTGGAAACTGTTTTGTGAGGAGCATAAATCTGCTCCCATTGTAATTAAAGAAGCTGCTATAATGTTAGAAACAGAAAGTAGATTTACTGTTGACCAAATTGCACTTGTTTATGCTCCAGAAAATATCCGAATACAAAGGGTTATGGAGCGCGATCATATTTCGGAAGCCACTTTGAGAATTAAACTCAATGCTCAAATGCCCGAAGAAGAAAAACTCTCCATGGTAGATTATGTAATCATCAACGATGGAGAGCAAAGTTTGATTGAGCAAGTTCAAAATTTATATAGTGACTTAACTGCTAGTAAAAATTTGAAGTAATCAATTCCATTCTTTGTTTTAATTTATTTCAATAAGGTAAGCATTTGCTCAATCATTTGCTTAGGCCCATTCAGTGGAATTAAATAAATGCGACACATGTAATTACCTTCCATACAGGGCTCTCCTTCGTAAGTGCCATCCCAACCTTTGTTGATATCATGCGATTCAAAAACTTTCTGACCCCAGCGATTATAAATTTCCATTGTAAATTTATAAATATATTGACTGCCTACCCCCTTAAATTCTTCATTTATTAAATTATTATTTGGAGTAAATGTATTCGGTAAATAATAGTAGAAATCTGGCAACAACAATCCTGTTGGTTTAGTAATAGTATCAGAACAACCAATGGCATTAAAAACAATTTCAGTGACATGAAAACGACCTGTATCATGGTAAATTCCAATTGGGTCTTTCTGATTACTAAAAGTGGAATTGCCAAAATTCCAATTGAATGTATTTACATCTGCAGATGATTCATCTTTAAATTGAAGCCTTGTTTCATCCTGTACAATTGTTTTTAATCGATTGAAAGAAAAATCAGCCTTTGGTTTTGCATTTACAACTACTGAATTGGTAATAGTAATGCTATCTATGCAACAATAATTGGAAATATTAACAATACCTGCATTATAATTACCCGCTTGCTTATAAGTATTTACAGGATTAATAACACCTATTACTTTATTACCATCCCCAAAATACCAAGTTGTATAATCAATGGTTCCAGTAGATATGTTGGATAGATTTACAAACTTTACAGGCTCAGGAAAACATACGGCCTGAGATTTAAATAAACTCATAGGTTGAGGATGCACCACGATCGGATGATAGGCAGTATCTAAACAACCATTTGCAGAAATTGTATATAAGGTTACTAAAAAGTGTCCATGCTTTTTAAAACTCAAAGGCGATGGATTAGAACTATTTGCACTCTGTCCGTCCCCAAATTGCCAATCATAGCTATTGACGCTCACTTTAACATTGTTATTAATTGCTGTAAATCGATATGAATTGGCTTTGAAACACTGAGAATCATTATCGTTACTATTTAAACCTATTAAACTGTTGTTGCTTTTTTCAAGATACAACTTATCAAAGGCTGTATCCTTGCAACCATTATTAGAATTAATGGCCAAGTAAACTGGTAGGTCACCAAATAGATTAAATGTCTTTCCTGTTACATTGTATGTTGACTGAATACTGGCATCTGCAAATACCCAATTTTGGGTAAAGTTGCCTGTTTTTATCGTACTCAGATTCGTAAGGTCAAAAGCATGCTTATTGGAACATTGTATAGCTTGATTAATAGCCATTTTTGCAATTGGTGTTTCATAAAACTCAATTGATTTTTCTATCGAATCTTTACAATCATAGTTCGTATTGACAACTAATTTGGTTTTGTACGATTTTTCAATCATATAATGTTTGGTGGGATTTTTTGCCGTATCGAGTGTATTATCTCTGAAAGACCATTGGTACTTCATTGCACCAAAAAGTAAAATACTAGAATTGGTAAACCTAAAATAATTAAAACGGAAACATTGAGTGTCTTTATTCAAAGTGAAATCGACATTGGCGTGCGGTGCAGGAATCACTATTTTAACAAGTGTATCAAAGCAATTGGTAATGGTAGAATAGGATACCAAACTCACATTGTATAAACCAGGAGCATTATAGGTAGCAGGTTTTGGATTAATACCATTATTGGTGTTTCCATTGTTATAATCCCACCAATAACTCAAGGTAGAAGGTATGCTAAAAGTAGTTTTGTTAATAAAAGTAAATAAGTGCCCCTTAAAACATTGTATAGAATCATTGATGCTAAATTCGGAAATAGGACGTTCAAGTAAAACAATTTTCCTTTGTGTTGAATCGGAACAACCGTGTTCACTCACTGTTCGGTATTTAATTAAATAAGTAGCTGATTTATTAATGTAACTCTTACTAGAAGGATTAAATTCTGTGGATGTTGTATTATCGCCAAACTGCCAGAAGTTAGTAAGCGTGCCATATTTCAATATTGTTTGATTATTAAAATTAAAATAATGTTTTTGCCAGCATTGGGTATCATTTGGAATAATAAACATTGCAATTGGTTGGGCAAATGTAATTGCAGGTCTTGTAAATGTATCATAACAATTATGGTCCGATTTTGAAATTAATTTCACATCGAATGTATCTTCTGCATTAAAACTATAATTATTAACACTGAATTTATTAAACACATCACCATTATCCATATTCCATGTGTATTGTAGGATTGTTCCCTTTTTGATAGTACTTTTATTCGTAAAACTAAAAATATTATTTCTGAAACATTGCTTATCTTTAGAAATGCTGTAGGCAGATTTTTGGGCTCTCAAACAATGTAATGGTTTGAGTGGTGGTATCCGCACAGGCATTGGCAGTATTGGCTATTAAGCGTACATTATAAACAGAATCTGTTATATATTTTTTAAAAATGTTTGTATCCGAACTGGTGCTACCATCACCCAATTTCCATGAATAAGTGATGGCACCATACTTTAAAATTGATTGATTGGTGAATTTAAAATTCTGTTGATTGAAACATTGGACAGAAGCATTCACTGCAAAGACTGCTTTTGGCTGAGCAAAAGTAATAGCAGTCGTTTTAAAAGTATCCAAACAACCTGCATCAGAACTTGCAACTAAGCTTACATTAAATGTGTCCTCTCTGTTGTAATGATAATTAAATACGCTACTCAAATTCGTGGTGTATGCATCACCGAGATCCCATCTAAAGGTTTTAATGCTCCCTGCATTGATAGTAGAATTATTGATGAAATTATAGTTATTATTTCTAAAACACTGTTTGGTTTTATTGATTACAAACTTGGTTTTAGGACTTGCATTTATAGTAACAGTTTGAGAAATTGTATCCTTACAGCCATTGTTAGATGATGATATAAGCGATACTGCATATAATCCATTGGTTGTATATTTTTTGACAATATTAGTATCTGTTGCAATAGTATTATCACCCAATTTCCATTGATAGGTTAAGGCTCCGTATTTAATATCAGAAGCATTTGTATATTTAAACAAATGGCCATTGAAACACTGTACAGCACTGTTTATTGTAAATTTGGCAATGGGTTGCGCAAAAGTAGTTGCCAATGTATAAGTGGTATCTGCACAACCAAAATTCGAGATACTTTCTAAACTAATTTTAAAAGTATCTTCAGTTGAATAATGGTAATTGGCAATATCTTTCAAAGTGCTCTTATCACCATTTCCAAAAGTCCAATAGTATTTCAAAATACTGCCTTTAGCAATGGAACTAATATTGTTAAATGAAAAACTGTTGTTTCTATAACATTGTTGTGCTTTATTAAGCGTGAGCTTTGATTTAGGATAGCCCCCAACCACTATACTTCTAGAAAATTCCGCCTTACATCCAACAAGACTTGTAGCAATTAATTTTATCTGATATGTTGAATCTTTAGCAAATGATTTATTCAGAACATTGCTATCAGTACTTGAATTGCCATCGCCTAAATTCCAACTGAAACTCATAACACCCGTTTTGAGAGCCGATACATTTGTGAAATTGAAAGCGTGATTGTTAAAACACTGTGTGTCTTTATTCACCAGGAATTTTACAAACGGAGTTTCATCGGGCACAACACTTCTTCTTGCCGTATCTGTGCAACCTTGAGGTGAGGTAGCTATCAAACTAATTTTATAAAACCCATATTTTTTATACGGGTGTTTTGGTAAAGTATCTGTTGTTACAAGATTTTGAGTGGAGTCGCCCCAATTCCATTCATATTTAATAGGTTTGTATATCGAAGTAGAAGTATTCTTAAACTTCATGGAATCTTTAGTACAAATTGAATTGCTTAAAATACTAAAACTGGCTTTTGGATTGTCATAGATTTTTAATGTCTTCACCATTGTATCTATGCACTTATTATTATTCTCGTAAATTAAAAATATTTGATAAGTCCCTGCACTGCTATAGGTTCTTGAAGATGGATTGTTATTGCTTAAATTATAGCCTTCACTAAAATACCATTTGTAACGCTTATGCTCATTAATATCTAGGACCGTATTATTTTTAAGTAGAATAACATTGGTGTTAAAACAAGTATCTTTTTTAGAAAACGAAAAATCTGCCTTTGGCGAAGGCAATACATCCACAATTTGGAAAGTATCGTGATAACAACCATATTTTGTAGTGGCCTTCAGTATTACCGCGTAGGTATTGGCCTTTTTGTATTGATAATTTAAAACGCTGTCAAAAGATGTAATGGTTTTTTCACCAAAGTCCCATGCATACTCAGAAATCGAATCTTTGGAAACCGATAAATTCTTAAAGACGATATTCTTGCTCCTATTCAAACAAAATGTAGGATTGGATACAGAAAAATTAGCCTTTGGCATATTATGCCCTGTAACTTTTAGTGAATCTCTGAAAACACAACCATTCCTTTCCGTTACCTCTAGCCATAGTATACCAGGATTTTTAACGGCCCTATAATATACACTGTGACCATCGTTCCATTTATAAATATTATCTACATTAAATCCCTTGGATATAACCACCATATTGATAGGACCGCATATAGAGGTATCCTTGTTGAACAAACTTTTTATTTTAGTGTCGGCCACATACAAATCTTTTGTGACAGAATCTTTAACCCCTGTTCGTATATGAGAAGTATACATTTTAACAGAATACCATCCAGTATCTTTATACTTATGCTTTACTGTTGCTCCCGATGCTTTAGAACCATCCCCAAATTTCCATGTAAAATTAGCAAAACTATCATTGGGAATGGCTGTAAAACTTACCTTATCCTTTCTACATTGAGCGTTTGTAATTATAAAATTATTTTGAATGGCTTTAAATCTTGCCGCGGCCGAATAGGCATAACCTTCCACATAACTGTACCCGTAAACATAGGCCAAAAATCCTTTTGTACTGTTCATGTAATGACTGCCGCTGTCTATTTTAACTTGGGCAAAATGGCGAGCAGGACTTCCAAAAGTTGACCAACTAGAAACAGGCAATTTTTTATTGTTGAGGGTGAATGAAGATGTGTCGCCATTCTTCACCATAATATTAATGTAATTTTCTGGTTTCCACCAATTCCAGTTCCACCACCACCAATTGTTTTGACTCACCGTATTAACGGTTGCTGCCGTTCCGTATTGCTCATCAGGAAACAACATCATTTGTGAAGGATCGCCATTGTAAGGGTTGTTGGGATTCTTTGCACAACCATAACCTTTGGTAAATTGTGCTACAGAAATTCGATTCGTACAAGTAATAGTAGTGATCGTGTCCTTGTACAGCATATATTCAAAATACTCCGCTTGTTTGAGTGTTTTATAATAGGTGCCATTAACAAACACTCTGGAATTATTTTCAGCGGCTACTACTTTAAGGTAATATCCTGCAGGATTATTTTTAAAGGGCAAGGCCGTATAATTATTACCCCAAGTAACAGTAGGCAACATTTGCTCATAAGTGTGGTCCCAACTGCTGTAACATTGGTTTCCAGCCAATCCTGTCCTAAACGATTTTGGTCAAGAACATAAGATTCAGATTTTCAGTAAACTTTCACCAAAATAATTCTGTTTTCAGAAAAGAACCCCCTGTATCTGTATTGGAGGTGGTCCGTTGTTGTCTTCAAAAGGCTTGTC
>JANXMZ010000006.1 GCA_025354385.1 Bacteroidota bacterium
TATGCTCGTGAGAGCGCCTTCGGCTTAGTTGGCTACCTTTTTTGGCACCACGGAGTAGCATTGATGCCATAAAAAGGAATTAAAATATCAATAATGAACTTCTCTCATGAAGCGCAGCGGAATAAAAAAAGGTAGAAATAATTTAAAACGTTTAATCATTTAAATTAGGAATAAGAAATAGATTTAATCAAATTTTGGATAATGAGTTGATAAGGATTAACTAAATAATCCAATTTGTGAAATACTTGCAAGGCAAATTGACCTATTAGCAAAAAAAATAAAACCAACAATTGAAAATAAATTTATTAAAAAGTTCTTAAGGATTGACTAAATAGAAAGTTTATGGAGAAGGATGATTTGCGTGAGGGATAGCAGCGGAAAGCCCGCAACCCTAAACCACAGCGAAGCAAGGTATAGGGGAGGACTTGCAGCGAATAGCCCGGCCGCGCCTTAGCGCGGGCACGCCCAAAAAAGTAGGGAGGTAACGAGATAAATTTTAATCAGAATGACCTTGTTTACAAGGCGGATTATTTTCCCTTTTTGTATTTTTTTAAAGCATTGAAAATGGCTTTGGCAATCACCATTTGGCCACTGTCTTTGCTCAGTGTTTTGCGATCGGAGGCATTGGTTAAGAAGCCTGTTTCTATCAGTACGCCGGGCATGGCGGTTTTCCATAATACCAAGAACCCTGCTTGTTTTACCCCACGACTTTTAAGGCTGGTATTTGTTTTAAACTCGCCCTCAACATTGCTTGCAAACTTTGCACTTTGAGCGATATAAGCATTTTGCATAAGGGTTAAAATAATATGACCAGCAGGTGAGTTGGGGTCGAATCCCTCATAAGCTTCATTGGTTTTGTAATCTTTTTCTAAAAGAATCACATTGTTCTCTCTTTTGGACACTGCCAAGTTATTTTCCGACTTGTGTAAACCCATTAAATAGGTTTCGGTTCCGGCAGCTTCTTTATTGTCGTTTGCGTTGCAGTGTATGCTTATAAAAAGGTCGGCATTGTTTTTGTTTGCAATGTTACCACGTTCACTTAATTCAATGAATTTATCGGATTTTCGCGTATATATTACTTTAACATCCTTGAGGCTGTCTTCTATCATTTTGCCCAATTTTAAGGCAATGGATAAGGTTACTTGTTTTTCTTTACTGCCCCCGCCATTGCAGCCTGGGTCGTTGCCCCCGTGCCCTGCATCTATCACAATTACATTAAATACATTGTCGGCATGGTTGAAAGAAGAACCTAGCAATATTACTAAGGCCGATGCTAAAAATAATAATTTCTTATTCATATTTCTGTTGGTTCATAATTTTGCTTTAGTTTTGTGCAAATTTCGGCATTTGTTTTTTTTAACACCTCCTATTAAAACTAAAAATCTCCCTCATTTATTGTGGATAATGGTATTGTCGTGTTTCTTTTTGTACAATATGCCAGCACGTGCACAAGTAAAGAATAACAAAGATTCAGCCAAAACCCAAATACTAGGAGATTCTACAAAGCTTAAGCAAAAGGCAGATACTTTTAGAATTGCCAAAGATGCCATTGATGCCACCATTGATTATAAGGCAGACGATTCCATTATTATTGATAATAAAACCAGAAGGGCCTATTTGTATGGTAATGCTAATGTTATATACGATGGGATGAATTTGAAAGCGGCCCTCATTATTGTTGATTTTAATAAGCGCGAATTGTATGCACGAGGTGTAATAGATAGCAGTGGTAAGTATGTTGGTCGCCCGAATTTTAACGATGGCGATCGCGAAACAGATGCCGATACGATGTTGTATAATTTTGATTCGAAGCGAGGCCGAACATATGGAATAACCATGAAGGAAGGAGAAGGTTATATACTCTGCAACAAAGTTCTGAGAGATGATGATAAAAGTATTTATAGTGATATGGCAAAGTATACCACCTGCAATAATCCGCATCCACACTTTTATTTGGAAGCAAGTAAATTAAAAATAATACCGGATAAGAAAATTATTTTTGGCCCATCCAATTTAAAAATAGAAGATGTGCCAACCCCCTTGTTTTTACCGTTTGGAATGTTTCCAACAAAGAAGGGACAGAAGTCGGGATTAATTCCATTTGAATATGGTTTGAGCGGAAGATATGGTGCATATTTGAGAAATGTGGGTTGGTATTTTGGTATCAGCGATCATTTTGACCAAACCATTAATGGTGATATTTATTTTAGAGGCAGTTGGCGGCTAGCTTCTAATACCCGCTATGCCAATAGATATAGATACAATGGCGGCATTGCCTTGGAATATTCGAAATTTTTAAATGGTGAGCGCGAAGACCCGAATTTTAAAAGCAATAATACAAAATCTTTCAGCATTAAATGGAACCATGTGCAAGATGCGAAGGCGCGACCGGGAACCACATTTGCTGCTAATGTCAATATTCAGAAGAACAATGCAGCGCGATTGAATTCATTGGATCCAACACAAATTGTAAGCAATCAGTTTAACTCGTCTATTTCGTTTTCTAAATCATTGTTCAAAAACAAGGCGAATTTTTCGAGCAACATAACACACTCTCAAAATACACAAACGCATAGCTTCTCTATGTCATTACCAACTATTAATTTTAGTGTCCAAAGGATTACACCTTTTTCCAAACCCAATAAATTTGGAAAATATAAGTGGTATAAAGATGTTGGAGCAAGTTACCAAGTAGTAGCCGAAAACAGAATTGACACCAAAGACAGTATCTTTTTTTCTGGAAGACCGATAGAGGTGTTGGCGCCTAACCTCAGTGGATTATTTGTAAAACTACCAAAAGTAAATTTGAGGGAGATAGATCAATTTAAACAAGGCATTGTGCACTCTATTCCGATTACTTTAGGCTCGTATAAATTTTTAAAGAATCATTTTACATTAACACCCACTGTGGCTTATACAGAGTATTGGTATTTTAAAACTATTAGCAAAGATTGGAATGTTGCCACCAATAAATTAGATACTTTTTACCATACAGGTTTTAGCAGGGCCAGCGATTATAACGGGGCTATTAATTTGAATACTCAAATTTTTGGGACCTTCCAATTGAGAGGTACAAAAGTGAAAGCCATTCGCCATACCATGTCGCCTAATATTGGTTTTAGTTACCGACCGGATTTTGGAGAAGCAAAGTACGGGGTGTACAATAGGGCGTTTTTGGATTCGGCCTCGGCTGCTTCTAATGATGATAAAAATAAGACCCTATATTCCATTTATGAGCAAGGCATAAAAGGTGGACCAGGCAGAGGTCCAAGTGGCTTGTTGAATTTTTCTTTGGCCAATTTAGTGCAAGCCAAAGTTTTGAAGAAAACAGATACTTCTGCTAAATATGAAAATGTTACTTGGTTGGAGAATTTTACATTGAGTGGCAATTATAATTTTCTGAAAGACTCTTTTCAATTGTCGAACATTAATGCCACCGCTTTTACCACTTTGTTTAAGCAATTAAGAATAAACGGCAACGCCTCATTGAATCCATATACCAAAGATTGGAATCGCCCGCTTAACAGATTGGAATTGCAAAATAGCCATCGCATAGGTACATGGACCAATGCTAGCATACAAATGTCTACCAAGTTTGATGCAGAGATGTTTAAGCGCAAGAAAAAGGATACCACTGGTCTAGTAAAATCCGAGCAAGATGCTTTGGAATTAAAGGATATGAAACGCGACCCTTATGGTTACGTGCGATTTGATATTCCATGGAGTTTTAATGTCAACTACTCCATGAATTATTCGAGAATTGCCTATAGAACGCAGTATTTGCACACATTTAGTTTTGGAGGCGATTTTAATTTAACCCCTAAGTGGAAAATTGGTTGCAACAGTGGTTATGATTTTTTGAACAAAAAAATTGCTTATACACAATTTAATATTAGCAGAAGTTTACATTGCTGGGCGCTTAGTTTTAATTGGATTCCTGATGGCATACGCAAGAGTTTCACCTTCTCCTTACATGCCAATAGCAGTATGTTGCAAGATTTAAAAGTAAATAAGCGCAGGTACTGGTTCGATCAGTAAAATTGGTGTAGAAGCAGCGTTTAAAAATATTTGATTGTTCAATTAGCAAAAATCTTTTTATTTTAAGTTGTTTTTTTGCAAAATAAAAAATCGATAAAAGTATTGCTGTCACTGGTATTTTTGAGTGATATTGTTTCCGTTTTTTATTAATTTATTTATTGTGAACAAACTGTAGTATTTATTGCCAAAAAATCAGTATTTTTGCACTCTTTTTTTTCCAATCTATGACACTAATCAAATCAATATCAGGCTTCAGAGGAACAATTGGCGGAAAGCCTAGTGATAACCTCACACCTGTGGATATTGTTAAATTCTCATCTGCTTATGGCGAATGGGTGATATCAACCAAAAAAGGAAACCTAATTGTTATTGGACGCGATGCAAGAATTTCCGGCAAAATAGTTTCCGATATTGTTTCTTCAACATTAATGGCCATGGGGCTAAATGTTTTAGATTTGGGTTTATCTACTACACCAACTGTGGAGATGGCTGTGATTATGGAGAAAGCAGCTGGAGGTGTAATTTTTACTGCCAGTCATAATCCAAAGCAATGGAATGCATTGAAATTATTGAATCACAAAGGTGAGTTTATTTCGGCCAAGGAAGCAGAAAAGGTTTTAGAACTAGCAGAGGCCAATGATTTTTCGTATGCCGAGGTGAATACATTGGGCAGTTTGAGTAACGACCCTGATTATATCAAAAAGCACATAGACGAAATACTAAAATTGCCATTGGTAGATGTTAACGCAATTGCAGAGAAAAAATATAAGATTGTAGTAGATGCCGTAAACTCTACAGGAGGCATAGCAGTGCCTATGCTTTTAAGGGCGCTTGGTGTAGAAAATATTGTTGAATTAAACTGCGAACCTACGGGTAATTTTGCACACAATCCAGAGCCATTGCCTGAGCATTTGTCACAATTGTCTTCGAAAGTAAAAAGCGAGCGTGCTAATTTAGGGATATGTGTAGATCCTGATGTGGATCGCTTGGCCCTTGTTTGCGAAGATGGAGAAATGTTTGGCGAGGAGTATACTTTGGTAGCTGTTGCCGATTATGTTTTAAAGAATACTAAAAAAGGCAATACTGTATCAAATCTTTCATCAACAAAAGCTTTGAAAGATATTACAGAGAAAAATGGTGGTAAATATGCCGCTAGTGCTGTAGGTGAAGTGAATGTAGTTGAGAAGATGAAAGAGACCAAAGCCATTATTGGTGGTGAGGGCAATGGTGGTATCATTTATCCTGAATTACATTATGGCAGAGATGCTATGGTGGGAATTGCTTTATTTTTAAGTTCACTTGCAAAATCGGGTAAAGGTTGCAGCGCTATGCGAGGCAGTTTTCCGAACTATATTATTTCTAAAAACAAAGTTGAATTAACACCTGATATTGATGCAGACGATGTGCTAGAAAAAATAAAAGAGAAGTATAAAAAATTTGAAATTAATACGGTGGATGGTGTGCGCATAGATTTTGATGAAGACTGGGTGCATTTGAGAAAATCAAATACAGAACCTATTATTCGCATTTATGCAGAAAGCAAATCGGATACAACTGCTAGAAACTTAACCATGAAAATTATAAAAGATATTGGTGAGATCGCTAAGAGCTAATGCACACTTCGGCTACGCTCAGTGTGCAGGTGGCTGCGCTCAGTGTACTTCGACTACGCTCAGTACACTTCGGCTACACTCAGTGTGCAGGCGGCTGAGCTCAGTGTACTTCGAATTGCAAAGTGCACTTAGGCTGCGCTCAGGTCACTAAAAAATATACTGAATAGATGTTGAGAGTGGCATTTTTCAGAATGAAAATATAAAATCAAAAATATAAAATCAAAAATAAGTTATGTCTTTACAGTGTGGAATAGTAGGCTTGCCAAATGTTGGAAAATCAACTTTATTTAATTGCTTGAGCAATGCGAAAGCGCAGGCTGCTAATTTTCCTTTTTGTACCATAGAACCCAATGTGGGTGTAATTACAGTGCCAGATGAGCGCTTACAAAAATTAACGGAAATTGCAAAACCTCAAAATATTGTGCCAGCAACTGTTGAGATTGTAGACATTGCGGGTTTAGTAAAAGGAGCTAGTAAAGGCGAGGGATTGGGCAATCAGTTTCTAGGAAATATAAAAAGTACCAATGCCATTATTCATGTGTTGCGTTGTTTCGAAAACGATAATATTATTCACGTGGATGGTTCTGTAAATCCCATACGCGATAAAGAAATTATAGATACAGAATTGCAGTTAAAAGATTTAGAAGCTGTGGAAGCTCGACTTAGCAAGGTTCAAAAACAATCAAAAGCTGGTGACAAAGAAGCTGCAAAAATTATGGATGCCTGCGAGAAATACAAAGCGCATTTGGAAAAAGGTTTGAATGCAAGAACCATGGAAGGTTTAACAGAAGAACAATTGGAATTAACAGCCGACTTGAATTTGTTAACTGGCAAACCCGTACTTTATGTATGCAATGTAGATGAAGCAGGATTGAAGGCAGATAACCAATGGGTGAAAGAGATTCGTGAAATGGCCGCCAAAGAAGGTGCAGAGGTATTGATTATTAGTGCTGCTGCCGAAGCCGATATTGCTGAATTGGAAGACCCAGAAGAACGCGCGGTCTTTTTAGAAGACCTAGGTTTACAAGAGAGTGGTGTTGCTAAATTGATTAAAGCTGCTTATAGAATTTTAAATTATATTACTTACTTTACAGTTGGTGAAAAAGAAGTGCGTGCATGGACGATTACCGATGGCATGAAAGCCCCACAAGCGGCTGCCGTTATTCACTCCGATTTTGAAAAGGGATTTATTCGTGCAGAGGTTATTAAATACAATGATTACGTTCAATACAAATCAGAAGTCGCTATTAAAGAAGCGGGCAAATTAGGTGTTGAAGGAAAAGAATATATTGTGAAAGATGGCGACTGTATGCATTTCCGTTTTAATGTATAAGTACTAGCTTACCATTGTAATTTATCTGATTCCCGTTTATAAATTCCCAATAGTAAACGCCATTGTCTAAATTGGAAATATCAATATCTCCAACCGCCTCTTCATATAATTTTTCAAATACAATTTTACTACTTGCATCTGTAATTCTGATTTTACCTGCAGGTGTTCCATAGGCATAATAAAACTGCATTTTGCCCTGATTGGGATTGGGATAAACACGCATCCAATTATTATTTTTAATGGATGTAATATTGGATTCAAAATTGCCACTGCTGCATTCAAACCAAGGACCTACTCTTAAGGGCGCACCTTTTACCCATAACGAAGCGCCTTGTCCAGAGACACTGGCATAAGCACTGAAAATAGTTTCTTCTGGTCCATCTAAAATTACTTTACCACCAATCAATATCATCGTATCAATTTGTAGATTGCCATATTTATAGATCAAAGCAGAAGTATAAACTGTAATGAGTTGATGACCGCAAATGCCCCCAGAGGTATCTATGCGCATATAGGCACCAGAATTTAAAGTTAAGTTATGTTTTATATTAACTTTGTGCTTAATGATGATGGTATCCTCAAAGGTAAAGCCAGGCATCTCTCTGTTTTGCCATGTAGAAGAATCTTGCCAATATCCACGTTTGTAAGTAGTAAATGTTTTAGCATTTAAAGTAATTTCAACCATCAAAAATGCAATCAGAAAAAATAAATTGTTTCTCATGATAAAGGTCTTTTATTAAAGTACTCAAAAATTGAACCGCAATTAACGCAATACGGTTACAATGTTTTTATATCGGAATACTTTGCCTTTATAATCATATACTTTGTAAACCACTGCATAGTTGCCAACAGGTACAAATTCACCTTGGTATTTGCCATCCCATGGCTCGCTATTCCTAGAGTTATAAATGAGCTCGCCCCAGCGGTTGTATACCTCCATTTCGAATTTGGCAATACCAATGCCATCAGGTTTTAAAGTTTCGTTTATGGCGTCATCATTAGGAGTAAAGGCCGTTGGTAAATAAAAAGTAAGTGTAAAATGTACCACTATGTCTTTGCTGCTGGAATCAACACAACCATAATTGGTGTAGGCCCAATGTTTCACTTTAAATACACCACTATCTGGATAGGCGTATTTAAATATTGGTCCTGATTTATATTTACCATCTCCCATGTAATAATTTGTAGAGTCGGCTCCTGTGCTTGAGTCTCTGAATTCTATTACAGGATTAGTAACCAATACCTCATTCGGATTGGTAGAGAAATGTGAAACTGGAACAGGATATATTCTGGTAGATCCAGTGGTATCATAAATACAATCATAAGAGGTAGTAATTTCTAATTTTACTTTGTAATAGCCAAAAGGATGATAAGTATGGGCCGGGCTGGCAACATTGTCTGTTTGTCCATCTCCAAAGTCCCAATTGTATTTTTTGATAGTGGCGTTTGGCACACTACTCATATCCGTAAATTGGGTTGGAATGCCTTCGCATAAACTATCGCTTTTAAAATTAACCACCACTGGTGGATAGCTATTGATGTTTTGAGAAATTGAATCGCTGCAACCAAAATTACTAATGGCAACTAGTTTAACATTATAACTACCTGCTTTAGGGAACACATGCTTTACAATGGCCTTATTGGCATAGCTACCATCATCAAAATTCCAAAGCAGTGAATCGATGGTGCCTGTAAGTATGGTATTTGTTGCTGCAAAATCAAATTGATTATCGCGGCATTGATTGGTGTTGCCAAAATTAAGCACTGGTAATGGATAAATCGTTTGACTGGAAAAAGTATCATAACTGCACCCCTCTGTGCTAGTTACTTTTAATTTTATGGCGTAAGTACCCGGAGCTGTATAAATTAAAGCAGGATTTTGAATTGCAGCAGAATCGATAGGACTCAATGTCCATTTCCAAGATTTTACTTTGGTATTTATGCCCGAGGATAAGTCGGTAAAATTAGTAGTGAGACCAAGGCAATTATTTTGCAGTTTTATAAGTGGTGTTATTCTTGGATGCACCATGGCATAACCATCTGTGGAATCTATGCATCCTTTGTCGGATATGGCGGTGTATTGAACATAAAAAGTATCTCCAGTACTAAATAAATGGGTGAAATTATTATTGGTGCTGGAATAGCCATCGCTCATCCGCCATTTTCTATTTGCGATGGTGCCAAGCGGAATGGTTGTTTTTTCTGTAAATGTATTGGCAAGTCCTTGACAAACGGTGTCGGTTATAATCCTTGGTTTAGGTAAAGGATTAACGGTACTCGTTTTGGTAATACTATCACGACAGCCGAAAGCAGTTTTAACTCGTAATAGAATGCTATAGGTACCTGCATTCTTGTATTTAATGATTGGTTGAATTGCAGAAGTACCAGTGCTATTGCCCATGGTCCAATCATAAGTAACGATAGAATCTTTTGCAACGGAAGAGGTGTTTATGAAATAACTGCTGTCGCCATAACAAATATCTTTAACAGTAAAGCCTGCTTTGGGAACATTGTAAACAATGATGTTTTTGGAGGTAGAGTCTATGCAATTGAAACTCGATTTAATTTCTAATTTTACTCGGAAGGTATCTGCCAATAAATAATGGTGTTTAGCATTTCTACTTGTATCTGTGGCCATGTCGCCAAAATACCAGTTTTGTGATTTGATAAATCCTGAGGTTAGAGAAGATGTATTAGTGAATTTGGCAGTATCGTAAGCACAGATATTTTTTAAACCGAAAGCGGCCTTTGGAATCGGCTTGGCGCTTACTGTTTTTATAATAGTGTCTTTACACTTAAAAGGACTTTCAGAAATTAATCTGACAGTGGTAGATAAGGAAGCAGGCACCATTACAAACCATTCTTTGGAGTTGAGTGTGTCAACAATACCATTGTTCCATCGGTTGAATTTAATAACATCTTCCGAAATGTAACTAGAGTCTTTTAATTTTACGGTATCTCCATAACAAGCGGTCGTAAATGTGAAGTTTGATTTGGGATATGGTTTGGCGGTTATTAATAAAGAATCGCTCGCTTTACAATTAAACGAATCGGATATGGTAATAACGTAGCGGGTTGTTTTCAAGGTAGTACTTATGGTACTGGCTTTCGAACTATCCAATACTTGTTTTGCTGGGGTCCATAAATTGGTAATAATGCCTGTGCCATTGCTAGCAGTGGCCTTAATGCTTACTTTTTGACCTTTGCAAACGGTGGTGTCTTTTTGAATTAATTTAACTTTAGGTAGCTGGTAAATGGTAGCAAATACAGTATCTCTGCTTGAACAGGTCAATCGTTTTGTTGTTAAAATATAACGTCTGGTTTCTTTTTTATTGCCTGTGTTTTCATAAATAATACTCGGTTGCGCCAGGGTATCACTGTTCAAATCTATAGAAGGTTGCCATGTATAAGTGAAACCTTTTACTTTGGTAATGCCTAAGCTGTTTTTATTTTTACTACAGAAAGCAATATCATTGCCGGCATTTATAAGTCGAGGAATTGGTAAACGGTATTGACCAAAACTGCAGGAACATGATGCACTGTCTATTGCCATAAATAAAGCGCATGAATAACCTGCTTTGATAGTAATATTGGTATTGATGTTGGCAGATGAGCCACTGTTCAATTTACTGCTTAAGCTATAGGTTTTAACCAATAAATCACTAGGATCTACTGTGCCAGAATTGTTTTTATCGTAATAAAAAGCCAATGTAGTTGTTTTGGATGCGATGATATTTTGACCAATGTTTTTAAGATTAAAATTGATATTCAAGGTTTCAGAATCGGCACTCATGCTTTGAATGGTATTCGTAATATTAGAAACTGATAAGTCGCCTTTCAAAACAGGAATTCTTAACAATAAATTTCCTGTAACAACATTGATTTTACATTTCGAGTTGTCTGCCACACAAGTTACCTGCTGTTTCACCGCTGCTTGGCTGTATAAATCTGCAGTGCCACAACTTAATAATTTATTATCTGCAGAATATCCTGTTTCAAATTCAATACTATCGCCCGCAGCAATATTACTTGGCAAACTGAATTCAACCTCAGTTGCACCATTGATATTTCTTGTTTTAGTAAGTGTATTATCGGGGGCATTGCGCACTGATTTAAATAGTGTAGAATCGTAATTCATACCACTTAATAAAATGGCTTGATACTTATCTTCAATGCCTGTTTTACTTGGGCCAAGATTAATGATTTTTACTTTTAAACGACTTGGTTTTTCGCATGGAAAGATGGTGTCTGCAATTACTTTTAGAAGTGAATAATAGGGTTTAGTAACGCCTGTTATGTTTAATGGATTGCTAATGGCAGGGAATACCAAAACTTTATCGCCACATTTGATATTGGCAGCAGCACCTGCACGGATATAATTGCCCGAGGAGTAATTACAATCCGTTTTAACGTAAAACTTAATTTGGATTTTGTTTTTTGTGGTATCCGTAATGCCTTTGAAACCTTGAGATAGTGAGCTTAGTAGCGATGATAAATCCCACTCATAAGTGGTGCCACTTACCAATTTGGGCGAAGGCAATGCACTCCAAGAAGATTTAATAGGATATTTTACATAACTCTTGCCACTAACAACCTGCATGCCTACAGGTAAAGTTAATTGGGCTTTTGTATTGTAAGCATTGGTTGCACCAATATTCTCGAGCAAATAGTAGTAAGGCGATTGGGCACATAAATCTGCTGTTGTGATAGAATCTGAGATGCTTACTTGGAATTGCGTGTTTTGCGGTTCTAAATACAAAACAGTTTTTTCTGCTGAACAAGTATAGGATGGAAAATCTTTTGGATAATCAATACAATTCCACCCAGAATATAAAATCACGCTGTCTTTTTTGCAAGAATTATAAATGGCTTTTACCTTAAATTTTCGGCTGGTATTATAGGCAACAACCCCAGCCTTATAAATATCATTTACTTTTTTTAATGAAGTGTCTGGCCCCACATCGCGTATGTCTATTATTTTAATTGAACCTGAATTATCTGGAGAAAACCAACAATTGTAAGATGAGAAACCCGCAGATGAATTGGTATAGTTAATTTCCCATTCAGCTGTATCCTTTGATGCATAATTAACCGGTATCGATGGTTTTACTGAATAAACGGGTTTGTTGTAAATAATTTGATCGTTCCCGTAAAAATTCGGGGAATTGGCCGAATTAATGGTGTCGTAGCCTGTTCCCAAGGTGCCCTTTCGTTCAAAAATAAAATCGTATTTTATAGGAAGACTAACACCAGGCGGCAACTCACAACTTGGAATAATACTGGCATAAAAATAGCCCTGAAAGGCATCGTCACTTAAATTGAATTTGCCTTTCGCAGAGTCGTTGTAATATTTAGATGTTTCAAAAGTATACTTGCCATTTTTATAAACCGTTTGAATGGTATCTTTGGTTTCGAGTACCAAATTATTTGAACCGGCCGTTCTGTATTGGCCTAACAAGGTTTTTACTAATTTAAATCCAGCTGGTAAGTCGATGATGATTTCTTTCAGACGCGAAAAATTGCGGTATTCAAAAGGAAAATAATTATTGCCAGCATAGGCTGAGTTGGCTCCAATGCCCATGTAAAAACTTTGGGATATATCCATTCGGTTACAACTATTTACAGAATAATTATCTGGACAACAATTTAGGAATTGGTAGCCAGTCAAAACAATTTGACCAGAGAAGGTATCGCACTGAAACTTGTTGTTAGAGCTAGATGGGTTGCTAATATTACTGGTGTAAAATGAATTGGAGAATTGGGTGCTGTAGGATGTTAATCCAATGTTGCGCGTTAATTTATACCGCACAAATAATCTCACAGAATCTGTATTTTTATAATCGAAAGCAGAGCTCACGCATGCCAATAGTGAATCGACACTTAAGTCGAATTTGAAATTAGCGTTTACCCCACTCACCGTTTTTATGTATTTGATGGTGGTGCATGTAAATAGTTTCTTAGAGGTTCCTCTATAAACGACTAAGTCTGTTCCAGCTACATCCAAGTAACTTCCATAGACAATATTGCTTTCGACATACAGATAGCGCCAACTTACAGCAATTCCTTTAGGTCTCAAAATTCTTCCAACATACATGGCTGAAATTGTATCACCAACCATGGCCCTTTCATCCCTTATTTTTAATAAATCTAATGCGCCAGAACCATCCGCAATACCGTTGTTGTCATTATCAGGTTTACCATAAGAGGTTCGCTTGACGGTGAAATTAATGAATCGCAAACCCTGAGCACATGTGTTTATGCAATGAATTTTAATAGACATGTTGTAGCAATATAAATTAATCCATTCCTTTGGATTACAGGTTGTGCTGGTAATATATCGAATATTCAGTTGTGCTGTTTGGTTGCCATTGGAGCCTGCAACAGAACAATCGGCTTTTAGGAAATAGATAAGTTCCGCATTAGTTAAATCGAAAGGGCGTTTGGAAAAATAACCAAATACGGTATCGCCTCTTTGTCGCATAGAATCTGGTTTCCAGGTAGCGGTTAAATTGGCATTGTTAAAATAAAAATCATTTTTATTGAGGGTATGTGAGAGTCCTTTAGGCAGCACTATACTAAATTCATAAAAGGCTGATGCATCATAGTTAAGGGTATAAAAATAAGTAAACAAATGACGGAAAACCGATGTTTGTTTATCAATCATATCTGTTGGAGTAAAGGCGTTGGCAACGGCACCCGTATAATCGTAATACTTGGCCCATGCCATTGGAATACTTTGTTTGTTATTGCATTGGTCGTAATATTCCGTCGCAAACATCCAACTGTTCATGTAAAAATAATTATTGCAGGTAGAAGGCAGACAGGTAAAATTTTTGAAACTGATATAAACGGTATCCTTTGGATTAATAGTTCCCAAACGCAATCGGAAAGCGCCAATAGGATTATTACCCAAACAAATGTATATGCCTGTGGCTGAATAACACAAACCAAAACTATCAATGATAGGTTTGGTCCAAGTGCCTTTCCAACCTGTTTTTATTTGAAGGCTATTGGTATCCAAACTCGACATTTCGTAATAATATCCCTGGTCAATTGTTACTCGGGTATTGAATGCAGGCTTTTGGCCGTTATTTGTTACTTTTAATAATTGAAGATTATTTTTGTTGTTATAACAAACAGGGTAGGCAGGCGCAGGAAAAGTGACAATATTAGGGCTTTGAGAACTGATGATGACAATGCCGGAATTTTTCACAAGCTGACAAATGCTGCCTTGGCATCCCCAATACAATTCGTAGTTAGTCGTTAAATATTTGCAGGCCAATACCTTGCTGGTATCCGTTACAACGATGGTTTCGTTTTGATCGAGGAAGGTATCTAGGTTGCCCACTTTTTTAAAATCTGCAGGACCAAAAACGGTGGTTATAGAATCCGCTTTATATGTGTTGGAGCCCTTGTTTACACCATACGTTTTTAAATCTTTGCCATTAATGCGTTTGAGTGTTAATGAGCGAAGTGGTCCTTTGCCATAGTTGCCAATTGTGATGCTTCTCATTAAAACATCACCAACATTGCCGGTATAAGACTGGTTGGTAATAGATGAAATAAGTATAGAAGGAACTTTGGCAGAAAACGGGAGCGAGGAGCCTACATCAAAATTACCAGAATAATCAATGCGTGCACTAATAACTGGGGTATTATTGCCACTGATATAACTGTACAAACCGCAAGCAGCAGTGAGCGAAACCCTGAAACTAAAATTATTGGCGATGGCCAAATTAGGGGCATTGAAAATGGGTTGATTTAAATTAGAAACATTACTTTCCGTAATGCTGTTTCCTTTTACACTGCCCTTAATGTAAAAGGTGCCAGGCGGTAAGTTAAGCGTTACTTTAATACTGTTAATACTGCCTGCAGTAATATTAAAAGCTTGTATAGTAGCAGTATCATTGATGCCACAAATACTAAGATTTTTTGGCGGTGTAATCTGAATACTCAATTTGTTGCCCTGCCCCATAAGGTGGGGGCCTATAACCAGCAAAAAGAATAAGAAGCAACTGGTAAGGGTTATTTTTCCATATTGAGGTGAAAAAGACAAAAAACAAACATAGGTAATTTTTGGGCAAAATAAAAGCTGAAAGATTCCTTTCAGCTTTTATATATTGTGAATCAGCGCCCAACGGAACGCTTTTTTGTATTATTTTGCTATTTTTGCCATTAAATCAACAATTCTGTTGCTATAACCGGCCTCGTTATCATACCAACCAACAACCTTTACGGTGTTACCAATCACCATAGTTAAGTCGCTATCAAAAACACAAGAGTGAGCATTGCCAACGATATCAATGGAAACCAAAGGGTCTGTTGAGAATTCAAGAATGCCTTTCATGGCGCCATTCGCAGCAACTTTGAACGCAGCATTTATTTCGTCTTTGCTTTTAATATTTCTAACATTACAAGTAAAGTCGGTTACAGAACCATCTGGAATAGGCACACGCATAGCGTTACCGTTTAATTTGCCATTTAGGTGAGGCATCACCAAACCAACAGCTTTAGCAGCACCTGTGCTTGTAGGAATAATACTGTAGGCAGCAGCTCTGGCTCTTCTTAAATCTTTATGAGGCGCATCTTGTAAGTTTTGGTCAGATGTATAGGCGTGAATGGTGGTCATGAAACCATTCTCAATACCGCATAAATCATCTAATATTTTAACCATTGGTGCTAAGCAGTTGGTGGTGCAAGAAGCGTTAGAAACGATAGTTTCTGTACCATCCAATGTATGGTCGTTAACACCTAAAACAATGGTTTTCATTTCGCCAGTTGCTGGTGCGCTAATCACTACCTTTTTAGCACCTGCGGTCATGTGTTGACCAGCAGATTCAACATCGGTAAATCGACCAGTTGATTCGAGCACAACATCAACATTCATAGCAGCCCAAGGCAAAGCAGCGGGGTTTCTTTCTGCTAAGGCGGCAATAGATTTGCCATTTACGATAAGGGCATCGGCAGTATACTCAACAGTACCGGTAAATTTACCGTGAACAGAGTCAAATTTTAGCAAATGCGCTAAAGTTTTGTTGTCAGTAAGGTCGTTGATGGCCACTACTTCAATGTCATTTCTTTGGCTCATTACTCTGAAAGCCATGCGGCCGATACGGCCAAATCCATTAATTGCTACTCTTATCATTGTTTTTTTATTTAAATTTTGCGAGTGCAAATGTACAATTTTTTTTAAATAATGCCTTGCAACTTTGCTTACATTTTGAAAATGGGAGTAAGGTGTTGCGGGGGTAGGCACAGCAAGGAATTGCGATGCTGTGAGGGCGAGTAGTCATTTGAAGGATGACTGGAATTGACAATTTAATCGGCTTAATAAATGCAAGAAACACCTATTTTTTATTTTTTTTTACGAGAGGTTTTGAAAATTGATTTTTTTTATTATTTTTGCAGTCCTAAAAATTTGGTCCGTTCATCTATCGGTTAGGATACTGGGTTTTCATCTCAGACAGAGGGGTTCGATTCCCCTACGGACTACAAATCAAGCGTTTAGCAAAAACAAATCCCCGTAAATTTAATGTTTACGGGGATTTTTGTTTCTACACACCTACCAAATTTAATTTCTACAACCAATCTTTAGGTGAACTATTCGGTGACCTAATTTACTTTGTAAATCTGGTTCACCAGAAAATCAGAATATTTAGCATAATTATCTTAAAATCAGTAAAATATATGCTAAAAAATTTGGAAATATCAATTCTTTTTTGTAACTTAGCACCACTAAAATATGAATAAAACATTAGGCATTCTTTTCTTTTTAAGAAAAGCCAAAACCAACCCAATTACAGGCCAAGTGCCAATTTATCTCCGTATTACAGTAGACGGAGGCAGAACAGAATGGAGTATTAAACGTGAAATAGACCCTGCAAGATGGAATCCATTAGCAGGAAAGGCACGAGGTACTAACGAAGAATCCAAAACACTCAATCACTACATCGATACATTGAGAAGTAAGGTTCTAGACCATCAAAGAAAGCTCATAGATTCAGATAAGTCTGTAACAGCTAACGCCATTAAGAATTCTTTATTGGGAATTAATGAGAAAGGAAAAATGTTATTTGAGGTAATAGCCCATCACAAAAGTCAGATGAATTCACTTTTAGGAACTGATTACACTTTCTCAACAATTAAAGGCTATAAAACTTCTGAATTACATTTGAAAGCATTTCTAAAATCCAAGTATCAGTTAAATGATATTCCGTTAAAGCAAATTGAGCATAGCTTTGTATCTGATTATGATTTTTATCTAAGGTCAGATAAAAAACTTACTAATAATTCTGTGGTAAAATACATCAAGCTATTTAAGAAAATCATAAAAATAGCATTGGCGAATGCATGGATGGAGAAAGACCCATTCATTAATTTTAAAACAAAATTAAAAGTGATTGAAAAACAATTCTTATCGAAAGAGGAATTAAAAGCTTTGTGTGATAAAGAAATTTCCATTGAACGATTAGCGCTTGTAAGAGATATTTTTGTTTTCTCTTCCTACACAGGGCTAGCCTATGTTGATTGTGCAAAGTTAACAAAGGAAAATATTGTAACAGGAATTGATGGTGAATTGTGGATTGATATTAACCGTACCAAGACTGATATTAAAAGTAAAATTCCTTTGCTAAGAGAGGCCAAGGATATTCTGGATAGGTATAGCAGTTATCCTGTTTGTGTTAACAATGGAAGATTATTACCTGTTTTAAGTAATCAGAAAATGAATGCTTATTTAAAGGAGTTGGCAGATATTTGTGGGATTAGCAAGAATTTAACCTTTCACGTTGCGAGGTATACTTTTGCAACTACAATTACAATGGCCAATAACGTACCAATTGAAACCATTGCGAAAATGATGGGACATACCAATACTGTGATGACCAGTTCTTATGCGAAAATTTTGGATAGGAAATTAGCAGACGATATGCAGAAACTCAAGGCTACCTTAGCTTAACAAATTTACTAACAGGGCTATTCATTTAGCCCTGTTTTTTTTAGTCCAATCCTATTGCTTAAATTCGTGAATTAACCAATGAACAGATTAATTATTTTAGGGAATGGATTCGATATAAACCATGGACTGCCATCAAGGTTTGAAGATTTTATGTTGTGGTATTTAAAGCCATTTTTTAAAGATTTAGAATTAAGTGATCACGAACAGGATAATGATTTGTTTACTTTTAAAACAAGCCTGACTAAGTTCACAGATGCTAACCAATTCGAGCTTTGGAAAAAAAATAATTTCATTGATACTATGGATTTAAATAGTATACGATCATTTTTTAAAGGGTCGATGAAAGATTCAGTGAAATTCACAATAAAAGGAGAATTCTTGAAGACTCTGCTAATAAAAAATGGAGAATATAAATGGCTTGATGTTGAACAGACCTTATTTAGAGTGCTCTCAAAATATGCTGATGAGTATAGAATAAATAAACTAAATGTAGAAAGGTCTTTAGAAAATCTAAATAGTGAGTTTGAAAACTTTAAAATAAAATTAGAAGAATACCTTCTATCTGAAGTAAATCCAAGAATAATGTATTCAAAATCTGAAACAAGTTTTCTTTCTCTGTTTGCAGAACCAATTATTATAGGGCACACACCATTATTCAATGACCCTGTAAATGAGATATTATTTCTAAACTTTAATTACACCTCTACAGCTGAAAAATATATCAAATGTATGCCATACGAATTGTCTCGGAGGGTAACCAGAATAGATATACATGGTCTCCTAGGGAATAAAAAGAATCCAATTATATTTGGAAGTGGTAACGCAACTTATGAATCCAATAAATTGATTGAGGATACTGACCATGACCAATTTCTTGAACACTTTAAATTAATCCAGTATTTCAATACAGATAACCATCAGAAAACCATGAAATTTGTGAATGATAAACCATTTGAGGTAGCAATTGTAGGGCATTCTTGCGGCTTATCTGATGGAGTTTTACTAAAGAGTATATTTGAGTCTAAGAATTGTATAAAGATACTGCCATGCTATTACAGTGAGGAGGATTTTAAAACTCGCTTAATTAACATATATCGACATTTTACGGATAAAAATATGATGTTGGATAAAGTGTTAGATTTTAATCCAGCCTACAAAATTTGATAACAACAATAATAAATTCAGGAGGAACCTGAATTTTGAGTTTTTCTCATATTCAAACCTAAAGGACAAGGTTTGAACACTCTAAAAACTTACAATTCTTTTTTGTAGAAATTTAACAGCCCAAGCTCCTCTAGGTAAAAACTCAAATAGTACTTCTTTTCAGGTTCTTCTATATCATAATACTTGTTCACCAAGTTTCTAAAATAATTAAATGAGAAATAGTAATTTTCCATAAATAATGCTTCAAATCTAAATGCTGGGCGCACATCATCAAGTGTAATAGTTTTACCTTTGTATTCTATTTCGTATGGTAACATTTCATCATGATAAATCTTAGTAATGAAATATTGCTGAGTTAATAGGAGGCCTAAATCTTCATATTTTATTGCCCATCGAATTGCCATTTCATCTTGAAAAATTACCTTGGAATCAAAATCTTTTAAAGCCTGTTCAGCTTCAGTGATGTTATCTAAAAATAATTTATATTCTTCAAAAGTTTCGCTTTTAACGATGTCGACAATGATCGGTTTCATTTTTTATAAAACCTAAAGTACAGATTTATTACTTCAATTTCTAAATAAAATAGGAAACAGCTTGAAATTTATTTGAGTGAAATTGAATAAATGCTTTAAAATCAACAAGATGTCCTAGAAAGTCTACTTATTCAGAATGCTAAAAACTGTTTTATTCTTAAAAAGAATTTTCACTAAATTAAACTTTGACTGAATAATAATAAAAGTTTTGTGTTAAACATTTATTATCTTCGCAAGGGTAAACTAATAACTTATTTATTAACAACAATTAATTCAACAAATTCGTGTGAAATTCATAATACTCATTGGCACTTTATTTTTTAATTTAAGTTTACTTAGGAGTCAAATAATTGGTGTAAATCAAATTGTGAAATTATATGAAAATAAGGATTTAGAATTTAGAGATAATTTTCTAAGTGAATTAGGATTTGAAGCAAAATTCTGGAGTGATTCTGCTTTTGTGCGTGTTCTTGGAAATACTTGGACTAACAAAGTTAAAAAGCAAATGGTAAACATTAAACAAGGAAACTTAAATACTACCTGGGTAGTTTGTAGGATGGCTGTAAAATCTAACTACGACCTGCTACTTGCTGATGCTAAAAAACTAGGTTATAAATCATTTAAAAGCTACAGTGATAGTTCGGGAGAGCTGCACTTTATTTATCAAAAGGGTGAATATTTTCTAAGTTTTATGAAATATCAATCCGATGGTGAAAACAGATACTCGGTAAAATTATCCAAGACTTTAACTGATGAATAATTTGTATAATAATTTCATGTTGGTCATTTTACTTGTATTTTTACTTTACTGACCGCAAAACTTCTTTTTTATATTGTTTGTTGCAAAATATTCGCGACACTTTGAGTATTCGCAGATTAATCTTATTGTATTCATTAATCATTACTTTAAATTTTAATCCTGCAGCTCCACCTATAGGCCAAGGACTTACAGATAAAGCTACATTAATTTCTAATGGTAATACTGTTACAACAGATTAAATTAATAATTATCTTACTCTGGACTTATGCCAAAAAGGGATAATTCAAGTGCGTCAGGTGGTAATTGGGAACGTAAATCTAATATTCTTGCCCTCAATCGGTCACACATTTCAATGTTTGTTTTTAAATCAGTTTTTAATTGCTCGTTTTTAGAACTAACTACTTCTAATTCTTTAATTAAAATACTGTTTTTAGAATCCAATTCAACTTTTTCCTCATAATACATAATCCAATTTTTTTGAGCATAAGCATTGTCTTTTTTATATTTTTCAATCTCATCTAACATTGGAAAATATTTATTCTTTTCGTAATTGTATTGTCCCCAAAGATATCCAATGCCAATAAGTATTCCTATTACACCGGCTATTCCAAAATAGTGTTCAATTTTTTTTTCGAACTCAGAAGGTTCTTCAATCGAGTCTGGATAGGCATCACTTGGCCGTCCCCTGTCTTGGGCATTAAGACAAGTGAAAGCAAAAGTTAAGGTAATTATAAGGAAAACCTTTCCTGAGTATAATTTTTTTACTTGCGACGAAGGGATTAGCATTTTTAATGTCGTTTTAATTTATTTCCCATTACATGTCCATTTTGCCGAAACATACTTAAATGGTCCAGTTGTATCTGAAATGTTTTTATACATTTTTAAATTTTTTATTTCTTCACTGGTTACACCATTTAAAGTATTTTTTTTGTAAACAGATTTGTTAAAACTTGTTAAATAGTATGTTGAAATAACGCCATTGTTTTTATGATATACTGTAATTGTTTCTGCGGTGTCTCCAAGTACAAGTGTTGATTGGATGTATGCTTTTGAGCTAAAATCTGGTTCATTGTTATTTTTATTATCCCACATAAAAAGGTTTAAAGTATTTGAACAGGACACCGTAGGTGCTGGCCATGCAGGATATGAATAATGATAATTCGTAACTCCATCAATGGTATTAAAATTATCAATGTCTTTGTTAGATGTTGCTGGTGTTGTTCCTCCACCAGAGCTTGTTGATTTTTTACAGCCAATTGAAAATATGAGTTGCACTTATTTGTTGCACTTACAAGATCATAGGAATAACTTTATTTTAATTAGATAAAATGCTTATTAAAAAGATCTAACAGCTCTTATATAAGATGAGGCAGATTTATAATAGTTAAACTGAAATCCCCCAATGAAATCTTGTCTCCAAGCAAATATTCCAGAATACTCACTAGAACTCCAATATGAAGCGCTTTTATTAAACCCTCCTATTAAAGATTTATTAATAAATAGTTTATTTAATTCTTGCTTACTAGGAAGATGCCAATCATTGTAACCATGAATGTCCAAATCAAGGCAAATTTTAGCTGCAGTGTTAGTTATATTGCAGCCAGCTACTATTTTGTTCGAATTCTCATTGCCCGAACCTAATAAGCTATCAGTGAAACCAATTGCTAACCCTTCGCAACCCCATACTAGAGCTGAATCAAGATCAACTGGCGCAGCTATAATTCCATGTGTCTCACCAGATTTATATCCAGGATCCCCAGACTGCAAAATATAAGCAACAATTCCTCCTTGAAAACTTTGGCCAATAAAAACAGAAGTCGTTTCATTGGTTGATTTATCCTTATGGCAACTAATAGCTATCAAAGTAGTTACAACTAAAATCAATAAACCATTCGCTGTTTTAAAACTTATTTTCATTCTTACAAATGTAGAAAATTAATACTACAGTCCCAATATTTAATTAATTGTTTTGAGGTTACTTTAGAACAGTAACAGTACCTGAATAATTGCTCTGTTTTAAAAATAAATCCTTAATATAAACTTTAAAGACATAGACACCTTCTGTATCAGGTTGCCAGTTTTCGTACTTATCTTTCGTTGAATAAATTAATTGACCCCATCGGTTAAATATATCTAATTGAAAATCTCTGACAAATTGCGGTGCATTTGTTCCAAAGGATTCATTTAACCCATCTTGATTAATGGTCATGGCATTAGGAAAGTAGAAATTGAAACTTGGGTAGGCTAATATTTTTTTAGTTATAGTATCTTTACAGTTATTGTCATCTGTTATTCTAAGTGTAACTGTTGCTTGCCCTGTATCAATAAATGTGTAATTTGGATTCTGTAAAAATGAACTTCCATTATTACCATGTAAATTAAAGTTCCAGTTCCAATTTGTTGCATGAGTACTTTTGTCTTTAAATTGAAAATTTACTTCATTCAAATTACTTTCAATTTTTATAAATTCAAAGTCGGCTATCGGATGTGGGAATATGTTAAATGTGGCTATTCCTTGTGATTTACAACCATAAGTATTGTCCGCAGTAGTCGAAATGTTAAATAAACCTGTATTAGTTGGTTTGTATTTGAACATTGTAGAATCGGTTCCTGAATTTAAAATTTTGACATATTGCACACCACTTTGAATTTGCCAGGTTATTTTATTCAACTTATCACTACTCTTCCAATTATCTGTTAGAACTATTGAATCACCCAGGCAAATAGAATTATTAAAACTATTAGAAAAATAGGGTGATGGAAATATATCCATTGAATGTTCAACGGAATCCAAACAACCTTGTGTAGATTCTACTATGAGTTTTATTCTATATGCTTTAGGTTGTGTATAAGTATATGTTTGGTTAAAATTACCACTCTTTTGTTTAAAATACCAACCATCTCCTAAATATAAAGTACTACTCACAGAATCCATATTAGAAAATAGAGTATTCGTAGTAACATCTATCTTATTATTTAGCAAACATGAGGTAGAATCTTTTAAAATAAATGAGGCCTTAGGATGAGGTACAACGTTTAAGGTTAGAATTATTGAATCTTTGCATCCGAATGAATTTTCAGCTTCTGCAATTAAACTATAAATTCCTGAATTTAAATAATGGTGAGAAGCTGTCTTATTTACTAATGTCGAACGTTGCTTATCACCCCAATTAACATTGTATTTATCATTTTTAGTTGTCTTTACTTCAAAATTATTGCTATTAAAACACTGCATTGGAGTTAATACGGAAACGTCAACTTTTGGAGGATCAATCACCACAACTATGTTCTTAAATGTATCTGAACACTCAAATTCCCCTTTTGTAATAATTTGAATAGGTTTAATTCCAGATTGCAAATAGTTATGACTTATTTGATTATTTGTATTACCATCTCCCCAATCAATATTGTTTTTCAAACTATCACTCCAACCGCTGTAAATAACATTATTCCTAATTTTAAAATTATTGTTTCTTAAACATAAACTGTCAAAATCAAATGCAAATATTGCTTTAGGTTTTGCATAAATTTTAGAGTAAAAAGTATCTAATTGTGTACATCCATAAATATTGGTAGTTTTAATGGTATTAAGTCCAAATGTAAAAGGACTAGAAATGTTGTTTTTCAATATCAAATTGCTGACTATATAACCAGCTATAGTACTATCCCCATTATTCCAATGAACATTAATCTGTTTTACTAATCCGCCTGTATCACTGACTGAAATCTTTTCTGGCTCACAAGCCTGTATTAATATTTTGCTATTAAATTGCAAAGGTGAACTTAAGAGTGAATTTCCGTTTAATACGAGTTTTTGAATTGGTTTAGGATTAAAACTTCCAGTAACAGTATCCTTCCATTTTATAATACATCCATTAACTGAAGAAAGCATGATTTGCCTGTAGAAAACCGAATTGGTTAAATAAGTGTGTCGAATTGAATCCAATGATACATCATTTATTGAAATAGTATCATTTTGTGAATCACCCCAATTAATATTTAGTTTATTAGCCAAATTATTTTTCAAAGCTACAAGAACAGTGTCTGAATAACAACCATGATGAGGAGAAAGAGGTTGCCAAATAATTTTTTGTGGATTTCTCTTCACAATAATACTATCTGCATACACTTTTTTGAGATTACATACTGCATGAAAGCTTTTGAGCGAAACCTCATAATTGCCATCTTTAACATATTGATGCCTTATTTTCATGCCATTTTTTATATTAGGAGAAACTTGAACCAAGCTATCTCCATCACCAAAATACCAAACTAATTTATAGTATGTCGTATCTCCCCAATACGTTAAACTTGTTGAGTCCGTGCAAGGATTTAATTCAGTACTGCTGTTAAAATAAAGTTTAAGTTGTGGCATGTAAACATTGGGTAAAGCAAAAATCCTTAAGTCATTTGCATGCTGAATATTGCCGTAATTCATTAGATTTAAACTATCCCAATAGTTAATATTACAAGCAGTTCCTTTCTTGTTTGGTTGATTTATTCTGTATATTTTGTTGAGTAAAAAAATGTAAATCTTACCATCAGGTGCATTTTTGATTGCAAAATACTCAAACGAAACGGGATCTACGGTAAATCCACTTGGAGGCAAGAAACTTTTAACAACTCCTTTTGATCCAGAAAATCTATTGTATTGTAATATTCTACTAAAGTATTTACCCTTATTATTTAGTGTGGGATGTAAACTAAAATAAATTAATGAATCATTAGGAGAAAATGCACTGCACTTTACTATTTCATCTTTAAATTCATTATACCCCACAATTGTTTTTTCATTACTAAACTTTCCCGTCATTCTATCAAAATCATAGATTAAAACATTTCCATTTATGGTTATTTGAGGAGTAATGTTAGTTACCACCAATTTTCGAAAATCCAGAGTCATATTGATGTAACCACTTTCTTCAAAATTGAATAATCCTTTTTTCGAAAATGGATTATTAGAATAAACACTACTAAATACAGGTTTTTTTGTCAATCCTGCAGAAGTAATTCTAAATGAATACATAGTATTTTGGTTAGCAGAAACAATTAACCAAATATCCGTGTCATTTGCATTTTTAGCATAGGTTAAATTTGAACTAGGAATAATATTTGAATCAACAACTGAGTCTTTGAAGATAACACTTCCTAATCCATTCTGTTTAGATAAATCCACCAACGCCATTTTTAATCCATTATTTGAATTGTTATCTGTTAAATAAACAGAATAGAAAACATAATAAAGGTTGTCATTATTGGGGATTGGAATTATTAAACAGTTTCTATTATGTGAACCAACGCTTGAACGATTAATGAATTGTAATCTACCGTTATCCATTATTGTATCAATTTTATTCCAAAGATCAAAACCATTGGTGTAAAATAACAATTGCCCATTACAATCACTAATTGCGGTTGAATAAGATTCACTAATTCTTAATGGGTTTGACAAACTATCATTATTAATTCCAGTTTTAATGATTCTTGCAGACTTAGAATTAAAGTCAATTCCTTGCATCTTCCCAACAGGCCATACATTGCCAAATTGTCCAAAGAGATTAGCAAAATAGAAAACAGAAAATATGAAAATTATAGATTTCAAATTTTAATTAGTACAAATATATGGAAAAATAAAATAAAACGCTAAAAATTAAGGCTGTACAAAATACAGCCTTAATTTTAACATTAGAACTCAATTATTTACTTTAATTAGTTTTTGAGTATATATTACCTCATTGTCACGCATTACTTGTAGGACATATAAACCATCTACCCACATTTCTGAGTCTATATTGAACACTTCGTTTTCGTTCAAGTTTGCAACTTTCTCGACCATTAGCTTACCAGTTACGTCAAATACTTTAATATTGAATGTACTTTGAAGTTGCAATCCGTTGAATTTTAATTGTAAATTGTTGTCAAATGGATTTGGAAATGATGATACAACAATTTTGTTTGAAATATCAATATTTGAAACACTGCTTGATGCATGTGAGCTTCGTTTATTCCCATTACATGTATTGGGTCCTCCAGTTGTTTGACTTAAGCATAATGTTGTATAGTTTGTTGAAGTATAAGTATTGCCATCCATAATTATATTGGGATTTGAAGCACTGTAACAATCGTCTGATGCCGATGAGTTGTTGAAATAGGTATGTCCATTATCAGCAACACAAACATTCCATTGATTGTTGTTAATGTAAGAATTGCCAGTTGCTAATCCCAAACTACCTTGATTATTATATTTTCCTGTTCCTACCCACCCGCATAAATTATAATTAAAACTATTGCAATTTACAGTAACATATAGATTTTGTGTACTGCTATTTTGATAAGGGTATGATGATAATACTGGATTTTCTTTAGTAGCAGTTACCAAACCCCAATTACAATTTTCCATACGATTTTTAGCAATATTACTATTTGTTACTGGTACAAGTGTATTTTGATAAAATGAAATACCTTCATCTGCATTTGTGATTAGATTCCTTTCGACATCGCTACCTTTCGCATCAGTTAATAATAAACCTGTTTTAAACCATCCAAGTCTTGATGTATATAAATTCAATGGAGCTGACAATGAAAACCCAAACGTATTATTAGTTAAAGTCATTAAATTACCTTGTCTGATATTGATTCCTCTATCTAAGAAACCCTCATCATAATTATAACTAATATCCATTAATTCACAATTTTTTGCTTGTATTCCTTCAATCTTGTTTGTACTATTAGTATTAAAACAATTTAATTTATTGTTTATTAATGATACGCCCTTAGCATTTTCTAAATATAATAATGGATGATTAACATAGGAATACCCAGGATAATCAGGGTGTGTACAACCAGCTGAACTTAAATTTAAATCACCGAAATCGCAAAATGATATAGTTGAAGTATTGGTTGTCAAACTTGATCCAAATCCAATATGTAAATTATTATTATCAAATTGGGATTGATTTGCATTTATGATACCTCCACTTTCAGAAGCAACACCAACAACTGCTCCTGAAATCGAACTACTGTTAATATTAATAGTACTACTTGTTGAACTGGAGATTAATCCATTCCATTGAGTACATCCAGTGATTGTGCAACCATTTATATTAAGTGTTCCACTAGTAACTATTATTTTCGAACAATTACTAACAACGATATTTAAATTAGTTAAATTTAAAGTCGCTGCTGCAGAGATAGTCCAATCACCATTAATTTTAATTGTAGGGAGACCAGTAATGGTAGTTGTAGTTGTAAAAGTTTGGGATCCTGTATAACCACCATAATACCCTACTGCATTACAATCATATTTGAATTCAACTAAGTTGCTTTTCTCAAACCCACAACTTCCAAGTGCAACAAGATAGTATTTACCCGGTTTTGTAACAAGGAAACCTGCTGCAGTACTCTCCAATAAACCATTTCTGTACCACTTAAAACTTGTATAAGTTGGATAAGGGTTATAAACAAAACTTAAACTTTGTGGAGCATTTACATTAATATTAACAACACCCGTATAATTTAAAGTAAGAGGTGGGGCATCAATAATATCTATTGTTGAGGATTCATCTGAACAATCATTAAAACTACCTGCAATATGATAAGTAGCCAAATATTTATATCGACCTTCATTCGCATCATCAACTAAATGCGTTTGACTATTTGTACCAACATTTGAATAAGTACCTGAAAAAGTTTGGGTTAATGAATTATATGGATCCTTTTTCCATTGATAAGTTTGTGTCATTGTTAATGCTGATCCGCTTAAGGTAGCTGTTGCACCTTTACATAAGATATTATTGCCATTTGAAATTATGATGCTTGTATTTAGACGTTTAATACCAACCGTAGTTGTTGCAGATGTATTATAACATCCATTTCCATTGGTAATTCTAACAGCATAAGGTCGAGCATCAGGTAATGGCAAATTACCTACATCACTAATAGATGATGAGTAATAACCATTACCCATATCATTACCATTAAAAAACCAAGAATATGAAAAACCAGAAGATGGATTGGCATTAAGTGTATATGATTCACCAGCGCAAATTAAATTTGTATTATTATTGCTATTGGTAGGTATTGTAATAGTTGGTACGTTTGGCTTCGGATAAATTGTAATAGAACTTACTTTTGTATCATAACAACTATTTGAGGCAGTTGCTTTTAATTTTATAGAATAGTTACCAGCAGATGAATAAGTGTTTTGTGAGATAACATTTGTCGTTGTTAAATCATAAGTACCGTCATTATTCCAATCCCATAATCGAGAAGCAATTGTATTTCCTGCTAAGGATGAAATATCTGTGAAATCTATTGCCTGTCCTTCGCATCTTGTTGAACTAATAGTAAAATCAACATTTGGATTTGGTTTTACAGTTACAGAATTAGTCACATCTGCAAAACAATTATGATTGCTTTCAGTTGTAGTTAATTTAACATTATAACTTCCGGCAGGATAATCAAATGATGGACTAGTCGTAGTTGATGTACTTCCTCCGTTTCCTAAATCCCAAAAATAGCTTAAGGTACCAGGTCCGGTAGAAGTATTGCTAAATTGAGTTAAATTGTCATTAATATCACAAACAGTTGTATTTGTGAAGCTACTTACAGGAGCTTGCCAAATATCAATTAAACTAGAGACTTCATCAGACCAACAATTTTGACTAGATTTAACTTTTAAAGCTAGTTTTTGATTATTTCCTACTTCAATCCAAGGTGTTGTTATGTTTGAAGATTGTAAAGTTGAGTATCTTAATGTATTTGATACAGGCGTATACACCCAGGAATATTCTGAATATGAATTTGTAGAAAAACTAATTGGAGTGGCTGTATTTTCGCACATTTCGGTATTTGATAGTGTTATAGATGGAGTTGGTTTGGCATCAATGGTAACACTTTTAGTAATTGTTGAAATACATCCTGTAGTGGTATAAGTAAGTTTCAAAAGGGAAGTGTAGGTATTCGCACTATTAAATGTCCAAAAATAATGTTTATATGCAGGAGTTGGTGGAACATTTGAAGATGTATAGGTTGCATCAATTGAGCTATTCCCGTCAAAATCCCATTCAACTTTTTCAGGTAAGATATGGTATTGATGAGTCTGGTCTTGAAAATCAATTGATGATGCTTGGCAATTTCCTGTCACAGTAAATTGACTTATAAATGGATTAGGGTCTATTGAAATATTTTTTGTAATAAAAATTGTTTCTCTTCCTGTTGAATTTGTTGCAGTCAATTTAACAGTAAAAATTCCATCTGTGTGATATTCGTGGGTAATCGAAGCTCCAAAAGTAGCGTTCTTAGTAAAACCATCACCAAAATCCCAAATATAGCTAAATGTTCCTTCTTTTCCTGATGGATTCGATGTTGTTGTATTAGTAAAATTTACTGTGTTATACGATCCACTTCCCCCGCCATCATCTTTCAAACAACTAGCTAAAGGCATTGAAAAATTAGGAATTGGTGTAGCATCAATTGTTATAGTCATTGGGGTTGGAGGAGAGGCACAAACTAAAGAAACTAGTCTAATAGTGCAAGTAACAGTATATTGTTGAGCCAATAAATAAGTATGTGAAAAAGGTAGAGTTGTAGATGTGATATATGGAATTGAACCATCACCAAAATCCCAAACATATTCAATTGCCCCACCCGGACCACTATATGTTGGAGTGGTATTTGTAAAGGTGGCTGTACGTAGAGTAATTAATGTTGTAAATGTTGGAATTGGAAGATCAATTAAAGCAATTCCGATAGATTGAGTATTTTTACATGTCGTTGTTAAATTAGTAACTTCTACTGTATAAGTCTTATTGGGACCACCTGTTGTGGTAGGTGTAGCAGAAACTACAGATCCCGTTGTAGATAAAAGCCCTCCCCCTGCTGTTGACGTCCAGGAATATGTATTTGAGCCACTTGACGAGGCTGTTAATTGAATTGTTTCCCCCTTGCAAACTGGAGATTTATTAGAAGATATACTTATTGTGGGAAGGTCATAAACAGTAATATCTTCTGTTTTTTCAATTGGACAGCCATTAGTTGTTTTACCCTTTACATTATAGGTCACTGTACCTGTACCGGTAGGAGTTATAGGCTGACGAACCCATTGTCCTTTTACAACAGTACTTATTCCATCTCCTGAAATTTCTACCTCAGCTAGATCCCAATTATTACCTCTTGTTTCTATTCTAATTGGATTGTTTTTACATATACTATATATAGAAGTTGTTGTTGAACCATTATAGTCTGTAAATTTCAGTCCTTGGTTGAGTGTTTGGTCACCAGTCCAATCAAAGGTTTTAGTCGAAGATGGGTTATGATTTATAACCGAAGTACTACAATCACTACTCTCTGTGCCTCCAGAAACCGTTGCTTCAAAAGTAATTGTGCACGATTGAGTTACTGAAATGTCTGAATATAGAATATCAAATGATGCACCTGTACCTGTTTGAGTTGCTCCACTAATTCCAATTTTATATTTCCATTTAAAAAGTGAATTACTAGGTTGACTCCCAGTACTACAATAATTAGCATTTGTAACAGTTGCAGAAACTGTAAATTTATCGCCTACACAAAAAAGCGCCGAACTTGCTCCAGTTGTGGAAATATTAATTGCTAATGTTGAAGAAGCTGCTGTTCCAAATGAATTTTCATAGATTAGAAGAAAAAAAATGAATAAAAATAATCTACGTCTCAATTCTGAATAGGAGATATTAAAATATTTAAAACTTTTTGCGAGATTGTGTAACATAAAGTTACTTCGATTTGATTGGACTCCAAATTCTATTGGAATACAATTTTGTAATTGTTTTGACATATATAAAATTTATTTAAAAAATTTCTCTTTTAAACTTAATTCACAAAACAATAAGCTGTAATTTTGTAATAGAAATAAAGTGTAGGCAAATAGAGTACAATAATTTGAATAAATAAATAGTAATTAATAAACGTTTTTTTGAAAATTAAATACCTAATTTTTAAATACATATTCGTGCAAAATAAATATTTAATTCGATTTGATAACACTAGTTTAGCTTTTTAAATATTAATAACAAATATTTGAGTGGTCTTAATCTTGGGAGGATATCAACAATATACAAAATTTTACTCTCTTTTGGACGAATTTAAGGGAAGCCTACAGATATACTTAAATTTATTTTGGAATACAGCAACTATCTTGAACCGAAAGATATCTTAACAAGAGTGTTAGATTCTTTAGTAAACAACAATGGTGTTATCTTTAGAGATAGGAGAAAATACAACAATCTGAAGAAAAAAATGAAATTTATGGTGACAGGTGAAGATTTTGGTACCAGAATAATGATAAATCATTTTTTTGTTATCGGAAAAGTATACACACCCACCGAAATCCTTGAACTATTAAAAAAATGCTTCTTGCAATCAAATATTGACTGGATAGTAAAAACGCCAGTTGAAGCGGTCAGACAGGCGAGACTGTTAATGGAGTTGAGTAGGATAAAAACTAAAAAAGGTGCCATTGGAGGATTTCGTGTGAAAAGTATTAATTCAACCATAGAAAAAAGAGCTGTAGAAGCACCTGTTTTTGCGGAAAAAATGTTGTAATTTTTATACGAATTATATGTCAATAATTTTGCCATATATTTAAATCATAAAATTAACTGTTAAAATATGTTAAAACACTAAAAATAAATAAAATAGTTCTTGCTTTTCTCGATTTAAAGTTGTATATTTGTTGGACCTTTTTTAGATATTAGAAAGGGTATAAAAACAAAATGAAACATATGAATATAAACATTATAACACAGGCTGATTTAACAGCCTTCAAAACGGAGCTTTTAGAAGAGATTTCTAAAATGATGACTCCACAAACAGAAACTAAGGAATGGATGAGGTCGAGCGACATTATTAAAATGCTCAACATCTCCGCATCAACCCTGCAAACATTAAGAGCGACAGGAAAATTAAAGTACAAGAAGGTGAACGGAATGCTGTTTTACTCTATAAACGATGTGAAAGGGATGATGCATGAATAAAAAGTACTCAATGATTCCTACCAATCTCGATTTGGGAAAACTACTTAAGGAAACTAATTCAACTCTTAAAATTGGTTATCTAACCTACATCGCTGGGTTGCTCAATTCTATCCCATCAAGAACAAAGGATTTGTATGATGATGGAAATGAATATATCCCTATCAACGCACAAGAATTAAGGAAGAAGGTAAATAATTACAAGCCATATATCCAATTCTTATTTGATAACGATGTAATAAAAAGCAATCACCAATATATAGTTGGTGAAAGAGCAACAGGTTATCAATTTACAGATAAGTATTTATTCGCTGACCAAGACTGGAAGGAAATTAATGGCTTCACTTTGCTTAAAAGCTTAAATAAAGTTGATCCCTTTCAAGTAAGAATGGCTAAAAAATATAGATACCTTAAAAGCTGTATGGATGATAATTTAAAAATAGATGCGAGCGCTGCACTTGATTATAACAATCAATTGTATCGCTTCAATAGCAGTGTGACGGATGAACAATATGTCTACAATAAATCTGGAAAGTTAGAGGGTAAAAAAACGATAAACGCACATTTGAAATTTAGATGCAATGAAATAGCTATAAACGAAATTATTGACCAAAAATGGAGGTTTCATATCGATAAGAATGTAGGAAGATGCCATACGAATCTTACAAATTTAAAAAGTGATTTTAGACAGTTTATAACTTATAATGGACAGCCTTTAGTTTCTGTGGATTTGAAAAATTCTCAACCCTTACTATCTGGCTTATTATTCAATCCAAAATTTTATTCAACAGAGACGGAAAAAACAGAAATTTTAACTTTTGGGAAAGTTATGAAGGAAAGAAGGTCTATAAGTAATAAGAATTATAAAAAGATAAGAGAAATAAGTCTATACATTATGATGCTTAATAATGAGTTTTCCATTGGTGGTAAAGGGTTTCAGGAGTATTTCGATTTTGTTCAGTCTGGTACTTTATATAAAGAATATCGGAAAGCTGTATTTGAAGCAACTGGTGAAGAAATTGAAAAAAAACAAATCAAAAAGGAATTTTTAAGAACAGCCTACAGTAAAAATGGATTTATTTCACAACCTTCTGCTGTATACAAAAGAATATTTAAAGATATGGCTCCCGAAGTTTTTGAAGTATTCAGGTTATTTAAAGTTGGTGACCATACCCTTTTACCCAGACTATTGCAATGTATAGAATCTATTATATTCCTCGATTACATAGCTAAACGAATTAGAAGTGAATATAAAAGTATGAAAATATTTACAATTCATGATAGTATTGTATGTCCATTAGGTGAAGAAGATAAAGTAAAAGCCATAATGACTGAGGAAATAATTAAAGCTACTGAAATGTTGCCTGTATTTGAAGTTGAGCCGTGGATTCCGGGTATTAAAGAAAGTCCATTTTATCCAAATTTGAAAATAGCAATTTAAAACTAAGGAAAAAAAAGCCACTATCCTTAAAAAGTTAGTGGCTATTACATTGGGGCCCCCACAGGATTCGAACCTGCAACCTTACACTTAGTTATGTATGTTCTAAATCCATTGAACTAAGGGGCACTTATTGTAATTAATTAAAGGATTTCTTTGACTGAATTACACTACAAATATAGTACATTATATGTTAAATTTAGATGTGGTAAGCCTTGAATAATGTTGATAAAACTAGTTTAAACGTAAATATTAGATATTTAAAAAATACTAAATTTATTTAAAATTAAATTATTGGTTTTCGAAGCTTGTTGATGCAGTAAAGGCTCAAAAAAATAAACTTTAATTAGAACTCAAAAAAAATGGAATAAAATTTTTGTTTATAACTTTAAAAATTTTGACTAAAAATCATTCAGTTTTTGGTTTGTGTTTATTGATTGATATAGAATGCCTCTTTATGTTTAATTTATTTTACTTGTGTCTAACATTTCACATTAACTAACTAATTATATTAATTCTGAAACATTCACTAATATAACTAATTATTTATTAGCTGTTTTTTGAGTGAGCTTTTTGATTATGTTTGTAGTTGTAATGGCTATTAAGAAATCAGAATTATATAGCTCCTTGTGGGCTGGAGCAGATGCGTTAAGAGGTGGTATGGATGCCTCGCAGTATAAAGACTATGTATTGGTATTGTTATTCCTCAAATATGTATCAGATAAGGCAGAAAACGACCCTTATGCTTTGATAGTAGTACCCAAAGGGTGTAGCTTTAAAGAAATGGCTGCTTTAAAAGGCCAAAAAGATATTGGTGAAAGAATAGATATAGCCATAGGTGAACTTGCTAAAGCCAACGACCTACAGAATGTAATTGATGTTGTAAGTTTTAATGATGAAGAAAAGCTAGGTAAGGGCAAAGAAATGATTGACCGCCTAAGTGAGTTAATATCCATCTTCGAAAATCCTTCGCTTAATTTTAGCAATAATAAAGCTGGTGGTGATGATATTTTAGGCGATGCTTATGAATACCTCATGCGCCACTTTGCAACAGAATCTGGTAAGGCTAAAGGACAGTTTTACACCCCTTCTGAGGTAAGTAGGGTGCTGGCAATGGTATTAGGTATTAAAAAGGGGGCAAACCAAAGTTTAACATTTTACGACCCCACCTGTGGTAGTGGATCGCTACTATTAAAAGCAGCCGATGAATGCGAAGGTTCGTCTACCATTTATGGCCAAGAAAAAGATGTGGCTACAGCAGCCTTGGCTAAAATGAATATGATATTGCACAATAACCCAACAGCTGAAATACGCAAGGGGCAAAGTACTTTATCTAACCCTTTGTTTTTGGATGAAAGAGGCGACTTAAAAACTTTTGATTATGTAGTAGCAAATCCTCCCTTCTCATTAGCCAATTGGACCCAAGGTTTTAACCCACAGGAAGACGAATACAATCGTTTTACCGGAATTGGTATGCCACCAGAGAAGAATGGTGATTATGCATTCCTAATCCATATTGTTAAATCTTTAAAGAGTACAGGCAAGGGCGCTGTTATTTTACCGCATGGTGTATTGTTTAGAGGTGGAGCAGAAGGAGAGATAAGAAAAAATCTTATTACCCGTGGTTTAATCAAGGGTATTATTGGTTTACCTGCTAATTTATTTTATGGTACAGGTATTCCTGCTTGTATTATTGTTATAGATAAAGAGGATGCAGATAAACGCAAGCATATTTTTATGATAGATGCGAGTAAAGGCTACATGAAGGATGGTAATAAGAACCGATTGCGTGACCAAGACATTCATAAAATTGTAGATGTATTTAACAAACAAATAGAAGTACCAAAGTTTAGTAGATTAGTTGCGGTAGATGAAATTGGCGATGCTAAAAATGATTTTAATTTAAACATACCACGCTATATTGATAGCCAAGAACCAGAAGATATACAAGATATAGAAGCTCATTTGCTTGGCGATATACCTGCTGTTGATATTGATAATTTAACTGAATATTGGGAGGCTTATCCTAGCCTTAAGGCGCATTTGTTTGGTGCAAGTAAACGTGCAGGGTATTATGTGCCAAAATTCGAACAGGATGCCATTAAACAAGCCATCTTTTCACATCCTGAGTTTACCTCCTTTTCCGAAAATATGGTGCTTGTGTTTAAAGAATGGTCTGAAAAAGTTTCTGCCAAATTAAAATCACAAGTAAAAGGATTTAAACCCAAAATACTTATTCATGAAATAGCAGAAGAGTTATTGGAAGCATATACTGATAAACCACTTTTAAATAAATACGATATCTACCAACACCTCATGAATTATTGGGCGGAGGTGATGCAAGACGATTGTTATTTGATAGCTGAAGATGGATGGGTAGCAATACCCTACAGAATTATGGAAAAGAACAAAAAGGGAGTAGAAGTAGACAAGGGCTGGACTTGCGATTTAGTACCACCAACATTGATAGTTCAAGAGTATTACGCTAAAGAAAAAACAGCAATTGAAAATTTAGAAGCTGAGAAGGAGAGACTGCAAGCTGAATTAACAGAGTTGGTGGAGGAACATAGTGGTGATGAAGGTTATTTCTCATCCTTCGATAAAATTAATAAGGTAGAGGTTGCAAAAAGATTAAAAGTGATATCAGTGCCACCTAAAAAGGTAAATTATGCAATGGTTGCAGAAGCTGAAATGGAATATGGTGAAGCTGCAATTTTAAAGCAGTATTTAGAGTTGGTGGATGAACAAGCCAAAGTAAATACCAATTTAAAAGCCCAAACCGAAACATTAGATAAATTAACCCTAACACATTATAAAAAATTAGATGAGGAAGATGTAAAACATTTGGTGATAGATTGTAAATGGATGGCTACATTGCATATTGCCATGGAAGGTGAAATGGAACGCATTAGCCAGCGTTTAACTCAGCGTATAAAAGAGTTAGTGGATAGGTATGAAACACCGCTGCCTGTTATAGATGCTCAGTTAAAAGAATTAGAAGAAAAAGTAAACGCACACCTTTCTAAAATGGGATTTACATGGAAATAAAAAATACTGATATTGATGCATTCCCTGATGGCTGGTTTAGCAAGAACCTTGAGGAAATTTCAGGCTTTATAACAAAGGGATCCACACCTACAACTTATGGATTTAAATGGGAAAATTCAGGTGTTTTGTTTTTGCGTAGTGAGTGTGTTACTAGTAATGGACTTGATTTATCTCAGTCAATGTATATTTCTGAAAAAACCAATATTGTACTTCGTAGAAGTGAAATTAGCAATAATGATTTATTAATCACTATCACAGGAAATGTAGGAAGAATTGTTTATTTAAATGAAAATTTTGGCATCGCAAATATCAATCAACACATTGCGAAAGTTAGAATAATAAATACTGACATTGACAGAAAATATGTTTTTCACTTTTTAAATCAAAATAAGTATAGGAAGTATTTTGATACAATTGTTACTGGACTGCAAAATCCAGTCAAACTGACCCCTCTTTTTCAATCGAAACAGACCCACCATTTTCAGCCCAAACAGACCTACTATTTTCAGGGCAAACTGACCCCCTGTTCTTAGTGTGATTTTCAGAGTAAATTAACCCCTTTAAA